>NZ_PJIZ01000058.1 GCF_021596505.1 Nostoc sp. CMAA1605 | reverse complement strand
CCCAAGAAGACGGTTATGCACTAATTCGCAAAATCAGACAGTTAAGTCCTGAAGCTGGCGGAGAAATCCCAGCCGCCGCCCTCACCGCCTATGCTGGATATGCAGAACATCAAAAAGCTCTAGCAGCAGGATTCCAAACGCACCTTGATAAACCCGTCGAACCTCCACAATTATTATCTGTAGTTGCTACCTTAGCTGGGAGAATGAATTGACATTGGGTATGGGGAATGGGGCATGGGGCATGGGGAATGGGGCATTGGAAGAAAGAATGATTTCAGGAATCAAAGTGGATTCCTATATCTGCTGGAAATTGCCTGCAAAACTAGATTTTTGCTCCCATTCTAAATAGAGAATACAGACAATAAGCCATAATAAACCGGCAGCATATCCAGCTAAAACATCTGTTGGCCAATGCACTCCCAAATAAAGTCTACTAAATCCAATTGCCAAAATTAAAACTGTTGTCGAAGTTAAAATCTGCTTACGCCATTGGGGAAACTCTTTCGCTAAAATATAGCCAATGCAGCCATAAACTGCGGTAGAAACCATTGCATGACCACTAGGAAAACTATAGTGAACTGCATTGACAATATAATTCCAAAGTGTGGGACGCGCTCTTCTAAATATTTCTTTGAATAATAAATTTAAACCTACTGCACCAACTGTTGCTAAACCCAAAGTTGTTGCTTTTCTTGGGCGTTGATTTTGCCAAAGATTAATTCCTAATGCTGAACAAATTGCTAGAAAAAATGTTGGCTCTCCCAGAAAAGTCACACCCTTAATGATGGCATCCAGTAGAGGATTATGTAGCTTTTGTAGTCCTAACAAAATGCCTTCATCTAAACCATATTGATATATAATCCCACTACTTAAAATCAGGGTAGTAGCAGCCGCAGAACCTACAATTAATTGATTGTTGAGTTCGTTTAATTGTGGCTGAATGGGTGCTGTAACTGTGGTCAGGGGAAGAGTTTTAGTAGCTTTGCTGTAATCTAAAACCACATCTTGCAGCAGAGAAGCGATCGCACTATGGCTACAATCAGGATGAAAAATCACCAACACATTCCCTGTTAAATGGTTAGCACGCACTTGCACAATGTTTTCTGCTTTAATCAGGCATAATTCAATATGTTTTGCCAAAAATTCCGACTGATGCAGACCTTTGACTTTAAATCTGCCTCTACCTTTGACAGATGTGTGTATAGCTTGGATTAAATCCTGCTCATGGGAATGATGACTAAAATACCCGTTCATGGTGGAAACAGTCCTGAACTGTATTTTAGTATAGGCGATCGCTCTAATTTGGGAATGGGGCATTGGGCATTGGGCATTGGCGACAAGGTAGACAAGGTAGAGACAGTAGATGAGAGAAACTAGACTTCAATGCCCCATTCCCCATGCCCCATTCCCGATTTATTCTACGTCTTTAATCCGTGTCTTCCTTTCTACAATTTCTTTGAGTATCAAGGTGACAACAGCAAGCAGTGCTAACAACACCGCCGCCGAAAATGCTGCTTCCGTTTCGTATTGTTTGTAGGCTTCTTCTACGAACAAAGGTAAACTTTGGGTAACGTTGGCAATGTTGCCAGAAACCACGGAAACCGCCCCAAATTCACCCATTGCTCTGGCATTGGTCAAAATTAAACCATAAAGTAAACCCCAACGAATCCCAGGTAGAGTCACGCGCCAAAATATCTGCCAATCATTTGCACCCAAGGTTCTGGCGGCTTCTTCTTGGTCTTGACCAAATTCTTCTAGTACAGGAATCACTTCTCTCGCCACAAAAGGCATACTGACAAAAGCGGTAGCTAAGATCATCCCCGGCAACCCGAAGATAATTTTGATGTCATTGGCTTCTAGAATAGGGCCAAACCAACCTTGTCTGCCGTAAAGTAAAACAATCATTAAACCTGCAACTACTGGAGAGATGGAAAAAGGCAGGTCAATGATACTTAAAACGAAAGCCCGTCCGGGGAATTTATGGCGGGCGATCGCCCACGCTGCACATAAACCGAATACTGTATTTAATGGGACGGAAATCAACGCCAAAATTACGGTTAATTTAGCCGCCGCGATAAAATCAGTACGGCTGAGATTTTCGATAAATGGCCCTACCCCCTTACTAAAAGCTTGGACAAAAACGTTGATTGCCGGGATATATTGAATCAGAGCGAGATAGGCGATCGCAATCACAATTAAAATTGTGGGAACCAAGCTATCTTTTTGTTTGGGGCGGGATTGACTAACTTTAGACTCTTTATTTGTTGTCATATCTTCTTGTCCAAGCTTGTAATAAGTTGATTCCTATCAGTAATATTAAGGAAATACCCAATAACACCACGCCAATCACCGTTGCACCAGAGTAGTCATACTGCTCTAAGCGTTGGAAAATCAATACAGGTGCAATTAAATCTTGAAACGGTGTATTGGAAGCAATAATTACCGTCGAACCATACTCACCCACCGCACGAGAAAAACCTAAAGCTATACCCGTCAAAATAGATGGCAATAAAGGAGGTAAAATCACCTTCCAAAAAGTTTGCCATTGGGAAGCACCCAAAGACCAAGCCGCTTCCTCTAGTTCTACTTCCATTTCTTGGAGTACAGGTTGCACTGTTCTCACAATAAAAGGTAGAGAAATAAACACCATTGCCACCCACACACCCAAGCGCGTGAATGATACTTTGATTCCCATTGGTGCCAGCAAAGAACCAATCCAGCCATTATCACTGTATACAGTTGCCAGTGTTAAACCTGCTACAGAGGTAGGCAAAGCAAACGGTAAATCTACGGTAGCATCTATAATTCTTTTTAAAGGGAAGTCGTAGCGCACTAACACCCAAGCCACCAAAGTACCGAAGACACCATTGAGTAAGGCAGCTAGCAATGATGTAACAAAAGTAACGTTATAAGTGGCTAAAGCTAAATCGCTAGTAGCAATTTCCCAAAACCTAGACGGTGATTCTGTGCTAGCTTTCAAAAACATAGCCGCCATTGGGAGAAATAACATCACAGCCAAATATCCCAAAGTGATGCGCCATGTCCAAGGAAGTCGTATCACTGGACGGATAAATTTTTGCCAAGCGGAAATTTTACTATCTACTTCCGTAGTAGGAAATAAAGTCACTTCACTGCGCTCCGAATTCAATTTATAAGGGTGTAAGGGTGCGGGGTGTAGGTGTGTGGGGGTTTAGGGGGACAAGGAAGACAAGAGAGACAAGGGTACATTACCAATGCCCAATGCCCCATGCCCTATTCCCAATTCCCTATCTTTTAATACTTGCTTGGATTTGGTCAAACACGCCGCCATCAGCAAAGAACTTTTTGTCTATTGTTTGCCAACCGCCTAAGTCTTGCACAGTACCCAGTGTTTTGACTGAAGGAAACTTATCTTTGACTTCTTTGGTTTGAGCTACTGTTTCGTCTACTGGTCTAAATCCTAATTTGACAAACTCTTGTTGAGCTTCTGGTGTATAGAGGAATTTTACAAAAGCTTCTGCTACTTCTCTGTTGCCATGTTTATCGACATTTTTATCAACAACAGCAATAGGATTGTCGATAGAAATGTTAACTTCAGGGATGATGTAGTCTAGTTTCTCACCTTTTTGCTGTGCCAAGATGACTTCATTTTCGTAGTTAATTAAAGCGTCTCCCTGGCCTTGTTTAGCAAATGCGTCTGTGGCTTCTCTGGCATCTTTGGTGAGAATTGGCACGTTTTTATACACTTTTGTGACAAATTCTTGGGCTTTGGCTTCATCACTACCAGTTTTAATGGCAGCATTCCATAATGCCAGGAAGTTCCAACGGGCAATTCCAGAAGTTTTGGGGTCAGCAGTAATTAGTTTCACATCATCTCTGGCTAAGTCTGTCCAATTTTTGATGCCTTTGGGTTGCCTGTACGAGTAATGATGGCTGCTACTGATTTGGATACGATGCCATCATTGGGAACTTCTTTTTCCCAACCTGGAGAAATTAATCCAGCTTTTTCGATTTTTTGGGTGTCTAGTGCTAGTGCTAAGTGAACGACATCCGCTTCTAAACCATCGATGACGGCGCGAGTTTGAGAACCAGAACCGCCGTAACTTTGTCTGAAGGTGACAGTCTGATTATGTTCTTGCTTCCACTTTTCGACAAATTTAGGAATAATGGCTTCGTGGGCAGCTTTGGTGACAGCAAAAGAAACTAGGGTAAGTTCCACGTTCTGTTTGTTGGCAGCCACAGGGTTGGCTGTAGGTGCTTCACCAGTAGTATTTGTTTCACTACCACCAGAGCAGGCTGCAAGGGTAACACTCAACATGGCCCCTACTATCATCAGTGATACAAAGCCTTTGACGGAACTAAATCTAAATCTGAAGTGGTTTTTGGTCTGTTTAATAGTTAGTCGTAATTGTTGGAAGGGTCGCTGCCACAAACTCATGCCAAATTCTCCTAGAGAATATACGGTTAATCGATGTAAATACAGTTGTATATATATACAATAATTACAGATACATTGTGCAGTTGACAAGAAAAAACTTCATATTCTCTATCGGAGATATGGGAAATATAGAAATTTTACCAGTTTCATTGGTAATAAAACAGATTTTTCGGGTGTGGCTTCCATAAGAAAGTGTAAGTACCCCCGACTAGAGAGAGACACTAATTTTGATTTCAACCTTGCTTTTTGTCACTGTTTCTGGTGATGAATTGTAATGTCAAAGTTTGAATACTTAAACCTGACAGGTTTCTTGTGGAATCAGCCTTACAAGAATGAAATTCTGCTCACAATTCATTAAATCATCAGTAATATACCCTGATATTAGATGCTTTTTAACTAGCTAATATAGTTAAGTTTTCAGAGCAACTACTGCTAGGGAAAAAGCTTTGACCAAAAATAATCAAGTTTACTTTCTGCCGTTGCTGATTTTCCGACTGATGCTTAATTCAAATATTCGGAACATTGGAAATATTTGCTCCTACTTTACTTTTTTATAACCTCGTTTTACGATAGATGAACCGTAAATTATCAGTAAAAAAACGGGACAACATAAAGTAATGATTAATACTATGTTGTCCCAAGCTTTAACTATCTTCGTCTGGAATTTGCGTCAATTAATTGCCGTTAGCTAATCAAAAGAGACACATCCCATGACATTCACAATCTTATCAAGGCTGAATCTCAGATTGCAGCCATCTTTACGTCGTTCCTCAGTTTTATTAGTAGCTGTAGGTTTAGGTGTCACTACTTTCACACCTATCTCTGGGACAAACTCCCAAATAGCATCAGCTAGTCAAAAGACACAACTAATTAGCCAAAGAGGCAAGAAAGTTGAAATTACTTTAGTTTCCTATGCTGTTACCAAGGCTGCTTATGAAAAAATCATTCCTAAGTTTGTCGCGAAGTGGAAACGAGAAAAGGGTCAAGATTTAGTCATTCGTCAAAGCTATGGTGGTTCTGGTTCTCAAACTCGCGCCGTCATCGATGGTTTAGACGCAGATGTTGTGGCTTTAGCACTGGCTTTAGATACTAAAAAGATTGAACAAGCAGGTTTAATTCAACCTGGTTGGGAAAAAGAAGCACCAAATAACTCCATCGTCACTCGTTCTGTAGTCACAATAGAAACAAGAGACGGGAATCCGAAAAAGATTCAAGGCTGGAGTGATTTAGCTAAACCAGGAATTAAGGTAATTACAGCTAACCCCAAAACGTCAGGTGGTGCGCGTTGGAATTTCTTGGCTTTGTGGGGCGCGATCGCTAAAAATGGTGGTAGTGAAGCTCAGGCTTTAGATTTCGTGACTAAAGTCTATAGAAATGTACCTGTATTACCTAAAGATGCAAGGGAAGCAAGTGACGCGTTCTACAAAAAAGGACAAGGAGACGTATTACTCAACTATGAAAACGAAGTCATCTTAGCTGCAAAACAAGGGCAGACTTCACCTTCTTATATTGTTCCGCAAGTCAATATCTCCATTGATGGCCCAGTTGCAGTTGTGGACAGAAATGTTGATAAAAAAGGTACTCGTGAAGTTTCAGAAGCTTTTGTCAAGTTTCTATTTACCCCAGAAGCACAACGAGAATTTGCCAACGTTGGTTTTAGACCAGTTAACGCCAGTGTGAGCAAAGAGGTTAGCAATAAATTCCCCAAAGTATCCAAGCTTTACAATGTGCAGAGTTTGGGCGGTTGGAACACAATACAGAAGAAATTCTTTGATGATGGTTCGATCTTTGACAAAATTCAAGGCGGACGGCGTTAATTTCAAGAGATAAGCCAAAATTTTGTAGAGGCGTAAATCTTCGTCTCTACAAAAAGCATTTTGTTTTGTAATTAAGTCTTTTTAGTGATAGCTAGTGTAATACTTGGTTAAACTTTTTGCCCCTATCTAATGGTAGATTTTTTGCATAGAAAAGCAGACTAAATTCATCTGAATAAATCCTAGAATCACCGCCATGAGCTACTCACAGAGAAAATCACAGCAGTGAAGTAGATGGTACTGAATTTTATAACATCATATTTGAGTGATCTATAATCAACAACTTACTAGTAATTACTACGAGGATAATTATTAAACTTCATCATTATTTCAAACTCATGAAAGTTGTATGATTTTCATTAAAAAAAGCGTTTGTACTAGTATATTTTGCATCTAATTAGCTAGATAATATGACTAATATATAGTGCCAAAAATCACTTATTTTTAGGGATGGGATTTGCGATGAATAAACGTATTACTAGCACCGTCAATTCATTGGTGACAAAATTTTCACGAAGAAATGCTCTTTTGTGGTTAGGCGGTACTGGAGTAGCTACGACATTAGCAGTAGGAACACAAGGTCAAGCACTGGCAAAAAACAACAAAGATGATGACGATGTGACCTTAATAAATCCGCCGACTTTATACAATGCACCCCAAAATGGCTATAGTCATATTGCCATTACCCCACCTAATACCAGAACAGTTTATATTTCTGGTCAATTTGGTTCAGATTTACAAGGAAATCTTGTTTCTAGCGAATTTGAGCCACAGCTAGTCAAGGCTTTTCAGAACTTGCGTTTCGCCTTAAGTGCAGCTGGAGCGCAGCCAGAAGATGTAGTAAAAACTACAGTTTTAATAGTTAATCATACTCAAGATAAATTGATTCCTTTAGGACGTGAAATAGCGGGTTTATGGGGTTTTAAAGTACCAGCAAATACACTGATACCAGTTCCTAGACTAGCACTCGATGGGATGTTGTTTGAGATTGATGCTTATGCCGTCATTCCAGAAAAGCGCGATCGCTAGTAGTTTTTTTAGATAATTACAAAGGTGACAGGGAATTTTAAATTAAATTCCCTGTCACCTTTCATCACAATCCATACAAACCAAGCTTTTGTAAAAGTTCCCCGCTAAGGGGAGATGTTGCCAAAAGAGGATGCTTAATGCCTCCCCAAATACTACCATTGTGGGCGCGATGCAATGATAGCAGTTCAGGCATTTGTGGAGATATAAAAACTTTTGGTGTTGCAAGTTGACCAAGCGATCGCGCTCGATAATAATGATGTGATTGAGATAAAGCTGCATCTAATTGTTGAGCAATAATTTCTGGTGTTTCTTGGGCTGTATCTAGCAAAAGAATATAGTGCGGTGGCTGGGCGACGGGAACTAAACTTTTAAAATGAGTTCCTGGTAAGTTTAGGCTATTTAAAACATCATACACAAAGCTTTCATGTAACTTTTCACCAACTAAATCGCTAACTGCTGGATGTCGTCCCAAAAATTCTAAGCAAGGTGTATGGCGATACCAATGAGTGACGCGGATGCGATCGCCGATACGATAGCGATATAAACCGCCTTTTTGGGATAAAATAATTGTGTATTCTTTGCCAATGCAGAGTTCGTGTAATTTATACAGAGAGCCAGTCTCATCCTCAAACTCGAAAAAAACTTCATCTATAACTGGAACATATCCTTGCGCTGCAATTAAGGGAATTGTCATTGGGGCTTCAGTCGCCAGCAGTCCCTTACCTTGAATTAAAACATGGGGAAAGAGCGATCGCAATCCCTTAGCTTGGTCGGCGGCGTTAGCACTATCCCAGCAAGAAATCAGCTTTAAATTTGGCCATAGTTGCGCCCAGGGTATATTGTCCCTCAATAGTTGCAGGCGATGTTCTGATATTTTTCCTTGTAATTCTCTTCGCAATAACTCATGATTTTCTTGAATATATTTTAAATGTACTTGTAAAAAACTTGGACTCCAAATTGAGATAATTTCTAGTGTTTCAGCTTGTAATAATGCCAAAGCTAACTGATGTTTAAACTGTTGTGCGTCATGTAATTTATTTAATCCCTTTGGCATCACCAACCAAGGACGCAAAAACCATCGCAACCAACCATCAAGATAATCTAAATCATCTTGTAAAGATGGAGAATTAGTTTGATTTAACTGTGGCGAAATACAGGCGTAAAGCTTACCTGTGGAGAATTTCGGCCCATTCACAATTAAATCATGCGCCCAGACGCAAAACATTTGATTAAATGACCGCCGCAAAGATTGCGTGTAGGGAATCCATTTTACTGCCCCACTACTACCAGAGGTTTTTTCATAGAACAAAATAGGCTCAGGTGTAAGGGGAATTGACTGACCTTTGTGATGTTTTTCGGGATTGCCAATCCAAGGTATCAGTGCGTCATAATCAACAATGGGAACACGTTCCCAATCTGCGAGGGAATTAATTCCCAAGGCTTTGCCGTATGTGCTGGCAATCAGGCGATCGCAAATTTCTCTCTGCACAGATATCTGCATTGATTCAGGGTCATCCAATGCTTGATCAAATCTTCGCGCCGTGGGTGCGAGTATTTGCCCAAAAAGCTGAATAATCGGACGCATCATAACAAAGTAAACCAGTATCATTACTTCTAGATTATTTGTTGATCCCTAAGCATCGTATTTTGTAATATATTGTAGTATATTTGAACTCAATACCCTGGAGTTCACCATGATTCGACCGATTACGCCCGATGACACAACCGCACTAATCGCCCTAGCTGAAACAACAGGGCTATTCCAGTCAGACCAACTCCAGACACTCACTGAAATGCTGATGGATTACTTTAAGGGTAATAGCGACAGCAATCGTTTTTGGCTCACTGACGATGACGACGAATGTCTGGTGGGGGTTGCCTACTGCGAGATAGAACTGATGACCAATCAGACCTGGAATCTGCAATTGATCGGCATCCAACGTGATTACCAGGGACAAGGACGCGGTACGAAACTGCTGCATTACGTTGAACAAACGTTGACGTTGCGCGGTGGGCGTATGCTGCTGGTGGAAACGTCAGGGCTACCGGAACTCAAGCGCACGCGAGCTTTCTACGCGAAGTGTGGCTACGAAGAAGAAGCGTGCATCCGTGATTTCTATGCTGCGGGTGATGATAAGGTCGTGTTTCGCAAAGTATTAAACGCGGCGTTTTAATAATTAGTCAGATCAGCACTGTTTGGTAAGCTATCGTTTTATACTACCAACAACGAGAAATGCGATCGCGAATCTCGTAAAGTAGGTTGCAATTGACTAAACTTTTTTATTGGAGTTTATTATGTTCAAAATTAAGGTGTATGCTTCAACTATCTTCATAATTTTCTCTATCTTTGTCAGTGCGTGTATAGCTCACTCTCAACAGCAACCATCACAGAAAGTCAGATCAGAAAGAGAAAGGACGACTACAACATCTAAGAAAGAATTAGCTAAACAAGTGCTTTCGGAAGCAGGAATTGCTCAAAAATACGACCTATATCTTAATAACAGTGTTGATATAACAATCTCACCTTCAACGAACAACGACCAGTTTAGAGTATGGTTAGTTGGCGTTTTGGCGAAAGAAGCCGGTTGGCGGCAAATTGAGGATCAATACATTACTTCGCTAGAAGCTAATTTTTCAGAAGCAGAGTTAAAAGAATTATTGAAGGTAGCAAAACAACCCCTAATGAAAAAGTTGTTGCGATCTGAAATTCAATCTTATGTCAATGCGTCTCAACAAAGGCGCAAATTACTTGATAAAGTGTGGGAGGACTATAATTCTGGCAAAATAATTCCGCCACAGGATATAGTGCCGAAATAATACCCAGAAATGTTCTAAACTAGGTTTATATCTAAGTCTAAAGTCAGCTAATACTACGCCGTAACTGACTGAACCTTTATCTTGGTGGAAATGCCGCACATTTTCAAGAAGTTCCGAGCAGTTAGTTATAGCTTAAGATCAGAGGTACTTTTGCTATACCGGATAATTTATATGACAGCCGCAAAGCTTGTTATTCATAGTGACCCTGACATCCTGGGAGGAATTCCTGTTTTTGTTGGAACTCGTGTGCCAATGAAAACTTTGCTCGATTATCTCGAAGCAGGCGATTCACTTGATGAATTCTTAGATCATTTTCCCAGTGTTAGTCGTGATCAGGCGATCGCCGCCCTTGAATTAGCCAAGGAAATGCTGACAGCCTATGCGAATCCTGCTTGATGAGTGCGCGCCACGACCTTTAAAATATAGGGTGTATCTTCAAAAGATTTATGACACTAACCCTTAACCTGTCACCAGAGTTAGAGCAGTATCTTGTACAGGAAGCCAATCGACACGGGCTTTCAGTAGAGGCAGTGGTATTGCAGCTTTTGACAAATTCTGCTTTGTTGAAGCAAAAGCAAGTTGAAGCAGTTAACTTACTTCAATCCTGGATTGATGATGAGGATGGGTTAGAACAGCAGGAAACAGGTGAGTATTTAATTCATGCTTTAGATGAGAATCGGTTATCTGATCGCAAGTTATTTCCACTTGAGATGAAAGGTATAACTTGGTGAACCAAGCCATTGTTCTAGATACAGGGCCGCTTGGTCTAGTCACTAATCCAAAGGTATCTGCTGAGAGTCTTGCTTGCACCCAATGGCTACAAGCTCACATTACATCAGGCAACCGCGTTATTATTCCAGAAATTGCAGACTATGAAGTTCGTCGAGAGTTATTACGAGCAAACAAGTCTAAGGGTATTGCTCGTCTAGATAATTTAGCTAAGTTTATTGAGTATTTGCCAATTACAACAGCTGCAATGCGCCAAGCGGCGCACTTTTGGTCACAAGCTCGTCAGCAAGGGCAGCCAACAGCAGGTGACAAAATGATTGACGGTGATATGATTCTGGTAGCTCAAACAACTACTCTAGCAATTCCAAATGTTGTCATTGCAACAACGAATGTAGGTCACTTGTCGAGGTTTATAGCAGCTGATCTGTGGCAAAACATCACTTAAGGATTCCCTAGAGGAAAAATAAAGTTTATCGAGCTTTAGCTGATTCAATCCACCCATACCAGGGATTGGTATTGATTAGCGAAGTAAGTTGATGATTGATGTCAGAAATCGTCGGCGCATCTCCTTTAACTATCACAATATAATCTCCCGCACTATATACGCCAAACGTCCACATAGAACCTGTATTTTTGTCTTCTGTAACAAAAACCCATTGATGATAATGCGGTCTGTATAGAGGATAATAAGCGAATGCTATAACTTTCACCTCTTGCAAAAGGTTAATTATCTGCGGTTGCCAAAAAGACTTTTTAGTTAGGAGAATCGATTGCCGAGTAGTGGTAGTATCGCCTAAGATAACATTGAGCTTTTCTTGTCGTGTCTGAGACCATGCAGTTGGTACATAAAAGAAAAATTGTCCGTCAAAAACTTCATTAAACTCGATAGCTTTCCACATCCATTCAGGTGTTTCATCCCTGTGAAATAGCGAATCAAATGTAAATTCTTCGGGACGGACTCCTAACAAATTGGCAAATTCAGGGGCGATACCTTCTATCGGTGACTCTGGTGTTGCGTCAGATTCTAACCATTGTGACAAGAGTGTCTGCACAAGATTGTGAATAGAGGTTGTCATGTTTCGCGGAATTGATTTTGGGGATATTTACAGTGGCTGACCAATTATCACCAGTAAACTTAGCTACTGACAAATTACTGCACCTGTTGGTTAGGGTAAAGGTTTGTATCAGCAGCAATAAAAGTATAGTCATTAATCACTACACCAGGCGCAAGATGACTTCCAGCACCAACAAACACATTGCTACCAATCTTAACTTTTTTGATATATAACATTAAATTCTGCTTGCGGGGTTTGATGACATGGGAATATATCCCCACACGATGACCGATAACCACGCGATCGCCTATTTCTATTAAACCGCGATCGGCAATCTCTAATCCTGGTGTCCAGTAAACATCTCGTCCCACTTTCGCACCCCACAATCGCAACCAAATAGAAAATACCCCAGGAATCAACCGCAGCATCGCTTCTAAGGCTGGAATTGCAATATAAATCGACTGGATTTGATGACTACCCCACCAAGGACTATATTCTTTACCTTGTAGATAACTAATACCCTCCTGCACAGGATAAATCCATTGATGACAGCGATAAACAACCACAGGAAACCCATAAATCGAAAACAATACAGCTAGAAGACTGAAAATGCTGGGTGAATGGACAAAATAAAAGATTGCAGTCCCAGTGATGATAAATATCAAGGTGGGAAAGAATAAGAGAATTTTACTTAAAAGTGTCATGAAAAGGGAAAGAAAAGTTTTTGTATGAAATTTAAGGAAGTGGGAATACCTATGGCTGATGGTAAGGTATTGCTTTGATGATAGGTATGGTGTAACTTGTCCCAAATTTTGAGATTAGCACCATAGTTGCAATGATACGTTTCACTGCAATGATGCCAAGCATGATCTTGGGGTAAGATTAACCAGGGAGAAATAAATTTATATAGCCAGTGATGAGTAGAAATCAATAAACGGCTATGTCTCCATAAATCTAGAGCAGAAGTCAGACTAACTCCTAGTAAATAACCTGTGGGGTCAGCTAATAGATATAAAAATAATGTATGTAGCCATAGATAAATAATTAATAAACTTGTCCAGATAGTATTGCGAGAAGTGCCTAAGACATCCATTTGAGTCACTGTGTGGTGGACTTGATGCACTTGCCACAACCATTTACTGTGTAATAAACGATGATTCCAGTAATATAAATAATCCACTACAACAAAACTGAGAATAAAAGATAACATTGGTGATATTTTTAAATTTCCCTGGTGATTGGAAAATAAATAATGGTAAATTCCATACACTAAAGTGGCTTGTAATAGGGGAATTAAAATACCTTGAATCGTTAAGCCGAGACTATCTATTAACCAATCTTCACGACTTTTGAATTGTATTTGCTGGCGACTAATTTGATTGCTAATTGTCCATCCGACTAAGCCAATAAATGCAGCAAAAACTATCAGTTGTGTCAAGCTTTGTATATTCACGATAATTAAACCCAAAATGTCACCTTTGCAGATTGTTTTGGCAATAATCGCGGGTCTTCTCCACGAGCGATCGCTGCTCTAATTGACTCGACAAACACATGAATTGTGTCAGCCGGGGTATGAGCAAATTGTGTACCATATTTAGCTATCACTTCACCTTGAATCGCCAAAATTTCCACATCTTGCCCGATAATATGTTGCGCTGTCCACCAGACAAACGGACGCGCTAATTTATTCCAGATACCGTAGTTATAAGTCACATCAGTGTAAACCAAAGTAGAATTATCGCTTTCGGGGATAGATTGACTGGTAATAAATAAATGGCGCGTGCGTCCCATTTGATATTCCACCGAGGTAATATTGGGCATATAAAAGCGATCGCTATGTTTAATCTCTGCGCCTTCTGGATTTAAAAACCGCGTGTACCATCCCAAATTACTGTTTTCATTGCAATATTCCACCAACACCGCACCGTTTTCACGTTCAACCGTCATCTCTAATTTTTGCTGGCGCGAAGTCCGAAACACACCAGGATGAACAAAAGCTGTGTGGGGGATATCAATAAAATTTTCCGCACAGTTAGTAACATTATTCGCAAACCGATTAATTACCCGCACCGTCTCCCAACCTGCTTCTCCATAGTGAGGCATAGAAAAAGGTGGAAAGTCAAAGCTGGGGTTTTCAGCTAACCGCACATATATATATCCGTCTTGTTCCTTAGTGGCGTAAGCTTTAGCTCGACGCTGCTGAGAAGGTTGAAAATCCACACCCTCAGCCGGAACAGCAATCACTTTACCTTCGTTATCATATACCCAACCATGATAAGGACATTGTAAAGCACCCTGACAGACCTTTCCCGCCGACAACCGACTACTGCGATGTAAACAGCGATCGCGCAACGCCACAGGCTTTCCATCTTCACCGCGAAATATTGCTAACCACTCGCCTAAAAGCGATCGCGCCAATACAGTGTGAGGTTTTAGCTGTTCGCTGAGTGCGACAATATACCAAAAGTCGGCAAATTGCATAGTAGATGATTTTCTTTAAAGCATTTTCTGAAATATGACTACATTACTGTATCTAGAGAATTCCAAAAGAGCTAATTTACAATTAAAAGTGAGATAGCCTCAGATGGGAAAATAAGCATGACATTACAGGAATTGCAAAAGCAAGTATTACAGTTACCTATTAGCGATCGCTGGCAATTAGTTCAGACTATTTTAGATTCTTTACAGCAAGAAACATCTTCTGAATTGAAAAAGGGTAACTTGTCCCGATTGCGAGGGATTGCGAAAAGTACAGAAGCATCCGGCGAAGATGTGGAAGGCGATTATATTAACTATCTAACGAAAAAATATCAGTAATGAGAATTTTAATTGATACAAATGTGGTTCTTGATTTTTTACAAGAGCGAGAGCCTTTTGTTGAAGATGCTGCAAAATTGTTTGAGAAAATTGATGCAGGTGAAATAGAGGGGTTCATTGCAGCAACCACAATTACTAATATTTATTACATTGTCAGAAAATCAGCAGGAACGATTGCGGCTCAAGATGCGATTGTACAAATTTTGACAGATTTATATATTTGTGCAGTCGATAGAGAGATTTTAGAACAGGCGATCGCATTAAATTTTAAAGATTTTGAGGATGCAGTGCAGTGTGCTTGTGGAATCGCACACGGGGTAGACGCGATTATAACTCGTGATGTGTCTGGATTTGTCAGTGCAGGAATTCCAGTAATTGCGCCTGGGGACTTAGACAATATCACTCGTAAGTGAATCAGGCGATCGCGCAACGCCACAGGCTTTCCGTCTTCACCACGAAATATTACTAACCACTCGCCTAAAAGCGATCGCGCCAATACCGTGTTAGGTTTTAGCTGTTCGCTGAGTGCGACAATATACCAAAAGTCTGCAAATTGCATGGTGGATGGTGGGGATTGTTGAGAGCGATCGTATCAAATACGCTGCATTTCCTAGTTTTTTAAGTTACAATATTCCATCAAATGAACACTACTCATAAATACAAGTTATTCCTAATTAATTCTCTATGGCTGATAGTTATTACTTTATTAAAGACTTGATTAATGATCTGGAACGAGGAAGAATCAGAATTCCATCGTTTCAAAGAGGTTTTGTGTGGGAACCTAATCGAGTAGCTTACTTCATGGATACTATTTATAAAGGATTTCCTTTTGGATCTGTATTACTTTGGAGGACTAGAAATCCTCTACGTACTGAAAGAAATCTTGGTCCTTATAGGCTGCCTGATAATGATCCGGAGTATCCTATAGATTACGTTCTTGATGGACAGCAAAGAATAACCTCTATTTTTGGTATATTTCAAAATTCTCTTGCTGCTGAAGAATATGAAGGTACTGATTGGACTCATTTATTTTTTGAATTGGACAGTACCAACTCCATACCATTTCAATATATAAATGATCCTAGTAATTATGACAACCAAAAATTTTTCCCTCTTAAATACGTTTTTGATTCTCCTAAATACAGACAGGTTACTAGAAATTTAGATGAAAGACTAGCACAACAAATAGATGATTTGGTAGAAAGATTTACAAAGGCTAGAATTCCTGTAGAACGCTTTGAAAGTGAAGAGCGTAAGTATGTTGCAACTGTTTTTGAGAGGATCAATCGACAAGGTGTTGAGTTAGATACTTTCCAGCTTTTATCTGTATGGAATTGGAGTGAAGATTTTGACTTACAGGAAAAGTTTCAGGAAGTTACTGAAGAGTTAGAACCTTTTGGATTCAAAGAAGTTGGTTCAGATTTGCTCCTCAAGTGTTGTTCTGCTGTAGTAATGAACAGTGCTGATCCAGAGGATTTTATGGAGCTTCCTGGTAGTGCAGTAAGACAAAAGTTTGATGAAATACGAACAGGTATATTTAGATCAATAGACTTTTTGAAAACTGAATTAAATGTTTTCTCTTTGAAACTTCTACCGATGGAGAATATTCTAACTGTTCTAGCATCATTTTTCGCTTCATCTCAAAAACAACCACATCCTATTCCTCAAGAGCAGTATGAAGTTGTTAAGAGGTGGTTTTGGCGTGCCTGTTTTTCTCAGAGATATGCAAGGGGAGGGGCGAAAAGTACAGATATAGATTTAGCTGAAGTACAAAAACTTAAGGCCGGTAAACCTCATAAACTTGGAGATTTCGATGTATCCTTAGACAATGATTTTTTTATTAAAAATGTATTCCGAATGTCTTCAGTTGCAACTAAAACTTTTATTCTCCTTTTAGCACAAGGTAAACCATTAAACTTTATTCAAGGAACTAATATATCTTTGCAGGAAGTTTTATCTCAAGGCAATCGAAAAGAATTCCATCATATTTTTCCTAAATCCTACTTAGAGAATCTAGGAAATAAATATAAGGATGAACAAATTAATTGTCTGGTAAACTTCTCCGTACTTGCTAGAACTGATAACAATAAAATTAAAGATCAGTCACCTAGTCATTATCGTAATGAAATGCCTGCCGAAGATCACATTTTGGACAACATACTAGCAACTCATTTCTGCCCTACCAATATGTTTACAGATGATTACGATAGCTTTTTAGTTTCTAGGGCTGCATTGCTACTGAAAAAAGCAAAAGAACTATCACAGGTTAGTTAGTTCGCTAAAAATTTCTATATCAATTCATAGTTATAGTCTGCGAATTGCTAAATTTGTTGTGAGGTTGATCTGACAGGCTAATCGTGCATTGGGATAATTTGGTGCTAATGTATCCAACATTTCCTGTTCATCAGGCTGAGGTGGAGGAATATCACCAATCACCTCAACCAAACAAGTTCCACAAATACCAGTCCGACAACCAAACAATACAGGCGAATTTTGAATCGTCAGATACTCAGATAAATTTTGATGACATTTCAGAGTGATAGGCGCAAAATCACTTCCTGGAAAAGAAATAGTACACAAATTAGACATAATCTTTAAACCAAACTCTCCCATTCCTCTTTGCGCCTTTGCGCCTTTGCGTGAGACAAAAATAAATCCTCCAACTCCTCACCAAAATACCCCTCAAACCTCCTAAACCCCCTCCTTTGCATCGCCAAACACCGAGCCATAGAATTACACCCCATCAAAGACATCTCCCGATTCCGCCGCCAAAGATAACCCAACTTTTCCACATAAATCCTGTAAGATTCCATCGCCTCCTGATGAGTCAAAAAACTCCGATTTAACCCTTCCGACTCCTTCGTAAAACAACGACGTATCATTTCCTTAGCATCACTATCACTCATCTCAAAAACAGGCGATCGCAACACATAATAAATCTTTCCATACAACGCCGGATCATACCAAAAAATCCCGTTCATTGCCGCCGAAAAATGAAAGTGATCACGCTGACATCCCAACACTCCCAAATTCGCCACCAACCTCTCAAACGCAGTCGGCGCAGGCAGAAAGTTAATCACATCATGGGAAATAATTGTAGAACTATTGAAGTGAAAACTTTCATCTAAAAAGTGATAATAAGATATCTTAGCCGGAATTGGTGCAACCTCTGGCTGTGGATGTTTTTGATAATAATTGCTGAGTTTGTGCTGTACTAATTTGCCATTTAGTGTCCGCACTCCCCTAACTGTAAAATACTGACAAGCTAAAAAAGTATTATTCGCAGATATCAGCCCGAAGTATTGCAATTGAATTTTTTTCCACCAAGTTTTTAGGGCGTTAGTATCTGCATAAACCATCGTTTCTGTAAAAGGGCCACGCATAGGGTAAGTGAAAATGAGTTTACCAAATAAGGCTTGCTCAACTTGTTTGGCGATGGTGCGGAAGGCGTTGATATGCGCTCTTTCTTGGGAGGATTCTAAGTCTAAGGTATCGCAGATTAAACGGAAGTCTTCTTGAGCATATAAACCGGCTGCACTGGTTTGATTAAAGTAGATGGTTGCAATCTCGGCGGACACTATTTGTGAGTAGTAGGCTACCCAGTAAAGATGGTTGAGAATTAGCTTTTGGGTTGGGGTGGATTGTTCCCAGAGGGGTGTCCCGTGTAGTAGGGAAAATTCTTCGGGATTCCAGTATTCGTTTTGACAGTCTTCGTAGCGGAATTTAGCGGCTGTTTCGTCCATGACAGCCGTGTGATCCTGCTGTTTGTTGCGGGTGTGGTTGATTTGTAGTTTGCGTTGGGTGGTTTGCTTCATAGAGGTTTCACGCAGAGGCGCAGAGGCGCAGAGAGGGTTTAGACGCATTGGTGAGGGGGGAGGGGTGTGAATGCTCCTTGTGTTTCTAATGTTTGAACTATGACATCTGCGGTGGTTTTTTGCATGAGCGATCGCAATATTTGTAATCTGGTATTGCTGTGGGTTTGTGTGTCTAGTTGTTCGAGGATTTGGATTTTTTGCGATCGCGAGAGATGTCCTTTGATTTGTGCGATCGCTGATAATATGCTTTGTGGGCCGATTTGTACCATGAGGAGAAATTTGGTTAAGATTTCGAGGATAGTTGTTTGGCTGTGGGTTGTTAGGGATGTTTGACTAAATAATGTCGAGCCTGTACTGTGATGACGGGCTTCAGCGTCTAAAAAACTGGTGAATAGTTCTGCTAAGGCTGGATGCTGACATGATTTGGCTAGGCGGCGATAATGGCTTAAACCCCATCCTTCTAAGACAATTTGCAGGACGAATAATAATACTGTTTTGTCTGCACTTTCTACGACTGCTGCTAGTAGCTGCAAAAATGGGTCTTCGTGGTGATTTTGGGCTGTTTCTGGTAAAAAATGGCTGATTTGGTTTAAATGGGTGGCTTCATCGGCGGTAAACATGGCGTAAAGCATTCGCTCTTCTACTGTTTCTGCTAAAATGACCATCTTAGCCATGTAACCAACGCCTGCTTTTTCGATAAAATAAGATTCTGTCAATAAGCCTTGATTGAGAAGTTGAAGTATCGCTGACTGTTCGCTTTCACTGGCTTGTTGAAAAATTTCGACTTGATGCAGATGAAAAAATTCCCTATCCCAATAATTGTATTGAGGATGTGCAGAATTTTCGCTGTGATTTGGTAATGTTGCTGTGAGTATACGCCGCAAGCGATGATCTGAGTCTATATGTGGTAGATCAAGTCCGGCAATTTGATATTTTAAAGTTGTATTAATCATGCTAGAGCATTGAAAAGTTAGTTTAATAATGTCTGTCTAGAACCCCGTCCCCTGCAAAAAGAGGGGTGTTTTGCTCCCCATTCCCTTGTAGGGAAGGGGATTGGGGGGTTAGGTTTTGATGACTCAATGGCTGTTGTTGTGTCTCTGCGACAGAAACAGTTTCCCAAGTTCCCCAAGTTAAGGCTTGCTGGCGATTAACGTGCTGGATAAATTGCAAAATTGCATGATCTGCTTTGGTGGGAGTCTTCAAATCAAACTTAATTGTCTGAAATACCTGTGTGTCGCCTTTAGCGAAGTAATTACCCACTTGTTGAGTTAACCACAACAACCCAAGATTAATCACCCTTCCTAAAAATCCCCGTCGTTTGGGTGTAACTAAGATGGTTTGTCCTTCGGTTTTGCCATCTTCAATCATTCGCAGTGCAAATATAATGTAAAAGTGCAGAAAATCCGGCCCTAGTGTGACTGTACCAGTGCTGCCATACCAATAACACATACTATAAGTAACTTCGTTGCGGTATAGGGGACGAATCAGGCGAATCAACCAGGAATCATCACCGCCTCGTGTGGTATTGCTGAAGGTAATAGCATTGGTGTTGAGGGCTTGGCAATCAAATACAATTTCTAAAGGTAGATTGTGGACTGTATTAAAGTGATGAGCATCGATCGCATTAATCAGTAATACATTAGGATGACAGTTTTTCTCAAACCTAGTCCCCAAAAGATAATCACACTCTACCTCTTCCAGTTCTGGGACAAAAGGTAGCGCGGTAGGTTGTTCTTCTCCTACCCACACCCAAATCAAACCGTACTTTTCTGTAGTCTGCCAAGTTTTAATACAAACTGGTAAGGGTTCTTCCTGAGAAGGGATATCTATACAAATTCCGCGATCGCTATACTTCCAATTATGGAAAAAACAACGAATCCCATCACCCTCTACCCTACCCTCAGCTAAATGCGCTCCCATATGGGGACAATAAGCATCTACTGCTACTACTTGACCGCTAACTCCGCGATAAATTGCCAAGTTTCTCCCCAGTAGTGTAACAGCTTTTACCTTGCCAACTTTTAGTTGTCTAGATGGCAATGTCCAATACCATCCGGCGATAAATTGGGTAGGATTGCTAAAATTTGCGTGTTGGTTGGTGGAAGACATAAGGGATTAGGTAGGGACTGGGGACTGGGGATTGGGGATTGGGGACTGGGGATTGGAAGGGAGAATTTATTTCTGCATTAGCACTCATTACTCATTACTCATTACTTATTACTCATTACTCAGCACTCCCACACCCCTATCTTGAAAAAATTCTAACAACGATTCTGACTGCCACATTCTTTGTCCGGCGTGGGTGAGGTTTTCATAGCAGATTTCAGTTAAACATACCAATTCATCGCCTAGAGAATAATCTGGGTTTTTTTCTGTAAAAAATTTGATATGGGGATTGGTTTGTCTTCCGGTGGGGATTTCTACTAAACCCTCACGCAAAATTTGCGGATGGGGAAAGCGAACAATACCTGTTGCGGCTTTATAGGAGTCACCATAGTATTCTATTGCCAAATGTGCAATCAGACTTGTCACATCTGGGGGTGTGGCTGTATCGTAGCGGGGATAGAATTCTTGCCAAAAAGTCGGAAGAAAGCGGTAGGTACGAAAACCGGAGCAAATCAACAGCCAGTACAGTTTATTGTTGCCATAATATTGACGCAGATAATTTACAGCAGCAATCCAGGTACGTGGTAGGGTGGTACTCGACCAAGCACTAGGATCAACAATCGTGTCGCCGGAATAGACTACACTAATCTTTTCTCCAGCAAAATTAGTCTGACGCAACATCATGGTAGAAAAGCCTTTGAGAGTGTTGGTAATTTCCTCTCTCAACAGCAACACCCAGTTTTTCTGTTGTAAATCAGCCTGGAATCCTTCCCAAGTGACACCTTGAAAGTGATTATTTAATAACGCATACATGGCGATGCGATCGCCCGGTTGTAGTTTCTCTACAGGGACTAACCAACTTTTCATTATGTTGCAATTACCTAAACTTGTTTTAATAGGATGCTTATAATTAACACGTTATCTAGCTAAATGGTAAAATTACAGTGTCATGTGACAGATATGGGAATGGATACGTAAACCACTCCTTGCTGTTCACAAATTACATACAAAACTTAACTTTTTTTAATTTTTAATTCGGAGCGCAGCGATGTGACCATCGAGACGGTTCTAGCTGATTCACATACTCCATATACTTAGCCAATGGCTGATCAATACTCAGCAGTAACTTAGGTGAAAATTGAATATTATCGTAAATTTTGCCGTCTTCATCTCTGAGCATATAGTAAGCTAAACGAGTGCAGAATAGTAAAAATTTGCTGATGATATATCCCCCAATTCCACGACGTTTTTCTGTCACATAAATTGGTTGAATGCGTGTTCTTCCAGGTGCTATGGGAGTGTAAGCATACATCATATGTAATGGGGGAAAAACTTTAACATTTTTCATCATTGTTAATAAACCCATACAACCATGAGCATAGCGCATAGAATATTCATAGGTAGCACCTAAAAATCTTTTACCTAAGCGTTCTCGCCAAGTTGATTGAGGAAAATTTCCCCGCATTGTAAAGTCAATTTGTGTCCCTAATTGGTTACGATGTAGGGACAAATCCATTTTGATATCTAAACGATGAATTGTTTTTAAATGTTGCGCGTCAATTCCATTCATCATACAAATATGATGATGGCAACTTCTTTCAAATGGGGTATCAGCTTGAGTGACAATTTCTTTACCCCGCAATTCATCAAAATCAGCTACATCTTCCGGTGCTTCCGCATCAGGATAAATCCAAATAAAGCCATATTTTTCAGATGTCGCATAAGCTGAGACTTTCGCTTTAGCCGGAATCTCTGTTTGACAGGGAATATTTTGACAGATTCCTGTTTCATCAAAAGCCCAATGATGAAATGCACAGCGAATCAAATTCCCTTCAACGTGTCCAATACCTAAATCTGTTCCCAAATGTGGACAGTAAGCATCTAAAGCCCGTACCTTTCCATCTACACCACGAAAAATCACAATTTTTTGTCCACACATTTCCAGAGATTTAGCTGTAGTAGGCGGTAATTCTCGACTAGGACAGGCGATATACCAACCCTTTGCTACAATATTCCAGTTATTAAAGATTTGCATAATTAGAACAAGGTAAATAATTAAAGGTTCGTAGTGAGAACTTTAGTTCTCTCTTCTCTACGAGAGGCTGCGCTCTAAGCGCAGCTATGCCGTAGGCTTTACGAGACGTTCCGCGAACAGAAAAGGACTAAAGTTCTTACTACGAAATGAATTCTAGTATTTTTATATTGTTTAACATAGTTTGTTTTTTCATTCGTTCTACTTAATTGCTAGATTGATAATTATTTAATATTTCTTGTCTTTGGCGAATATCATCTTGATATTTCCCCATCAAAACCCTGATGAGCATTTTACCTAAACAGTAAGAAGCCCGCCAAGAAAAGATAGCATCTTGTAAATCAATATGGCTACGCTCAAATAAAAAATGTCCAATTAAGCCAATTAACTGTGTTAAAGGTAATGCCAAGAGTAACCAAAAGTTATGCGATTTCCAAACAGTAAACAGTAAACCATAAAAGAAGAATATCCCAACAACATGAAGAAAAATATTAATAGGATGTTGATGTTTAAGAACAAAAATATCCCAATAATCAGTAAAAGGATGATCGAGAATTTTATGATTAATCTGATTTCTCAACTGATATTGGGAATCAGAATTGATGTTACTCATAAGATGATTTTTGAAAAACTATATTTATCCGCATAAGCTTTATTCATAACTCCGATAGTTCTGCAAAAACTGTTTCTCTCCAAAAATTAAGCTGCGAATAGAAACATTGACTAAAATAATTTAAGCATATAGCAACTGATTCCTAATCTCATCAGCCTTTAACGCATTGACTAAAATCCCAATACGCTGTGCGACTTCATAAGCATTTTTTTGAGGAACAATGATAATTCCAAAATGTTGTTTGCCTTCTGCCATATATTGCAGATGTAAATGCTCGAAATCAACTCGATTATGAGTTAAGATACACCTACCAATGGATGTTGCAAACTCCAGTTGTTCTCTGTCGGTTTTTCCGAGAGTAGCTTGTTCAGGAACAGTGGCAACATCTAAACCACGCGATTTTAAAAGTGTCGCAACTAACGCTGACATATCCTCATCTGTATATAGGGCAGCAAAAACTGTCACAATGCACCTAATGTTTCTCTAACAGATGGATGCACTAATTCTTCGGGAACTCGGTTTTTTTCTATGTAATCGTTGATTTCTGCCTGATTATCAAGATAGAAACTCAAAGCATCAAACACTTGTGCCAATGTTAGATGAGGTAAATGGTTTAAAATTTCTTCTGGCATAATTCCCATTCGCCAGAGTCCAACTATAGCGCGAACTGATGTGCGCGTTCCTATAATAATTGGTTCTCCATTCAAAATTTCAGTGTTGCGAGTAACGTAGCGTGAGATTGTTTCAGAAGCCATAAACAAATCACTTGCTAGAGCCATTATTCTCTCAGTTTAGCAGGAGATAGAAGTTATCAAGTTTTACCTATTACATGGGATGGGGATGAGTTGGACTTATGAACACGGAAATAAAACGCTTCCCAATTTTTCACATCCCAAGCGATCGCTCACTTTACCTTTACTAACCACTTGCACCCCATTAATATACACTGCGGTGACAATCTCATCTGAACCACGCTTCACCATCCGAGGTTCACCATCCAAAACCGGATCTAAAATTTCCACTTGGGGGCTGATGGGTTGATTTAAAGCATCGGGATTGAGTAAAACTATATCGGCTTTTGCACCCACTTTCAGAACTCCCGTATCTAGGCGAAACCATTGGGCGGGTTCTCCGGTAACGCGATAAATCGCCGCCTCTGGTGACATAAATTTGGTAGTCACAGCTTGTTTAAGTAAAGACAACGCCCCATCGTAGTAACCCAGGTTACGAACGTGCGCGCCAGCATCCGTAAATCCTGGGAGAATGTAGGGATGCTGCATTAACGCTAAACGGGGCTGTAAGCGGTCATTTGCCCCTGTTCCTACCCAGCGTAAATCTGTGTCGTATTCATGTAACGCTTGGATAAAAAAATCTACCGGTTCTTGTTGGTATTGACGGGCAATTTCCGCGAAACTTAAGCCTTCCCAACTGCTTTGGGGACACTGCACAACGGTGATCAAATTTAAATCACGATGAAATGATCTATGTTTTCCCTTCAGCCATTCTTGGCGGAACTGACGACGAAAAGCAGGAGATTGCCAAAGTTTCTGCCTTTCTTGGCGGGAATTACAGCTATTGAGTTGCGCGCCTGTGGAAAAGTCTTCAAATAAGGGGGTGACAGAACCATCTGAGTAAATGGTGAAGGGTTCAGTTAGGGTTTGAAAGCGGACATTCCCGCCCAACAAATGATTCCAGATATATAGAATCGGAGAAAATATTTTCCAGAGGTGACGATTGTGGACAGCGTCTAAAGCTGAGAGGACAGTTAACCTCAGTGGACGTTTACCTATACCTACACCCATACGGAGAATATCAATAAAAGAAGCGAGGCGTTGTAAATTGGGGGTGACTTGAAAAACGCGATCGCGCCTTCTACACAAATCCGCCAACATCGCATATTCTTTAAACTTGGCGTGTTGTGAGGGAATTGTCATCCCCCGCCATTCTCCACTCATCCGATGCCAAGGAAACATATCAATAGAAACGCCCACAAAGCCTGCATCTAAAGCATCTGCGGCTATGCGCTGCATCACTTTTAACTCGAATTTGCTAGGTTGCACCTTTAAACTGCGTTCTAACCCCATCACTTCTGCACGTAAAGCACTATGTCCCAGTAAAGGTGCAATATTCACCCCCAAGGGTAACTGCTGCAAATGCTGTAAATATTCGGCGGGAGTTTGCCAAGACACCGACTTTTGCAGCCATTTGGCAATTAACCGATGGGAAAGCGTCTCCACCCTTTGAAAAATATCCGCCAGCATTTGCGGTTCACCAATGGCGATGGACAAACTACAATTACCAATAACTACACTCGTCACACCATGACGCACCGATTCACTTAGTCCTGGTGCAATTTCTAACTCTAAATCATAGTGAGTATGAATATCAATAAATCCTGGTGTTACCCACAACCCAGCAGCGTCAACCACTTCCCGCGCTGGCATATTTAACGAAGGTGCAAGGTTGATAATCTGTCCATTTTTAATTCCGATATCTCCCCGCACAGGCGCAGATCCTAAACCATCAAAAATTAACCCATTTTGAATCAATAAATCTAACATGATAGTTTTTTCTGTCCGCTAATTCTTTCCCGAAGATACTTTAAAAGCTAAATCTTTGCAGTTATACCAATTCACTAAAATTCTGATACAGATCGAAACCCAGAAAACCTTGTCAAGTCAGGATTTATCAATTGCGAATTGCGAATTGCGAATTGTGAATTGGTATTACAACAAGCATTGAATTCTGTAATAAAAATTTTATATCTGATATCTTGCAATTTCTGGACATAAATTTTACGCACCCAAAGGCGTTGGTGCGTTGGTAATCACAAAAAATTCTCCTCTCCCACCAATGATTTACGGTGGGGGCCATCAGCAGGGAATCAGATCAGGTACACTCAACGTCCCTGGAATCGTCGGTTTCGGGGAAGCTTGCAGATTGAGAGGGTTGGAGATGGAACAAAATGAAAGTGCGATCGCAATTCTACGATATCAATTGCAAAAGCAACTCCAAACCGCAATTCCTGATTCAGTGGTGAATGGAGACTCTAAAATTCTAGATAATTCCTCATTGTTTATAAATTAAAAATACTGAACCAATAAAACCAGGATTTTCTACATAAACTTTATTATTATAGTAAAGCCCTGGTGACATACCACCATCAAATAAAATACCTTCTTGAATTGTCCCCAAACAATTTTTACGGGCAATTCCCTCTAAAACATCATCAAATTTATCTGGTGTTAGCTCTTGATTAATTGATGATACTTCAATATTAGAATTAGCCTTGATATCATTAACTAATAAAATTACATAACCCTTAGTAGTAATAGCCGCCATAGACCGATTCGTCGCTTGTTTACAGGCTAATTCCCCTAAATCTTGGCAAATATCTTTAAATTTACCTTGACGATAAAATCTCCCGTTACCGCCTACTAAATTGTAATTCAGAATATTATTCGCTCGTCTACCAGCTTGAATTGTTGCTTGTCTTTGTTGAGGTTTACCACCAGAAATCCCAAAGGAAGAACGTCTATTTTTAAAATCCCCTGCATACTCAATCCCACGGGAAATATTTAACCCTTGAGGTTTATTTTCTGGATCTATATAATCGGCGTTAATTGCTGCTATGGGTTTTTTACCGTTAAGTAGAGAGTTATTATCAGTAATAATTTCACGAAACTGTTTTGGGATGTATTCTCTCCTAATTCTGCCTCTACTGTCTTTAGCATAAATTGCATGAGACAAACCCACATTGACTTTAAAATCTAGTGCCTCAGACTTAGGATTAAAAACAATCACATGATTAATACCTTTAGCAAATTTCTCACCCCGATTATTAGTCTTGAAAAATTCAATACTAAATTGAGGATTTTCCCCAAGACAAGCTTTGACTGGCCTGGCGGCTGAACTAGTATCAAACTTACTACAACTTGATAATAAACTACCAACAATAGTAACTATAGATAAAGTAATTATCTTTGAAATAGACATACAAAATAAAAACCCACTACAGCCTAGACTATAGCGGGTGTTGATTCAAAATTCCAATGAGGGTTGGGGATTGGGGATTGGGGACTGGGGATTGGGGATTGGGGACTGGGGATTGGAAGGTGGACAAGGTAGAATTAATTTTCTAACTCAGCACGCTGCTCAACGCCCCGCTTCCGCTAACAGCACTCAGCACTCAGCACTCAGCACTCCCCACTCCCTAACCTAAGACAGCCATTCTAAAACAGCTTCATCTTTGGTGTTGGTGTTCCGAGATGGGGTTTCACGCTCGAACTTCATGTGGATGGAACGGGTTTGCTCACCATCAGCTGCGACAGCCAAAATGGGGTAGTCAATTAAGCCGTCTTGGAAGGACATCTGGAAGCGGAATGTACCATCGGGATTGAGTTTGATGGGACGACCACCAATTGTGACGGTTGCGTCTGGTTCGGTTGCACCGTAAACAATTAACTCAGCGTCAGCAATTAACCAGAACTTGCGAGGACGTACGGGAACGGCGGAAGCAGAGAAGCCGACACCAGACATTCCCACACCGGACATATTGATACCGGAAGCGGTGGGAACTGCCCACATACCTACACCAGAGGGGAAGATGTAAGAACTGATGGCTTGTTCGGGGCGCACAGAACCAGGAACGTGCTGCATAGAACCGAACAGAGAACCAGCCACCCGTTGCGCTTCGGCGGATTCTGCCAAGCCAAAGATTTGGTCGTAGATGGGGTTGCCATTTGCACCGACTGAGGGAACTTTCTTGGCGGGGGGTACGAGTTCGTAAAGGGTTTTACCGCGTAAATCTTCCTCAAAGTTGACGGTGATGAAGACATCTTCAATCCAGTCAGAGGGATATACGGGGGGAATGTGAACGCGCGCTGAACGAGCTAGCACCAACCAATGTCCATCAAAAGCACGATAACCGATATCGATGACATAATCGCGATCGCTCACAGGAATGGGAATATACCATTCTCTTGCTAGTTCATCGGCAGGATACTCTTGAATGCTGTGGGGGCTTTGATATTCAATATCGATGTCGGTAACATCATAAATCCGTAGTGCCAGTTGTTGTCCCCCTTGCCGACGCAAGTCTTCTTTATGCTCGTTGGGAACATCCCAGTAAGCATAAGCCCACTGTGGATCACGGGGTAACAGCACAATCCGGCTGTCACCGTAACCACCAGGTAAATCCACTAATTCTTCGTCAACATCAGCTAGAGAACCACCGGTACGGTCTTCTTGACCTAGTTCAAATTTTGCAGCTTCCACGGTTTCTTGTGCCTCCAGTGAACGAGATGGGTTAAGCGTCGCTTTTTGACGTTGAACTTCTTGAATTGATGCTAGTAACTGAGATTTCCTCATCCGGCTATAGCGAGAGATGTTAAATTCGCTGGCAACTTTACGTAATTGCCGCAGTGTCATCTCTTCTAGCGGTGGGCGTTCTTTTGCCATGAATTTTGGCCTCCAGTAGCTTGAAAGGTAAATTATTTCTCTGGGTAACAAAATGCTTGGTTAGATGCCCAGATGAATTTCTTATGCCTGACTCCTGGTTTTGCCCAGTGTGTTGTTTAGTCTTTTGTTAAATGGAAAGTTTCATCCTTTCAATTTCTTACTCATGCCAAAATCAGCACTTTGGGATTGTGAGAAGTCACTTATTAAGTTTGTTAAATGAATATTAACTAGTAACCCCGGTTAGGGATCAAGGGGTGTCAACAGGCTTTTTTGCCTATTTGACGAACTTATTAGCCCTTGTGGGATCAATTTGTCATGATCCCCTGACATTTATACCTATTCATAGTGACTCAATGTCATGAAGTCTTGACATTGTTAATGCGTTTAATAGTATTTAAGCTTATTAGTTAGTGCTGAGTGCTGAGTGCGGAGTGCGGAGTGCGGAGTGCTGAGTTGTGAGTTGTGAGTTGTGAGTGGTGGGTTGTGAGTGGTTAGTAAACATATTTGAATGTATCTTCACTATTCAAACCTCATACCAGTCGCTCTTTGATGCTTGGACATGAAATAAGTTTCATCGGTACTACCTTTTACCTTTTGCCTTAATTCACCACAGCCGACATACTTTGAATCCGCCAAGTCCCTTCTTGACGAACTAATTCATAACGCACGCGTAAATTGTCGTCCTCAGAGTCTACTTGTTGACCATTCCGATAAAATTGGGTCATTTCCTTGACGTTAGCTCTGACGATCGCCCGATTGGGATCTTGTTCTGATGAGTTGACTTCGTTGACGGTGACGCTGTGACTATAAAGACGATAGTTACCAGTCGCTCTCACTTGTTGGGCAGTAAATCGCCACTGTGATAAAGCAGAACCAGTTAAAATATCCCCTAAACCTTCAATTTCGTGGTTAGGGCCAAGAGCCGCCGCTTTAGTAGATAACCAAGTTTTAATCACTCCTTCGGCGATCGCTTCTGTCATGACTCCATCCTGTTGAAACGCGCCGTTGCTCTCCAGTGTCGTCACCACAGGTTCATTAATCTGAGTCAGAAATGGTTCTGCGACTACCGCCGGTGTTGGCGAAAATACATTTCTCAAAGCACCGAAAACAGTCGAAACTAATAACCAAAACACCAAAATACCCGCCATAGACAAAAACACAGTCCACACTAGGCGCGTTCTACCGTCTAACCTGCTCATCAAGTTACGTTGAGAGTGGGGACGATGATTTTCTGTGTTTTTGGGTGCAGTCGGTTTGCGTCGCCTGCGTTGGGTGGTGGGGCGTGGTGGGGTACTAGGATGATGATTAGCCCTCGCAGTACGTTCTACCCCTGACATTGGTGCTGGTGTCTGGGAATTTGGTGTGCCAGTGTATGGTGGTATGGGTGGGGTTTGTTCTCGGACTCTGTGAGAATTTGCTGGTTCTGGAACTCTGTAATTTTGGGTTGTGGGTAACTCTGGATCTGGTGTGCGGTGGTTATTAGACTCGGTGCGAGTATTACCTTGATGAGAGTTACGATTTTGGGGACGATTAATTACTTTCCATTCGTTGGTGACTTCTGCATCCGTAGGTAAAGCTTCTAGATAAGCTTGTACTTGCGGGTTAGCAAAATAATCTTTCAATGATGCTGGTTGTTTGGCTAAATCTCGAAAATGGGGAAATACTTCATTGTGTAGCCATTGTTCGGCGTAAAGGCACAAACCAGGTAGTAAATCCGGTGAATCCTGCGATTTTTCCCGAATAAAAGCTAAAGACTCATATTCCTGACTCAATTCTAAGACACGGGTAGCTTCTTCCGTTTGCCCTAGCAGTAGCGCACACAAGGACTGTTCTAAATGCACATCTTGCCGTTTTGCCAACCGCATCAGCATTTGCTTGGCATGACGAATTAAAGCGGGTTGACGGTTGGTAAATCCCCGTGCAATTGAGGCGTAAACCGCTAAATAGGTGGCTACCGCCGAAGGACGTTTGCTTTCTGCGTCAAAAAGCTTGTGTTGTTCAGCAACTGTTAAGTAGTGGCGTAGTTGCTGGATAAAGCGAAGAAAGTCGTCTATGCTCAGGCCTGATTCATCATTGCCATTGCCATCAATACCACCGCGATCGTCTAGAATGCCTTGCAGTAAATCTAGACCTTGATGGCGTTCTATTTTCTGTTCCAAAGGTAAGGCAAGTAGTTCCAAAATCCGGTATGGGCGTAACTTATATAAGTCAGCTTGAATTTCCCCTTGGACGTTGGGAAACAGCCCTTCACGCGCCAGCATTTCTTGCCCAGTCTCCAAAGAAAGGGCGGCATTTTCATAATGACCTTGCTGCCATTGCTCACGACCCAATTCTAGACAAGCCAGAGCCACCGTCAAGATAATATCTGGACGTTCGGCAGTTTGCAGAAAATCTTCTGCTGCCAAATGCACACCCTTTTTCGATCCTGCACCGTTTTGATTACCCAGATAGGTACGACCTAGTTTCAGCACTAGTTCGTATTCTCCTAACTCTTGCAAAATTAATAAAGCACCAACTAGCTCCTCAGAGGCTACCTCGATACTGAGATTGTGAGCATCGAGTCTACCCTGATGATCGTGAGGACGATTTTCTAGGGCTACTTTGGTAGTACCAGGACTATCTGGATCATAGGCATGAGCAAGATATAGCTGGTCGTAACTACTGCGTTCCTTGGGATCAGATAAAACCACGTAAGCTTCTTCTATAAGTTGTTTACGGGAAGCAATGGCTGCTTGAGAATACTCCCTTCGGGGCAATTGGACAATGCGATCGCTATAAGCTTGTCGCAACTGTTCCTCGCTTGCGGCCAAAGGCAGTCCTAAAATTCGGTAGTAATCAAGCGGAATTCGCACAGCCTACTTCCCCTGCACCGTGATCAACATAATTCACCTAGAGCATTCCAGGCCTGTAAAACCGTGCCACAATCATACGGTGAATAATACCGTGCCGGACTTACACTATTAAGTGTATATTGCAACAACTAGTTTTGTTGCTTCCTAAAATTTGTGTCATATTCTAGTACCAACATTTTGCCTTCGCCTAGAAAGTGCTGATATTTTGTCTTAATTCTTAGTAATTTTCCTGACCATAAATGTTATCAGCTTTTGAGCATATAAAACTTAATTAGCAGCCTTCGTTGACACAAAGCCCTGTTGGTACAAACCAGTATGATTTATTTTTACTCGGAGATTTATCTGTATATAACAGTTAAACCGGAAGATGCACCACTTGAGAATAGGAGTTGAGCAATATTAAAGAACCAGAATATATCACAAGAAAACTACTTTGGCAATCATTTGCATATATATTTAAGATTTTGGCGGGGATTTTTTCTAAACTGTTCATAGGTATGCAGAAACCAAGCTATCCTGAGTGATAGCCTATGAACGGGAACGGGTAATAGTAAAGTTAAAAGGTAAAAAGTTTGCCAGGGACATATCTTGCTAGATATCCCTAAAATACAGCAAATTTAACCTGTAATTGCCAAATATTCCCTATAAAGATTTCTGGTGCTGAGAAATTGGTTGTGGACTCTAGCAAAACTCTGTAAAGACAGCAAACTTGTTGAGAGAACAACCTATAGAAAATGGTAAATTTCGACTTGAGGATAGGAATACTAAAAAATAATGATTCAAGAACGCGCGTTACCTAAATTTGATACCGCCTCAGTCCAAATCAGCAAAGAGACTGGCTTACTTTTATATGAAGACATGGTTTTAGGGCGTTTCTTTGAAGATAAGTGCGCCGAAATGTACTATAGAGGCAAAATGTTTGGTTTTGTCCATTTATATAACGGACAAGAAGCCGTTTCCTCTGGCGTAATTAAAGCCATGCGCCCAGGTGAAGATTTTGTTTCCAGTACCTACCGTGACCACGTCCACGCTTTAAGCGCGGGAGTACCAGCAAAGAAGTCATGGCAGAACTATTCGGTAAAGCCACAGGTTGTAGTAAAGGCCGTGGTGGCTCGATGCACATGTTTTCTGCCGAACATCGTCTGTTAGGTGGTTACGCTTTCGTGGCTGAAGGTATTCCTGTCGCTGCTGGTGCAGCTTTTCAAAGTAAATATCGCCGTGAAGTCTTGGGTGATCCCAATGCTGACCAAGTAACCGCTTGTTTCTTTGGAGATGGTGCGGCTAACAACGGCCAGTTTTTTGAAACCCTCAACATGGCCGCCCTCTGGAAATTGCCAATTATTTTCGTGGTAGAAAATAATAAATGGGCAATTGGGATGGCACACGATCGCGCCACCTCCGATCCAGAAATCTACAAAAAAGCCAGCGTCTTCAACATGGTGGGCGTAGAAGTTGACGGGATGGATGTATTAGCAGTACATTCCGTAGCCCAAGAAGCCGTAGCCCGCGCCCGTGCTGGAGAAGGGCCAACCCTCATCGAAGCCCTCACCTACCGCTTCCGTGGTCACTCCCTAGCAGATCCAGACGAACTGCGGAGTAAAGCCGAAAAAGACTTTTGGTTCTCCCGTGATCCCATCAAAAAGCTAGCAGCTTACTTGATTGAGCAGAACTTAGTAGACGAAGCAGAATTAAAAGCGATCGACAACAAAATTCAGGCACTTATCGACGATGCCGTAAAATTCGCCGAAAGCAGCCCTGAACCAGACCCCAGCGAGTTGTACCGCTTTATTTTTGCCGAAGACGAATAGAGGAGGCAGGGGGCAGGGGAGGCAGGGAGGCAGGGGAGGCAGGGGAGGCAGGGGAGGCAGGGGAGGCAGGGGGGCAGGGAGCAGGGAGCAGGGGAGACAAGGGAGATTTTTAACTCCACACCCAATGCTCAATGCCCAATGCCCCATGCCCAATGTCCCATACCCAATGCCCCATGCCCCATATCCAACTATGGACTAATATGATGTTTAGTATTGCCACTCAACAACAACATTACAAAACCTATATCTTGGCTGATGAAACCGCAGGTGCTTATTTAGAAGTCGTACCAGAACGGGGCGGTATTATTACCCGTTGGCAAATCAAGGGTGAAGAAATTCTTTATCTGGACACTGAACGCTTTGCCAATCCTGAGTTAAGCGTCAGGGGTGGAAATCCGATTTTATTTCCCATCTGTGGTAACTTACCCGATAACACCTACACCCTCAATGGTCAGCAGTACACCCTCAAACAACATGGCTTTGCTCGTGATTTACCCTGGGTAGTAACTGAACAAGCTACTAAAGACAAAGCAGCACTCACCATCGTTCTGAACAGCAGCGAACAAACCAAAGCGGTTTATCCTTTTGATTTCCAACTAGTATTTACTTATGTCCTCCAAGGGAACACACTAGAAATTCAACAGCAATATCACAATCTCTCGTCCACAGACCTACCCTTTTCGGCTGGTTTTCATCCTTACTTCCTGACTGGAGATAAAAATCAACTAGAATTCGCTATTCCCTCCCAGGAATATCAAGACCAGAAAAGCAAAGAAGTTCATCCCTTTGATGGCAATTTTGACTTTAACCGCGATGAAATCGATTTTGCTTTTAAACAGATTAGCTCTCAGTCTGCGAGTGTGACAGACCATAGCCGCAAGCTCAAACTGTCCATAGATTACGACGATATCTTTTCTATGCTGGTATTCTGGACAATCAAGGGTAAAGAGTTCTATTGTCTCGAACCTTGGAGCGCGCCCCGTAACGCTCTCAACACAGGTGAAAAGCTGACTCTCTTGGCTCCTGGAGCTAGTCACACAGCATCTATCAAATTAACGGCAAATTTTTTCTAGCAACCCCTTTACAAATCTACAGATATTGGTGCTATAATAGTTAAGTTGCGAAATGCAAAGCGGGTCGCTAACTCAACGGTAGAGTACTCGGCTTTTAACCGATTAGTTCCGGGTTCGAATCCCGGGCGACCCATAAAATCCTAAATCTAGTATATAAATCGAATAGTTATTATCCCGGTTTCTGTGTAAATAAAAAATGTCGTAGTTTCAACCACCACGACATTGCCTTGATATTTAGTAAAGACACTCGTCTATCGGGAATCCACAGCGTATTGAATCAACTGGCTGAGGCGATGACGTAAGGTTTCTAGTCCTAAACGCTGACTAGCAGAAATAAACACAGCTAAAGGAAACTCTTCTTGGGCTAAAGCTAGAGTTGTGCTGTCTACTTGATCAATTTTGTTAAAAGCCACCAATGCAAGGCCGGGCGTGACTGGCATTTGGGCGAGAATTTCCCGCACTGCGCGGATGTGACTCAACCAAGCCGGATGGGATAAGTCTACTAAGTGTAGTAAAGCATCAGCTTCTGTGACTTCCTCTAAGGTGGCGCGGAAGGCATCCATGAGGGATGCGGGTAACTCGTGGATAAACCCTACTGTATCTGTAATCAGAATTTCTTGGGTTTCACCATTTTCAGCCCCAGGAATCGCTAAACGGCGTGTTGTGGGGTCGAGAGTCGCAAATAACTGGTCGGCGGTGTATACTTCGGCGTTGGTGAGAGCATTTAATAAGGTTGATTTGCCTGCGTTGGTATAACCAACTAACGCCACTGAGGGAACTTCTTGATGTTGGCGGCGTTGGCGTAAGCGGGAACGATGTGCCTGTAATTGGTTGACTTCTTGTTGTAGTCGGGAAATGCGTCTTTGAATGGCGCGGCGTTCGGTTTCTAATTTAGTTTCACCAGGGCCGCGAGTCCCAATACCACCCCCTAATCGAGACATTGCTTGACCTCTACCAGTGAGTCTAGGCAGCATATATTCTAACTGTGCCAGTTCCACTTGTAATTTACCGGCGCGGGATTGAGCGCGTTGAGCAAAGATATCTAAGATAACTTCAGTGCGGTCAACGACTCTAATCCCAATTTGCGCTTCTAAGTTACGGACTTGGGCGGGTGAGAGGTCGCGGTCAAAGACGACAAGAGTACATCCCAAGGTTTGGGCTGTGAGGGCGACTTCTTGGACTTTACCTTCACCGATGACGGTTTGGGGATGGATGCGCGATCGCTTTTGTTGTACTGTCTGTAATACATCACCACCAGCCGTATCTACTAGGCGCGCCAATTCCGCCACGGTGTCGTGAAATTGTTGGAGTGACATTTCATCAGTCATCACACCCACAATTAACACGCGATCGTGGTCGGCATCAACTTCCTGGGCGACAAATTCCCGGCTGAATTCTGCTTCTAGCCCTTCCACCAAATCGAGGAAATCTTGCTGTGCCAGTTCCTCTAAATTTAAAGGTGATGAAATGCTCCAACTAGCAGATTTACCATTGCTCGACCCCAACAAGGCGACACTAGGAGTTAACACACGGGCATCTTGCGGGACTAAGTGCGCTAAATAGGCTTCTTTAACGTAGCCTGTAGCCCCACCACCACGCCGTGTAAACCCTGTCCCAGTAATATTAATTACTGCCAACGCATCTAGACGTTGCATAGCCATTGCGGTCAGTGCCGCTTCATTAGGCGGTTCTGGCTTAAGATGAGTAGCGATGCAACGGATACCACTGAGACGCTCCGCACCATAACGGGGTAATTCCATCGGAGGAATTTGGGTTTGACGCGGAGTGCCTACGCCAACACGAATCACTTGTCCGCGACGGTTGACGTAGGCACATACAGGTAGGTTAATTTCCGTGCTAATAGCCGCCAAACGCTGGGAGAATTCAGGCGTAGTGATGCGATCGCCTGGGATGCGTTGGTGGTACAGTCGCTGTAGTTGTTTCAGCTGACTGGATTTTAAACCCTGAAGATTTCCGAAAATAGTTTCTATAGGCGTTTCTGACCAGTAAACTGGCCCCCCGAATCCTTCTATTGTCTATTTTACAACAGTGCTAAAACACCAAACTCAATCTTTTAGGGGTTGTGAGAGCAATTCAAAATTCAAAATTCAAAATTTTAAAAAAGTAGTGAGCAATAAGTAATGGGTAGTCAATAGTCATTACTCATTACTTATTACTCATTACTTATTACTCATTACTTATTACTCATTACTCATTACTCATCCCCCGTTGATGCGTAAGTCCTGATTAATTCAGTGGTTCAACTATAGTACGTAAGCCATTACTACTAAGAACTTTTTGCATTTCATCGGCATTATTGCGATCGCTAAACACACCTACTTGCATGACTCTACGACTTTGCCAAATGGTGGGAAAAGCACCAGGAGCAAGGGTTTTTACTAATTCTTGCTCGGTTTCGCTGGATGTCTCTACTACCACACGGTAACGCACACCTGCGGCTGTAGATGAAGAATTACTGGCAAAACTGGTTGTATAAGTCTGTGGTGCGGAGATTTTTCGCATATTCTGGGTATTACCCAGGGGAATATCACCATTAGGCACGAGTAACGGCTGATTATTTCCCGCAGTATTCACTGTAGGGGCTTGTATGTTTGCTGTTGGCTGGGATGGTGAGAGGTTCGCAGGCCATGATGGTGTTTCTGTTTGGGGTGCAGCAAATTCAATAGTATTGTGATCAATCTGCACATAATTGAACTGTGCAGCTTGGGTTGGTACGGGTGGTAAAGAAGTGGTTTTTTTGCTGGCTACTGGTGTTTTCCGTGTGCTGTTGCTGGTGGGTGTGCGCTGGGGAACTGATGCAGGGAGTTGATTGTATTTAGGTAAAGTCAGGGGTGTATTTGCTGGGGTTAAGGTAGTTAACTGACTTTGACTGGGATTTGGTGCTGCTGGCTCGTCAGTCGCGCCGGGAGCCGCAAAGACAATTTCATTATTAGTAGTTATTTGCTGGTTATCCGTCGGGGTAACATCTGGGGGATTAAAAGTTACTTGCCCAGCGACGCGTTGAGTATTGATGGTGTTACCGACTGCCACAACCAGCTGTTTAGCAGCACTGGCGTTAATGTCATAGCGTTGGTTATCACGGAATTCATTTTGGCCTGCTTCCGTGGCGTTACCTAAATCGGGTAGGGCTTGGGCGATCGCTACTAACCCATCTTCTTTACTATTTGTGATGACATTCTGGCGTAAAATGGGACGAGCCTTACCTTGGACAATAATCCCGGCTCGATTATCTTGCAGTCGATTACCTATTAATATCGGTGCAGCATTTTGCGTCACATTGATACCGAAACCAGTCTGCACAAAGATATTTTCCCGAATTTGGGCTTGGGAAGTACCACTAATTGTGATTCCGTTAGCTCCATTGCGGTCAAAGTAATTCTTGGTAATTGTCGGCGTACCTTTACCAGCTACAGCTACACCATCTTGAGTGCTACCTGTAAATGTATTGGCCGTAATTACTGGATTACTAGATTCAATCCATAAGCCGTAACCACGGGGATTTGTGTTAGTTACAGTTACCCCCGTTAACACAGCTTGGTTAGCCCCAACGATAGCAACGTTCTGTCCGCCAAAACTACGACTGAGAAATTGTCCACCACCTTGAATAATGATTCCCTGTCCTTGGTTGCTGGGATCTCCTTGAATAGTGACACCAGCCTTGAGCATTAAAGGAAACACTTCTCCTGTTGCCTCACTGTAGGTACCAGGAGCTAATTTAATCACTGTATTAGCCGTGGCAACTTGCAAAGCCTGGGTAATTGTTCGCCAGGGAGCATTTTCACGGCCATTGCCTGTTTTGTCATCTCCGACACTAGGGTTGACAAAGAGGATATTAACCTGAGAGATTGTTCTTTCACCCAGGGGCATTTGATTTGATACAGGTGGTACTTGAGCAACAACGCGACAAAAGCTGCTGCTAAGTAACGTTATGCCCACTACCCCCAAGGTGCATATTAAGGAGAAACTAAAAATTGGATACTTTGCTGACACCATCTTAGATGGTTGAGATAGCAAAGCATTTAATCTAAGATATCTAGGCGACAAAATGAGGGAAATCACCTTCACACCACTCCTTAGAACTAATAATAAGTTTTCACACTTGCAAATATTTCAGTATGTCGATTATGTTATCCGCTATATTGACCAATTGACTATTTTGATTACAAAGTAATTAGTGAGGGACTGGGGATTGGGGACTGGGGATTGGGGATTGGGGACTGGGGAGACAAAGAGGACAAGGGAGACAAGGGAGACAAGAAAGGTGGATTTTACTCCAATGCTCTATGCCCTATTCCCCATGCGCTATGCCCAATGCCCCATGCCCTATTCCCAATGCCCCATTCCCTATTCCCAAATTATCGAGGTAGATTGCAACTATGAAAGAGGCTGGCTATTACGATGAAAGCACTACTAATGGGGTTGTTGTAATGGTCACAGCCCAAGGTCAACAAAAGCATATACAGCAGGTTGTCTACCGCATTTTAGATGCTAATTTAGATCGTGCGCGTGAAGGTTTGCGAATTATTGAAGAGTGGTGTCGGTTTGGTTTGAATAATAGCTCCATGACAGAGGAGTGTAAGCACCTACGCCAAGAAGTCGCTAGTTGGCATACTGCGGAGTTGAGGACGGCGCGAGACACAGCAGGAGATATCGGTACAGAATTAAGTCACCCCCAAGAAGAACAACGTTCGGGGATCAAGTCTTTGTTACAGGCGAATTTTTGCCGTGTCCAAGAAGCTTTGCGGGTAGTAGAAGAATACGGTAAGCTTTATCACCCCAGTATGGGTAAAGCTTTTAAGCAAATGCGTTATCAGGTTTACACCCTAGAAACTAATTTGATGGGTTACGAACGTCATCAATTATTGTGGCGATCGCGTTTATATCTGGTAACATCTCCTTCTGATAATTTACTAGAAACTGTAGAAGCTGCCCTTAAAGGTGGATTGACTTTAGTACAGTATCGTGATAAAGAAGCCGATGATACAGTGCGTTTAGAACAGGCCATCAAGCTGCGGGAATTGTGTCATAGCTACGGCGCACTATTTATGATGAATGACAGAGTAGATTTAGCTTTAGCTGTTGATGCCGATGGGGTACATTTGGGACAACAGGATATGTCCATTGCCATTGCCCGCCAATTACTCGGCCCACAACGTTTAATTGGTCGTTCTACCACCAATCCCCAAGAAATGCAAAAAGCCATTGCAGAAGGAGCAGATTATATAGGAGTCGGGCCAGTTTATGAAACTCCTACCAAACAGGGTAAACCTGCGGCTGGTTTAGAATACGTCCGTTACGCTGCAAACAATAGCACTATTCCTTGGTTTGCCATTGGTGGCATAGATCCCAATAATATTAATGATGTAATTGATAGTGGTGCAGAGAGGGTAGCAGTAGTGCGATCGCTCATACAAGCTGAACAACCTACTTTAGTAACTCAATATTTACTCTCTCAACTCAATCGAGTGAAAGTGAGATAGTCAATAGTCAATAGTCAATAGTCAATAGTCAATAGTCATTAGTCATTAGTCATTAGTCATTAGTCATTAGGGAACAGGGAACAGGGAACGGCTTTTCTCATCTCCTACCTTGTCTACCTTGTTTACCTTGTCTACCTTGTCTACCTTGTCTACCTTGTCTACCTTGTCTACCTTGTCCCCAGTCCCCAATCCCCAATCCCCAATCCCCTCTCTGTGAATTGTTTATGTCTGCTCAAGTTACTTTACAAGTAAACGGGGAAACTCATAGTTGTGTTTCCCAAACTCTTTTACCTGATTTACTCCAACAATTGGGTTTTAATCCTCGCTTGGTGGCGGTGGAGTATAACGGCGAAATTTTACACCGTCAGTTCTGGGAACAAACTACGGTACAATCAGGCGATCGCTTAGAAGTGGTGACAATTGTAGGTGGCGGATAGGTGAAAATAGGGCATAGGGCATAGGGCATAGGAAATAGGGATTCAATCTACCTTGTCTACCTTGTCTACCTTGTCTCCCAGTCCCCAGTCCCCAATCCCCAGTCCCCCCCTATCCCCCAAGATATAAGGAACGATGCAAAGTCCTACGTTTGGCTAGTTCTTTACCTTGATGACCAAGTTTCTCTCGTAACTGTTGGTCTTGACATAGTTGTTTAAAAGCTTGAAACACTTCGTAGCCGGATTTAGGATTGACTAGTAAGCCGTTTTCCTCATGATGCACTATGTCAATTAATGCCGAATTACGAGAGGCTATTACAGGTTTACCAAAATAACTGGCTTCTAAAGAAACTACCCCAAAACCTTCTAAGTAGCTAGTTGCTGTCTTAGATGATGTCATCATGGCGAAGATGTCACAGGCTGCATAGTAGCTTGCTAGTTTTTCTGGAGGTACATAACCTGTAAAGTGTACTCGCTTGTCTACTCGCAATCTTTGCGCTAAAGCTTTTAGTTCGGACTCACAATCACCTTGACCACAGATTATATAGTGAACATCCACACCAATGGTTAACAGTAGTGGTAGGTTTTCAATGACACGTTCAAAGCTTTTTTGTTTGACTAAGCGTCCTACTGAGAGTATGACTACTGCTGTGGTAGGAATATGGTAGTTTTGACGGATTTGAGACCTTAATTCATCTAAATTTTGGGAGTTATTACCTAAGCCAAACTTTTCTGGTCTGACTACTGGGTGAATCACATGGGTGGGTGTTTGTAAGCGAAAGGTGTTTCTGAGGTACTTTTGTGTAGCGGAACTATTACAGACGATTCCGGCGGCGCGTTTGAGGGTGAGTTTAAATAGCGATCGCCATAAGGGATTGCGAGCAGCATACACTAAATCTCTACCGTGCAAGTAAATGAAAAAGCGTACAGGTAAAACATAACTCAGCAGCAACAAAGCCGGAAATTCGTATCCATGTCCCCATTCAATGTAGCTGTAGTGGTAACGAAAATAGAGTTTGATTGCTAGTACAAATGAACAGATTAAATTAAACCCAGGTTGTAAAAAATTACCCAGAAAACTACCTAACCAGTATCTCAGATTAGGCCAGCGATACACCGGAAACTGTTGCGCTTGGTCAAATACTTGATCACCCGCACAACTAGCAGTCAAAACAATTACTTCCTCTGGATCTTGCAAACAGCGATTGTAGAGATATTCTCCAATCACCGCTTCCTTCGGCAAAAACAGGCGCGAGATGACTAAAATATCCGGCGATGCAGTTTTATCTCTAATCTTTGTTGCTAGTTGCGAGACTTGTTCCATGTTGATTTTGATTGATTGACAGCAAATCCGTTGTAATTATTCATCCTCATCACTGTATCTATGCGTATTAATACAGTGTGCCTTGAGTAAACTCACTATCAGAAATAGCCGAGAAGTTGCTTACATCCACCATTATTTCTTTGTATTTTTTAATTTCTTCCACTACCTCCATTCAGTAATTTTATGAACATCTATTTTTCTTGATGATTGTACTGATGAATCCACTGACCCTAGTATCTAAATTTTCTCCTCTTTTTTTCTTTTAGCCAACAACTCAAACCGAAACGCTAGGTATTTACACAATTTTTTTAAAAAAATTTACATTACTTTACAGAAACATCTGTGATGAAGACATAAGTATACGGAGAGCAGCGAACAGGGTTAAAATTCCTCTGTCATCTAGATGAGTGCTGAAACTCCGTGCTTCATCTACCTGCTATCTGCTGTAGTTTGCACCTGATTGTCAGTAGAAAGGTGTAAATATTTGGTAGTTGAGGTCAGGCAGTTGAAAAGAGGGTTTTAGCCTGGTTGACTGTTATTAACATAGTTGTGTTTTTCCCACCGACTTACTGACTGAGTGGAGAAGATAATGATACTTTGTCTTGAAAATCGAGTGCATCCAGGTGGTTATAACTATATTTTAGAAGATAAAATATGAGAATTTTATAGCTACTTAAGTAAAGTGTTTATTAAGCAAAAACTCTAATTTTTCTGTTTGTGTGATTGACTGTTTACGATAAACGAAAATTATTTTTATATTTCCCCTCAAATCTTCTAATGACTAATGTAGGGGCGGGTTTAACCAAAATATCTGTTTGAAAAAGTGAATATTTCACAGAACCCGCCCCTACAGACTAATGACTAATGACTAATGACTAATGACTATTGACTCTCTAGTAATCATTAATTAATTACAAAGTTCCAGCAAAGGGAATAAATTCCGAGGTACGGTTATCCACTACAGAAATCCCTCTACGGTTTGCTGCTGCCCTAAGATAAGACGCGGTAGATTGGATATGTAGCTGTACTACCAATCAACTACTTGCTGCTAACTACGGGTTGGTATCAAATCCCTAAATAAATACTCCCAGTAGAGAAAAATAATTAAACAACAGCCGTTTTTCAAGCAAATTGTGATTATGTCCAAAAAACTACAACAAGCTATCAAACCACTCTTAAAAACCGTCTTTACCCTGGGTTTGGTGTTGGTTTTAGCCTTAAGTCAAGCTGATGGTGCATTAGCTGCCCGTAGCGGTGGCAGAATTGGTGGTGGCTCGTTTAGAATGCCTTCTAGTCGGACTTATACTCCTCGCACCTATGCACCTCCTGGTGGTGGAGGTTACTACGCACCGTATCCTGGTGGCGGTTTTGGCTTTCCTTTCTTGATTCCGTTTTGGGGTATTGGCGGAGGATTTGGTGGTTTATTCACTATTTTAATCTTCTTGGCGATCGCGAATTTCTTGGTTCAAACCTTCCGTCGTGTTTCCAATGGTGGAGGCGAAGATATTGGTTATGACAGCAACCCTTCTGTGAGTGTGAACCGCTTACAAGTTGGGCTACTAGCACAAGCACGAGACTTACAACCAGAACTTAACCGCATTGCGGAAGTTGCTGATACTAACTCCCCAGAGGGACGCGCAGAAATTCTGCAAGAAACAACCCTCGCATTACTGCGCCATCCTGAATATTGCGTATATGCTGCTACTGGTACACAACAAGCCAGATTAAATGCTGCGGAAAGTCAATTTAACCGTCTAGCATTAGCAGAACGCAGCAAATTTAGCTCAGAAACTCTCTCAAATGTTAACAACCAATTGAGAGCAGCTTTAGCTCAAGAAGCTTTACCTTCATCTAGTGAACTCGATAACCCCACCCGTTTAATTAGTGAAGGCCCTGGTGAATATATTATTGTCACCTTATTAACAGCCACACTAGGCAAATTTGAAATTCCAGCAGTTAATAATGCTGATGATTTGCGCCAAGCTTTACGACAAATTGGTAGCATTCCAGCAGATCAACTTTTAGCATTGGAAGTATTATGGACTCCCCAAGCAGAAGGCGATACCCTTTCATCAGATGATTTATTTGCAGAGTATCCCGATTTAAAATTGGTTTAAGCCATAAGTAGAACAGGGTAAATAATTAAAGGTTTGTAGTAAGAACTTTAGTTCTCAAAAAAAAGGACTAAAGTCCTTACTACAAGCCTTTTTATTTGTGGTGATGATTGCTAATCACAGACTACTGAAAATGCAACTTAATTTAAGTATAATTACAGTTTTTGATACTTTCGGAATTTGCTGAGGATTTATCTGACTCTCAAACAGAACATTTATATCAATCTATTTGTTTGTCAATAAAGATAAATACTGCTTTTAAATCCTTATGATTTTTCTATTAAATACATTGTCTACTCAAACTATACCAGTTATTGTAAGCAATATACTAAAGCTTCAGGAATAATCACTATGCACCAACTAAAATTAGCTTTAATTATCAGTTACGTATTGATGAGTTGTTACTTTTTCGCCAACTGGCTGCGCTTTGCTTTGCGTCACCCGCATTCTTCCCCTGAAGATAAATTCCTATCTTTTTTGATGTTTTTGATTACCACAATTTTTTGGCCTTTAATTGTTCCTATTTCTTTGATAGAAGTAGTCAAGACAAGAAAAATAGAGGCTACTACGATAATACCTGTAGTTTTGGCAATGATTGCCTTAAGTATTTCTTACGTAATATCTGGAATGTCGGCGTAAGGATCACAATCACCTACTATTCATAACTCGATAACTGAAATTCAAATTTTGTAGTATCTTGTCAAATTAACTGGAGTAGAAATAGCACCTAACATTAAATTGAAATACAACATTCTTTATATCAGTTGGATTCTGGTTATCTTCTTGAATACGGCGTTAGGTTGTCAGTCAAATGGAGTGAGCAAATCTTCTCCATTATTCGCCCCCATCGTCCATTCACCTATTATGCAAGCAAATACACTGCCTTTAAAGATTTTTGCTGATAAATCCTTTTATAAAGAACATCCCAATACTGAAATCACCCTTACAGGAATTTTGCGAACCTCTACAGTCAGGCTTGGCCCAAATACAAGAGATATGCCTTTGAGATTAGAAACAAGTCAAGAAAATTTGAGTGTTTATATCACTCGAAGAGAAGAGGAATTATTGTTACCTTTTGTTAATCAAGAAATTAAGTTAATTGGCAAGCGTATCGACCAAAGTCAATCAGGGCATGGCTTTGAGATTTGGATTGCTTGGATTATTCCAAATGCGAATGAAATAGATGTCACGAAAAACTAACTAATATTGACTTTTGTAGCCTAATTACTAAAGAAATCTAAGGAAAATGAGAGAACAGCCAAACTCAAATATATAAACAGTTGTAAGGGAGTGAACGGGCATTACTATAGGTTATGTTTCTACCCGATGTAACTGACAATGGAATAAAGATTGCTGAGGTTACATCAGTTTATCAAACTTGACAATTAGGGCGAAAATCTATGAAGCAACCATATCTATCTCCCGACGATTTGCCCACACATAAAACTACTCTGATTAGTGAAATATTACTCAGTCAATTAGAAGAGGTAACGAAGACAAAATTCTATTTAGCTTGTAGGCATAAAGTACGTATTTTGCTCTCAAGCTGTCACTGGTATTTTAAAGTTAATAGTGGCATTCTGATGTTAATTATGGTGTGTCACGATATTGAAAGTTATCAGAATGTGATGATGAATGTGCCTTACTTGGCTAGCAGATTAAAGTTATTTGCCAATCATGCCAAGATCAGTATTAGTTCTCCAGTCAATCAAGGTATGCCTTGGGTAGTTGGTATTAATCAAATCTTACCGGAGGATGATTCAGCTAGCACTTAGGATTGGGGATTGGGGATTGGGGATTGGGGATTGGGGATTGGGGATTGGGGATTGGGGATTGGGGATTGGGGATTGGGGAGACAAGGTAGAAGAAATGACTAATGACTAATGACTATTGACTATTGACTATTTACCCTTCTTCCCCAAGGCTTGATGATGGAAATAGCAATAATTGCTGATAAGCAAATTAGCTGAATACCACCGCCAATAATTACGCCGTGAATATCAAACATAAATAAGGGATTATTTAAAGCTTTGGCTCGTTCTATATCTGCGATCGCAGTCATGGAATTTGTCCAGGGGCCTAACCAAAATGTCCCGAAGATAATTAACGTCGTGGTTGCAATCCATTTGGTGATTACCCAGTAAAACTTAAAAAATCCCCAGACAGTTAACCAGCAAAGTAATGTCCCTGTCAGTACGGATGCGATCGCCAGTGGAATTACAACAAAATCATCTAGGAACTTGACCATTGCGTTAATTGCATACAGTTCATCTCCATTGGTAGTCTGAAGGTTAGCCAATGCCATTAACATCATTGCTAACGCTACACCAAACCAAGCTGCGATCGTGACTACATGAAGAGAAATGAGGGAATCTTTGGGTAATCCCGTCAATTTTTTCTTGGCTGGCTTGTTGATAGACGTTGTTGATGTGGTTTGAGTCATACAGTAATCTCATAAGATGTTGACGTTTGCTTGTGAATCCTCTCTAGATTCCCAAGCTACATCAGTTAAGATAAAAAATTCAGGCTGATTAGTATAGATGATTCTTGCATAAAGTTTGAGCTTCAAACATATCTATCCTTAAGTCAAGATTTTGATGCGTTGATAGATAAATTTACTTTTTGGAGCCTGCGTGAATATGAAAAGCAAATACTATGTTCAGTTTTCCAGTTTATTGACAGTAGGATGGATGTTATCTAGTTTGGGTAGTGTTTCTGCTGCTGTCCAAACGTCAACAGTGGGACAATTGAGGAGTAATACCACAGTTGAGAGAAATTACAATCAAATAGCATTGAATGTACCGAATCCATTACTAGTTTTCCAGGGTTCGCAATCAGAAACTATTAATGGCGTGAGCCTTCAAAGATATAGATTAGGAGTATCTAACTGGGATGAAATCAGCCCAGAAATATTTCAAAAAGCTCCAAATTTACCGCCTTGTGGAAAAAATAATAATTCTTCTAGGACTTGGGTAGATATTTTTGATACTCAAACAAATCAGCCTATCTATGGTTTTTGTGGGTTTTCATCTCCCAAAGACCTAAATAGCCTTTGGTTCGCCGTGGAAACAGGAAAAACACCTCCCAAGTCTGTCTATATTGTTTTAAAAGATAGAAGACTCAATAAAACTTACCGGTCTAATTCTGTTTAGTAGCGCAGAAAATTTCAGAAATCCAAGAAGATTGTATTGCTTTTAACCCGAATAATATTACTGTCAAACAAGTTAATGGTAGCTGGAAAATAGTTGAGGGTGGCAATCACTGGATGTTCGACTTTGGTAGTAAACAAGATGAAGCAGTTAAAGCTTTCCGCACTATCAGGCAGTATAAAATGAACAAATCCTGCTTTGTTGGCAGACCACAGCCTTCATTTCAGTATCTATTGACAAATAATTCTGCTCCATCTGGTGCTATTGCTGGTGAAGATTGTGTTGCTTTCAATCCAGGAACTGCAACTGTTAGTCAAATTAATAATCGCTGGAAAATTGTCGATGGTAATCATTTGATGTTTGATTTCAATAATAATCAAGCAGAAGCCGAACAGTCTCTAGCAGTGATCAAAAAATATAACTTTAATCGTTCCTGTTTTGTCGGCAGACCAAACCCCAGTTTTAGCTATTTGCGACGCTAGTTAGTAGCTATGTTAATTAAATGAGGTGCGTTAGGGAGAACTTAACGCACCATTGTTAAAATTACAAAATGCTTTTAGTCTTGGGAATTATTTGAGGAAACAAATAGGCGATCGCAGCGTAACCAGAGGCAGTAATTAAACTGACTAATAATGTAGCTAAAATCAGGGTAGACATAGAAGGCGAATGATCCTCTAGTCTTGAGTAAAGTATCTTGATATTTCTAAGCTAACAGGTGTATGTGACGCAGATACATCCAGATTATGACAATTGTTTGTATCTATGCCAAAGGTAAGCAAAA
>NZ_PJIZ01000057.1 GCF_021596505.1 Nostoc sp. CMAA1605 | reverse complement strand
CTTGTAGTTGCACCTTACCTTGATCTAATAAGACAATCCACTCAGCGCGCTGCACAACACTCGGACGATGGGTAATTAAAATCGTAGTTTTACCTGACGATATTCTAAGAGGCGATCTAAAACATTACTTTCACTCGCTGGGTCTAATCCGGCAGTAGATTCGTCTAAAATTAATATAGGTGGATTGGTGAGAATTCCTCTAGCGATCGCTAATCGTTGTTTCTGTCCACCAGAAAGATTTGCACCAAATTCTCCTAACACAGTTTGATACTTATTCGGTAGTTGACTAATAAAACTATCTGCATCAGCAACATGACAAGCTGTGACAATTTCTTCAAAAGCAATGTGTGGCGTTCCTAAACGAAAGTTTTCTAAAATTGAGCGACTCCAAAAATGAGCTTCTTGGGGTACATAAACTACCTGTTGTCGCAAACAATCAAGGGATAAATCGTGAATATTATAAAAACCAATGCGGATATTACCAGAATTGGGTTGATATAAACCCGCAAGGAGTTTGGCTAGGGAACTTTTACCACAGCCTGATTTACCAATCAAAGCAATCACTTTTCCGCCAGGAAGTTTCAGCGAAAAATCTTCTAATAAATCAACTCTTCCAGGATGGTGGAAATTTACATGAGAAAAACGAATATCTGTATCCCCTGCTATTTGTGCAACTGGCTTGTGGATTTTTTCATCGACTTCTGGAGTTGCATCAATTACCTCTAGCAAACGCGAAACAGCAGTTTGAGAACGGAAATATTCATCAACTAAACTCACTAATGTACTAATTAATGCCAACACATTAAACTGAAGGGCATTAATAGCGAGCATTTGCCCAATACTTAATTGTCCCTGAATTACTAGAATACTACCGCAAGCCAGTAAAACTACACCGCCAATTGTCGAAAGAAACTTAGCAAGAGTATTGTTAATAATGCTAATTTGAATTGTGCTGAAAGTGAGATTCGCTAAACGACCGAAACGACTTTGTAATTCATCCCAAAATTGCGGCGCAGCATTAGTAGTTTTTAGCACCTGTGCGCCTTTAAAGGTTTCGACTAACACACCTTGATTTTCTGCACCTAAAACTAAGAGATTACGCGTTTTTTGTTGCAAAACTGGTAAAAGTGGCAAGCTAGATAAACTCATTAAACCACCGATTAAAATGACGGCGATCGCCAACTGCCAACTATAGAAAATTATCAACCCCAAAGAAATCACAGCAATAAAAAATTGGCTCGGCAACATCACCACAATATGTGATATCAACTGGTTAATTTCATTAATATCTCTGAGTCGGCTGGTGATTTCTCCACTGCGCCGTGATTCGTAATAAGTTAAAGGTAATTGTAAAATTCTGCGTCCAAACTCAAACACTAAACCTAATTGCAACCGTTGCCCAAAATGAGCAATCATCGTTGATTCTAATAATTCCAGCGTGCTACTAAATAAAGTCATCGCTATCACAGCGATAACTACAACAGTAAGTAAATCTGTATCTCCGCGCACTAACACATCATCCGTGAGTAATTGAATCAGTACCGGAGTACCTAAACCCAAAACACCCATGACAATATTGAGGAGAAACACCTGAAACAATAGCCCCCGATAGGGCGAAAGACGCTGAAGAAAGCGGATAAAACCGGCTTGGGGTTTTTCTTGGGGTTGTTGAGCAAAACGATGAGGATCAGGCTCAAGTAACAGCATCACCCCATTCCAAGCGGCTGTTAACTCTTCCCGACTAACGTAACGCAAACCCACAGCAGGATCAGCAATGACGTATTTTCGTCCCCGCTTTTCGTGTAAAACTACCCAATGGTAGCCTTGCCAATGAATAATTGCTGGTAAACGCAGTTCTTTGATTCTGTCGATGATAGCAGGCGAAGCTTTCACGGCTCTACTATGAAAACCGAGATTGTCACAACCACGTTTCAAGCCTAATAAAGTTGTTCCTAGTTGTCCCGTTCCTACCGCTTCTCGACTTTTATTTAAACTCAAAAAGCGTCCATAACGCCTGCAAATCGTCACCAGACAAGCTGCGCCACAGTCTTCTTCACTGAACTGTAAAACACAGGGGTAAGTTTTTTTGAAACCAAGCATAATTAATTCAACATGAAGAAAGTCAATAGTCAATAGTCAATAGTCAATAGTCATTAGTCATTAGGGAACAGATTAATATTCAATGCCCAATGCCCCATGCCCCATGCCCCATCCCTACATATCTGCAATTAATCTCGCTTTGCGGAGAATGAAGCGCAGAACGGTTTCTTGGCGGGAGATGATATCGGCTTGGCCTTCCATGCCTGATTTGAGTTGACATGGCCTGTCACTTCTGCCGACGTAGGGGTTTTGAGGTTCGATAATCACTTCGTATCCAGCTTTGGGCGGGGTGGGTGATGGGGTGTTATTGACAATGGGGAGGGCATCGGCGGCGATGGTTTTGACTGTGCCTCTGAGAGTGCCGTAGTCTGGATAGGGACAGGCGGAAACTCGCATCTGGACTTGTTGACCGGGCTTGACTTTATTGATTTCTTGTGATGGGACATAAGCTTTGATTAAGATGGGGGCATTGAGAGGGGCAATTTGGGCGATCGCTTCACTCGGTTGCACTACTTGTCCTGGATTACGTAAGTTAAATTGCAAGACTGTTCCGGCAATTGGGGCGCGAATGACACTCTGATTGATGTCGTTTTCAATTTGTTGGAGTTCTTTACGAGTTTTATCTAGTTGTGTCTGAAATTCTAGGCGTTGTTGCAGCATTGTTTCTCTTTCTTTATTTAAAGCTGCTAATGTCCCTTCACCTTTAGCCTGTTCTTGTTGAATGCGTTCAGAGGCAACAATCACGGGTGCATGACTGGGATTAAGGGCTGTTCTGGCTTTGAGTAAATTAGCTTGGGCGGTGGTGAAGGCTTGTTCTTTTTCTTCGAGGAGATTTTTGGCGTTGGCTTTGGCTTGTGCGAGTTTGGCTTCGGCGGAAATTACGCCTTGGGCTTTTTCTTCGAGAAGATTTTTGGCGTTGGCTTTGGCTTGTGCGAGTTTGGCTTCGGCGGAAATCACCGCTTGTTCTTTTTCTTCGAGGAGATTTTTAGCGTTGGCTTTGGCTTGTGCTAGTTTGGCTTCGGCGGAAATTACAGCTTGGGCTTTTTCTTCGAGGAGATTTTTAGCGTTAGCTTGGGCTTGTGCTAGTTTAGCCTCGGCGGATTTGACGGCTTGGACTTTTTCCTCATAGACATTACGCGCGATCGCACCGGATGTAACTATCGGCTGCATTCTATCTCGCTGCACTATGGCTAAATTTAAGGCGGCTTCAGCTTCTTGGATAGTAGATTGTAAAAGTTTTTCCCGTTGTAGGCGATCGCGTTGGGCTTTCGCTAAGTCAAGGGCTGCGGCTGTTTCTTCTACTGTTGTCCTTAAAAGATTGTCACGCTGGAGGCGATCGCGTTGTTCTCTGGCTAGCTTTAAAGCTGTTTCCGCCTCTTGGATGTTGGCTTGGAGGAGGTTTTCCCGTTGCAGGCGATCGCGTTGGACTTTGGCTAATTCTAAAGCGGCTTCTGTTTCTTGAATGGTGGCTTGCAGTAGGTTTTCCCGTTGCAGGCGATCGCGTTGTATTCTAGCTAAAGTCAGAGTTGCCTGTGCTTGTCCCATATCAGCCATAGCTTTAACTTGCTGATCTGTATAGTTGCGTTGTGTCCCACTCAGTTCAGCTTGTGCAGCCGTAGTGAGGCGTTGATTTAAGTTCCTCTGTGCCGCAATTTGTGTATCAATTTCTCTTAACTGAGCATCTATTTGATTGAATTGTAATTGACTTTGTCCAATAGTATTTATTAACTGACTTTTTTGATTTTGCAAACGAGAATTATCAATATATGCAATGGCTTCTCCTGCTGCTACTGTCTGATTTTCTGTCACCGCAATTTTGGCGATTTTGCCACTGATTAATGACTGTACAACCTTAATGTCTCCTACAGGCCGAATTGTAGCCGGGACTTTCACCGTCACGTTATATTTCAAAATCGATGTTAGAGCAATTCCTGCTAGAAAGATAGTTAATATTATCCCTCCCCCGATACTTGTCCATTTACCCAAGTGGGGCAGAAATTCGTTGGCTTCTAGTATAGGAAGTTGCTCAGGAATCTGTTCATTAGACTGATGCCAAAAATTATTTTCTTGGCGGTGTAAGGTGTTCACAGTATTGCACCTTCTGTTGCTCAATGTGTAAAAAAACAGAATAATGGTGGCAGGTTTTGTGGTTCACGACAAAGTTTTAGGAATCAATTTTGCATATCTTTTGACTGATACCTATTTCTTTCGGGGTAAATTAAGGCATCAACTGAAAAATGCTACTAATATTAGCAAACATTATGGATGATTATTGATATAATCATCGCAGGGGAACAAGAAAATATTGCCTACTGCGGTAATTATTTTTCTTGTAAATCTAGCGTTGGTAGCGTCTAGAGAACACAGAGGAGAACGCTCAAACTCCCTCAAAATCCTCACTTACGTTGAGCGAGTTCATATAATCTCCTCTCCCCCTTTTTTTTAGGATAAAGTAATTGGTAATTTAGCCAACTAAATTACACACATGATTCATGTTTAATTGTCATATTTTCTTGATAACTAAATTCTCACACTTGATTTCTGCACAAATCTAAGTCGGGTGTGTTAAGCGTAAGTCTTAACTCACCAAGCCTTGGGGAATGTGCATTGCAAAAATCAAATAAGAGTTATATTGACAGATTAACCCTATCCAATATCATGCTAGTTAAATTATTGACAACACAAGGAATTTCCGAGTTATATATATTCTGATGCGAGTGCAAGATATCATCAGAATATGCGATTCATCTTGGCATTTCCTTGAACGATGATGAGATGATGGCAAGTAAAAATTTATCTGGAATATTCACGTTGACATAATTTCTGATCAATTCCCAAATTAGACGGTGCGATTGGGAAGATTTAGATGATTGCGGCTGCAATAATTAACTTATTCTGAATAGCGATCGCAGCTTTCTGATGAATGCGTCCGAAAATTATTTATGGATAAATACATCAACATGATTGTCAACCTCACTTACTAATTAGGTGTATTACCACCTACGAACTTAACTATAAGCATTGTTCTGTAATAATTCATAAATCTGAAGACATAAATCATCTTAGTAAAATTATGTCTTAAAGTAGATACCCCAATATCGAGACACTTCCAAAGCCTAAACTAACCAATTTATCGCCATAATTTCCTTTCCCCCTGCTCCCGTTCGGCTGACGCTCACGGCGGAAGCCTGCCCCCTGCCCCCTTGCCCAAACAGTGATAGTATACGTCTTTAGTTTAGAAGCCCCTATCTTGGAATTGCGTCTTCAAATCTGATTCACCATCGCCACAATAGTAGACAAAGGAACTTCCGCAAAATACTGCTGTTGAAATTGTTCTTCACTTACAGCAGCGAGAAATTCTGCTACAGCTACATCACTTTTTGACTCCAAAACGCTGCTAGAATCCCAAGTAAACTGCAAATGACGGTCTTGTCTTGTGACAGTAAATCCCCAATATTTTAAAGCCTTAATGCCTAAAAATAAAGCGCGATCGCTGATTCCCAATTTCTCTAAAATTTGTACACGGGTGACTAACTGATTTGTCCGGCTTAGGTATTTAGCAATACCCACCAGTATCAACCAAATTTCCTTGGGTGGTTGATGATTAGGTTTAGACCAAGCTAAAGCTAATTGTTGATGATTATAGAGCGATCGCCGCCACCAAGCACGCAAATCATCCCAATGAGTCGGACATTCTTCTAATATCAGAGATGGGGAATTATGGACGAGAGATTTGGAGAGATTGCGCCAATCTAGAATATTCGCGGAATGTTGGGTTTGTGGTGTTGAATTTTCGCTAGGACGAACAGCAATTAATCTAATTTCATAGCGTTTTTTGAAAGTGTTATAGTCTAATTCAGCAATACAATCACATCTACCTACGGGTAATTCTTCTTTATAATGTCCCCACCAAATTCCAGGAAAAGGATTTCTAGTAGAATCATCGCGAATATCAAAATCGGTTTTAATATACTGTACTTTTTTCCCTTGTGAATCTTGTTGATTGCGATGCCAAGTATTTTCAAACCAACAGTTTTTAATAAATAATTTAGGCACAGGATTTCCCATCCCACAAGGTTCTAATAATTTGAGTTCTAAAAATAATTCTTTACCCAAATCGGCTACTGTCACTACAATATCTGCTTGTACCGTAGGCGTAAGATTAATTCCACCTAAAGTTTGCCGTAATTGCTGATTAATCGCATCTCGAAATAAAGGAATATTTTCCACTGGTAAACTCAACCCAGCCGCATAGGGATGTCCGCCAAAACGATGCAATAAATAAGCTTGGTCTTTCACCAACTGATATAAATCAACGGAGTTAATTGAACGGGCTGAACCTCGTGCTGGTTCCCCAGTCCCTTCCGTACTCAACAAAATCGTTGGGCGGCCTGTTTCTTGGGCGACTTGTCCAGCGACTAAGCCTAAGACACCGGCTGGCCATTGGGAGTCTTCGAGAACAATGACACTAGTAGTTGAAAGGTCTAATTGGCTGAGTTTTTGGTTGACTTGGGTTTGTACATCTTTTTGCAGAGATTTGCGGCGTGCATTGGCTAATTCTGTGACCTCTGCAAGTTCACTACAGCGTTTTATATCGCGACTAGTGAGTAATTCCACACAGAAACTCGCATCACCTTGGATGCGGCTAACTGCATTGATGCGTGGCCCTAAACCGAAGGAAATATCTGTGGGGCGATCGCCACTTTTCTGGCACAATTCCAATAATCGTCCTACTCCTGGCCTGCGGCGCAGTGCTGGTGGTTGTTGCAAATCCGCTTGTAGCCTCTGAATTCCCAACTGTGCTAAATATCGACAATCACCACTTAACTGGACTAAATCAGCGATTAAACCAACTGCAACTAAATCTAATAAATTTTCTAATGGGTCTTGGGGAATATCAGGTAAAGTTTGATAAAGGGCTTCCACCAATTTATAAGCCACCGCTACCCCAGACAAATTATACAGTGGATGTTCCTTGGCTAAATAACGGGGATTAATAATTGCTGTCACTGGTGGACGTTCAGCAGGTAAAGTATGATGGTCTGTAACTATGACATCTATACCTAAATTTTGAGCATAGATAATTTCATCAATATTAGTGCTGCCAGTGTCACAAGTGACAATTAATTTACAATCTTGTGCCGCTAAGTTATTAATACCAATTTCGTTCAAGCCGTGGGATTCTTTTAATCTATTGGGAATGTAATAAGTTAACTGTTGATGTTGAATAAAAAATTGTCCTAAGCCATCCCAAAGCACAGAAGTAGATGTAATTCCATCAGCATCAAAATCACCCCAAATCGCTACTTTTTCACCTGCGTTGCGTGCTTGTTGCAAACGTGCCATTGCTAGGTGCATTTCTTGCCCAAACTCAAAGGGGCTAGCTGGTTGATATGTTTTATGGTTAAGAAAAGCAGCTAATTGTGATTTATCTTGAATTCCCCGTTGCCATAACAATTGGGCTGCAAATAATCCACTTGACGATGCAGGCGCGTACTGTTTGATTAATTGGATAAACCACGCTGGTGGTTCTTCAGTTGTTGCTAAAATCCACTGCATTGCATTAATTCAAAATTGGATATTATTTAAAATTAGTATTCAGAAATTTAGAGATTGTTGATAAAGTAAATATTAAGTAGGGGAGGCAAAAAGCAGTGTGGATTTTCCTCCCGCTTTATTGCCGTTGTGTTACGGCGTTGTCAGGATTTGAGTATGAGCGACAGTATAAATTGCCGTAACGCACCGTGTGATTATGGTGCGGTGCGTTACGCGTTGCTTTAACGCACCCTACAATTTAAGCTTTACTTTATAAATCATCTCTTAGTCAAGATTTTTATCTTTTGAGTAAAGAGAGGACTAAAGTCCTAACTACAAACATTTATTCATTATTTATAGGTTCATTGACGAGAGGATTTAAAATTACTTCATTGGCAAATCCATCAGGCTTTCGGGCGCGAATTGCAGGACGAGAACGTCTATAACCTGCCCTTTCTGCTTTTTGATGTTCATAATCAATTAGTCTGCCATAATATGGGTGTTTGCTTAAATTCATTGATAGAAATATATGTTGGCGGATATTGCCAAAACCCTTACGGTTGAAAAACTTCACGGCGGGTATATTAGTAGGATCAGTGTCCACTAACATAAATCTTGCCCCATCTTCAATCATGCGAGCAACAACTTTATCAACTAACTTATCTGCAACTCCTTGACGCTGAAATTTAGGATTGACACCCAACCATAAAATATAACCATAAGTCCAGGAGGCTTTAGTGATAATCGTCCCTAAAATAAATCCTGCTAATTCTCCATCTGTTTCCGCCACTAAACAGTATTCTGGATCTGTGTTGTAAAGTCCGATGACTTCCCATTCATCCCAGGTACGGTATAGATAGGGATATAAATCACTAGTAAATAATCCTTCTCCTAGATGATAAACGGGAGCAATATCATCAATCCCTAATTCGCGAACATAAACAGCATCATTTTGATCAAAATTTGTCATAAATATTAGGGGTGTAAGAGAATTGGGTATGGGGCATAGGGCATAGGGCATGGGGCATAAGGCATAGGGCATGGGTATAAAATCTACCTTTTCCCCAGTCCCCAGTCCCCAGTCCCCAATCCCCAATCCCCAATCCCCAGTCCCCAATTAAATAGTTACTTCTTGAATGTTAGCGATATTTGGTAAAGTATCTTGCGTGTTGGTATCTTCCGTTTTGGGAATGCGATCGCACCTCATGGCAAACTGACAATAGTTACAAGCTTTATTACCTTCCGTCACTTGGGGGAAAGGTTGATTTTGTTGATAAAGTGCTAACCAATTAGTTAATTTATTTAACAACTGATGAAGTTTCTTCGCAGTTTTTTCGTGTTCGCTAGTGCTGTAAGTGAATTTCAGATTTTGTGGTTTACCTTCAGATTGGATAAACCAATAGGTCATAGAAATATTTTCTGGTAAATAGGTGCTAGTTTCCGCTAAGACATACATATATAGCCGAGTTTGCCAGTTTTGGGCTAACTTGCGTTTATCTGGCGGCTTGGGATAAGTTTTCCAATCTAAGATTTGAGCTTGTTGGTTATCCCCAATGAGTAAATCGTAAATAACAGTTAGTAAATAATCTTGCACTTGCAGAGTGCGGTAATGTTCACTTTCCCGAAAGACTTCAGCATTCGTCGTGGTTTGGATAATCTCTGGTGCTGCGTCAGCAAAAGCAGACATCCAACTTTGCAATTGTGTGTCTGCGGCTAAGAGATGATCAATTGGTAAACCCATTTCTCGCTGTTGCATCAGCAAGTGAAAGCGACTCCCTAAAATCTGACGTGCTTCGTGTTCAGGATCTAAAGGCGAGTTGAGTTGTTCTAAATAAGTGTGCTGAAATTTACGGGGACAAGTCTCTAGTAAATTGAGATGTCCTTGAGAAAGTCGTAATAGTTGAGTAGAAGTTGTCAGCATTCTCTCATTGTAGGGGTGTAAGGGTGTGAGGGTATAGGGGTGTAGGGGTGAATAAGAAGATGATTATATACCCGTCTTGAAAGTGCTGTTAGCGGTAGTGCGGCGTTTAGCCCATGCTGAGTGAAGTTTTTCTTCTCTTGCTTCCCCCACACCCTCATACCCTTACACCCCTACACCCTTAAACCCCTACACCCCTAAAACCATGAGAAAAGGGAAAAGAATGAACCTTACTAGTGAACTTCATCCTTTTCCCTTTTTATGTACCTGATGCTTATTTAATGTTAGCCCTTGCATCCCTAACTGCGGCAACAAAAAATAAACCAGTTAGAGGAATACTCAAAGCTAAGATGATGGCGGTGATTTGTACGCCTAAATCTGGCTGTCCTGAACTTAATTCAAACACTGAACCAACAGCTGCGATCGCTGTTACACAAGAGCTAGCTAGAAAAAAACCACTTTTTGGAGTTAAATACACTACTAGACCACCCTACTCTACTGGTTTGACTGCTTGATACGAGAAGCCATTCTTAGATAACTCTTGTGCCAAAGTCAAGGAGTTGTCTACACGATCTACAAACACTACACCATTGAGGTGATCCATTTCATGCTGTATACAGCGTCCGAGTAAGTCAGTAGCTTTGAGTGTTTGGGGGCGGCCATTTTCGTCTTTATAAGACACTTCCACCACTTCAGGACGCTTAACATCCATATACACACCAGGAATACTCAGACAGCCTTCTTGCGCCGTACAAATTTCCTGACTGACTTGTTTAATGGTGGGGTTAATCAACACCAATGGCGGATTATCAGGGTTATCCGGTTCGCAATCGATTACAATTAACTGCTTATTAATTCCAACTTGGGGTGCAGCCAAACCTATGCCATCATTGCTGTACATAGTTTGTAGCATTTCGCGTATAAGTTGACGAATTTCATCGTCTACCTTATTAATCCGCTTGGCAGGTTGACGCAGAACGCGATCGCCTAGATAGTGGAGTTTCAAAGGCGGATTTTTTAACTTTTTTTTCTCAACAGCAATTTCAGAGGGCATGACTTTCGACGGCTAGATTGTGACAATTCCTATTAGTTTAATTCTATCAAGAGACTGGGGCATGGGGCATGGGGCATGGGGCATGGGGCATTGAATATTAATCTGTTCCCTGTTCCCTGTTCCCTGTTCCCTGTTCCCTAATAACTAATGACTATTGACTATTGACTATGTTCAAATTCCTGACAAAACTCGACTATCTCCTCAAGGAAACCTTTCTGGGTTTGTTGCGTGGTGGGTGGATGAATTGGGCGGCTGTTAGTACAGTCACCGTATTATTATTTTTATTTGGTTTGAGTTTGCAGACTTCTTGGCAAGTTGAAAAACTCCTCAATCAATTTGGTAGTCAACTAGAGGTGTCAGTTTATCTCGATACTGACACACGCGCCCAAACTCTTGAAACATTCGTGGCGCAAATGCCAGATGTGGTACATATAAAAACTATCACCAAGGAACAAGCTTGGACTAAATTAGTTAGAGAATTGGGGATTTCGGATATTGATAATGCGACACAACAGTTAGGGGAAAATCCCTTAGTTGATGAGATGAAAGTTAAAGCACGTAATCCTCAAGTTGTGCCGAATTTAGCCACACAATTGGCGAAATTACCAGGGGTGGAAACGGTGCAGTATATAGATGAAGCCGTCAAACGTATCGCCCAGTTACATCGGGGTTTAAATTGGATTACTGTCACGATTACCAGTATTTTGACATTAACCGCGATCGCCGTCACCACTACCACTATTCGTCTAATTGTTTTGGCGCGTCGGCGGGAAATTGAAATTATGCAGCTAGTGGGTGCTACGTCGGCGTGGATTTATCTGCCGTTTATTTTACAAGGAATCACCTTTGGTTTACTAGGAGGTGCGATCGCCTGGAGTTTGATTTCCGTAATTCAGCAGTTCATTTCTAGAATGCTCACCAATCAACCAGAATTCATTCAATTTATCACCAACGGTTTACAACTAACACCAGGGCAAATTTTATTTTTACCCCTAATGTTATTAAGTTTCGGCGCAGGTGTAGGATTAATAGGCAGCTTATTTGCAGTCAGACGCTTAGTTAAGAAAATTTAGCAAATTGTTGACTAATGTAGGGGGGGTTTAACCCAAATATCTGTTTTCTAATATGAATATCCCACAGAACCCGCCCCTACTGACTATTGACTATTGACTATTGACTATTGACTATTGACTATTGACTAACCATGACATCTCAATGGGAATCTCTATTAAAAAATCTTGGTACTTGGGAAGGTGCATTTATTCGCTTTTCACCCCAAGGAGAATATCTAGAAGGTGTAAAAAGTACAGTTTCCTTAGAAGGGTTGAACAATAACCAAACTATTCATCAGGTTGTACGTCGCGAAGGACAACCTGATTTGGTTTTAGAATATAGTTCTTTATCCCGAACTACGCTATTTTTTCCGAATGGCGCATTTTCCCAGGGTACAATTCAACTTGCACCCTTTACTGAATTCGGTGCAGAATTGGGACTTATCCATGAAAATCGCCGCTTACGTCTAGTTCAGTTATTTAACAAAAGTGGACAACTCTATCAACTCACTCTCATTCCTGAACACTTAGCCGGTACTGAACCAATCGAAACTCCACGTTTGCAGGTAAATGACTTGTTGGGAGAATGGCAAGGTGAAGCGATAACTATGTATGCTAACTTGAATCCTGCTGATACTTTCTCAACCAATCTCACACTAACACTAGACAACAACGGACGATTAATTCAAACTTTGAATTTTAGCGATCGCACAATTACTTCAACTGCTACGATTCAGGGTAACACCATCATCTTTGACCAAAATCCCCAAAAACAAGTACAAGTTTTACTCCTCCCCAATGGTGCTTCCGCAACTTCTCCTCTCAACCCACAGTTCAATCAAGGATTAATTTTAGAAGTCGGTTGGTTAATTCAACCAAACCTCCGCCAGCGAATGATTCGCAGCTATAACAATAAAGGCGAATGGGTGAGTCTGACTCTTGTAACAGAACAGCGAGTTAAGCAGTAGTTTAGAGGTTGTTTGAAAAGTGTTTGGCTGTGCTATTTAGTACATTTAGATCCCCTCTAACCCACCTGAAAAAGTGAAAAAGCAGGGTAGTTTCATACGAAAAAATAAAAATCTATAAGTTTTGATTTTTCGTTTTGTAGCCCAGATTTTGACCCCTCTCCAAACCTATCTCCCACGGGGTGAGAGGCTTTGAAAGCTAGTTTTATTTTTTCTCTGGTTGTATAAAACCACCCTGCCCTTAAAAAGTTAAAAAGGGGGGTTATACCAATTCACAAACAATGTGATTCAAATGCAACCGCCACAAGCTATGCTGAGTCTCATTTTCTTAATTTTGAACTTTGAATTGGTATTAGCGGGGATCACAACGATGTGAGACAAAATTATAAGACTTGTGTATACACTATAGACTTTTTACGGGAATCTCTGACATCTCATAATTTATTTGGCAGACTAGTAGACTGTTGAACCTGCGAATTTTAAATTTAAAATTTTGGATAATAAAATTGTTTTTAATACTAGTCCCGCAAGATAGTGAGCAAAACAGTAAAGGCGGGTTTTCAAAAAAATCTGTTTTTCTAACGTAGATATTTCACAGAAGCCGACCTTACAAATCATCAATATAGTTTCTGATTTTTAGATATTTTTAATTTCCTTAAATGTCTTAACTGTCTCCTTAAATTTCTTAACTGTCTTATTAAATGTCTTAACTACTATTGCATTTTACTGCTAAAACTGAGATTATCTATCTGCTGAATAATCATAAAAACTAATAAATAAGAACAATAAATCCCAATTAGAACCCTATATTAACTTTATAAATAATAAATATTAATAAGGACATAGAGGCTAATGCAGTTAAATAATCATAGTCAAATTTTAGCAACCTCAAATGATAAAATTTTTCTCTATAGAAAAATAGAAGTTGCTATCTTGTCGAGTTTGACTGTAAGTGATTGTTTAGTCCGAGAGAAACAAACACAAAAGCAACAACAGGAATTAGTTGCTTTTGTAGTTCCATCGGGTTTATTTATACCAGAGCAATTATCGTCTCATCTGCAAACAATTCTGCCTCAAGAATTAATACCTACAGCATTTGTAGCAGTCTCCACCATACCCCTAACCGCCGCAGGGGAAGTAGACGAAGTGAGTCTAGCCAGTTTAGAAGTGATTGACTCTGAGTTAATGCGTAGTTTAGAAAAAGAATTAGAGTCATTACCAGAAATTGAGCGTGTCGCAGTTGTTGCTGAACCTGTTGTTAACAAAATTCTCCCTCTACATTTAGATGATTTACTAGGTGAAGCTCAAATAAATCTTGATGAAAATAACCAAGCGATACAAATAAACACCCAGAGTCAGACAATAGAAAACAAAAATTTATCTTCTGCCAAAAAGTTAGCGATTAGTTGCGGCGAACCACTCAAATACTCTCAAGATGCTCCTCAAACTTTAATAGAAGTATTACAACAAGCCTCGCAAAATTCCACTAAAGGGATTATTTACATTACATCTGATGGCAGTGAGCAATTTCAATCTTACAAAGAATTATGGCAAGATGCTCAACGCATTTTAGCTGGATTGAGAAAACTAGGACTTAAACCTCAAGACAAAGTAATTTTTCAACTAAAAGATAATCAAGATTTTATCTGTGCTTTTTGGGGTTGTGTGCTAGGTGGCTTTGTTCCTGTGCCAGTATCTATTGCCTCAAGCTATGAATTAGCTAATAGTACCGCCAGTAAATTGCAAAACACTTGGCAGATGTTGGGGAAACCTCTTATCCTGACGAGTGCTGTTTTAACCAACGATATTGCTGATTTTTTTAAGCTGTTAAACTTAGAAAATTTTCAAATTGCAACTATTAATAAATTACGTGAATATCAACCAGATTTAAACTACCATCAAAGTCAGCCAGAGGATTTAGCAATATTGCTTTTAACTTCTGGTAGCACTGGAATACCCAAGTGTGTGATGTTGAATCATCACAACATTTTGAGTATGACGACTGGATTAATTTTAATGGGTGATTTTTCCAGTCAGGAAAGCGTTTTAAACTGGATGCCTTTAGATCATGTGGGTGCGCTAGTTTCGTTGAGTATTATGGCTGTGAGTTTAGGTTGTCAGCAAATTCATGTACCTACTAACCTAATTGTGCAGAAACCACTCCAGTGGCTAGATTTGATTGATAAACATCAAGCTACTATTAGTTGGTCGCCTAATTTTGCTTTTTCTTTAATTTGCGATCGCGCTTCTGATATTGAGCATCAGCAATGGGATTTATCCTCAATGAAGTTTATCATTAACGCAGGTGAGCCAATTGTCACTAAAACAGCCAGAAATTTTTTAAAATTATTGAGTCGTCACGGTTTACCAACTGATGCTATTCACCCAGCTTTTGGAATGTGTGAAACTTCTTCAGGTATTACCTATTCTGATAGTTTTTCCCTTGAATCTTCATCGGATGAAACTTCATTTGTAGAATTAGGACTACCAATTGCTGGAGCTTCACTACGCATTGTTGATGAAAATGAACAAATAGTAAAAGAAAATACCATTGGTCGTTTACAAGTAAAAGGTGCGTCTGTTACTAATGGTTATTATCAAAATCCCCAAGCAAATCAAGAAGTTTTTACGGCTGATGGTTGGTTTAATACAGGAGATTTAGGTTTTCTTGATCAAGGACGTTTAACTATTACTGGAAGAATCAAAGATGTCATTATTATTAATGGATTGAACTATTACTGTCACGAAATTGAGGCTGCTGTTGAAGAATTAGCAGGAGTAGAAGTTTCATATACGGCAGCTTGTGCAGTCAGACAACCAGGAATTAATACAGATAAACTAGCAATCTTTTTCCAAACTTCTGTGACTGATGATGTTAGTTTGTTAAACCTGCTCAGAGAAATTCGCACTGCTGTTGTCAACAAAGCGGGAATAAATCCTGATTATTTAATTCCAGTAGATAAAGAAATTATTCCAAAAACTGCTATAGGAAAAATTCAGCGATCGCAACTCAGTCAACGCTTCCAAAAAGGCGAATTTCAATCAATTAATAAACGCATTGATATATTATTGGGTAATGCCAATACCATTCCTAATTGGTTCTACCGTCAAGTATGGCAACCCAAAAATCTCATTATTATTAATTCTGCTTTCACTGTTAATAATTCCACATTAGTATTTTTAGATGCCGACGGTTTAGGTTCTTATTTATGTCAAATCTTATCAGAACATAACCTGCCATACATAAGTGTTTCACCTGGAGAAGATTTCCGCAAAATCAATCACACACACTACACTATTACGCCAGGACAAGCCAAAGACTATCAACTTTTACTCGAATCCCTAGCAGCAGATAATATAATTATTGGACAAGTTCTTCACCTATGGACTTATAACCAATATATTGGCGAAGTCAAAAGCATTGATACTTTAGAAAAATCACAAGAAGCTGGGATATATAGTTTATTATTTTTGACTCAAGCTTTAGCCAAAGTTAAAAGTGATTCTCATTCAGTCCAATTACTATTTATTTCTTCTCATATCCAATCTATCTCCTCAAATGACCCCATAGCTTATGAGAAATCAGCAGTATTAGGGCTACTAAAAACCATTCCCCAAGAATTACCTTGGTTGAATTGTCGCCACATTGATTTACCCTTTGCTGAAGTAGAAATAAATGGAGAATTTATCTTAAAAGAGATTCAAATTTCTGCCAAGGAACGAGAAGTGGCTTACAGAAATGGGCAGCGTTTTGTTCCTCGTCTAGAACAAGTTGATTTTATCAGCCAATCTCCACCTGCAATTACCTTCAAACAAGGTGGGATTTATTTAATTACCGGCGGACTTGGTGGTATAGGTGTCGAAGTTGCTCGGTATTTATTGCAGCATTATCAAGCTAAATTACTGTTGGTTGGCAGAACACCGTTAACTTCAGAAAAACGTCTCAAACTCTATCAAGAATTAAAACAACTTGGGGGAGAGTTAATCTACGAAGCTGTGGATATTTGTGATTTAAAACAGATGCAAGTTACAGTTGAAAAAGCTCAAGCCCAATGGGGTAAAAACCTAGATGGCATATTGCATTTAGCCGGAACTTTTCATGAGCAACTGGTAATTGATGAGACTCAAGAAAGCTTAAACTCTATACTTCGTCCTAAAGTTTTGGGAGCTTGGGTACTCAATGAATTAATTAAACACAATCAAGACAGTATTTTTATTAACTTTTCTTCAGCACACGGCTTTTTTGGTAGCATCGCTGTCGGAGCTTATGCTGCTGCTAATAGCTTTTTAGATTGTTTTTCTCATTACCAAAATGCCCAGAGTAAATTAGCCAGCTATTGTTTCAGTTGGAGTATGTGGGATGACAAAGGAATGAGCCAGGGATATCAGATGAAGAATCTGATCCGCGCTAAAGGTTTTTATATTATGTCTGCTTCTCAAGCCATATCTTCAATGCTTGCTAGTTTACAACATCAGCAAAAAAATGTATTGATAGGTTTAGATGGGAGCAATCAAAACATTCAATGTTGGCAGTCTCAAATTTTTAATTTACAAAAGTTAACTACTTATTTTACTTCTAGTATTAATGAAGTTAAGTTATCAAATTTACGAGTGCAAGACCGCTTTGGTAATGCTTGTAATTGCAACTTGGTACAAATTCCAGAAATTCCTTGTTTAGAAAATGGTGAAATTGATCGTGTTAGCCTCATTAACAACATTAAGTTTCAGGAAAATAGAAAGCAAATAGAACCACGCAACGAAATAGAGATGAAAATTGCTCAATGTTGGCAGCAAGTTCTCAAAGTGCAAATGTTAGGCATTCACGACAACTTTTTTGAGTTGGGGGGAAACTCCTTACTTGCCAGTCAAGTAATTGCTGGTTTACGCGAAGATTTCGCTGTGGAATTATCTTTGCAGCGTTTGTTTCAAACACCTACTATTGCTGATTTAGCTCAGACAATTGTAGCAATTCAAGCAGTAACTCAAAATAAAAGTTCTTTTACTGAAACACTCGCAGAAGAATACGAAGAGGATTATTTATAAAATGGCTATATTTGAATTTTTATCTTTACTAAATACTTTAGATATTAAAATCTGGATTGAGGATGCTCAGTTACGTTATCGCGCTCCTAAAGGAGCAATGACAGCAGAAATCAAACAGCAACTTAAGGAACGTAAAGCAGAGATCATCGCTTTTTTACAGGAAGCACAAACAGCTACACAATTAACTTCTTTATCCTTAGTTCCAGTGTCTAAAGATAAAGATTTACCTTTATCTTCTGCACAGCAGAGAATGTGGTTTCTTTCTCAATTAGATGAGAAAAGTACATTTTATAATGAGAGTTTTCAATTAAGAATAGTTGGTAAACTCTCTGTGACAGCCTTAGAACAGAGCATCAACGAAATTATTCGTCGTCATGAAGCTTTACGTACTAACTTTCCAACGCTAGAAGGTGTTCCCTTTCAGGTTATTAGACCTAATTTAACTATCAGCATTCCTGTAATAGATGTGCAGGAATGCACAGAAACTGCTGTACAAAAAATCATCACTCAGGAAGTAAGTCAGTCTTTTGATTTAGGTACCGATTCCTTAGTAAAAGCCACTTTACTACAGCAAACACCAGAATCTCACCTATTGATCATCACCATGCACCACATCGTTGTAGATGGTTGGTCAATGGGGATATTCTTCCGAGAATTAGAAGCATTGTATTCAGCTTTTATTCAAGGAAAGTCAAATCCCTTACCGGAGTTAGCAATACAATATGCTGATTTTGCTGTGTGGCAGCGAGAATGGTTAACTCAAGAAGTCCAAGAAAAGCAACTAGAATACTGGAAACAACAGTTAGCTGGCGCGCCGCCTTTGTTGGAGTTACCAACAGATTATCCCCGTCCCCCAGTGCAGACTTTTGCTGGTGCGACGATTGAATTTCAAATCGATGAAGATTTAACTTTTGAGCTTGTTACCCTCAGCCAACAGTCAGGTGTCACCTTGTTTATGACGCTGTTAACAGCTTTTGCTGTTTTACTGCATCGTTATAGTAATCAGGATGATATTTGCATTGGTTCACCTTTTGCTAACCGCGATCGCCGAGAAATTGATTCACTAATTGGCTTTTTTGTCAATACATTGGTTTTGCGTACCCAGTTAGAAGGCAATCCTAGTTTCTCACAGTTGCTAGAAAAAGTCCGGTCTGTGGTTTGGGATGCCCACGCACACCAAGACATCCCATTTGAACAAATAGTAGAAGCATTACAGCCAGAACGTTCTCTGGGCTATAATCCCTTGTTTCAGGCGTTATTTGTTCTAGAAAATTTCTCCCTGGAAACTTTAGAGTTACCTGGTATTAGTCTGACTCCAGAAATCATTGACCGGGGTACATCCAAGTTCGACTTGAGTGTCTCAGCTTGGCAGACTAAAAAGGGATTAAAGGGGTTTTGGGAATATAACAGTGACCTATTCGCACCCGACACAATTGCCAGGATGATTGATCATTTCCAGACTTTGTTAGCAGCAATAGTCAAAGATCCCCAACAGAAAGTGCGGCAATTACCTTTGCTGACTGAAAAAGAAAAGCATCAATTGTTAGTGGAGTGGAATAATACTCACACAGATTATCCCCAAGATAAATGTCTGCATCAGTTATTTGAGGAACAGGTAGAGAAAACACCGGATGCTGTGGCTGTGGTGTTTGAAAATCAACAATTAACTTATCACCAATTGAATTGCCGGGCTAATCAGTTAGCACACCACTTGCGGTCTTTGGGTGTAAAACCAGACGGACTGGTGGGTATTTGTGTCGAGCGATCGCTAGAAATGGTGGTAGGATTGTTGGGAACTCTCAAAGCTGGTGGGGCTTATCTGCCAATTGACCCAGAATATCCTCCTGAGCGTGTGAGCTTGATGCTGGAAGATGCTCAAGTGTCTTTGTTGCTGTCTCAAAAGTCACTATTAAGTCAATTACCCTTAGATAACCGAGAAAACCCCTATCAAGTAATTTGTTTAGACCAAGACACATTTAACTTAGGGTTAACTGAAAATCCCAGTCGCCAAAGTCAGCCTAATCATTTAGCCTACGTAATTTATACCTCCGGTTCTACAGGAAGACCCAAGGGGGTGATGATTGAGCATCGCGCCATTGTCAATTTAAGTTTGACATGGGCTAAAACTTTCCAAGTTCAAAACCACAGCCGCTTGTTGCAATTTGGTTCTTTTAGTTTTGATTTATCTGTAGCTGAAATTACCACGGCTTTCGTCACAGGTGCTTGTTTGTATTTAGGAAATAAAGAAACTTTATTGCCTAGTCAAAGCTTAGTTGACTTTTTAACAGCCAACAAAATTACCCATAGCTTTTTATCGCCTTCGGCCTTATCTGTCTTACCGAAGGTGAGTTTACCTGATTTGCAATGTCTCACAGTCGGTGGTGAGGCTTGTACAACTGAATTAGTTAATCAGTGGGGAACGGAGAGACGTTTCTACAATTGCTACGGGCCAACAGAATCTACAGTGACGGCTGCTATATTTCTGTGTCAACCCAATGGCAAAAAACCACTTATTGGTAAACCAATATCTAATCTCCGCATCTATATTTTAGATAGACATTATCAACCATTACCGCCAGGAATACCTGGAGAATTGTGTATTGCTGGGGTTGGTTTAGCTAGAGGTTATTTAAATCGTCCCGAAATTACTGCTGAAAAATTTATTGAAATTGATCTATTTGGTCAAGTTGAGCGAATTTACAAAACTGGCGACTTAGCAAGATGGCGTGCTGATGGCAATATCGAATACTTGGGTCGCATTGATAATCAAGTAAAAATACGTGGTTTCCGCATTGAGTTGGACGAAGTGGAAACCGCACTCAACCGCCATCCTGACGTACAGACATCCTGTGTCATTGTTCGTGAAGATATCCCTGGGCAGAAGCAACTAGTCGCCTACGTAGTGCCACATCATACAGTAACTATAAGTGAACTGCGCCAATATCTCAAAGAAAAACTCCCAGATTATATGGTGCCTCATGCTTTTGTGATCCTAGAGTCTTTGCCTGTGACTCCCAACGGCAAGATAGACCGGCGCGCCTTGCCAGCACCAGACTCTCGTGAGGGACTAGAAGTCAGTTTCGTCGCTCCGCGTCATCAAACCGAAAAAATCTTAGCGCAGATTTGGGCAGAAGTGCTGAGGGTAAAGCAAGTAGGTATTTACGATAACTTCTTTGAACTGGGTGGCGATTCCATTCTCAGCATTCAAATTCTGGCCAAAGCCAAGCTTGCAGGGCTGCAACTGACACTTAAACAACTATTTGCCCATCAAGCGATCGCGGATTTAGCAGCAGTAGCAGGTACAATTGAGGCGATCGAGGTCAAACAGGAACTAGTCACAGGCTTAGTTCCTCTAACTCCCATTCAACACTGGTTTTTTGAGCAGAATTTGGTAGAAGCACACCATTTCAACCAAGCATTTTTACTCTCATTTCCTTGTGACCTCCAGCCAGAAATATTAAAGCAAGTATTCCAGCAATTACTGGTACATCATGATGCTCTACGCCTACGCTTCACACCATCTGATGCAACTTGGCAACAAATTTATTCTGCGCCTAATGATCACCTCGCTTTCTCTTACATAGACTTATCGGCACTTTCAGAGAGTGAGCAACAGGCAGCCATTGCCGAGCAAGAGGAGTTCTTGCAGGGAAATTTGCATCTGTCAGAAAATCTAGTGCAAGTAGCCTTTTTTCATTTAGGGGTTGACAAAAGAGTGAAAATACTCATAGTCATCCACCACTTAGCAATTGATGGTGTATCGTGGCGAATTTTATTAAATGATTTGCAAACCGCTTACCAGCAACTTGCTCAAGGTCAAACTCTTCAGCTTCCTCCTAAAACCAGTTCTTTTAAAGATTGGTCTGAGAAATTAACAGCTTACGCACAATCACCAGCCCTCAAATCTGAAGTCGCTTATTGGCTTGACGAAGCTCGCCTCCAAGTTCCTTCTATCCCCGTAGACTTTACAAAAGGAGTCAATAATTTTGCCACAGCCAACAGCATATTCTTATGTTTAAGTGAGTCAGAAACTCGTGCTTTACTCCACGATGTGCCGAAAGCTTACAACACCCAAATCAACGATGTACTGCTAACTGCCTTGGTGTTGGTTTTGAGCAAATGGACTGATTCTCGTAGTGTACTGTTTAATTTAGAAGGTCACGGGCGAGAAGATATTGTTGATGATGTGGATTTATCACGCACTGTAGGTTGGTTTACAACTATCTTTCCCGTGCTTGTAGAACTTCCCGCCACAGAAAAGCTAGCAGATGTCTTAAAATCCGTGAAAGAACAACTGCGGGCTATTCCCAATAAAGGTATTGGCTATGGTTTATTACGCTATCTGAGTCAAGATCCAGAAATTGCTAACCAACTACAGGCATTTCCCCAAGCGCAAATCAGTTTTAATTATTTGGGTCAATTTGATCAACAAGTCAATACATCTTCCTGGATGCAGCCAGCTAGTGAGTCGGCGGTAAAAATGCACGGGTTGCAGAACAACCGCCCTTACCTGCTAGAGATAGACAGCATTATTGCGGGAGAACAGTTACGCATAGAGTGGACTTACAGCACAAATCTGCACCAGCACGGGACAATCGAAAATCTGGCACAAGAATTTGTCAAGACATTGCAGCAACTCATTGCTCATTGTGCATCTGGTGAGAATGGAGGTTATACACCTTCAGATTTCTCACTCGTGAAGTTCAACCAGCTAGAACTAGACCAAACCTTGGCTTTAGTCTGCAAACATCAATCAGGCAAAACTCACTGGCGAAATATTGAAGATATTTATCCGCTCTCGCCGATGCAAGCGGGGATGCTATTTGAGAGCCTTTATGCTCCTGATTCTCCGACATATTTTGAGCAGTCAATTTACAATTTGAGTGGCCAGCTAAACCTGTCAGCCTTTGAACAAGCTTGGCAGCAAGTGATAGCAAGACACTCAATTTTGCGGACTGGTTTTGTTTGGGAGCAATTGCCACAGCCACTGCAAGTAGTGTATCGGCAAGTAGATGTTAAACTACAGACTTATGATTGGCGGCACCTATCTGCACAACAGCAACAACAAAAAATAGAATCTTTATTGCAGTCTCAGCGACACCAGGGTTTCCAACTGTCTACTGCACCATTAATGCACTTGAGTCTCATACAATTGAGTGCAGATAGCTATCAATTTGTGTGGAATTTTCACCATTTATTGCTTGATGGTTGGTCAGTGCCTGTTATTTTCCAAGACTTATTGTATTTTTATCGAGCAATTCTCCAGGGTGAAACTCAGACAATACCACCAGTTTTAAGCTACCGCAACTATATTGCTTGGTTACAGCAGCAAGACTTGACCAAAGCCCAAGAATTTTGGCGACAAAAACTCCAAGGTTTTACCGCACCTACTCCTTTAACAGTCGATAAACCCTCATCCCAGCGTCAACAGTTAGATGCTAGTTACAGAGAGCAGAAAATTCAACTGACAGTAGCACAGACAACCGCCCTAACGACTTTTGCCCGACAGCATCAATTAACAATGAATAACGTTGTGCAAGGGACTTGGGCATTACTGCTGTATCGCTACAGTCAAGAAACAGATGTAGTTTTTGGTGCTACTGTTTCCGGCCGTCCCGCATCTTTGATTGGTGTAGAGTCGATGGTAGGACTATTTATCAATACTTTACCAGTGCGAGTTCAGCTAGGAAATGAAACTGAAGTTTTAGCTTTGTTGCAAGATTTGCAGAATCAACAAGTTGAGTCTGAGCAGTATTCATATAGCTCATTGGTAGATATTCAAGGGCTAAGTGATGTTCCTAGAGGAACACCTTTATTTGAAAGTCTGGTTGTTTTTGATAATTATCCAGTTGATGAAGCAGCCCCAGAGAAAAATTATGGTTTCTCGATAGACGATTTTCACGCCATTGAGCAAACTAATTATCCCCTGACAATCATAGTGATTCCTGGTCAGCAATTACTAGTGAGGATTAGCTATGATACTAGCCGATTTGATGATGCAGCGATCGCTCGTTTGTTAGGACATTTCCAAACATTGCTCTGTGGAATTGTTGCCAACCCCAAAGCGCAAATTTCCCAATTACCATCACTCACAGCAGTTGAAAAACAGCAATTATTAGTTGACTGGAATGATACTCAGGTAGACTATCCCCAAGATAAATTTATCCATCAGTTATTTGAGGAACAGGTGAAACGTACACCCCATGCCATAGCTGTGGAGTGTGGCAACCAACAATTAACCTACTATGAATTAAATAGCCGTGCTAACCAGTTAGCGCATTACCTCCAGTTTTTGGGCGTAGAACCCGATGTTTTGGTAGGGATTTGCGTTGAACGTTCTTTAGAAATGGTTGTGGGACTTTTGGGTATTCTCAAAGCTGGTGGTGCTTATGTGCCACTCGACCCAGAATATCCGACTGAGCGTTTGGCTTTCATGTTAGAAGATGCCGAAGTTTCAGTGTTGCTAACTCAGCAGTCACTCCTCAACAGACTACCCCTGCATCAAGCAAAAATTGTCTGTTTAGATACTGATGCTCCAGTAATTTCCCAATCAAGTCGAGAAAACCCTATCTCTGATGTACAAACCCATAATTTAGTTTATGTAATTTATACCTCTGGTTCTACAGGCAGACCCAAGGGTGTAGCCATGAATCAGTTACCCTTGTGTAATCTAATTCTGTGGCAACTGGAGAAGACAACAATTGCTCAGGATGCCAAAACCCTACAATTTGCTCCTATTAGCTTTGATGTCTCCTTCCAAGAAATCTTCTCTACTTGGTGTTCTGGTGGTACATTAGTTTTGATTACAGAGGAATTGCGCCGGAATGCCTTAGCTTTATTAGGTTTTCTGGAAGAAAAAGCAGTTGCCAGATTGTTTGTTCCCTTTGTCGCTTTACAACAACTAGCGGAAGTAGCCGTTGGTAGTGGAAAATTTGCTAGTCATCTAAGAGAAATCATTACGGCTGGCGAACAGTTGCAAATTACTCCCGCGATTGCTCAATGGTTCAGTCAGCTAGGCGATTGCACTCTGCACAATCATTATGGGCCATCGGAAAGTCATGTGGTTACGGCTTTTACACTTTCTCATTCAGTAGAAACTTGGCCTCTACTACCTCCCATTGGAAAGCCAATTGCTAATACACAAATTCAGATTTTAGACAAAAATCTACAGCCTGTACCCGTTGGTGTGCCTGGAGAGTTGTACATCGGTGGTGTCGCTTTAGCTAGAGGCTACTTTAACCGCCCAGACTTAACACAGGAAAGATTCATCAATAATCCTTTTGGTGCTGGTCGCCTCTACAAAACTGGAGACTTAACTCGTTATTTAGCAGATGGCAATATTGAATACTTAGGACGCATTGACAGTCAAGTAAAAATACGTGGTTTCCGCATTGAGTTGGGCGAGGTGGAAGCAGCACTGAGTCAGTTTGAGGGTGTAGAAGGGTGTTGTGTCATTGTCCGTGAAGATACCAGGGGCGATAAACGTTTAGTTGCATATCTGGTAGCACATCAGAACTGTGCGCCCACAGTTAGTGAACTGCGGCAGTTTTTGAAAGCCAACTTACCAGAATACATGGTTCCCAGTGCTTTTGTGATCATGGAGTCCTTACCACTAACTCCCAGTGGTAAGGTAGACCGTCGTGCTTTACCTGCACCAGCCCAAAGCACTACTTCTAATACATATCTTGCCCCACGTACCCCAATAGAAGAACTGCTCACACAAATTTGGGCGCAAGTGCTGAAAGTAGAGCCAGTGGGTATTGATGATAACTTCTTTGAATTGGGGGGACACTCACTACTAGCAACACAATTAGTTTCACGTATCCGCAGTATTTTCAAAGTAGAACTACCATTGTATGAGTTGTTTGCTGCCCCTACAGTTGGTGAGTTGGCGCATATCATTGGGCAGTTGCAACAAGAAACGTTAGAAATCTCTGCACCACCTATTTTACCAAGAGCAAGTAACGCAGAATTACCACTGTCTTTTGCTCAACAGCGTTTGTGGTTCTTAGACCAATTTGATCAAAAGAGTGTCCTATACAATATACCCACTGTTTTGCGTTTGGTAGGGCATCTGCAAATTGTGGCGTTAGAGCAAAGTTTACAAGCAATTATTCATCGCCACGAAGCTCTACGTACTAACTTCATCACCATTGATGGACAACCAACTCAAGTTATTAGGGAACAGGGAACAGTATCAATTGTTGATTTACAGCATTTACCCAGAACAGAACAGGAAATATTGGTACAACAATTAGTGCAAGAACAACTAATTGAACGATTTGACCTGGTAAGACAAACGTTAATTAGAGTGAAATTAATACTACTGAACCAGACAGAACAAGTCTTGTTAGTGTGTATGCACCACATTGTTTCTGATGGTTGGTCAATGGGTGTGTTTATCTCGGAACTCACACAACTATATAACGCTTATTCTCAAGGTCAGCCCTCACCTTTAGCACCACTAGCGATTCAGTACGCAGATTTTGCATTGTGGCAAAGACAGTGGTTGCAAGGGGAGGTGCTACAAAACCAACTCTCGTACTGGGAACAGCAACTAAAAGACGCACCCACTGTATTATCATTACCGACTGACCGACCCAGACCTGCTGTACAGACTGTAGTTGGTGCAACCCATGAATTTGCCTTGTCAGTGGAGTTAACCGATAAATTAGTGAAACTTAGCCAGGCGCAAGGTTGTACTCTGTTCATGACGCTGTTAGCAGCATTTGATACCCTACTTTATCGCTACACGGGACAATCAGATATTTTGGTGGGTTCGCCCATTGCTAACCGCGATCGCACAGAGGTAGAAGGGTTAATTGGCTTTTTTGTCAATACCTTAGTCATGCGGAGCAATTTGGCAGGTAATCCCAGTTTTAGTGAATTGCTGACTCGTGTGCGGGACATGGCTTTGGGTGCTTATGCTCATCAACATTTGCCTTTTGAAATGTTGGTGGAAGCATTGCAGCCAGAACGGGACTTATCCCATACACCACTATTCCAAGTTATGTTTAACTTGCAAAATGCCCCTGTATCTGAGTTGGAGTTAAATGGGTTAACTGTTAGTTCACTGCCAATTCCAGGTATGACAGCTGCATTTGATATGACCTTATTCATGCAGAACACTGCTAACGGACTGGTGGGAGTGTGGGAATACAACACTGATTTATTTGACCACAGCACTATTGAAAGGATGATTAGTCATTTTGTGACTGTGTTAGAAGCAGTGGTGAATAATCCCCAAGCACCCATTGACCAGTTGCCCATATTAACAACAGTCGAGCAACAAAAGTTACTATTTGAGTGGAATGATACTCAGGCTGATTATCCTGCCGGTAAATGTCTGCATGAATTATTTGCACAGCAAGCAGAACTGACACCTGATGCTGTGGCTGTGGTGTTTGAGAATGAACAACTGACTTATCAACAGTTGAACATTCAAGCCAATCAATTAGCACATTACCTACAATCTGCTGGTGTGAAGCCAGAAACTCTAGTGGGGATTTATTTAGAGCGATCGCTCTCCATGACTGTAGCACTGTTAGCCGTCCTCAAAGCTGGTGGTGGTTATGTCCCCCTAGACGTTGATTATCCCCAACAGCGATTAGCTTACATATCCGAAGATTCAGAAATCTCTGTATTGATTACCCAGGAAAGCTTACTCAATACCTTGCCAGTTGCAGGGGTGAAAGTGATTGCTTTAGATCAACAGTGGGATGTACTAAATTCTCAACATCGAGAAAATCCCGTGAGTGCAGTAACACCAGAAAACTTAGCCTGTGTATTGTACACTTCTGGTTCGACCGGCAGACCCAAAGGTGTGATGTTGACCCATGCTGCCTTAGTAAATCATTGTAGTGCCATTAGTGAAGCCTTTAGTCTCACAAGTAGCGATCGCGTTTTACAATTTGCTGCTTTCGGCTTTGATGTGGCATTGGAAGAAATCTTCCCCACTTGGTTTAAAGGCGGAACAGTCGTGTTAAGACCGACACAAATGTTTTCTTCCTTTGGCAATTTTGCCCAGTTTATTGCACAACAACAGCTGAGTGTCTTAACTCTCACTTCCGCCTATTGGCATGAATGGATGGTGGCAGTATCTCAATCCTATGCCACCGTGCCACCAAGTTTACGTTTATTGACTGTGGGTGGAGATACAGTTTTGCCAGAAACAGTGGCTATGTGGCAGCAGTTTGTTGGCGATAGAATCACTTGTCTCAATGCCTACGGCCCCACTGAAGCATCGGTGACAGCCATAGTCTATGATGTGCAGAATTTCCACCCAGAAAAAACCAATACAGTCCCCATTGGTCATCCTGTTGCTAATACAGAAATTTACATCTTGGACTCTCATCTGCAACCAGTACCAATTGGCGTTAAAGGCGAATTGTACATTGGTGGTGTGCGGATAGCACGGGGTTATCTCAACCGTCCAGAATTGACACAAGAAAAATTTATTCCTCACCCGTTTAAAGATGGAAAATCCCATCGTCTCTATAAAACTGGAGATTTGGCACGTTATTTACCTGACGGTAACATCGAGTTTATCGGTCGCCTTGATGATGTGGTGAAAATCCGAGGTTTTCGGGTTGCACTGGGAGAAGTCGAAAGTCTGTTAGTTCAACATCCTGATGTAATTTGTCAGGTGGTCATAGTCAGAGAAGACCAACCAGGACATAAACAGTTGGTTGCTTATGTTGTCTCTGATAATCCATCCTTAACCCAAAGTGAATTACAAAGTTTCTTAAAACAAAAGCTACCCAATTACATGGTTCCTACAGCTTTTGTGATGTTGGAGGGTTTACCAGTCACGACTAATGGCAAAGTTGACCGTCGCGCTTTACCCGCACCCTCCCAAGAGATTGACCTAAGCAACTTTGTTTTCCCCACCACTCCCACACAAAAACTCATAGCAGATATTTGGAGCAGTGTTTTAGGCACAACACAGCTAGGTATTCGCAACAACTTTTTTGACATGGGGGGAAATTCTTTACGGGCGATACAGGTGATGTCTCTATTAAGAGAAGCTTTGCAACTAGATTTACCCCTACGTTATCTGTTTGAAAACCCTACAGTCGCAGAAATAGCAGCAGGGATTGATAGCTTACAAATCAGTCAGAAAGACACCATTACCAGAGGAACTATTCCAGATTTAAAAGCAGAAGCTGTCTTAGATCCCAACATTCACATCCCCAGACAGCATTGTGATCATTACCACCAGCCCCAGCGTATATTTTTAACGGGAGCTACAGGTTTTCTAGGAATTCATTTGCTGGATGAACTGCTACAACAAACCCAGGCGGATATTTATTGCTTGATTCGAGCTAGCAATACTCAACAAGCGCAGCAGAGGCTGCAAAGTCAACTCAAGTTTTACAAACTTTGGGAAGGAATTGACACAAAGCGGATCATTCCCGTAGCTGGAGACTTAGCAAAAAGCTATTTAGGTCTTTCTAAATCAGAGTTTCAGCAGTTGGCTAGTGAAATAGATGTGATCTATCACTGTGGTGCTTTGATTAATGTGATCTATCCTTACTCTGTTTTAAAAGGAGCCAATGTCCTGGGGACACAAGAAATCATCCGATTAGCTAGTGAAACCAAAGTCAAACCTTTGCATTTCATCTCCACAACATCTGTTTTATTAGCATCGTCTCCCAATGAAGATGGATTAATTCTGGAATCAGACCCCCTGGAGCAATATCAAGTCCTTGATAATGGCTATGTCCAAAGCAAGTGGGTAGCAGAGCAGTTAGTTATGCAAGCTCGTGATTTAGGACTTCCTGTAGCTATTTATCGAGCCGCAAGAATCACAGGACATAGCCGAACTGGGGTGAGTAACACAGATGATTTATGGTGCAGGCTAGTGAAAGGCTGTTTACAAACAAAAATCGCCCCTGATGTTGACTTAAAAGATAACCTGACCCCTGTAGACTATGTCAGCAAAATCATTGTTCATCTATCAGGACAAAAGCCGTCTCTAGGAAAAGCATTTCACCTAGTTAATCCAGACTCTACTTCTCTTAAGCATTTGTTTAATTTGCTTCGTGCTTTAGGATACCCTGTGCAACTGATTCCTGTAGAGCAATGGCATTCAGAAATTACACGTCATCAACAGATGTCTGATCCAGATAACTTAAGATTTTTGTCTCATATCATACCCAAAACCACGGCAGATACTTACAAAGAACCAGAATTAGACTATCAAAACACTATAAATGGGTTAGTAAATACTGATATCATGTATCCTACATTAGACAAAAACCTACTGAAAACTTACATTTCTTACTTCATAAGTAGCGGTTTTATAGATGACCAATTGATGACAGAGCAAATGGCATTTGGTAATAAGGCTAACTAAACTATATCAAATCAGTAGTTTGACAAACTCAAATTAGAGAATGAATGTAGATAGGGGAGGAAGGCAAAGATTTTTTATCCTTTTCCCTTTTGCATATTAGTCCCAATTACCTTTAACAAGGATATTAATTTAATAGAAACATCAATGTTAATTATTCAGCTAGATAGGAGGTCTTAATGTTAAATCTAACCCACCAATTATATTTACTAATTTCAAATTTCTTGGAGAAGCATCAAAAATTAGAAAAATTCAAACAATTATCCAATAGTGCAACTTTTGATAGTTCCGTGAAATTTCTGGGAAATTGTTGTAATTGGATGAATGATAAAAGCTTAATCACAATCGGCAAAAATGGACTAATTCTTGGTGAATTGGTCGTATTTTCTCATGGAGGAAAAATAGAAATAGGTGAAGATTGCTATATCGGTGAAGGAACGCGAATTAGATCAGCTAGCTCTATAAAAATTGGTAATAAAGTGGCAATCTCAGATAATGTTACAATCTATGATACAGATGCCCATTCATTAAACCATATTTTAAGATACAAAGAATTTGTTGAGGTCGTCATTTTAAATAATATGATTAAAGATGCTAAAGAGGTAGACGTAAAATCAGCCCCAGTAATCATAGAAGATCATGTTTGGATTGGATTTAATGTAGCTATTCTTAAGGGAGTTAATATCGGCAAAGGAGCTATTATTGGTGCTAGTTCTGTTGTTACTAAAGATGTGGAAGCTTTCACTGTCGTTGCGGGTAATCCGGCTAAAGTTATTAAGAAATTACCCAATTAATAATGATTTAGAATAGTGATTTCCTATTGAATTTGAAGGTTTTGAAGCTTTAGTCATTAGTATTGTGGCTTGAGCAAGTATTCCATCTTTGTACCAAGGGTTAAATCACGCTGCTGTAGTCCGTACAATGCTTAATCTGCCAGTAGAGGTTGGCCTATGGAGTGCGTCGGAGAATGTCACAGAAAGACAGCGATCGCTTTCTCAAGTCATTTTACAAGCACTAGGTCAAGAATGTGATACTCAAGGCAGCCTCAGAACTGTTGTTTCTAATGCGGTGCTGACTGCTTTTAGCCACACTCAACAATTAAGTAATGTTAGTTAAACAAGCTGTCCACTCAGTGTTATTTTGATATAGGTATTAAATTTAATTCTCAGACACTTAATTTATTTCTCAAATATGCCAGCCCAAGTGATTCAATCTCAAGTCTCGAAAAATTCTTTTTCAGATTTTTCTCAATTTTGGGAAAATATCAAAGCTCTTACTGAACCTTACTGGTATCCAACCCAGACAGGAGGAAGAGCATTTTCAGCAGTGATTCGTTCCTGGGGAATGCTGATTATCCTCATACTACTAATAATTGGACTTGTAAGTTTAAATGTATTTACTAATTTTATTTATCGATATTTAGTTGATATTACTATTACAGGCAGGGACGTTTCTAAGTTCTTTGATACCGTATTTATTTATAGTATAGCTCTGGTATTTGTCACAGCCTTTGTCGGGTTCTCTAAATTTGTGAGAAAGCAAATTTCGCTTGATTGGTATCAATGGCTAAATAATCACATTCTCGCCAAATATTTGTACGGAAGAGCATACTACAAAATAAATTTTAAATCTGATATTGATAATCCTGACCAACGTTTGTCTCAAGAAATCGAACCAGTTATTAATAATGCTTTAACCTTCGTAACTACTTTCTTAGAAAAAATCTTAGAAATCATAGCTTATATTGTAATTATTTGGACAATCTCTCATCAAGTTGCCATCATTTTAGTTATTTATACAGTTATAGGTAATGTGGTCGCTGTATATTTGACTCAACAGTTAAATAAGATTAACCAAGAAGAACTAGAATCTAAGGCTGACTACAACTATTGTCTGACTCATGTCAGAGTCCATGCTGAATCAGTTGCTTTCTTTCGGGGAGAAAAACAAGAGTCTAATATCATTGGTAAAAGATTTAGTAAATTGGTCAAAAATGTTCAGCGTAGGATTGACTGGGAAAGAAATCAAGACGTTTTTAATAGAGGATATCAGGCTGTAATTGAAATATTTCCATTTCTTATACTAGGCCCTCTATATATTACAAATCGACTAGGTTTTGGAGAAATTAGTCAAGCTTCCTTGTGTGCATATTTGTTTGCTAATGCCCTTGCAGAATTAATCAACGAATTTGGAGTTTCTGGTCGATTTTCTATTTATGTTGAGAGATTATCTGAGTTTTCTTCGGCTTTAGAAGAAGTGGCGAAAGAGCCAACAAATGTTAGTACCATCAAAACAGTAGAAGAAAACCATCTCACTTTTGACAATGTCACCTTACAAACACCCAATTATGAACAGGTGATTGTCGAGGATTTATCACTTTCTGTGCAGCCAGGAGAGGGTTTATTAATTGTGGGGCCTAGTGGTCGCGGTAAAAGTTCTTTATTGAGAGTGATCGCAGGTTTATGGAATGCCGGAACAGGTCGTTTAGTCCGGCCGCCTCTAGAAGAGGTCTTATTTTTACCCCAACGTCCTTACATCATTTTAGGCACTCTGCGTGAACAGTTACTTTATCCTAATACCAATCTTCAATTGACCGATAACCAACTAAAAGAGGTTTTACAAAAAGTTAACCTACAAAATGTGTTAAATCGCGTCGAAGGCTTTGATACAGAAGTGCCTTGGGAGAATATATTATCGCTGGGAGAGCAGCAACGCCTAGCATTTGCAAGACTATTAATTACTCATCCTAGCTTCACTATCTTAGATGAAGCGACGAGTGCTTTAGATTTAACTAACGAAGGGCATTTATATCAACAATTACAAGAGACAAAAACAACGTTTATCAGTGTTGGACACCGAGAAAGTTTATTTCAATATCATCAATGGGTTCTAGAACTATCGGAAAATTCCACTTGGCAACTTGTCACTGTAGAAGATTATCAAAAGCAAAAACAAATCGTCACTAATCCTCCTCCAGAAAATGTTCCAATTACTATCAATAACCCGCCTACAGAAACCACTGTAACAACAAACATCATCACAGGGTTTTCTCACAAAGAAATGCAGATATTAACAGACTATTCACTCGGCACAATTAGAAGCCGAGCCAGTCAAGGAAAATCCATCACTACTAAAGACGGCGTGACTTACCGCTATAACAAAGACCCCAAAGTAGCGAAATGGTTGAGAGTTTAGCCATTACTCAGGGATTGGGGATAAAGGTAAAAGGCAAAAAGTAAAAGTAAAAAGAAAAGAAAAGGTTATTTTGCCTTTTTACTTTTTCTGGGATTGGGGATTACCCTAGTTTATGAAGTATGATGTATTATTAGTGTAATACCTTGGGTAAACAACACTCATTAGGGGCATAGGGGGTTCAAGCGTTGAAAGATGTCAAAATCAGAAAAGAGAAAAATGGCCACCAGTCGCGAGGTTTACGATCGCATTATCTGGGATGTGCGCCTTGATACTAGTGCTTTTGTTGTCGGTTTTCAAGAACGTCTTTCATCTATAGGTATCAGAGAAAAACCTCTGGCACAATGGGCGACAGATGGGGATATTCCTTGGCATCGCATCCGCTACATCCGTTGTGGAGACGTGGTTGTTTGGGATCGAGAACAGCATTTAGATTTGATTTCCTCTGGAGATTTACCTGCGGCGGCGTGGAAAAGTGAGACTACAGAAAATCTAGTAGAGAAAGTTTTCACTGTATTGGATAGCACAGCGATATTCACTCCGCGACCTGTTTATAAATACAATATCTCAGGTTGGCAAGCAGATACACAAAAGTCCGCCGCAGTCAACTTAGAAACTTTGGCGATCGCTAGTTTTAACGTGCTTTGTGATATCTATGAGAAAGATAAAATCGCCACTGAAAAAAGATTACCAGTAATTGTTGAGCAGTTACGTCAATGTAACGCCGATATTATCGCCATCCAAGAAGCTACACCGCCTTTATTAGAGTTACTTTTATCGCAAACTTGGGTACGCAATTATTACATCTCTGATGATAGCAAAGCCGCAACAGTGCGACCTTACGGTAATTTATTATTGTCGCGTCTACCTTTTACACTGGTTGAGCATCAATTTTCTGGACACAAACGGGTATTGGTAGGAAGTTGTGCAATTAACGGTCAATTACTGCACATTGCCGTCCTGCATTTAACCAGTGATTACGCCCAAAATGCCCAAGAAAAACGCCAACGTCAGCTAGCTACTATATTGGCATATCTGCAAAAGCTCCCAGGAAATAGCTTAATAGCTGGTGACTTCAATACACGAGGTAACGAACAAGAAGACATACTAACAGCTGCTGGATGTGTCGATATTTGGGAACAACTACACCCAGATGGAGCAGGTTATACATTTGACCCGCAACGCAACGCCTTAGCAGCTTTGATGAGTTTAAAGGGAATACCAGTTAGACTTGATCGCATTTTACTGCGGAGTCAAAACAGTGATTGGCTACCACAGTCAATTGACTTATTTGCTTGTGAACCGATAGCAGGGACAGAGGGGAAAATTTATCCATCCGATCATTTTGGTGTGCGTGCAGTTCTGAAATTTGCCAAGTCTTTTCCAGCCTCCGCCTTAAGTACAGTGCGCCCAGTTTATCAAAGTGCTGTAGTCGTGATTGCACCGGATCATGTTTTACCTGCTATTCAAGCCATCCGTGAGCGTTATGATGCTAGAGTTGAGCGTTGGATGGCTCACATTAATTTAGTCTACGGCTTCCTACCAGAATCTTATTTTGCTGAGGCGGTAGAAATTATTGCACCTGCACTGGCTCAACTACAACCATTTCAAATTACCTTAGCCGACTTCCAAACATTTACACACCGTAAAAGTTCTACAGCTTGGTTACGTCCTGTTGTTCAGCCAGAAAACGCATTGCATGAGTTACAGGCGGTACTGGAAAATCTGTTTCCCCAATGTGATGAACAAAGCAGCAAAACAAAAGCAGGTTTTACACCCCACCTCAGCGTCGGACAATTCCCCAGTCCTGAAGCAGCCTTAGCTGAGTTACCGCAATGGCATCCAGTTAATTTTACGGTGGATGCGATCGCCTTAATTAGCCGTCGGGGTGATGAGCCTTTTGAGGTGAGACATATTGTGTATTTGGGACAGGAGAGACAAGGGGGAAGTGAATTAGGGGAGTTGGTTAAGAAGTGGGAACCTGAATTAACTTCCGCACAGCAATTACAGCGTGACACCGTATTAGAAGTGGTGACTCAAGCTTGTGCTGAATGTTTGGGTTTTCCACCATCATTACAGTTATTGGGTTCGGCGCGTCTTGGGGTACAAAGTCCCGACAGCGATTTGGATGCTGTGTGTGTGATTCCCACTTATTTATCTGGGGAAGGGTTTCTAGCTAGCGTCCAACAAAAGCTGCAAGGATTGTGCCACACTCAACTAGTCTTAGATGCACGAGTATCGGTACTGCGCCTGCAATTAGAGGGAATATCTTTCGATTTACTTTACGCACGGGTGGAAAACTACCAATCGGCGAGGAAAAATCCGCAAAACCTTGACCCAATTAGCTTCAAGGCTATTGCCGGTTGTTGGGAAGCAGATGTAATTACTGAGGTAGTCAGTCAATATGTATCTCTAGACACCTTCCGGCAGCTATTGCGAGCAGTACGCGCCTGGGCTAAAGCCAGAGGTATTTACAGCAATACTTGGGGTTTCCTTGGTGGTTTCTCCTGGGCGTTGCTTTGTTCCTTTTGTTATACATTTGATCAAAAATCAGCAACAAGTTTAGAGAAATTATTGAGTAATTTTTTCCAAGTTCTGCACAATCACAACTGGCAACAGGCGATCGCACTTACTGATGTAGGTAGACGATATAAAGTACAATCACCACGAGACTGGCTACCTATAGTCACATCAATAGAGCCGTGTCAGAATACTGCTCGTAATGTTACTCGTTCTACTGCCAGGATAATCCAAAGTGAATTTGCTAGAGGTGCAACACTCACTCAACGAATTTTAGCCGGTCAAGAGAAATGGACGACTTTATTTGAGCCAATTGATTTACACCAAGAATCAGAGATTTTCTTGATATTAAAGGTGAGTAATCAAGATAAACACGCGCTAGCAAAATGCTGTGGTATTTTAGAAGCTTACATCATTAGTTTAATGATTCAACTTGAGCAAATCGGCATTTTTGTGCGACCTTGGACAAATATTCAACAGATAGGAAATACAGCGCGTTTAGTATTGGGTTTACATCTGACTGCTGATTTGCCAAGCACTACTGTAGAACAATTAGCGAGAGATTTTCTAGCGCAGTTAAATTGTCAAAGTAGTAGTTTTGAGGTGATGATAGTTCATGATGCTTCTAGGATTCAGTAGTTCTCGCCTCTTCACCATCACACACAACTCGAAAACCGAAATAGTTGACGCGCTCATCGCGGTAGTATGAGTAGCGAGCAGCAGAACGACAGTCTACAGGACTGAAGCTCAAAAAACCACCGCGCAGCACCCCAATTAGATTGTCGTTCTCATTTATCCAAGCACTACCATCTACAGGTGCGCCATGATAATTTTCATGCCAAGTGTCTTGACACCACTCCAAAACATTACCGTGCATATCATATAAACCAAAGGCGTTAGCAGGGAAACTGCCTACTGGTGTTGTTTGCTGCCGAAATTGACCTTGGGGTGCAGAAGCATAAGTTTGACTAGCATCATAATTAACTAACTCTGCTGTAATGGTTTCCCCAAAATGAAAGGGTGTATTTGTTCCTGCTCTACAGGCATACTCCCATTCCGCCTCACTAGGCAAGCGATAATTGCGACCTGTGATATTGCTTAACTTTTTACAGAACTCTACCGCATCATCCCAACTCACTTGTTCTACAGGTCTATTTTCACCTTTGAAAATGGCGGGATTATTTCCCATAATTGCTTGATACTGTGCTTGGGTAATTTCATATTTGCCCATGAAAAAAGGTTTCAGTGTGACATGATACTGAGGACTTTCATCTGCGCTTCGTCCTAGCTCTGATTCTGGTGAACCCATAATAAAAGCACCACCAGGAATCGCCACCATTTCCAATGTCACGCCATTACCTAAATTTTCTACAAAATATTGCGCTATTTGCCTAGCTCTGGCATTGATTCTACCTTGGGCATTGACTCTGACTGTTTCAAACTCAAAATTTTGTAACGGAATAGAATTAGGATTGAGTTCAGTATTTCCATTTTGGCGGGAATTTGCACTGACTGGATGCCCTACAACAGATAGCAGTAAACTGGCTCCTCCTCCACCCAGGCATTGCAAAAATTGTCTGCGCTTGATTAACGATAAAGTAGAGTTACCTGGTCTGGTTAACGCTTTTTTCCTCATGGTTGAACTGTTCTAAGGATAAGGATGAATAAGTCAGCCTTCCAAAAAATCCAAAATCTAAAATTCGGAGGATCAAGACAAACACGCTGCTAAATCTTGTTCTGGGGTAGTAATCAGTTTGAGATGATAGGTTTCTGACAGTAACTTGACTACATTAGGTGTGAGGAAAGCTGGTAGTGTTGGGCCGATGCGAATATTCTGAACGCCCAGATGCAGTAATGTCAATAGAACCGCGATCGCTTTCTGTTCATACCAAGATAATACTAAGGATAATGGCAATTGATTGACACTGACACCAAAGGCATTGGCTAAAGCTACCGCAATCTGAATGGCTGAGTAAGCATCGTTACATTGACCTAAATCTAGGAGTCGGGGAATTCCGCCGATATCACCCAAATTTCTGTCAAAGAAACGGAATTTACCACAGCCTAACGTTAAAACAATACAATCACTCGGCATTTGTTCCACAAGTTCGGTGTAGTAATTGCGTCCTGGTTTGGCACCATCACAACCACCAATTAAGAAGAAGTGTTTGATTTGACCTTGTTTCACACCCTCAATTACCGTATCAGCAACATTCAACACGGCATTGCGCGCAAAACCTGTAGTTACACTCCCACCATCTTGTTCATCAGTAAATCCTGGTTGTTCTAAAGCTTTCTCAATGATTGGCGAAACGTCACGAATACTGATATTTGGCAACCCAGGAAAACCAACAGGCCCCAATGTGAATACTTTATGTTTGTAAGATTCATGGGGAGGCATGAGACAATTGGTAGTCATGGCGATCGCACCAGGAAATTTTTCAAATTCATGTGTTTGATTTTGCCATGCAGTCCCGTAATGTCCGTACAGGTGTGGGTAATTCTGCTTGAGTTTGGGATAGCCATGTGCTGGCAGTAATTCACCGTGAGTATAAACTTTAATATCAGTTCCCACTGTTTGTTCGAGAATCGCTTTCAATGCTAATAAATCGTGTCCTGAAACCAGGATGGCTTTACCTGCAATATGTCCCAGAGGTACAGATGTTGGGATAGGATGACCAAAGGTTTCTGTATTGCCAGCATCCAGTAATTCCATTGCTTTGAGGTTCATTTGCCCAACTTTTAGGGCTAAATCTAACCAATGCTGTAAAGTTTTATCTTGGTCGTCGAGGTGTGCCAATACTTCATGGAAAAATCTGTAGAGGTCTTCATCATGCTGGTTAAGTTCCAGAGCATGGAAAGCATAAGCAGCTACACCCTTGAGTCCATATAATACGGTGAGCTTGAGGGAGAAAATATCTATATTTTTAGCCGATTGACTGATAAATTCAAATTCTAGGTCTTTTCCCTGCTGAATTTGTACTTGTAGATTACTAGCAGGTTGAAAATTAGCAATCGCCGAATTAACAACAGTATTACTGATTGCTTGAATTTTTAACTTGAGACTATCACGTAAAGCGATCGCGCGATTGATGAAAGCTACAAAATCATCCGCCGCAAAATTCACATTCGTCAGCGTGGAGAAGAGCATTTCACAGGTGAACTCATCGGTATCACGGGTAGGGATTCCCAAAGAATTAGCTTGTAGAGCCACCTGGGATAATCCGCGTAAACAATGCACCAACAAATCTTGTAAAGCGTCAACTTCTGGACTTTTACCACAAGCTCCCCACTGATGACAGACATCGCCACGGGTAGTTTGTTCACACTGGTTACAGAACATAGTTCGTTTCTCAACTCTTCATGCTTCCAGCGTATTGTTTACTTTCAGGTAAGTCCTTGATTTAAGTCAAAAGTTGGGGATTGGGGATTGGGGACTGGGGATTGAGGTTATCACTTACTTGTTCACTATTCCCCATTCCCTATTCCCTATTCCCTGTTCCCTTAGAGAGTCAAAGATTGAGCGTCGGTTTCAATCAACTTGGCTAAATCTTGTAGGAATGCGGCTGCGTGTGCGCCGTAAATAATGCGGTGGTCACAAGTGATATTAACCTGCATTTGTTGACGGACTGCAAACAAGCCGTCTGGACTAGCGACAACTTGGGGACGGGATGCACCAACCGCTAAGATTGAACCTTGTCCTGGGGGTAAAATGGCATCAAATGTATCTACACCAAACATTCCCAAGTTGGACACGGTGAAAGTGCCACTGTTGTATTCATCTGGTTGGAGTTGTTTAGCTCTAGCGCGGTCTACTAGAGATTTCCAGTTGCGTGAGAGTGAGTAAATGTCTACTTGATCAGCATTTTTTAATACTGGTGTAATTAAACCGCCGTCATCCATTGCGACAGCTACGGAAATATTGATGTCGGAGTGGTAAACAACACCTTGATCTGAATAACTAGCATTTAAAAGTGGGTGTTTTTGTAATGTCACCGCTACTGCTTTCGCAAGTAACGCTGTCATGGTGACACCCTTCGATTTAATTTGTTTGTAAAGTTTATCTAATCCATCAGTGGTGATTGTGTAACCCACACGGAATTCTGGTACTGCTAGGCTAGCAACCATATTCCGAATGACGGCATTTTGTAGAGTATTGAATGGCGCGATTTGACCAGGAACGGCTGCAACTGGTGCAGGTGCGGGTGTGCGGGGTGCGGGTGCTGCTGGAGCAACTGGGGTAATGCTGGGTGCGGGAGTAACTGGTGCAACTGGTGCAACTGGTGCAGGAGTTTTACCAACGGCAGATTCGACATCACCAGCGACAATCCGACCGTAAGGGCCGCTACCCTTGAGGCTGTTTAAATCTACTTTTAATTCTTTGGCTAACTTCCGCGCTCTGGGTGATGCTACAAGTCTACCGTCTTTGTGGTTAGAACCGTTTTGAGATGCTGTAGTGGTTGCACCAACTAAGGCTGTAGCAGGAATTGGTTCGGGGGTGGGAGTAGCCGCAGCCGCCGCACCAGAATTACCCATAGATTTAGCAGCTTCAATTTCCGCTTCAGTTTCAGCCACATAAGCGATCGCAGCTCCTACAGGCGCACTGTCACCGGCTTGCACTACGATATGTGCGAGATACCCTTCATAGAAGGTTTCTACATCCATATCTGCCTTATCTGACTCCACAACCACCACTGTTTCGCCTTTTTCCACTTTATCCCCTGGCGATTTGACCCAGGAAACAATTTTACCTTCCGTCATGGTGGAACTCAGGGCTGGCATGAATACTTCGTGAATGCTCATATGGTGGTTCTAGAATCAATGGGTTTATGGACTTTAACAGCTTTTGCCAGATCGAATTGTATCTTGGCTAGAGAGTTTTATATTTAAGATTTTCTATTTTAAATCGAGTGTGGGGGATTGGGGATTGGGGATTGGGGACTGGGGACTGGGGACTGGGGATTGGGGATTGGGGATTGGGGATTGGGGATTGGGCAGAAAAACTCAAAATTCAAAAGTTTTTCTCCCCCTGCTCCCTGCCCCCTGCCCCCCTGCCTCCTCTGCCCCCTGCCCCCCTTGCCTCCTCTGCTCCCTGCCTCACTGGAACATCTAGGCGACCTTTATGTCTATGCTTTCATGTCGTTTATTCGCTGTTGGTGCTGGCGATCCCTTATACCCCTAAACCCCTATACCCTTATACCCCTATTTCATGTCGTTTATTCGCTGTTGGTGCTGGCGATCGCTCAAGGGAATGAATTTTTCACGGTTCACATTCAATTTTTGTGTAATTTTGTATCTCTTGTCACCAATTGTTACAGACGATTATGTTGTCCAAAATCAAGTTACCATCGAAGGATAGTTAAAAAATCATAAAGTTAGCAATTTTGACCTTTGAATATTGACTTTTAAAATACCTGTTTAGTTTTATGCCAGTAAAACTGAAGTTTTTTTTGATTTTGATGCTCAGTGTGATTGCTACTGCTGGTGCTGGTGTATATCTGATTCAGCATCAAACAGCTATGCCAATTCCAGACACTGTTACTACTCAGCCACCACAGCAGTTATCACCTGTGCAGCAAACTCAAGCGGTTGTGGAAGATTTGGAACGCGAAAAAATACCAAAATATGCCTTTGGAAAATCTGAACTCTATTTTACAAGGGAGTGATCCCATCAAGCTGGCACAGAATTTTTTAGATGATGTCAGACCGACAAAAGGCGATCGCAAAATAGAGGTTGAATACCCACAGGCGCATCAGTCTATCGTCACGGTGATTCAAAAAACCAAGTCTCAAGATGCTACATCTGAGGTGATGAGATATCGGTTGGAGATGAATAGTTTCGGGCGATCGCTCTTATCCAGTTCACCCCCGATTTGGCGTATTGTGTGGGTAGGTTCTCAAGTTCAATGTCCTACTAAAAACCTGGCAAAAAAGAATAATCCCAAATTAAAAACCCCCACCAAGCCTGTGCAAGATGGGTTTGATAAAGAGTGCTGAGTGGTGAGTAGTGAGTAATGAGTAATGAGTAATGAGTAATGAGTGAAGTTTTTCTTCCCCTACTTCCCCCACTTCCCCTACCTCCCCTACCTCCCCTACTTCCCCTGCCTCCCCTGCTCCCCCTGCTCCCCCTGCCTCCCCTGCTTTCCCCATCCCCAGTCCCCATTCCCGATTCCCCATTCCCTCCTATCTAGACATCGCCGCGAATGTCTTCGACAACTCCATCGCGCAAAACAATTTCTACTTGGATTTTGCTGATTAGGTTATCGCCTCGTTCGACACGGAAAAAGCTTTCCATTTGACCTTGATTGACTTCTTGATCTAATTCCAGCAGTTGTACTTGCTGGAGGTTTTGCAGCATTTGGTTTTTCTGTTCTAAGAATTCGCTTTTCTTTTGATTAACTTGCAGTTGGATGTTATCGATTTGTTGCAGGGTTTGAGGCCCTGGTGGCTGGAGACTTTGTTTTTGAATAGCGGCGATCGCTCTTTGTCCTTCAATGTCTAACTGTTGCAATTGCTGATCAAGTTGATTGATTTGGGCTTGCAGTTGTTGCTGCATTTCCTCTTTCCACAGGGGGGTAACAATCACTTTGATGTTAATGACGCGCTTGAGAAGCAAATGAGAATTGGAGACATCTGTCATAAAAGTTTCACGTTCACTCGATAGTTGGTAGGTGTGGAATTATTAGGCAAACATGGCGGCAATTATAGCTTGGTAGCGTTCCATGACAACGTGCCGCCTGATTTTGAGTGTTTGCGTCATTAAGCCATTTTCGATGGAAAATGGCTCTTGAATCAGTCGAAATGGCCCTACACGGTCATCTGGACGATAACCTGGACGGTTCTGCACTTCCCGATTCAATTCTTGACGGAATAAATCCTGGATCATTTTACTCTCCAGGGTTATTGTTTCACCTGATGAAGAGGTTAAATTATTGTCGTCTGTGACTAAAGTGAGATTTTGCGCCTCCGCCCATTTTTCCAAGGCTTCCACATTGGGGACAATTAAAGCACCGATACAGCGTTGGTCTTGTCCCACTAGCATAATCTGGTCGATGTAGGGCGATCGCAAGCAAGCATCCTCGATGGGTTGTGGCTCGATGTTCTCCCCGTTAGTCAAGACAATGGTATCTTTAGCCCTGCCTGTTAATACTAGGTCATTATATGGCGTTACCCAGCCTAAGTCACCGCTATCAAACCAACCGTCAGCGTCCAGAACTTTGGCTGTGGCTTCGGGATTTTGGTAATAACCTTGCATGATTTGTGGGCCTCGCAATAACACCAAACCTCGTTGGCCGTTGGGTAAAGGTCTGCGAGTTTCTGGGTCTACAATTTTCACTTCTGTACCAGCTATTGGTTGTCCGGATGAACCGCGTAAATTGTGCCAAGGACGACGCGCATTAGTTACAGGTGAGGTTTCTGTTAAACCGTAACCTTGTAGAATTTCTACGCCCACAATCTCAAAAAATGTATCTATATGTCTGGGTAATGCGCCACCACCGCTAAGGATCTGTTTGAAACGTCCCCCTGTGGCTTCCCGGACTTTGCCGTAAACTTGTTTTTCTCCGAGATTATGTATGGGGGATAAAGCAAATGCGACTATTTTGGCAAATAATTTGTCTAACGCCGACGCGTGGATATGATCTAAACTTAAGCCTTCAGCAATTCTCTTGGCTTTAATATATCTCTCACTTACGCCCAATAAAAAGTAAATTAGGCGTTGCTTTTTGGCTGGTTGTTCGCGGAATTGCTTCTGCACGCCTTCATGAATGGATTCCCACAATCTGGGAACAGCAATCATGTAATGAGGTTTGAAGTCTTTTAAGTCTTTTTTTACAGAACGTATATTTGTGTAAACTTGCGTACAACCTTGAGAAAGTAAGAAATACTCACCACTCCGTTCATAGCTGTGCCAAGTCGGTAGAATACTCAAAACTACATCTTCTGGTTGGGGTTGTACGACTGTCCCCAAGGTTTTGACTTGGTGCAGTAAGTTACCGTGAGATAACATGACACCCTTGGGTTTTCCTGTGGTGCCGGAGGTATAAATTAAGGTAGCTAGGTCTTGTAGTGTTTGCTTAACTCTTACTAGGGTATGGTTACTACCCAGTTCCAGTAATTGGTTATAGTTGAGGATTTTGATAGTTTCCTCAGCAGGTGGCGTTTCATCAGAAAGCAGGATAATGAACTGGATGGGTAAGTCGTGAAGACGTTCGCGGAGTTTCTGGAGGGTTTTTAAATCTTCCACGACTAACGCTATACTGCCGCTATTAGCCACGATAAATAATAATTCTTCCCGTTCGGCTTGGGAACTCCGCACTGCGTTTACTCCGCCGGCGGTGATAATCCCTTGATCAGCAATAAACCAGCGTGGACTATTATCTGCGATTAGGGAAACGCGATCGCCTGCTTGTACTCCCAACGCTTGCAAACCAGCCCCAAATTGCTGAATTTTTTCAGCTAACTGGGCATAGGTAATTTTTACCTCTGGTTTAGCATGGGGATTGTGCAGTGCCACAATGTTACCAAATTGTTTGGCAGCCAACGGCCAGATTTCTGAGAGTGACTCGACACTGCTGTAATCTACCAAATGCTGTATTGATAAACTTTCTTGTTTAGTTATGTTAGCCAGGAAAGAAGACCCCGGTGTAGTGCTGACCATGTAAATATTACCTCAACTGTAAATAGGCTTTGTCTAAATTATTTCTGCTATTACGCTACAATATCGCTTCTTTTGATCTACATCACTCACTATGTAGTCAGTTTCGCAACTTAAACATTTGGATTGATATAAGTTTATGCTAAAGTTAATTTATATAAAGCCAAATCAATGGTTATGCTTTCTCTATGCTTTAGAGATTCAGGATACAGAAGTCAGGACTACTGATCAATCAGCATTTTGCTATGGTTGCTCAACTCATCAGGAAAATCATCTACCAGTATAGGCAATTAAATCTGACTCTCAAATCCCGACTGCTAAATCCAATTTTTCACTATCAATAGCGACCACCTAATAATTGTACGGGGGTGATTACCTATAGCGTTACTAGATGCTTTCTTGTTGACTCTCATCAATGTTATCGCCTGTTTAGGTTTACCTAAACTTTTATCATTGATTCTCTCTCCACCAAGAAACAAACAAAGTTACAGATTGCTCAAGGATGCAAAATCGCTACAACCTAGTAGGGGGATTACCAGTTTTCCTTACTGCACTACTTATAAGTTGACTGGTAATCATTTTTGCAAATTCAGCCCACATTTTTGTGCTAGATGTTCTCCGCATTGATGGACTATTTTCGCTGACATTTACTCACATCAATTCGCTGAACATTTGATTTCTAGAGCATTTTTCAAGTTCTACCTTGTAATTATTTCATGATGATGATCTTGTCAGGATTTTCATGAAGTAGTCACAAGGTATTTTTAATGCAATAGGGTTGCAGAGGGTGGTGGAAAAGTCTTCATCTGTAATGTTTAAATTTCACTAACTGATACCAATTTACTAAAATTCTGACACAGATCGAAACCCAGAAAACCTTATCAAGTCAGGATTTATCAATTGCGAATTGCGTTAGCGAAGCGGGACGAAGTCCATTGCGAATTGTGAATTGGTATGAACCGTATTGGATTATTGGGAATCAGTATTTATTGAAATTGCGATTTATAGCATCATCTATAAACTCAATTTATATTAGAATTATTATCCCCATTCTTACTTTGCAAACTGCTAATATTCCGGCTGGCAACATCAGCACTAATCCCCCATAAAATTAAACCTAAATAATCAGAAAATGGTCTAGAACCAAAGGTGATACCGTTATCTACATATAACGAACCAAGACCGACTAAAGATAAGCCTACCAGTAACGTCAGTGATAAAAAAGGTCGGATGAGAAAAACGGTAGCACCGATGCGAACATCATCAGAAACGCCAGATATTAGGATCAGCAAATCTTGCATACGGACTTCCCATTTAGAAGGGTTGGGTAAATCTTGAGGAGAAACTGCATCAGCACGAACTAATAATTCATTAACACTACTGGCTAACTCCAGAGGTAAAAAAGGTTCATTTGATGTCAAACTATTATTAACATTCATTCGGTAATGGAGATTTGCTAAATCTTTCATAACTGATTGCATCAATCTATTAGCAGCAATATCATTTTTCTGGGCGATGAAAACACGGATTTTGGCAATATTATTCTGCAAACTTTGCAACATCTCCTCTAAATTAGATTTATTTTTCATCTCTATTAATTGATTCTCTATTTCTCGGAGCTTACTTAAAGCCTCTAATCGTGATTCTATGGCATCTATTTCAGCAAAAGCTTTATCAACTTTTTCCCATCTGATTAATTGCTCTACCCAATCAATCATCCGTTCTAAGATTTTTTGGTCGTCTGGGTGTTCTACTTCTTTTTTGATACGAGATTTGAGACGATAAACGGCTTTAATAGCTCTGGTAATATCACCACCAGATTCTTGCATATATTTAAATAAACGTCCCAAAAGCACACCAAAAATTAACACCAACAAAGGTAAAATCGGCCCAGAACGCATTTTTAAATCGACTGGAATGATTAATCGTTGATTTTGTCCTGATAATGTTAAGTAAATTGCTCCGACGTAACGGTCTGGGGGAATGATACAGCGATTGATGTTGAGAGGTAAACTGATAATGCGATCGCTGGCTATATTGATATCACCTTTGGGTAAACTTACGGCTTGTGTGGTGATTTGGTATCCCGTTTGCTCACCTTTGAGGATGACTTTACTATCAATGATGGTGACTGGTGCTTGGGTGGGGTTATCAAATTGCAGTTCCCATTGATTTAAAAATGCACTTGCTGGAAGTAAACCCCTAGCAATCGAACAATCAATCCAACCTAGCCACCCATCACAGTTGACTAGACGCAATTGTACTTGTTCTGTGTCACCGACAGGAATCAGATTTGGTCTAACTTTGGCAATTACCTCAACGGGAATCGTTTCTACTGGCTGTTGGGATTGACTGGGAAGAAATATTTGCACTGTCCCTTCATAAGTTCCTGGTAGCGTAATATTATTGACTCGCACTTGAAAATCTTGGGGAATTCCTGCTGACAGTTGTGGTTCACCGATGATGGTAATTTGTTGACGGTTGACGATTTCACCGCCTTCTTTCCGGCGCAAATCGGAAGTTAAAAATACAACTTTCTCAATATTTTCACCTGGAGCAGTCAAGCGCAAATTGCCAATTAAAGCACTTTCTTCACCCAACCAACCAGTAATCTGAAGTGATTGATTACTAGGTTCAATAACTATACTACTAGCCGCCTGTACTGCGAAAGGATGAGCAATGACCACTACAGGCAATAATATAGACAATATCCAATATTTCATGAGCTATTCTCAGGATTTAGAAGCTGTTATCAATCTTGCGAGTCTTCAGTCCTGAAAATATCTGCACAGTAATACCAATTCAAAATTCAAAATACCCTACGGTAAGCAAGCTACAAAATTCAAAATTCAAAATTAAGAATCAAGACAGAGCAAGCATTTGGGGCTGTACATCTGTCGCATTCTTTTTTCAAATTGGTATAAAATTACCACCTAGAACACCAAATTAACTATTCTGAGAATAACCCCTTCTTTGCAAAAAAAGGGGAGTTTTGTTCCCCATTCCCTTGTAGGGAAGGGGGTTAGGGGGTTAGGTTTGTAATGATGAATTGATGTTATGGTACTGAAGCAACTCGCCGCAATCACAGGACTTTTCATCATAATCAAGTACAATTTTTTCGTGCGATCGCTTACCTGATTTCGCAATGAAAAAATACTTGATAATTCAGTCAGTCCTAAACCTTCTAGCACCTAATTAAATTCTAATCCAGTTGGACAAAGATTGGGGACTTCTAGGCAAGGGGTTTCTAGGCAGGGGGCAGGGGGCAGGGAGACAAGGGAGAATTTCTTACCCAATGCCCTATTCCCTATTCCCAATGCCCTATTCCCTATTCCCAATGCCCTATTCCCAATGCCCTATTTTCTAGTCATACAACCAAGTATTTGAAGAAAAATCATCTTTTGATTCATTTGTCTGCACTACTGGATATTGTTCAGGTGTGCGATGAGATTTTCTGTAAAGAACTGGTTGATAGGGTTTTGGTTCTTTTGCCTTTTCTTTTTCTTGTTGTTTTTGCAGTTGTGCTTCCTGTTCTTGTTTAACAGATTTATTTTCTTCTATTAGTTGAGAATTCGCTTCAGCAAGTTGCAGTGCGGTTTGTTTGGTTTCGTAGAGTTCTTTTGTGACTCTTTCTACCGTCGCTTTGTGTTCAGCTAAGGCTGATTGCAAATTGGCTATTTCTTGCTGAAGAGTTTTTTCGTTTTGTTGAGATGCGGCTAAACTAGCTTGTAACTCCTTGATAGTTACTTCTAAATCAGCTTTGGTGGGATTATTACGTTTAGTAGCTGATGCTTCTGCTGTTGGTTTAGTATCTTCTTCTTCTACTGCTTGAGCCGACACCTCAATTGTAGGTTCGCCGGCTGGTGGTTCAAATTTTTGTGCTTCTGCTTGAATTAAGTCAGAAAGACTCTGTTTTCTAGCCATTATTTCCTCCAATCACGCTGTATTTCTTCTGCTACGCGGCGGTAGTCTGACTCCGCCTCTCTAGCGTTTTTGCCTCGCCATTGATGTATTGCTACACCCTCCAAAGCGGCTCGTTCGTGGGCTTTATAGATCCGAATGAAAGATTTGCAAGCCGGAATTCCTAAACGTTGGAGAGTATTTTGGGCTTCTATTGCTTCATTTATACTCCGTGTATCGACTTTTGTGAGTAATACCCGATGGGAAACGCCAGCAGGAACTACAGCCGCTTTGACGGTTTCAATGAGGGCGGCTAAATCCATAGCGGCTGGAGGTGTAGGTAACACTAGATAATCTGCGATCGCAACTACTGTCGTCAAGGCTTCTGAGTGCAGTGCCGGTGGCGTATCTACTACTACTAAATCGTAACCTTGGATGGTTTTTAACCGGCTTAAAAGTTGGGGATTGGTTTCTTGCGACAGGTCAAATCCCATACCATTCTGATTGCGCCCAAACCACCAACTAGCTGAACCTTGAATATCTGTATCAACGAGAATAACTTTTTTCTTCTTCCCAAACTGAGCAGCTAAATTAACTGCGGTAGTCGTTTTACCGACTCCTCCTTTACCGTTGAGAATAGCGACGATTTTTGGCACTGCTGACTCCCGACCCTGACTTACATGAATATACCGCTTTCTTTAATTCAAAATCCAAAATTGAAATTTTCCGAAAATTATTTTTTATAGATTTTAGGTCAGATGCAACTCAAAAAAGGATCGCATCTCTATCAAGACTGACGAAATTGCGATCGCTCTGTCAACTATCCAATTCAATATGTTTACAGTATGTGTCTCTTACCAACTGACAACGACTTTGCCCACAGCTTGACCTGATTGGACTTGTCCTCACGGTGGTACTCATCATGATAGGGATGGTAACGCAGCTATCAACATCAGAACAGAGGGAATCAGAATGCTCAAGGCGGAAGGTTCAGCCGTGGTACGCCAGAAATTTTCCGCCACTACATAAACAATCGTGAGAGCGATCGCCATCAGGTAAAGGTCATAATTGCTACATATAAAACCTAAATTTCTCGCCCCTAGCCTGTTGACTAAATTAAATAGAATTCTTATATGAGGGAGCTTGTTCCAGAATCATTTGCCGTCTGCTCAATTCCCCCATGTTCTTAATAGGCTCAAAACCCAAATATTGTCCACGAATTTTGAGACAAAGATAGTTTAAGGCAGCTTTGCGATCGCTTTCATGTTCGCCAAATAAATTACTAGTATGTTCTAGTTTGTTTAACCATTCTGTATGATGTGATTGTGCAACCGTCTCGTCCATCAGCAACAGCGACAAGGACTGAACATCAACAGACGGAGCAGGAAACATTTGAGCCAATCGCCGATTATAAGAGTTACGTCCCAAACGGTAAGCAATTGACATAGCTGGTTCTAAATACTCAATGTAATGCCAGATCATCATCGGCATAAAAATAGTTTCACCGGGATAAAGTACCACATCAATAGCATTGGTATAGCGGATAAAATCTGTTTTCTCCGCTTCTGACATATTTTCTAAAAATAAGCCACTTGTACGGCATAAATTTGGCTGATCAATAGCATCTACTTTGTGAGTTTCACGGGGATGAATTAATATAAATCGCTTTGTCCCAAACACTTGAAATAACAAAACGTTACGTTGATCAGCATCGTAGTGGAGATGAGCATAGTTGTTACTGCCAGCGACAAACATATTGGAATATAAATCATTCTCATCACTTAAATCTTGATATAAATTCAGGGGTAATAACTCCTGCAAAGTTTGGGGCGTTGGATACTCAACACAAATATCAAGACTTGTGGGTTGTGCTTGCAGAAAGTCAAGATATGCACCTAAGTTCATCATCCGAGGCGCATCGGCTGATTTTGCATACAGCAGATTAGCGATGTAATTGGGACAGACTTGAACCGGAATGTCGCTAAGTCCAGTTCTGGCCTTTTCTAGCGTATCCATTTTACACAGTGATGAAGTTTCAAAGAGATTAGTGATAATCACTGGACGCTGGGCAAGGATATACTCACGGTAAAACACATCCTTTGGAGGTGCAGTAATTCGTTCAATGTTGTCGAGAACCACTTGATTTTCTTTGTTGCTAATATGGCGCAATACTGATGTAACCTAGTTTCTTTTGTCAATATTTCTTTTCTTGACTTAACATCAACTTCTATATCGGCAAGCACTAACGAACTGTGATCAAAAGCTTTCTATGATTGACGAATCAAAGACAACTCAAGTACCCAGTAGTGATCACTGGGAAACCGGAGAATGGCTACAACTCAATGTAGGACTTGTCAGACATCAGGGTGATGCCCTACCAAGTGCGCGTGTCTTGTTTGCCAAGATAGTACCTTTAGTGAATAGCTGGCGGAGTCAAGGTTTGTTGCGTTGGTTTTTCTTTATGAGAAAACCGCCAGATGTGCGAATCCGGTTTTTTACCAAAGTGGATCAGCAACAAGCGATCGCAGAAATATCCAAGCTAATGTATTCTCTTCAACAAGAAAACTATATTCATCTCTTTTTCTTTAGCGAATACCAGCCTGAAACCGAGCGGTTTGGTGGCACAAAAGCCATGCAATGGGTTCATCAGCACTTCGACATAGATACTTCCCAATGGCTCATCCTTGACTACCTCCATCAACATCATCGGAGTGTTGTCCCCACAGATGTACTTCTTCCCAGCTTGTTACATGATCTCTTTACCCGTGGCATATCAGATCAGGCATCTGTTTTGACAGCTTGGCACAGTTTAGGTGCTTTGATTCCCCCAGATCCTGAAGCCACAATTCCCAAAGTTGAACTATTTTTGGTGGATAATTTATACCAGATGTACACAGTTACAGAACAAGAAAAAGATGTATTGAAAGTATACACAGAATGTAACAGTATTCTTGCCCAAAAATTAGTTAATTTCCGAGATATTGGTCAATTATGCCAGGATTTGCCTGATATACTTGCGGCTGTAGCTATGTTCACTTTCCATCGTCATGGGTTTGATGGGCAACGGTCTGGAAAGCTGATTAAAGCTATCATCCGCACTCTTGAAGGTAGAGAAAATTGACCATAAGAGAATAGGTTAGAAGTAATCTTTGCAGTGAGAGTGTCATTTTTCTGTATTTATTGTCACAAAATTTTATCAAAATTCTCTAGACATAAGAATATACCTCCATTATTGTATTAATCATGATTGATTTATCTATGTATACATACAATCAATCTGTGTAAGTTAAAGCATTTTAATGGGACAAATACTTAATTTAGTTGATTCCCCATACCAACTTTCTGAAATCTCAAGGAGAATTCAAAATGTCTCAACAGAGTTTTGTGGAATATTATGAAAATTTTTTAGGGCAACCAGCTAATTCTGCTCTGCGTGAAGCTTTAGATGCTTCGGAAGCAGGTGATTTTGCCAGAATTGCTGTTGAGCAAGGTGCAGCCAACGGTTTTGATTTTAATGCTGATGATGTGAGAGACGTGATGATTGCTGCCGAGAGAGTGGTTCTCGGTTTACCAAATTCTGCCCCAACTGTGAATATCCGCTCTATTGAGAGTGTTAATGGTATTAAAGCTAGACCAGCTAACCGAGAATTATCAGAAGATGAATTGGAAAGCGTAGCTGGTGGGCTTGCTTCTTCTGACACTCCCAAATCTACAATTATGTGTTGCTGGTAGTCTTGATTTCGTGTTGGCGGTGTAAGTTCGGATGATTGCAGTCACTCAAGGCTTGACTAAATCAAGATATGTCTGGACTGACAACAAAACAGCTAGATGATAGCGACCTCAATCACACCGCAATTGTGCAATGCCTGACAGCAATTATATTTCCAGGCACTTCCATCAAGGCTAATGGAGGTGCTTTTGATCAAGAAGACTATACGGAATATCCTGACTCTCTAGTGGCTTCCAAGAGGACTTTGCAAGGTTAATAGCCGCAAAAAAAATCTCTTTTTCCCCTGCTCCCTGCCCCCTGCTCACCACAACGACCATATATTTTTTAAGTTGGAAGTCCCTAACCATCTTCGACTGCAACTTGGGATGAACAAATGTGGCAAAATCTGACTGCACCAAAGCTAAATCTTGATGGTACCTTCCGCACACAAGCACCCCATCAGACTTGGGAACGGCTACAAGAATTTTTACCTGCTTTTGGCATCACGCGTGTTGCGGATATTACTGGCTTGGACTGCATTGGGATTCCGGTAGCTCAAGCGATTCGTCCGAATGGGAAAGCCTTTTCTAGTTCTCAAGGTAAGGGAATTTCGCTGCTATTGGCGATGATTTCCGCCGCGATGGAGTCAGTAGAGTCTTATCATGCTGAAAATCTGCCAGAGCCAGAGATAGTCGCCTCCTATGAAGAAGTATGTCGGCATCATCAGGCGATCGCACCTGATAAATTAGAACCTGGTAAAAGATGGGCAGCTTATGATCCTACTAAACCTTTAGATTGGATTTGTGGGACAGATTTATTCACCAATCAACCTGTGTATATTCCGCAGGCTTATCTTGATTTAGATACTACAACAGAAAAACGTGATACAGGGATATTCAGCACTTCTAGCAATGGACTAGCATCAGGCAACCATTTGCTAGAGGCGATCGCACATGGATTATTGGAAGTTATAGAGCGTGAAGCCGAGTGGCGTTGGTGGCAATTGCCGATGGAGCAACGGATTAACTGTTTGGTGGAGATTCAAAGTATTAAGTCTCCTTTATTACAATCACTACTCCAGCAAATTCAACTGGCCGGGGCAAAAGCTGTGATTACAGACTTATCCTTGACGGTGGGGATACCTACTTATAAATGTCTGATTAGTGATATTGAAAATTGGCATGGACGACCGACAACCGTAGGGTGGGGGTGTCATAGTTCTAAAGAAATAGCCTTAGCACGGGCAATTACTGAAGCAGCTCAGTCACGCGTCACACTGATTGCTGGTAGTCGGGATGACACTCATCCTGAAAGTTATGCGCTAGGACGCTTCAAGTTACCCGGCAGCCCAACTCCCAAATTTAGCGGCAAAAGACCAACCGCCACCCTGATTGATTTTGAAACTCAGCCGGAACTTCCCCCTACCGCCACTTTTGAAGCAGAAATTCAGCAAATCCTCGACTGTCTCAGTAATCTGGGGTTTCATCAAGCTGTGTTTGTTAATCACACGCGATCGCAGTTTGGCTTTCCAGTAGTTCATGTGTTGTACCGGGAACGCATCTTCCTGGGTCTTATT
>NZ_PJIZ01000056.1:35000-60339 GCF_021596505.1 Nostoc sp. CMAA1605 | reverse complement strand
CGAAGAAGCGATCGCTGATTAATTTGGAAATTGCCCGGCCTGTAGATGCTGTAGAATTTGACAGTAATCAGGCAAAAGTGGCTTTGTTGCGTGTCCCCGATAAACCAGGGGTTGCAGCTAAGTTATTTGGGGAAATTTCCCGACAACAGGTAGACGTAGATTTAATTATTCAATCAATTCATGAAGGTAATAGTAATGATATTGCCTTTACAGTCACCACACCCATATTAAAACGTGCCGAAGCAGTGCCTCAGCCATTGCGCCAGCTTTGCGGAGTAAATGCTAATCCCAACACTGACGAAGCTGAGGTAATGGTAGAACAAGACATTGCCAAAGTCAGTATTTCCGGTGCAGGGATGATTGGCCGTCTGGAGTCGCCGCCAAGATGTTCGCCACTCTGGCTGCGGCTGGGGTGAACATCCAAATGATTTCTACCAGTGAGGTGAAAGTTAGCTGTGTAATTGATGCCAGTGATGGCGATCGCGCCGTAGCGGCATTATGTCAAGCTTTTGAAATAGTAGCTTCCCCCGCTTCCCCAATTTCCCTAACTTCCCCAACTGCGCCTCCGGTGCGTGGTGTAGCTTTAGATTTAAATCAAGCGCGGTTGGCAATTCGTCAAGTCCCAGATCGTCCAGGAATGTCGGCTAAATTGTTTGGCATTTTGGCAGAGCATAACATCAGCGTAGACATGATTATTCAATCTCAACGCTGTCGGGTAATTGATGGTGTAGCGAGACGAGATATTGCTTTTACAGTCCCCCGTATGGATGGAGAAAACGCACTTCAACTACTCACAACCGCCGCGACAGACTTAGGATGGGGCGATGTCATTTTAGATAGTGCGATCGCAAAAGTCAGTATCGTTGGTGCAGGGATGGTAGGACAACCAGGTGTAGCCGCGAAAATGTTTGACGCACTAGCTAAACACCAAATTAATATCCAAATGATTGCCACGTCAGAGATTAAAATCAGCTGTGTCGTCTCTCAAGAACAAGGCGTACAAGCTTTGCAAGTCATTCACGCCGCTTTCGATTTAGCTGGTAGTGAGAAATTCGTTGTACCTGCGTAAGTGGGAATGAGGCATTGGGCATCGGGCATTGGGCATTGTGAGACAAGGGAGGCAGGGGAAGAAAAACTATTGACTAATGACTAATGACTAATGACTAATAACTATTGACCAATCACAATGCTGGGGTTCCATATAATGTCAAAGATAGGAAAAAATCTGCTATAAAAATTGCTACCCAGGTGGTAACAACTGCTGTTGTAGCAGATTCTCCTACTTCTTTTGCGCCGCCTCTGGTTGTTAAACCCCAGCTACAACCATTAATTGAAACTATTGCTCCGAAAATTAAACCTTTGAGCAAAATAGTAAATATATCTTTGGTTTCTAAAAAATCTTGGACTGAATTTAAAAATATTTCTGGAGTCACTTGATAAAATTGTGCAGCTGCAAAAATGCCGCCCATGATGCCTATAACTAATGAAAAAATCATCATGAAAGGCATCATTAAACAACAAGCAATAACTCTGGGTAAAACTAGATAATCAATAGGGTTGGTTTTCAGCATATATAGCGCGTCAATTTGTTCTGTGACACGCATTGCACCAATTTCCGCCGCAAAAGCAGAACCCACTTGTCCAGCAATAATACTCGCTGTCAAAATCGGGGCTAATTCTCGACAAAATGCTAAAGCAAACGCACCGCCAACAGTGCTAACAGCACCAAATTTTACTAATTCTCTAGCAGTTTGAATAGTAAAAATCATGCCGGAAAAAACACTCACTAACAAAACTGGGGATATGGAAGCTGGCCCCGCAGTTACCATATGATCGATTATTTTGCGGTAGTAAGTCTTTCCTTGAATTAAACGTAAACAAACTTGACCAAAAAGTAACACTGTGGCAAAACAGCGTACAATCCATAATTGCTCTAAGTTTTTTTGGTGTGGCAATTTTACTACTGATTGAATGTTTCTGTGGAAATTTATTACTTTTCTAGTTAGCCTAATATCAACATCATAGGCTATTTTTCTATACTATTTTTTATTTTTATCATTATTTAAACAATAAAATTAATACCAATTCGCAATTAAGAAATTCAGATACTATTTGGGTTTCGAGCTTGGCATCTGTTGTTTAATTTTGGAGAATTGGTATAACATATCAATAATTAGCCTAAAAAACGTTTTACTAATTCTCTTTAAAGAGAAACAACATGATTTTGCGATATAGCAACATACCTCAAAAGAATCTCTGTGTATCTCTGCGCTTAACTCCGCGTGCCTTGGCTTAAAAAAATAAAATCAGCTTTTTTTATCTCATAAAAAATCCCTGTTAGTTAACTAAACAGGGCGTGGAAATTCAAAAAATCGTGTAATTCCTATCTAGCGATCGCCAATTATCAAGTGTGAAATATCACAGTTAGTAAAGGCACAAATGCTAAGAAAAATGTATGCCAAGATGGTAATTTCATTTCTGGAGTGGTGGTGACTGGTGTGAGTAAAGCTTCAATTCTTTGTTCTAAGCGTTCCCCAGAACCATCACCTAATGCTGCACAGCAAATTTCAGAGTGAGCAAATGCAGAACCATTACTGACTACTAATAAAAGTGATTCTGCTAGCACTAAGGGGTCTACTTGAGATGCAGCGTAATGATCAGCCCGTAGTTCTCGCAGCACTAACAATTCTTGCCATAATGGTTCGGTGTTGGGTAGCCAAGCTGTACAGGTGCGTATCCAACCCAGCCAGAAAAACCAAAATGTATCTTTGTAGTGATGATGTCCTTGTTCGTGTGCTAAAACGCTTTCTACATGGTCTGGAGAGAGTGTTTCTAATAGTCCTTGACTAACTACTAATTCTGGCTGCCAAAAACCAATTTGACCAGCAAATAAAGCCTGTGTATTCAATATTCTGATGGGTTTACCTGCAAAATTCACCAAGGGACAATTCCGGGCAGATTGTAGCGATCGCCAACCTTGGTAAGCTAATTTGAGGCACAAACTTGAAAAAATGCTCAAAACCATCAAAGCTAGGCAATAGCTCAACCAACCAGTGTACATCCCCCCCATTTGACCCTGCGGCCCCATACACAATAGGGCGATCGCGGTCATGAAAATTAGCAAGGGTGGGAATAGGAACAAAAACAGCGATCTTCGCCAGCGTATTTCCCAACTACCTGGTGAATGCACTTGGTAGCAGCGTAATATCAACGCTACTACCAAAGTAATGACAATCATTAGTAGGTGCATTATTGTTCCTCCCTGGCTTGGCGTGCTGCTTGAATGCGTTTAGCGATCGCCGTAATTTGCTCACTAGCTGCTTCATCCAGACTATCAGCAAAAGCTGCCACCACATCAGGATTACCCACAGCTAGAAATTGCTGTAACTGTTCATGGGCTTTAATTACCTGAGCTTGCTGCTTCGACAGTAAAGGCCGCCAATAGAACGCTTTACCTTTTTTATCACAGACTAACCAACCTTTATCAGTGAGGCGACGCAAAACCGTGGTGACAGAAGTGTAGGCTAACTCGCGGTTGGGGTCTGCCAAAATGCGATCGTGAACATCTTTGACTGTAACTGAACCTAATTCCCAAATAATATTTAAGATTTCTGCTTCTAATGGGCCTAGAGACAATTGTTTGGGACGATATTCGGGTAAAGGGGGCATAAATAGGGGTTGGGGATTGGGGACTAGGGACTGGGGATTTGGGCAAGGAAATTATACTTATCTCCTTTGAGTTTATCCCCTATCTTCTTTCAGATTATCTGATGAGGCTCAAGCCATAGCAATCCGAAATTATTGTGTAATAGTTCAAAACTGCATTCTCTGGAAAAAAATCCGTTTTTTTGTAGTTTGATCATCTTCAAAAGTTATATCAAATCAGAATATCTCCAAATTACTCTTCCCCAATCCCCAATCCCCAATCCCTAATCCCCACCACAGAATAACCAATACTCTTGCTTAACGATAAGAAATACTCCGAGATTAAGTGTCATGATGGTGATCACGAGCAATTAGAATGTAATCTCGGCAATAGTTATTGAGAGCAGGTGTATCCAGCGCGTGAAGCTATTTGTATACCATACCCCGGAGCTAACTCCAACTGACAAAGCCCCAGACTGCGCGATCGCAGTTGATGTTTTGCGAGCTACTAGCACTATAGCCACCGTTCTTTCAGCAGGCGGTGAAGCAGTGCAAGTATTCAGTGATTTAGATCAACTCATCTCTGAGAGTGAACAATGGCCGCCACACAAACGGCTACGAGCTGGAGAACGTGGCGGAGGAAAAGTCGCTGGTTTTGAATTAGGTAATTCTCCCCTCGACTGCACACCAGAACTGGTGCAAGGACGACGTTTGTTTATTAGTACCACTAATGGGACTCGTGCTTTAAAACGAGTACAGCACTCACCCACTGTATTGACAGCAGCGTTTATTAATCGCGCCGCCGTTGTCCAATACCTCATAGACAAGCAACCGGAAACAGTGTGGATTGTCGGTTCTGGTTGGGAAGGCAGTTTTTCTCTAGAGGATACAGCCTGTGCAGGTGCGATCGCCCATAGTGTCATTGAGCAATCCCAATTAGCACCAGAAGAATTAGCTGGTAACGATGAAGTGGTTAGTGCGATCGCGCTCTATTCCCAATGGCAAAACAACCTTCTGGGATTATTCCACCATGCTAGTCACGGCCAACGGTTGTTACGCTTAGACTGTCACGAAGACCTGAAATATTGTTCCCAGACTGATATTTTAGCTGTCTTACCCACACAGCAAGAACCAGGTGTATTTAAAAGTCAAACTTAAACAGAAGTAATACCAATTTTGGATTTTAGATTTTAGATTTTGGATTCAAAACCTAGATTCTTAGCCTGTTCCAGAATCTTGAAATCATACTATCTGCCCCAATTTGGTATAAAATCAATAGCTTAATAGCTCCCCTTGTCTTGTTTATTTGCCCCGTCTCGGCAAAGCTTGCCAAGGGTTAAAACGGATGAAAATTTAAATCATGATTTCGAGCCAAATGACATAAGCAAAACTATGTTGAGTCTTGCTTATGCTGATCACCGCCTGATGGTTAGAAATTTTCGTAGTTAGCGATCGCTGTTTTCATCTTATCTAAGACTTCATCGACTGCGATCGCCCCTAATTCGCCAGAAGCACGGGTGCGGATGCTTAAGGCGTTGGTTTCTACTTCCTTAGCACCGATCACTGCCATTACAGGTATTTTATCTTTTTCAGCGTTACGGATTAATTTACCCAGGCGATCGCCACTAGTATCGACTTCTGCACGGATACCCACAGCGCGCATTTTTGCTGCAACATCTTTGGTAAAGTCTAGCTGTGCTTCCCCAACGGGTAACAACCTTGCTTGCACAGGTGCTAACCAGAGGGGAAAGTCTCCCGCGTATTCTTCAATTAAAATCCCAATTAGTCTTTCTAGAGAACCAAAAGGCGCGCGGTGAATCATCACGGGACGTTTGCGACTCCCATCTTCAGCCACATATTCCAAATCAAACCGTTCTGGTAGGTTGTAATCTACCTGCACAGTTCCCAATTGCCATTCCCTATCTAGAGCATCTCTAACTATAAAATCTAGCTTCGGCCCGTAGAAAGCTGCTTCCCCTATACCTTCAAAATGATCCATTCCCAAGGTTTCCACAGCTCGACGGATGGCATTTTCAGCTTGATTCCAAGCTGCATCAGAACCGATATATTTATCGCTAGCTGGGTCACGAAAACTGAGTCTGGCCTTAAAACTTCCCAATCTCAAAGTCTTAATTACCGACAAAATTAGATCCACAACATTGAGGAATTCCTCATCTAATTTTTCTGGGGTAACGAAGATATGAGCATCATCTTGAGTAAAGCCACGGACGCGAGTTAAACCACCCAATTCTCCAGATTGCTCATAGCGGTAAACTGTGCCAAATTCAGCTAACCTTATGGGTAACTCTCGATAAGAACGTAACTCACTCTTATAGATTTGAATGTGGAAGGGACAGTTCATCGCTTTGAGAACAAAGCCTTGCTCATGGGCTGCTGCTTCCTCATTCTCTGCCATCATCGGAAACAGATCATCTTTATATTTCTGCCAGTGTCCAGAAGTTTTAAATAAGTCTACTCTGCCAATGTGCGGTGTAACGACTTGCTGGTAGCCACGCTTTAACTGTTCTTGTTTGAGAAAGTCTTCTAGGATACTGCGTAATAAAGTGCCTTTGGGTGTCCACAAGGGTAAACCAGGCCCTACTTGGTCGGAGAAGATAAATAATCCGAGTTCTTTTCCGAGTTTGCGGTGGTCACGGCGTAATGCTTCTTCTTTGCGTCGCTTGTATTCTGCTAATTGTTCAGGGGTTTCCCACGCCGTCGCGTATATGCGTTGGAGTTGGGCTTTATTTTCATCCCCACGCCAATAAGCACCCGCCACACTTTCTAATTCTATGGCTTTGGGGTTGAGTTCACTGGTATTTTCGATATGAGGCCCTGCACACAAATCCCACCACTCATTACCCAAGTGATAAATTGTGATTGGTTCTGCTTTAATATCTGCCAGGATTTCTAGTTTGTAAGGTTCTTGAATTTCCTGGATACGTTTTTCTGCTTCCTGGCGGCTGACTTCTTCGCGAATGACTGGCAATTTCCTATTGATAATCTTCACCATCTCTTTGTAGATGGCCTTGAGATCCTTATCAGTAAATGGCTCTGGATTATCAAAGTCGTAATAAAATCCGTTTTCAATCCAGGGGCCTATTGTCACTTGCGCCTTGGGAAACAGCTTTTGTACTGCCATTGCCATTACATGAGACGCGGTGTGGCGAATCTTCTTCAAGTTTTCGGATTCGCTAGTACGCGGTAAATACATTTTTTCAGGTTGTGCTGATGCGTTGGGAGCTTGATTAGGCGACATTGGCTGCTGAACCATTGGCGAAGTAATTGCTATTGTAATTAATCAATTACAGTTGTGAAAAATCTACCCAAATATAACACGGGGTTATGGCTAAAGCTGCGATCGCCTGACTGAAGAAGCAGGGGGGCAGGGAGCAGGGGGCAAGAGTAGAGAGTCCATTTTGGATTTCTCCCTCTGCTGCTCTCATAAATCTTCCTGAAGAAATATCTGATAATAATATTAAGAATTGTAAAAAATGTTAATATTGATAAAGAAATTAAAAGAATCGCCCCAAGTATATGCAAGACTCAGAAATACCTGATACAGAAATACTCAAAACTGTACTAGAACCCTTGTTAGAAGACTTTCAGTATTGGTTTGAGCGATCGCGAGACTTCTTAGAAAAACATAGACTCTCATTTATGAATGAACAAGAGCAGTCTGATATGTTATCGCGCGTTAAACAAGCCCAGGCAGAACTCAGATCAGCCAAAATGTTATTCACAGCAACTGATGGACAGGTTGCACTAGATATGGCAACAATTCAGCCTTGGCACAGCTTAGTTACTGAATACTGGATCGTGGCACAACGCTTTCATCATGAGCAATCTCAAATCTAATTAGAGAGGCATCTATCAGGATTTACAAATCGTAGTAATCCCCAATTATCTTTAATATTGTTTTAATAAACAATGCAATGTATCCTATGCTACGATAATTTGAATAAATGTTGACAAAATTAAGCCATCTATACATAGATGTGCTTTAAGCACATCAGACACTAAGCATTGCCAATAAATGATGATAGGCATAGGCGATGCCAACATATTAGATCATGAAATTTTAAAAATTTTTAAAGTTTGCTGCCCTGGAGGAAAAACCAATGCTACACCTGCTCTACATACTAGCTTTTACGATTTTGGCTGTGATAGCTGTTGCTAATTTGATTCGTAATCTCATCATGTTTAGTTTTGATCGTGACACTGTGCGTGGTTACTCCGCCAGAAACTCACAATCTCGAAATCAAGATGGCTTTGGTTACTTAGGAGGAAAAAGTAACTTTACACCACATCCAGAATTATTAGACAGTGCAGGTAATATCATCAAAGAGCCTCTGTTAGTGATGCGTTCTATCAATGTTGAAGATGCACGTCAACAATTAGATGCTCTCTATGAATCTTCTCCAGGACATAAAAGCGAAAAGTCGGAAGAAGCCTAACATCAAAATAGGTTAATTATTTCCTTAATAGTGTAGGTGTGTAAATAAGTCTTAAATAGCAAAAGGCTGAAGGCACAAGGCACGAGACAGATAATTTCAATGTAGGAAGATTTCTGACTCTCATGTTTTTAAAATGCCCGAAAATGTTTTGCTCCAGCTATAGCTGCATTTTATATTTCGTTATGAATTTGGTAATCTTTGACGTTTTATTAGACTTAGTTGATTAACTAAGTCTATTTGTATTTTTACCGGAAATACATACCTATCCAATACGGTTCAGTTAGGTCTAAAATCAGTGTTTGTGAAGTCAGGAAAGTTCGTAGTAAGGACTAAAGTCCTCACTACAAACTATTTTCTTAACTGAGCTTTATTGAATTAAAATCGGGTAATTCCATAGACATTTGTAGGGGCGGGTTCATCGAGATCATCGTTAATTATTCATGATCTTTGATTAACCCGCCCCTACCGAGTCTCCAAAATCCAAAATGATTAGGCTTCAATTACTACGCGCAAATTACCGCGTTTTCTAGCTACACGACAGGCTGTAGTGCTACCAGAACGCTCAAATTCTAAATCTAGAATCGTCGTACCGACTTGCAAATTATGTAAGGACAAGCGATTAATTGATTCTGGTAAAGCCGGGTCAATAATTCGCAAACAGTTATTAGGTGCGTCCGGTACTAAATTTACAATCATTTGCAGTAGCTGAAAAATGCTTCCAGTCGCCCAAGCTTGGGGGGTACAAGCTACAGGATACTGTACAGGTGTATGGTCGCCATTACGCTCATAACCGCAAAAAGTTCGGGGGGACGTTGATAGGGCTGTTGAATTGTCATATCGAATAAAGCTTGGAACAGTTCCAAAGCTTGATCGATTAGACCTAGCGATCGCAATCCTATGGCAATTAAGGCGTTATCATGAGGCCACACCGAACCAATGTGATAACCCATAGGATTATAGGCTGGAGACAAACTGCTTAACGTGCGGATACCCCAACCATTAAACATATCAGGAGCGCGTAACCTTTCGGCAACGCTATAGGCTTTTTCTGGGGTGAAAATGCCCAAATGTAAACAATGACCTGGGTTAGAAGTAATACTATCTACCTGCTTACCATTCCCATCTAAAGCCAAAGCGCAGAAATCTTGGTCTTCTAACCAAAAATCTCGATTAAAACGCTCCTTAAGGCTTCTTGCTTCTTCTTGCCAGCGTTCAGCTAAGTCTATGCGCTTTTTCATCCGCGCAATATCTGCTAGCCGAGTTTTAGCAGCATAAACGTAAGCCTGCACCTCACACAAAGCGATCGCCCCGTTAGCTAATTCTCCCTTGCGGTCTACAATACAATCACCCGAATCTTTCCACCCTTGATTAGTCAGACCCCGTTTAGATTTGCGATAGTAGCTGAGATAACCAGTAGCCTGGAGATTTCGATCAATCCAGCCCATCGCCGCTAGTGCATTTGGCCAAAGTTGTTCTAAAGTATCTTGATCGTGAGTCCAGGCGTAGTATTCCGCGTATAGCATCAACCATAGGGGAGTTGCATCAACTGTACCGTAATAAGGGGTGTGGGGAATTTCTTGACAACGCGCCATTTCCCCTAAGCGCAACTCATGTAAAATCTTCCCTGGTTCTTCTTCACGCCAGTCATCTTCTACCTTACCTTGGTAAGCTGCCAATAACATCAAAGTTTCTTTGGCAATTTGGGGATTCAGCATCAAAGTTTGGGAAGCAGTAATTAGAGAATCTCGCCCAAATAAAGCGGAAAACCAGGGTACACCAGCCGAGACAGTCTTATTTTCACCGAATGACTGGCGCAGTAAATACATATCCTGTTCTGCACGTTCAATCACGCGATTAAACACACTGGTATCAGCGCGGATGCTGGTAATTTGTTGTACCCAGTGCTGTTCTTCCATCATTTCAGCTGCTTTAGCCTGTCCTAGCGTCACAGCAGCACTCACACTGGAACTAGAAGCATTATTAGTAAACAAATTAATGCGATAGCCCAGTTTTTGGGTAGCATGAGAAGCCAATTCTAACTGCCAAACCGCAGTATAACCTTTGAAATAATCTGGTTTCTGGTACTGGAACTGGATACGAGATTCCATGACTAAACCATCCACACCTTGATACGCCAAGGTTAAAGCATCTTCTTTGGCTGGTGAGGGGTGAGTAGTTATCGGGAATGCACCATCAGGATGAAAAGTGATGAAGTCTTCCGATGTACTGTCTACAAGTCGGAGTAGTTTACCGCGCTTGTCTCTGTCATAACCCCGAACCTCAAACAAATCAGCAAAGTCCGCATCAAAGCTGATACTGAGTTCAAAGGTAACAGGAGTAGTGCCATAGTTAGCAACTTCAATTTCTTCAAATAAAGCACCATTAAGTACCATTTCCCGCCGAATACCCACAGTATCAGCTTTCATCCGGTCATCGATTCTGGGGTTAGTACATAAAACCGATAAAGAAAAACCTCTTTCTGCTGTACTACTCAAAAGAACAGGCGATCGCCCATCAATTTGTAATTCTAAACGACTGAGAAAGCGTGTATCACAGCAAAATAGCCCCATGCTGAGATTACCGCCATCATGCAGGGAACAGCCGGAAATGTTCCCCATTGTATCCGTCACCAAAAATAGATCATCATCTTTTACAGTCAGTGTTGGCTGTGGTCTTTCACTCACCACACAAGGCCACTCTGAAATCGGTATCTGTTCAGCAGGAAGATATGTTTTTCCGTCCAATAGAATTTTTTCCGGGTGTGTCAGAATATCCGGTGTCACGTTGCTTTACTCCGAATTCCAAATTCAAAATTTAAAAAGCTTTAATCTCGGTCTAATATGGGGGTTGTGGGTGGCATTTTGGGTTGTAGCTAATTAATGCTGCATCTTATTGAAGATTACAGTCATATCAATTCACTCAAATCATGAAATAGACGTAAAACATGGGTTTCTTAGTGAGTGAATTTTGAATTGGGATGAATCCCAATTTACAAGCACAAATCTTTATCAATGTATATTGTTTACATTGGAAGTCAACAGGCAAAAAGCTTGATTTTTGGCGGCTATAAGTCAAGAAGAGTAATCACCACTTACATTAGTCTAGATACTTATCTAGGCTAGTGCAGAATCTCAATTTTGACAGAAACTGAAAATAGTCATCCCAATTTTGAATTGAAAGCCTAGATTCATAGCCTATTCCAGAATCTAGAAACAATCATACTTATTTCCATTTGGTATCTAATACTAGGATTCCTATTTGATTTTTGAAAAGAACTCAGTACACTTCGATTCCTTCCTGTTCCTCCGAAGTTCTGAGCGGAGTTTTCCTCCGCTCAGACTTCTCTCTGTTCCCTTTTCCCTCCCTACGCAAATAATTTCAGGAATCAAAGCGGATTCCTATATGTCGTAAGTATATTTACATACACTCACATAAATCATCATCTGCGGGTTTTTAGCTGGACAAAAAGTAAGATTTTGTGTAAATCGACAACTTTAAGTTAACAAACTTCTCCCTAGCTGGATAGGAGAGCTGTTCGAGAATGTATATTGGGCTTAGTAGCCTACTTTATTTAAATAATCACGATGCCAGCAAATGGATTACAAAACTTAGATGCCAATCGAATTAGTTGCGATTTGTCCATTCTCAAGACACATCACAACTGTAACGACAAAATATATTGCCGTTTTTGCTCTGTTAACTCTAGGTTTTAACTCTCTAAAACTGATCAGCACTCCCAAAAAGGAGAAAAAAGTAAATCACTGCTAACTCCTGAAGAGTGTTGTTCAAATTTATTTACATCTTGCATCTGTCTACTTCATACCAGACAGTGGCAACCTGTAAAATGCAGCTGTGACGTGGATGTTGTTCAGATTGGGCTTTTTAACAGATATTCATGAGCATTTCGACTTCCGTGCTGAGTGATTTGCTACAGTCCCTACCTTACCTGCGGCCCCAGCTATACTTTAAAGCTTCGTTAACGGCCCTCTCCCACGCAATGGAAGATCAGGTGTTGGCTGCGACTTTAGACCAACCGCTAATAATTGCTAGTTTTCAAAGAGAGAGATTCTATCGCCAAGAAGCTCACCGTTATCAGCGTTTGTCGCAAAGAAGTAATCAAATATACGTTCTGTCTGCGCCGGAAACGGATTTTACCAATAGTTCTGAATACTATGAGAAGGTAGCATTTGAACCAGATGATGCTTTAACTCAAGAGTGGCACTTAGTAGTTATTGCTGATAACTATGCTACTTGCTTAGTGTGTCGGGAAAGCCTGGGGTCGATCGCCAAAAATCGGCAAATACCTGATTTGCTACCGAGTTTGGATATGGACACGGGGAGACGATTTGAAGGTATTTGGACATCAGAACGGGGAGTCAGTATTAAAGCCGCGCAGTTGCTTCTAGACAGGATTTTAGTGTATAGACCAGACTTGGCGAGCAAAGTGGAGAAAGCCCGCCAAAGATTCGGTATAGGGGGTAATAAAGCTTATTACTCCAACTTGATTACTGAATACGCTTGTGATATTGATACAGATCCTTTTGTACAACGCTTAGTTACCTATCTGCAAGCTAGTCAGTACAAATTACACAAAGCTTATCGCTCCATTGCTGCCCAAGCCCGCAAAGAACGTTTAATTAATTCCATTAGTACAGCAATTAGGCGATCACTAGACCCCCATGAAGTGCTACAAATCGCCGCCCAAGAACTAGGACAGCACTTAGGGGCTAGTCGTTGTCTGATTTACCGCGCTCAAGCTTCTGAAGCTCAAGCCACTATCGAACATGAGTTTTTAACCCCTGGGATAGTGTCAATTGCTGGACAAACTTGGGAGTTAAAGCAAAATCCCCTCTTCCAAGCAGTGGTGGATCATGGTGAGGGTGTCTATGTGAGTGACACCATGAATGATGCTCGTGTTGCTAAGTCTCCCACACTGTCTGCCACTGTGAGGAAATTTGCCGTGCGTTCCTGGTTGATTGAGCCGGTATTGTTCCAAGGGCGACTGTTAGGAATTGTGGAACTCCATTACTGCACCTTGCCGCCCCACCAATGGCAACAAAGTGAACTAGACTTAGTAAAAGCGATCGCTACTCAAATCGGTGCGGCTTTAATGCAGGCTGAAGCCTACGCCAACTTAGAAGAACTCAACCAGCAGCTAGAAGCCCTAGACCGTACCCGTAGCAACCTCATCGCTATTACTGGACACGAACTCCGCACTCCCTTATCGACGATTCAAGTGTGTCTGGAAAGTCTCGCCACTGAACCAGATATGCCCTTAGAATTGCAGCAAGTAATGCTCAACACGGCTTTAGCAGACTCAGAACGGATGCGAAAGCTGGTGCAAGACTTCCTCACCCTGTCTAACTTAGAAAGCGGCCGCGTGGAATGGCATCCAGAATCCCTGACTTTGCAGGAATGCGTAGATTTAGCCCTCAGCCGCATTCGCGCCCGTCCTACCGTCGAAAAACCCCCCGCTATCACAGCCCAAATCGCCCATAACCTACCTTTAGTGAGAGCCGATGGTGATTGGTTGGTGGAAGTTTTAGCTAAACTCGTCGATAATGCCTGTAAATTTACCCCCACTCAAGGTCAAATAATTATCAGTGCTGACCAAAATAGCAGCCAGATGGTAGAAGTCGCCGTCATCGACACAGGACGGGGTATTGAACCTAATCTTCTAGAAATCGTCTTTGACCGTTTCTACCAAGAAGAAGGCGCATTACGACGAACTGCCGGTGGTACAGGACTAGGTTTAGCCATCTGTCGGCAAATCGTCAACGGCTGGGGCGGGACAATTTGGGCAGAATCCAACGGTAAAGACCAAGGCAGTCAGTTTCATTTCACCATCCCGATTGTTCAAGCCAGCAAAGAGGAAAACAAATCAAAAGTCAAGAGTAAAAAATAGTCAATAGTCCATATTCCCAAAAACTATAAGAATAATTGACTATTGACTGATGACTAATGACTAATGACTAATAACTAATCACTAACGACTGTTACAGACTGTGACACGATCGCAATATGATCGTGATGGCGGTGTTAGGATGCCCTAAAAACGTTGAGAGAATCCCTTATGGCAGAAACACTTTCTGGAAAAACTCCACTGTTTGCTGGCAGCACTGGTGGCTTGCTCACCAAAGCTCAAGTAGAAGAAAAATACGCTATCACCTGGACTAGCCCCAAAGCGCAGGTTTTTGAACTACCCACCGGCGGTGCAGCTACCATGCACGCAGGCGAAAACCTGTTGTACTTGGCGCGGAAAGAATATGGTATCGCTCTAGGCGGTCAACTCCGTAAATTTAAAATCACAGACTACAAAATTTACCGGATTCTCCCCAGTGGCGAAACCACTTTCATTCACCCAGCCGACGGCGTATTCCCAGAAAAAGTGAATCCTGGTCGTGAGAAAGTCCGTCACGTTCCCCGCAGCATTGGGGAAAATCCCAGCCCTTCACAAGTCAAGTTCTCTGGTAAAGCTACCCATGATGTGTAGAGACTAGGGACTAGGGACTAGGGACTAGGTACTAGGTACTGGGTAAAAGCAGAGGAATAGAGGATTAGAGGAAATATCATCCTCTATATCCCATGCCTAATGCCCCATGCCCCATGCCCAATCCCCAGTCCCCAATCCCCAATCCCCAATCCCCAAATTATGCCTATGATTTTCCCCGATTTTTCCGAATTTTCTCAGCTAGCTCTCCAAGGTAATTTTGTCCCTGTGTATCAAGAATGGGTAGCCGACCTCGATACACCTGTTTCGGCTTGGTACAAGGTTTGTGCGGGACAACCCTACAGTTTTTTGCTGGAGTCGGTGGAAGGGGGGGAAAAAATCGGGCGATATAGTTTACTCGGTTGTGATCCGCTATGGATTCTAGAAGCCAGGGGTGACTCTACCACCCAAACCCACCGCGATGGTTCTCAGGTGGTGTTTACAGGCGACCCATTTACAGCTTTAGCCAATTGTCTTGAGCCTTTTGTCCCTGTCAAATTACCCCAATTACCCCCAGGAATCGGGGGATTGTTTGGTTTTTGGGGTTATGAGTTGATTCGCTGGATTGAACCGCGTGTTCCTGTCCATCCCCAAGATGAACGCAACATTCCTGATGGCTTGTGGATGCAGGTAGACCACCTATTAATTTTTGACCAGGTAAAGCGGAAAATCTGGGCGATCGCCTATGCTGATTTACGCGACCCCCAAGTAGATTTAAAATCGGCATATGAAAAAGCTGGCGATCGCGTCACTCAGATGGTCAGCAAGTTATCTTTGCCCTTATCACCACAAAAAACTATTCTGGAGTGGACACCACCCAATCAAGCCAAAGTTTCCCAAGCACCAGAATATAGCAGCAATTTCACGCCTCAAGAATTTTGCGCTAGTGTCCAAAAGGCTAAGGAATACATCAAAGCCGGAGATATTTTCCAAGTCGTCATTTCTCAACGCCTCTCGACACAATACACAGGCGATCCTTTCTCTTTGTACCGTTCCCTACGGCAAATTAATCCTTCGCCTTACATGGCTTATTTCCACTTCCAAGACTGGCAAATTATCGGTTCTAGTCCTGAGGTCATGGTAAAAGCCGAACGGGATGCAGACGGAGGAATTATCGCCACTGTACGTCCCATTGCGGGAACGCGTCCACGGGGGAAAACGACTCAAGAAGATTTAGCTTTAGCCACAGATTTATTACAAGACCCCAAAGAAATCGCCGAACACGTCATGTTAGTGGATTTAGGACGCAATGATTTGGGGCGTGTTTGTGAAAGTGGTAGTGTGAAAGTTGATGAATTGATGGTAGTGGAGCGTTATTCCCATGTAATGCACATTGTCAGCAATGTGGTGGGGAAATTAGCCTCTCATAAAACCGCTTGGGATTTATTAAAAGCCTGCTTCCCAGCTGGGACAGTGAGTGGCGCACCCAAAATTCGGGCGATGGAAATTATCAACGAATTAGAACCAACTCGCCGGGGTGTATATTCGGGAGTCTATGGTTATTACGATTTTGAAGGACAATTAAATACTGCGATCGCTATTCGCACAATGGTAGTTAAAGACCATACCGTCACTGTACAAGCTGGTGCTGGCTTAGTTGCAGATTCTGAACCAGAAAAGGAATATGAAGAAACTTTAAACAAAGCCAGAGGTCTACTCGTTGCCATTCGTTCTTTACGCTGACTACAGTAGCAACACCAGTCACTATATCTCAAGGCAACTTTGTGCTAGCTAGAAAAAGGGGTGTAGGGGTGTAAGGGTATAAGGGTATAAGGGTGTAAGAGAAAGACTTTTTCATGTTTTCTGGTTTACGCAGTTCATGACGGCTACTTGCTTAAAGTCAGCACATTTTCTGCAACTAAACAAAGATCAGCCACAGCATATTTAATCACTACTGAACTTTGGGTAGCATTGCAAGAACTCTTGAGGTTGAGTGTCTTGCTATGATCCTTAATTAATCTTGCTTGGTAAGTGTAAATTGAATCACTTTTAGTCGCAAAAGTTAATTCCCCCAGCAATGTATTGTTGTCTAAACTTTGCTCTAAAATTTTGCCTGCAACTTTATAGTTAAACCAATTCCATCCCTGACTGAGCATTAAATCTCTTTCTAAAACTTGTAATGCGGGGTGTAAAATTCCCCAGCCTCTATAAACTGACTTCAAGTTTTGAATATCGCCTGTACGTGTCAGTATTACTTGAAAAGAATTCTCGTTTAATTGCCCATAATACCTACCTTCAGGTAAGTCGATAGCTGTAGGTGCAAACCGATGTCCACCAAAATGACTAGACCTCCAAACCCTCACGTTTTCTAAACTTAGATTAGTAATTGTATCTTGGGCGTAAAAATAAAAAGGATTACCATACCTAGCACAGCACTTATCATAACTACCGTGGGTACATATTAAAATATCTCTGGCAATATGAGTTTCTATTTCAAAATCTGGCGTTTTTCCCCATAAACATTGTTTAACAACAGATGCCACCTGATCAATATTACTAAGTTTAAATTCATGTTTAATATACCCAGAACTTAAACCTATTTGTTTTTGGTAAATCAATAGGGTTGTGTGTTCTGCTTTATGAGTGTAATCATTAGCAATTAAAAGAAATCTTACCGGTAATTTAGTTTTATTTACTTCTTCTACTAATATCTGCAAATTATGTGGAATCCACTTAGAACTAAAAGCATTTGTCATCCAAGGTAAAGGACATTCAACTAGTATGTAGGTTTGATAGTCAGTAGCACTACCAATGACTTCTTCTCCTAGTTGACGTGTAGCATCAGAACAAAAAAAACTATTCATTAATCCCTACAAAATGATGATGGTTTTAAACAAGGTTTTAAGTCAATAATTGTAAGCACAAATACAATTATTGGTTCAGAAGATTTTCACCCTTATCCACGTAGCCACTTTATAGCATTCTTTCTCAAAAACGTCCTCTCTATTAAGAAAAATTCCAAAATAGAAAATACGTAAATTTTTCACTTTTTCTAGTAAAGAATACTAGATGTGGAAATTTTATAAAGTTTTCATGCTTACATAAATTCCTAATCTCTTCATCCAATTATTATCAAAGAGCTTAATTAACTGTGTATTTATATGTAATGGCTTGGTATTAAAATTTTTCAATAAAACATATCCTCTTGGCATAAAAATTGTTAAAAATTAATATTTTCATCATTCAAGACTTCTGAAGACTTTTGTTGACACAATCAGTCATGTAATTTAGTGCTGTTACAGGAATACATCAAAATATTGAGAAATTTTCTCAATAAATAGGCAAAAAAATATTGAGTGAATCAAGACATCTAGAAATAAATAATTTCCCCATCAATAAAGATGAGTAAAGCCTGATCAGTCTATTTCAGACATTCTTGCCTCTAGTTCATCGAAACTAAACGCACATACATTTAGCTACTCAGGAAATACTCCTGTTCACTGAATCTCAATTTTTTGATGATGGGGTTTTTATGTACCCTACTTAAATTTAACGGAAATTAGAGACTAATGCAATAATTTGCTGACATTTGGATGAATTATTTATCAATGAAAATCATAGAAAGCTTTGTCAATCAAGCATTATAGCAGCTTATTGATTTTCAGATGAGTCATTGAAAATCTCAATTTAGTCAATAAATATTATCAATAGTGAGATAGAGTCGGAGTCTTTAATTACTCACTCTATGAACTCACATTCCTCTCAGGCATCCGCTTTTGAGGTATGTTACTGTTTTAAACCAAATCTAGACTATGTGGTAAAAACTATGAAGTTGATTTTAGCCCTCGATTTTGGTGGGACAAAACTAGCAGCAGGTATAGTGAATGCAGACTCTAGGGAATGGTTAAACTATGAACGTCGCTTTTCTCCCCCTAATGCCGATGCTAACACAGATTTAGAGATCATGCGATCGCTCATTCATTCTCTGCTCCAAGATGCCACACCTTCAGCCATTGGTGTCAGTTTTGGAGGCCCTGTAGATGCAACCACAGGAACAGTCAGGCTATCTCATCACGTTCCTGGCTGGGAAAATATTCCTCTAAAAAACTTGCTAGAAGAAGATTTTGGCGTACCTACCAGTGTAGATAATGATGCCAATGTTGCGGCTTTAGGTGAACAAAAATTTGGTGCAGGTCAAGGATACGATAGCTTGTTTTACATCACTGTCAGCACTGGTGTGGGTGGTGGTTGGATACTCAACGGTAAACCGTGGCGGGGTGCAGTTGGGATGGCTGGTGAAATCGGTCATATGGTTGTAGACAAAAATGGCCCTGTATGTCTGTGTGGGAAACGGGGATGTGTAGAACGTTTGGCATCAGGCCCTTACATGGCAAAAGATGTGAAAAACTATCTATTAAACCAACCAGATCAACAGAACACTACAGAAGGATTAATATTAAGAACTCTAGTTAACAATAATGTAGATTTAATTACAGGAAAAATTATTAGTGAAGCTGCTTCACAAGGTGATCAACTAGCAAAAAAGACCTTGCTCAATGGTGCATGGGCTTTGGGTGTAGGTATTGGTAATGCCGCCAATTTAATTAATCCTCAACGTTTTATTTTAGGTGGAAGCGTCACCAAAGCTGGTGAACTTTGGTGGAGTATGTTACAAAAAACCGCGAGAGAAACCGCTTTACCAGAAGTATCATTAGAAATTGTACCCGCCGCATTAGCAGATGACGCGCCATTATGGGGTGCGGTAGCCTTAGCCCAAGAAATTCTCATTCGGGAATAAATGAGAAACTATTCCCTATTCCTACCAAAGAACTTTTTCAGTCAACATTGACTAAACAGCAGAAGACTTACTCTCTGCTACCTGAATAAATGACTCAAACTCTTTCTGTGGTGTCCACTGAATAGCACCATCTTGCGCTGTTAAAAATATTTTAGTTGAGGTTTTATTCAGTTCAGCTAGAGTGCTAGAGTTAACATTGCCAGCAGATGCGATCGCTACCTGTGGTTTTAAGGCTGTCACTAAATCTTTCAGCGATTCCGCCTGACACCACAGCACTTGCGGACTAGGCCAGCTACCAGCCTTCATAATTCTCTGCACTTCTTGTGGTTTGACATCTCCTACCAATAACCAACTTTGTCCTAAAATCTGCAATTGTAAAATGGGTTGTTCATTAATTAGTTGAGCAATTGTCGAACCTGTATTTATGGTTTGTCCTACAGGTAATATTTGATAAATTCCCTGACGCTTTTGTAATTCCTGCTGCACTATTTGACTAGTGATATCATTATTTTTGTTAATGGCATAAGTAGAAAAATTTTTGATTGGCATTTGTTGTAAAACTTCTAACCAAGCATCATTTTCATTATTTTGAAAATCAGTAGCGATCGCCCAATCAATCCGATTCACACCCTGTTGTTGTAAAAACGGTAAAATCGTAAATCTTCCTGTACCTTCATCACCGCTATTAATAACGGTAACAATACCTTTATCTTGAATCACTAAAACTGGTTCTGCTTTGGCTTCTAACACAGTGATTCTCATTAATGTACTGGCTGAATGCCAAGCCGGAAATATTACTAAACCTACAGCAATAAAGCCAGCAAACCACCAGCGTTTTTGCCACCAGCGTACCAACCAAACTAACAATATTAATATATAAATAATCAATAACTGCCAAATTGATATACTCCCCAAAACTAAGGAATTGCCTGGTAACTGACTGAAAGCTTCCACTAATTTAATTAACCAAAGTGTGGGGTAATGTAATAAACTCGCCAATGCACTGCCAATTTCAGGGAACATTAACCCGGCGATCGCACTAATAATTCCACCAATACTAATAACCGAAATTAATGGTGTGGTAATAATATTGAGTAGCAAACTGTAAGCAGGGATAACACCAAAAACGCATAGTTGCACTGGTAAAGTCCAAATGGTAGCAGCTAAAGGTACAGCAATCAAAGATGCGATCGCTGATGGTAGCCAATCCAAACGGTTAAGAATGGCTGGTACTGTCACCACTAATCCTAATGTTGCCAAAAAACTCAACTGAAACCCTAAATCCCATATCCACAAAGGATTAAATATTAATAGCAAAGTAGCTGCTAATAGTAATGAACCTAACTGCTTTACCTTCCTATTTAATGCCAATCCTACCAAAGCGGCAAAACCCATAATTACAGCCCGTAGTACCGCCGCCTGAAAACCAGTTAAACTCAAGAAAATAATTAACCCTAATGCACCAAGGGTTATTTGTGTCGCTTTCTTGGCGCGCTTTGTAAGTTGCAAGATCACACTTAAAATTAAGGAAGTTTGAAAACCAGAAGCTGCTAAAGCATGAGCTAAACCTGCTTGGACGAATAAATCACGGATATCATAAGGCAAATCTACCGCCTTGCTACCTAATACCATTGCACTTACAAGCGGCCCTTCAGGAACCTCTAACCATCGCACTTGCGATCGTAAAATCCTATCTCGAATTTGCCACCATCCTAATTTGTTCTCTTCATCTAAAATATTAGTTTGCCGTCCCATTAAACCAGCAAATGTACCTTCTTGTTTGAGAAATTTCTGAAAATCAAAAGCACCAGGATTAGATGCTGCTTTCGGTTTATACAAAACTCCAGTCACCTCTATTTGTTGACCTGGATGTAACCCTGTAATCTGAAGAATTGGTACTGTCACATATAATTTACCGGTTGCTCCTTTTTGCGTATCTTCCTGATCGTTTTCCTTTTTGATTGGATTTTTCACCTCATCTATTTGAGATACATTCAACCAAAATTGTCCCCTTTGACTGCGAGTAACACGAGGACTACTACTAATTTCACCACGCACAATCACTAGTTGTTCTTGATTATTGCTATTCGCTGGTGGAACAAATTGACTAATATCCGTTACTGTTGGTGTTGGTACTCGCCACTGCAAATAAAAACTGGCGAATAATCCCACTATCCCAGCTATTAACCATACTTGTGGTTGAGCAATCCGCCAAATATTAGGTGTTACTTGAACTTTACTTTGAGAATTTACTGATGTCTGCGAAAGTGCTGATGATTTGAGAGAAACTTTTCTAGATAACACAGCACCGATGATTCCTAACAACAAAATCCCTACGCCACTACCAGGAAAATTTGCCAGTAATAATCCAAAGATGTAAGCTAGACAAATAATTGCACCACTAGTCTGAATCATAAAAATTTTATCCCAGCACCCAATCAGAAAATATATAGCCAACTTAAAAAGTGACTTGCAAAGATGCGATTTTACTCTACGGGAAGTTGTGCTACTTGTGTCTACACGTATGGAAAAACTTAAGAATGGTCATCTTAAATAAGATTTAACACCTTAATACTGAAGTATAGTTTATTTTAGATACATACAAACAAAGCCCGCACAGGCGAGCTTGATTAAAATATTTCAGGATTTGATGCCGCTTTATTTGCTCATCACAGTGGTTATATTACAAAGAAATACCCAAATTAAATCCTAGAACTGCATGAAGTAACAAAACACCTAGTGCCACACTCCCTAAATAAGCATGAGCAGCACGTAAGGCTTTTTTATCCCCAGCAAATCCACTTAACGATATCACGCCATTGAGCAGCAAAAGTAATAATACTAAAGAACCTGTCCAAAAATGAGGACTTTCAAACAATGGTTTATGCTGCATCACTAATGACAAAACCCCGCCAGTATAACCACCAGCCAAGAATAAAAACAGCCAGGGTGCTAATTGACGGTGAGCCATTCGACTTTTTAGCGCAGCATCTTTATCTTTATCCTCAAGCAGTTTGCCTCGCCAACCAGCTACACCGACAAAGCTACCAACTACAAAAATCACGATCGCCATCATCACTGGATGTCCCCAATGTACAATCGGTTCGGGTACACCTAGAGAACGAAACCAAGCTGCGATCGGTTCTAGAACCTCACTCCAGTTAAGCATCTTTCACGCACCATGAATATTTGCAAAATTAATTACCTATGATCCTTTCCAAACAGAGAGGATTAAGAAATTTTACCAAGTTTAAACAAATATTAAGCAGTGATACAACCAAAGATGAATTAAAAATAAAATTTGTTGTAGAGGCAGAGATTTAACACGCCTCTCCAAACAATCACAATAGCTGGCAAATACCTCTTCTACTGAGCAACAGAGGCTGTTTTCAACAACGGGAAACCCAACTTCTCTCGTTGCTCAACATATAGATTAGCTACCTTCCGTGCCAAATGGCGAATCCTAGCGATATACCGCGTTCTCTCAGTCACCGATATCACGCCTCTTGCATCCAGCAAATTGAATGTATGCGAACACTTCATTACATAATCCAAGCTAGGCAACACTAATCCTTTCTCTGTTAACTGAGTAGCTTCCTGTTCATACAAGCTAAACAGAGTCAGCAGTAATTCAGGGTTAGACGCTTCAAAATTATATGTACTTTGCTCAATCTCATTTTGCAGAAAAATATCCCCATAACTGATATTGTCTGTCCAATGGATCTTAGTAATTGCCTCCACTTCCTGGAGATACATCGCCAACCTCTCTAAACCATATGTAATCTCAATCGACACTGGACGGCAATCAATACCCCCACATTGCTGGAAGTAAGTAAACTGAGTAATTTCCATCCCATCTAACCAGACTTCCCAGCCCGTACCCCAAGCACCCACTGTCGCATCTTCCCAGTTATCTTCCACAAAGCGAATATCATGATCTTCTGGCCGAATTCCCAATGCCCGCAACGAATCAAGATAAATCTCTTGGATATTATCTGGCGACGGCTTAATTAAAACTTGATATTGATAATAGTGCTGGAAACGATTAGGATTTTCACCATAGCGTCCATCTGTAGGGCGACGACATGGCTCAACATAAGCAACAGACCAAGGCTCAGGGCCTAAAGCCCTTAAAAACGTGTGGGGATTTTTTGTCCCTGCGCCCTTCTCAATATCGTAAGGCTGGGCAATCAAGCAGCCACGCTCAGACCAGAAATGATGGAGAGTAGAGATAACAGACTGGAAATTCACAAGATAGGCTCCAAAGTCAGGAAAGTGCATAGACTATTGTGGCGTAGAAAGCCTGACAGTGGGGAGTTGGAGGGGGGTAAGAAAAAAAGAGACGAAAAAGTTTGGAAAAGGAGTTGACACACCAAGTCGAATTAGATATATTGAATAAGTGCCTGAGAGACGAGCGCGACGAAGCGCAGTCCGGGGCGACCGAACCTTGAAAAAATTATAGTTTGAAAGCCAGAAAAAAACAACTAGCCTGCGTCAAGAAAAATACACACCAGGCTGAGGTGTAGAAAGAGCAGCCAAAAAGAGAGCTAAACAAACAATCTAACAAAACGGAGAGTTTGATCCTGGCTCAGGATGAACGCTGGCGGTATGCTTAACACATGCAAGTCGAACGGAATCTTAGGATTCAGTGGCGGACGGGTGAGTAACGCGTGAGAATCTAGCTCTAGGTCGGGGACAACCACTGGAAACGGTGGCTAATACCGGATGTGCCGGAAGGTAAAAGGCTTGCTGCCTAGAGATGAGCTCGCGTCTGATTAGCTAGTTGGTGTGGTAAGAGCGCACCAAGGCGACGATCAGTAGCTGGTCTGAGAGGATGATCAGCCACACTGGGACTGAGACACGGCCCAGACTCCTACGGGAGGCAGCAGTGGGGAATTTTCCGCAATGGGCGAAAGCCTGACGGAGCAATACCGCGTGAGGGAGGAAGGCTCTTGGGTTGTAAACCTCTTTTCTCAAGGAATAAGATATGAAGGTACTTGAGGAATAAGCATCGGCTAACTCCGTGCCAGCAGCCGCGGTAATACGGAGGATGCAAGCGTTATCCGGAATGATTGGGCGTAAAGGGTCCGCAGGTGGCATTGAAAGTCTGCTGTTAAAGAGTGAGGCTCAACCTCATAAAAGCAGTGGAAACTACAAAGCTAGAGTGCGTTCGGGGTAGCAGGAATTCCTGGTGTAGCGGTGAAATGCGTAGAGATCAGGAAGAACACCGGTGGCGAAAGCGTGCTACTAGGCCGTAACTGACACTGAGGGACGAAAGCTAGGGGAGCGAATGGGATTAGATACCCCAGTAGTCCTAGCCGTAAACGATGGATACTAGGCGTGGCTTGTATCGACCCGAGCCGTGCCGGAGCTAACGCGTTAAGTATCCCGCCTGGGGAGTACGCACGCAAGTGTGAAACTCAAAGGAATTGACGGGGGCCCGCACAAGCGGTGGAGTATGTGGTTTAATTCGATGCAACGCGAAGAACCTTACCAAGACTTGACATGTCGCGAACCTTTCTGAAAGGAGAGGGTGCCTTAGGGAGCGCGAACACAGGTGGTGCATGGCTGTCGTCAGCTCGTGTCGTGAGATGTTGGGTTAAGTCCCGCAACGAGCGCAACCCTCGTTTTTAGTTGCCAGCATTAAGTTGGGCACTCTAGAGAGACTGCCGGTGACAAACCGGAGGAAGGTGGGGATGACGTCAAGTCAGCATGCCCCTTACGTCTTGGGCTACACACGTACTACAATGCTACGGACAAAGGGCAGCTACACAGCGATGTGATGCAAATCCAAGAAACCGTAGCTCAGTTCAGATCGAAGGCTGCAACTCGCCTTCGTGAAGGAGGAATCGCTAGTAATTGCAGGTCAGCATACTGCAGTGAATTCGTTCCCGGGCCTTGTACACACCGCCCGTCACACCATGGAAGCTGGTCACGCCCGAAGTCATTACCTCAACCTTTCGAGGAGGGGGATGCCTAAGGTAGGACTGGTGACTGGGGTGAAGTCGT
>NZ_PJIZ01000056.1:0-30000 GCF_021596505.1 Nostoc sp. CMAA1605 | reverse complement strand
ATCACCATCTCCTGCGATTTCATTGGATGTGTCGATGATCACCACACGTTTTTGTAATTCGTCTGCTAAAACGCGAGCAATTTCTCTCAAGGCAGTTGTTTTACCTACACCTGGTCTTCCCAACATGAGAATAGATTTACCAGTTTCCACCAAATCACGAATCATGCCTATGGTGCCAAACACAGCGCGACCCACACGGCAAGTCAAGCCAATAATCTTGCCATTACGGTTGCGGATGGCACTAATTCGATGCAAGGTTTGTTCAATTCCTGCTCGATTATCTCCACCAAATGTTCCTACTCTCTGAATACAATCATCTATCTGTGCTTGAGTGACTGGTGTTTCGCTCAGATACTCGGCTTGATTAGGAAACCGAGCTTCTGGACGACGACCCAAATCCAAGACTACTTCTACTAAAGTTTCAATTTTGGGATGATTCTCTAGTGCTTTTTGCAAGTCTTGGGGCAAAATTTCTAACAACTTTTGGAGATCGTCTGTAATCGTCATGCTTTCTATAGTGACGTTTTTAGAGATAACTAACGAGCGATTATCGCTCCTGCTGTGATTTGATCTGGGAAACGAGTGAATATGCAAGCTCTACGGCTTGCCAGAGTAACTCAGGTTCTTCTTCCAGGTGAATATTTGCCTTAAGGTTATTTGGGTTCACCTCCTTGGTTTCTAGCTGCTCAATAATGGGCGAGATTAATACACGAGCATAGCTACCATAAGCTACTCCAGCGATGTAGTGCCGATTTGTTCCTGCTTGATCAGCACTGTTTAAAAGTCCCATTGCTTTTAACTTAGCAACTGTATATCTATTAGTGCCACCTGCTAACTGTACATATCCTGGTAAATTAGCAGCTAATACTTTGTGACCTAATTTTACAGTTGCTAAGGTGGTGCCATCACCGATATCACCACTCATCGGACGACCATCAGTTTGCCAAATGATTTGTTGGCATTGGGGGGAAATCAGATTGTAGATGGACTGGAGATATTCGATTAATCCTTCTCCATCAGGGCAGCTGATTGCTAGTAACTTCAATTGTGCTGCCCATGGTGAAATTACTTGCCACAATTGCTGAAATTCGGCTAAACGCCCTACTTTTGTATGTATTTCTAATGCGTCTACCCCCGTTGATATTACTAATGGTGCGATCGCTGTTGGTGTTGATATATAAGATTTTGTATAAATTATATCATATGGGCAAATGGGCAAACAACGTCCGCAACCGTAGCACTTTTGGGATTCAACTCCTGAAAAATTGTCTTTTGTACGGTTAAAGATGATTGCCTGAGCAGGACAGATTTTTTCACAGGGTCTATGACAAGTTTGGGGACATTGAGTTTGATCAAATTCGGCTTTGCGAAAATGAGGATCTTCTCCATCATTCAAGCTGACCATTAGGAATGGTAAATTACCTTTGTAATTAAAACCGCGCTCTTGGGCATCACCTGTTAAGCTTTTTGCTACCTGTAAAGCTGCTTGCACGGACGCAATAACTGCTGGATCAGCTGAAACATCTATACAGTCAGCACCAGCCAAAGTATAGGCTATTGTTAAACTTCTGACTGTGGGGAGATGTTGGAAACTAGCTCCGCAAATAAGTTTGAACCAGTTACCTTTGGTTAATGATTGTAAAGGTGCTAACAAATTATTCACATTTCTATTATGCTTTTATTTGACGAAAAATAAAAGCCTGAATATAACAAAAGTCCAGTTTAATGAATGCTTGGGTTTAATTTAACAGTAATGAAATCCAGAAATTCAATCAATTTTGTTGTTTCTTACTTGTTGAGATTGCTATAACTTACCATTGAGGTGCTGAATTAATAAAGTCAATTATAAATTTTTGCTCTATGGGTTCGGAAAATAAATAACCTTGAGCAAAGTCACAATTCAAATCTTTAAGATGTGCTAGCTGTTCTGGCGTTTCAACACCTTCTGCAATGGCAGTTATGCCCATAGACTCAGCAATACTAATCATTGCTGGTACTAAACCCATATTTGCTTTATCGAACTGCATAAGTTTAACAAAAGATTTATCGATTTTCAGAGCATCAAAAGGAAATATATGTAGATAACTGAGGGATGAATAACCTGTGCCGAAATCATCCATAATAAGTTTGATTTGGCATTGTTTTAATCTTTGCAGAGTAGCTTTAATTTCTTCCGTATTATCCATAATTACGCTCTCTGTAATTTCTATTTCTAAGAGTCTAGGATTAACTTGGGTGGCTTGAATAATTTCGTCAAATTGTTCAATAAAATTTGATTGATAGAATAAGCGTGCGCTTAAGTTAACACTAATTGTTAAATTTTTAGCTAGTTCTGGATAATTTTGCCAGCTACATAATTGTTCACAGGCTGACTGTAACACCCATGTATTAATCGGTTTAATTAAACCTGTTTCTTCAGCAATGGGGATAAATTCTGTAGGATAGATGATGCCACGATGTGGGTGTTTCCAGCGTATAAGTGCTTCAAAACCAGAAATTCTGCCTGTGGATAAGGCAACAATGGGCTGATAATAGACTATGAATTCCTGTCTTTCGATGGCTCTTCTGAGGTCATTTTCCATTTCTAAAGCATGGATAGCATTCTGGTACATGGCTGGCGTGAACACATGATATCTAGCTCTGCCCATCGCTTTAGCGTGATACATGGCTGTATCAGTATCTCTTAATAAATGCTCTGGTTTTTCATAATCTTTAGTACCCCAACTAATGCCAATACTGACATTCATAAAGACTTCATAGATAGATAATTTAAAATTAGTAGATAATTGTTGTAATATATTTTCGGCAATTTCTAAGGCTATATTAATATCTGTAAGATTATCTAAAATAATTCCAAATTCATCGCCACCTAATCTAGCAAGGGTATCTGATGGTGTCAGACATAGCTGAATACGATTAGCAAGAGCAATCAGCAATTCATCTCCTACTAAATGCCCCAGGGAGTCATTGATGATTTTAAAGCGATCGCAGTCTAAAAACATCACAGCAAAATGATAATCATATTCCTGTTTGGCACGATTTAAAGCTTTCTCTAAGTTCTTCATAAATAAGACTCGATTCGGCAAACCAGTGAGTGCGTCATGGAGAGCTATATCTAGTAATTTACTTTGAAGAGATTGGCTGATCGTAATTTCCTGCTGCAATTTAAGTAAGGCTTTTTCTAACTCCCAAGTTCTTTGTTTTACTCTTTGATCTAGTTCAGAGTTAAGTGCCATGAGTTCTAGTTGCGTTGTTCTTAATTTGATTTGATTCTGCACTCTTACTAGAACTTCTTCGAGTTCAAAGGGTTTAGTGATGTAATCTACTCCTCCTGTTTTAAAACCTTTAACTTTATCAAACACATCATCTAAAGCACTAATGAAAATTACAGGAATGTCCGCAGTGAGTTCCCACGCTTTAAAACGTTGACAGACTTCATAACCATCCATTTCTGGCATCATAATGTCCAACAAGATTAAATCTGGCAATACTGTTTTACAGGCAGTTAAAGCCATTTGCCAGTTTAAAGCTTTGCGAACGTTATATCCTGCTCTGGTGAGAATTGATGACAAAACTCGCAGGTTATCAACCATATCGTCAATGATCAAAATGTCTTTTTTATTGGTTTTCAGCACAGGTAATTCATTCTGCATCTGTTCCAGTTAGTTCCATACTTTGCCGACACTTTATAAATACTTATTCGCTAAATTATTAAGACCTTAAGACTGTTATTTGTATCCAAGTATACTTTTTGGTGAAATTACAGCCCAATTGGTGACATAAGTAGGTATGGTCAAGACTAACACTACATATGACGTAAGATATCAAGCAGTTAACTGTTATTAGTATATAGCCATACTTAATTTATTTACATTTGCTTAAATTTTTAGCACATATCTTCTGGCTTATAAACATCAAACTTTGTTATAACACTATAATTAATTCGATATCACCTGAAAATACACAATACATATCTTATACAAGTAATACAATGCGTTGCCATGACTATATCAGGGGATATAATGAATTAACTGTATCTAAATCATCTTGTTTTGTCTAAGTATTTAACGAATTGTAAGCAACTGTAATATGAAACGCATCTTTTAAGCAGCTACTAATGTGTCAAAATTATCATGTTTGATAGAGAGAGAAGATAGGACATCCTCAACCTTACTCAGTAAGGCAGCATTTACTAGTTAAATTATATACAATTCACTAAGACAGCAAATAAGTAAGATTATCAATCTTGTTTTACAACCTGATCCATCAAAAATCTTGATATGATGAGGGGCATTTATTTGCTATGAAATTGAGAACTACTGTAATTTTATCTTGAAGACAAAAATTAAATTTTTTAATATAACTGCTATTTTATATAACTATAAATAGTTAGGGACTTCCAAAAAATAAAGGCTTTCAGGAATAACAGCAAAAATTGTCAATAATCTAGAAAAGGGAATATTGTTGGTTGGAAGTCCCTCATACTGAGTTCAAGGAGCAGCTTAGGGTGATGTTGTTATTCTTAATGGCGATCGCCGATTGATCGTTTCAAATGATAAATTATTGGGGGTATAAAGGTGATTTATCAATTTCTCCAATTTTGTTGATTGGCCAGAAGCGCAGTACGGCGCGCCCAATAATGTTGTTACGTGGTACAACACCCCAACAACGACTGTCGTAGCTACTGTTACGGTTATCACCTAGAACTAGATAAGAGTTAGGAGGTATTGTTTGGGATTTAGCTAAAAAAGGTGGTTGTGGCCCTGATTGACAAACATCAACAGAAGTATTTTGACTGGCGGTAAGATATTTATCTTCTTTCAGGGGTTGATTGTTGATATACACTCTGCCATTTTTAACGGCGACGGTTTCCCCTGGCAAAGCAATAATCCGCTTAATAAACGCATCCTGATATTGTTCTTTTTGTAACTCTTCTGTTGGTGAGAATACTACAATATCTCCCCTTTGGGGATCGGAAAATTTATACTTCAATTTATCAACAATAATCTTGTCTGCTTCCCATTGGTTTGGAGTACCGTGCAGAGTTGTTTCCATAGAACCAGAAGGAATCCAGCGTGCTTCGGCGACGAAGGTGCGAATACCCAAGGCGAGAACAATACTTAAGATAACCGTTCTGCCTAGTTCTGCGATCCAGGAATTATCGGGTTGTTGACTAGAGTTGTTGTCAGACACTTGATTTTGCATGAAATTATTGAAGTAAATAAAATTGTCGGTAATTAACTCTTGAGGGATACTATACTTGTTAATTTTAATGGGAGAAACTTGATTTCGTAGTCATGATTCTGAGGTTTTTTTGGTAGTTATTTCCCTTGATGTCAACAAAAATCTCAAAAATCAGGACTAATTGCAGCCAAGTTACTGCTTAAATTTAGCTGTTTATGGGAACGTAGTTAGTTTGATGTCATCACTCCAAAGTATATTAATTCGGCAAGCTCGCATCATCTTACCCAGTGGGGAAGCGATGGTGGGGGACGTGTTAACTAGCGATCGCCACATCGTGGAAGTTGCACCAGAAATTGCCACAACAACACCAGCAATAGAGATTGACGCACAAGGTTTAACTTTGTTGCCGGGAGTTATTGATCCGCAGGTGCATTTCCGCGAACCTGGATTAGAGCATAAGGAAGATTTATTCACAGCGAGTTGCGCCTGTGCCAAAGGTGGGGTCACGTCCTTTTTGGAAATGCCCAATACTCGTCCTCTCACCACTAACCAGGAAACATTAGACGACAAATTACAACGTGCCTCGAACAAGTGCTTAGTTAATTATGGCTTTTTTATTGGGGCTACGGCAGAAAATCTCCCAGATTTACTAACAGTATCACCAACCCCAGGCATTAAAATTTTTATGGGGTCGATGCACGGTCAATTATTGATTGATCAAGAGGCTTTACTGGAGTCGATATTTGCTCAAGGTCGGCGATTGATTGCGGTTCATGCGGAAGACCAAGCCAGAATTCTCCAACGCCGCCAAGAATTTGCAGGTATTCATGACCCTGCCATTCATTCTCAAATCCAAGACAATCAAGCGGCACTTTTAGCAACCCAGTTGGCATTAAAACTTTCTAAAAAATATCAACGTCGCTTACATATTCTGCATATGTCTACGGCGGAGGAAGCAGAGTTATTACGTCAAGATAAACCCAGTTGGGTGACGGCGGAGGTAACACCACAACATTTAATGCTCAATACCAGTGCTTATGAAACGATTGGCACTTTAGCACAGATGAATCCCCCATTGCGATCGCCCCACGATAATGAAGTTCTCTGGCAAGCTTTGCGCGATGGTGTGATTGATTTTATTGCTACAGACCATGCTCCCCACACTTTAGAGGAAAAAGCTCAAGAATATCCCAATACACCATCTGGAATGCCGGGGGTAGAAACTTCTTTAGCTGTGATGTTAACTGCGGCGATGGCAGGTAAATGTACTGTTGCTCAGGTAGTCAATTGGATGTCTAAGGCTGTGGCTGAAGCTTATGGTATTCCGAATAAGGGAGTGATCGCACCTGGTTATGATGCCGATTTAGTCCTCGTAGACTTGAACACATATCGCCCTGTGCGCCGTGAAGAATTATTAACTAAGTGTCGCTGGAGTCCCTTTGAAGGCTGGAATCTCACAGGATGGGCTGTGACTACTATTGTGGGGGGTCAAATTGTGTATGACAAAGGTCAACTCAATACCCAAGTGCGGGGTCAAGCTTTAAGTTTCGTGTAGCAAATATCATCTAGACTTTACGTATACTGCCACCATAGATATATAGTTTAACCAAGTAAGTGCTGATTGCTGGCACTTACTCAAGCCGGGTGATTTTTTGTTGACTAGTCGGAGGGGAAAACTACCATGTCCTTCAAAATCTTGAGTTTGGATGGTGGCGGTATACGTGGAGTAATTACAGCACGCATTCTTCAAGAAGTAGAGAGACAAATTCAAGCGCAAAAGGGTCAGTCTTTATGGGAATATTTTGACCTGATTGCTGGTACGTCTACAGGATCAATTTTAACGGCTGGCATTGCTGTCGGGAAAAGTAGTGATTATCTAGTACAAATGTATGTAGATAGGGGTCAGACAATATTTCCTCGCCACCGCAAAGAACGCTTTCAGCAATTTCCTGACTTGATTCAACCGTTACTAGAAGCGTTTGCACCACCTAAATATTCTCATCAAGGACTAATTGATGTCTTAAAAGACGCGTTAGGTGACAAACGTATTCAGGAAATTAAAAACAAGATAATTTTAATTTTGGCTTACGATACCCTTTACCGGAACACAACATTTTTTACTAATTGTCATCCTGATGTGGGGTTAAGATGGTACGACGAATGTCATCTTTGGCAGTTGTGTACAGCATCAGCATCTGCGCCGACATTTTTTCCACCATATAAATTAGAACCAGTTAATAAAAAAATCTTTGGTGATTGGGTATTTCCGCACATTGATGGGGGAGTGGGAGCAAATAACCCGGCCTTGGCTGCATTAAGTTTAGTGTTGCGGCTGAGTCAATCAGCGATCGCACCAGACATTAAACGGGAATATAAACTAGAGGGTGTCAATCTAGAGGATATCGCCATTTTGTCGATTGGTACGGGTCAAAGTGGTGAACCTTTCATGTTTGAACAAGTCCAAAGTTGGCGGGGGATCAACTGGGCGCAGCATTTAATTGATATCTTTATGGAACCGACATCAGAAATCAGTAGCACAATTTGCCGTCAAATTATGGGTGGATACAATTCTCAACGATATTTGCGGCTTCAGTTTGATTTAAATGAGAGGTTTCAAGCTAAAGACAAGGAAAGCCATAGAGACACGCGCATTCTTTTAGAACGTGAACAAAGAATCAATAGATTTACCCAAAGTCCATTAAGTGAAGAAATGGATGATGCTAGACCTGAAACTATAAAAAGATTTATTGATGCTGCAACCCAATTTATTGATGAGGGGTGTACCTATTACAGTCGGAATGATTGTGGCCCTAGAGTTAAAGATGCGATCGCTGCTTTTATTAAGTCTAATTAGTATTTTTACGTAAAGAACTTTAGGAAAAATATTTTAAGCTAATTGCGGAGTATTTTTACTGAAATTCTTCGGATATGTACTAGCTTTACTTCTGTGAAATTACTTTTATTTTCATCTATCTATAGTCATAGTTCAATATAAGCATAACTTTTTATACTGAAATCTCTAAATCAGTTTAACTCATAGATAAATTAACAATTAGTAACTTTACTTGTATAGATCCTGAATTGAGTTTGGGAATACTTAAGTACGAAGACAGCTAACACAGCTAATTCAGAAATTAATAATTACTTAATTTCTCTGCATTAGCTTTTTTGTGTTTAACTATCCGGATGTTTTAGCAAAGAACTGTAGAGGAAAGTAGGGTTAAGTAAACGGGCAAATTTCGGTGAATAATATGTTTTATACATATACAAATTTTATATGCACTTATTTTGTACCTGCTTAAAACCTATTTCTACTCTCTCTGATTACTAATTGTTCAAACAAGGCTGTGGCTGAAAAGCCTAGCAGGACTGAGCAGAAGCCGACAATCAACAATTAATAATGTTAGTCGAATTGCGCTCAACAATCAGTTGACAGAGAATTTTAAGAAATAGTTCAACAGCAAAAACCGTAGTGTTGAAGGCGCAAAAAATTTACCAGTATTACTGGCTAACAGCAGTCTTCTCAAAACCTAATCAGCAAGATTCTTCACTCAAGGACAGGTTTATGTCAGGTTTCACTATAATTTAATTCCTTTAATAAAGCAGGTATTAAAAACATCTCATTGCTTGCTATGTAAAGCCAAAAAAAGCATTTATGCAGGACATGAGTTAAATTTTTGTCCATCTGGTAATCAAGTAACCGTGAATATACTCAATTTATCTAGACACGGCACGCAAACTATTAGATGGTAAACACAGCAAATCCGCAATTGCACAATATTTCACCAATTTTGAATAAAGAAGACAATGTATGTTAGTGAATTTTTTCGATGAACGTGGTAGCGGTAGATAGCACGAGTGGGCAATTAAACCTCGAATATCGCTCAATGCTTGTATTTTATGGAATGAAGGTTAATTGGTAATTATGCTGTTAGTGCTGGTAAATCAAGAAACATATCCATGTATTGACAGGTGAATTATTTACCATCATGCACGGTATTTGATGAATCATTTTGATATTACTGAAGTATTGACAGCTTTTTTACCAAGATTTCACAAAAGCTTTTCATAAAGTAGTAATTATATCGTCGATAGTGCAGTTAAAGGGTGTAATTTCAGCCTGGCGATCGCCTTGTTCTCCATAGGTTAAATGTATTTGCAGGTAGCTCATTGGTTTGTAAGGCATTCGTTCTGACCACTCAATCGCTACAATACCGGGAGTCACTTCATCACCTTCCCAGTAAATTTCCAGGTTTAATGCTGAAACCTCTTGTGGTTCTAGACGATACAAATCAAGATGGTAAAGCGGTAAACGTCCTTGCGTATATTCATTAATCAAGGTAAAAGTGGGGCTGACAATCGACTCAGTAATACCTAAACCCCGGCCAAGACCTTGGACTAACGTAGTTTTACCTGCACCTAAATCACCTTCTAGTAAAATGACACTACCAGCAGCTAATTTTTCCCCCAAGATTATACCTAGATTTAATGTTGCTGCCGCATCAGGAAGAAGAAGTTTCATAAGTTGGTCATTAGTCAGTGGTCAATAGTCATAAGTCAACAGTCAACAGATGCTCCGATAGTGATGACTTTGGACTATTGACTGTTGACTATCACCTCATTTTCCATGATGCGCGCCACTGTACCACTTTAATAAAACTTTTGCTAGTTTTTGGGGATTGTGACGCACAAAGCCAATTTCATCTTCATACATCACGTTGGCTAAGACAATTCTTCTACCTAATTTGGATACAGCTTCTCTGTCTAAAAATACCGGATGGGAATTTTGTTGAGCATAACGGATGAGTGATTGGGCTGAGGGTGATTTTTTATGTACTAATACCGCGTCAAATAGTTGTTTTCCACCGGAAATTGCATCAATCGCCCGGATGTGATCTGCAACACTATATCCTTGAGTTTCCCCAGGTTGGGTCATGATGTTGCAGACATATATACGCGGGGCTTCGGACTCGGCGATCGCCTCAGCAATTTCTGTGACTAATAAGTTAGGAATAATGCTAGTGTAAAGACTGCCTGGGCCGATAATAATGTAATCAGCTTCCTTGATAGCTTTAATTGCAGCTGGTAAAGCCGGAGGACTCTCAGGAATACAACCTATTTTGACAACTTTACCCCCAGCTTTGGGAATATTCGATTCGCCCTCAATACGACGACCATCAGCTAATTCAGCCCATAGACGGACATCGCTTAAAGTCGCTGGTAAAACTTGTCCTCGCACCGCCAAGACTTTGGAACTAGCCGCAACAGCCCTTTCTAAGTCTCCTGTAATATCACTCATAGCTGTGAGAAACAAATTACCAAAGCTATGACCAGTCAATCCATCTCCAGCCCGAAAACGATATTGAAATAATTCTGTCAGTAATTTTTCTTCGTCTGCTAAGGCGGCTAGACAGTTACGAATATCTCCTGGTGGTAGCACCCCAAATTCTTGACGCAGCCTCCCAGAAGAACCACCATCATCGGCCACTGTGACAATAGCAGTAATATTGGCACTATAGGTTTTTAATCCTCTGAGTAGGGTTGATAGTCCTGTTCCCCCACCAATGACTACGATTTTGGGGCCACGATACAGGCGACGATGAGCTAACAGAACATCAATTAATTCCTCTTCTGCATCTGGTCTGAGTACCTGAGTAATCGAACCCACGGTGCGAGTTTGTCCCCACAGCACCAACAATAAACCGCAAAGTATAACTAACGGGCCGCTGATATAGTTAGGTAAGATATTGGCGATCGCACTTAAAAATACCTTAAGTAATTCCAACATCAAAAAAATAGGGGTCAGCTTAATCCAAATTGCTAACCCCAAAATCGCCAGCAGTACACCTCCAACACTAATCAGCAACCAACGTTTAACCGAAAGTCCTGGGGATAACCATTTGAACCACTGGTTCACCCGATGAGAAGTTCGGCTGCGTGATTTTTGTTGCAGCGAGTGGAGGGCTTGTCTGAAAAAACCGATTGACATACCTGATTCGGAACAGTGGTACAAACAATAATTAACAGAAAATGTACACTAACTGGTTTTAACACCAAGTGTGAAATTAGAAAATTTTTCTGCTGTATTTAAACTAAGGGCAGATAGTGAATATTGCCAAATAAATAGACTTGATTACAAAAACTTACATGGAAAAACGAATTTTAGGGTTAGATCCAGGACTGGCTATTCTGGGATTTGGGGCTATTAGCTGTACAAAAAACCCAAACCTCATACAAGATACAACAGTCAATGTCATGGATTTCGGAGTCATCAGAACTTCAAAAGACACAGATATGGGACAACGTCTGTGTACCTTGTACGATGACTTACATACTCTCATTGATCATGTGCAGCCTGATTTGGTGGCCATTGAAAAACTGTTCTTTTATCGTATGTCAAGCACCATCCTAGTAGCACAAGCTAGAGGCGTAGTCATGCTCACCTTGGCACAACACAATCTACCTTATGTAGAATATACCCCTGCTCAAATCAAACAGGCTTTAACTGGCTATGGCAATGCTGATAAATTAGAGGTGCAAGAAGCAGTTGCACGGGAGTTAGATTTAGAAGATATACCCCAGCCAGATGATGCTGCGGATGGTTTGGCTGTGGCTTTGACCGCGTGTTTTCAGTTGTAAGTTGATGCACTAACACTTGATTTCTGCACTAAACTCTGTGCAGTTTCCTGTAATCATGGGGATGCTCCCATATGTAGCATATTTTCTTTTTAAAAAAGATATCAATATTTAAAAAGCTTCTTGGCAAATTTCGGCTGCTAGAAAAAATGAAAAAAATTGAATTACTCTATCAAATTATTTTAATTACATATAAAAAAGGCTTGGTGATTCCAAGCCTAATTATATACCAAGCATTTACTACACCAAAACTAATGTAAACTCACTCATTCTCTAGGTCATCTGCCTCTAGATTGTATACAAATTATCTAACATCTGATATGTAATAACTTATTTGATAATAGAAAAGGTTTGGTTATAAACCAAACCTTGATAATTGCTGTGCTTAACAACGTAATAACACAATTTAAGCTAAAACTTTTTACATATCATCTTCCTGGAGTATGTGTATATCTATGAATTTCGTTTTATTGTTTTACTCTTCTTGTGCAACTGAGTATTAATTTATCAGACATAATTATCGAGTAAAGGGACATGATATAGGACTCATATTTGATTTCTGAAAAAAACTCCGTACATTTTTGTTCCTTCTTACTTGTTTCCTGTTCCTCCGAAGTTCTGAGCGGAGGTTTCCTACGCTCAGACTTCTCTCTGTTCCCTCTTCCCTTCCTACGCAAATGATTTCAGGAATCAAAGCGGATTCCTATAAATAATACAAAAAAGTAAAAAGAGGCTTGAGTATTTTCTCAGCCTCTAGGTATACCAGGTGTTTACCATATATCCTTAATTTATACCTGTTTGAATAATAATTCATCTCTCAATAAGATGTGTACAAAATTTAAAAAATCTGGTATGCCATCTTCAAATGCAATCCAATATTAGTATTCAATTAATTTTGCTAAATACCGTTTTGGAGATATTTTTAGCGACTAAAGCACGAAAAATAATACCCTGGATGGCTTTCCAGGGTACACACACGTTTTTCAGGCATTAACAGATTAGATTATAGCGATCACAAAATTTTATTTCCCCCACCCCTAGAAAGATTTAATCTCTCTAGAGATGCACGCATTTATAATTTAAAACAATTTAGGCAAGGTTTTTTATCTCCCGTTTCCTTGTTTTCTCTTCAGCAAATATTGATAAAGAGAACACGCTGCATTAATAAAAGTCAAATTAGATTCCTATTTATTTGTTGATTAACAATAAATTTATTAATTCTAGTTTTTAACAAAATAGGCTCGGAGAATAGCCAAGCCCATGAATACCAAGAGTTTACCATATACTGCTTAATATATTGGTAGTCTTTCTTTAGTTCATCTATCTATGGATGTGGAAATATAACTTCAGATGTATCAAAAATACAGATGTGTAAAAGACATAAAATAGTAATTAATAAAAATGATTAAATCATTGCTATAAATCAATCATCATCAAGCAAAAATCAACTATCAATAAAAAAGGTTTAGCCAGTGCTAAACCTCCATAGAAAGCAGTTATTCGACACACCAGAATCAATTTAGAGCTACTCTTGTTTTCAGTCATCTCTCTGAGGGATGTGTTTAAATTTCCCATCATTTGATTAGAAGGGATAGGGAGAAGAGGGGACTAGGGGGTACAAACCAAACTTCTCGTAGAGACACTGACGTGTAGTTTGCTTCCTCTGTGAGTGACGTTACGCCGCTAACACCCCTTGTAAGTAGCTTTTATACCCTGTCTCCTGACTTTTTCATCGAGTTGATTGTACTAAACGGAGAGGGGGGGATTCGAACCCCCGTTGAGTTTCCCCAAAACGCATTTCGAGTGCGTCACCATCAACCACTCGGACACCTCTCCAAATATAAACTCACGAGTTTGAGTTTTTTTCAGTCTTGAAGTAACTCAAACTATGTAAATTTAAGAAACTACTGAGAATAAGTTTCCTTACGCCATGATAGCATCTATCAACTTGTAGCGATCGCCTGTCCCGTTTGATCAAAACAACTCAGTAAACGCTCACAGGAATATTTACATATAAATTTCACTGAATTGTAATATCTCTGTCAAATCCTTGTGTGATATTTAATGCAGGCTAAAAGATAAGCTTTTTACAAGGGTAGGGCTTCCTACCTTTTTTCAAAGCGAATATTTATATGGCTTAATAAAGTTGTAAAGCCTCATCAGTGGAAAATCATGCGGTTCAACTATCCTTGACCCCGAAATCTTCGGGGTTTTTCTTTTTAGGTGAGAACTAAGTTATCTCGATGAATTACGGTTTCTGCGCCAACATGACCCAAAATCCTGGGAATATCCCTGGAGTGACAACCACGAATCTTTTCTAGATCGATGCTGTTGTAATTTACTAATCCCCTAGCAATCTCTTGGCCGTTGCCGTCGCATAATTGTACAGCGTCTTGGCTGTCAAATTCCCCTTCAACGGCTTTAATACCGGCGGGTAATAAGGATTTTCCAGCTTCTACAATAGCAGCGATCGCACCAGTATCTAAATATAATTTCCCTGCCGGCACTAGACCATAGGCAATCCAACGTTTTCGGGCTGAGGTGGGTTCTGGTTGAGGGAGAAAGTGTGTACCGATGGCTTCCCCTTGTAAAATTTTGGCGATATTGCGGGGAAATCTTCCCTGGGTAATCACGGTACGCACTCCTGCGGCGATCGCAATTCTCGCGGCTGAGATTTTCGTCACCATTCCACCAGTACCCCATTGTGACCCTTGAGAGCCTGTTTGCACTTGTAATTCTGTCAATTCTTTCATGCTAGTTACCAAAGAAATTGGTTGAGCATCAGGTACAGAACGGGGATCAGCAGAATATAACTTATCCACATCGGTGAGCAAAAATAGCCAATCGGCTTCTACCAAACTGGCAACCAAAGCTGATAGGGTATCATTGTCACCGAATTTCAATTCATCAACGGCGACTGTGTCATTCTCATTCACGACTGGAATGACACCCAATTCCAGCAGTTCACCAAAAGTATTGGAGACATTGAGGTAACGGCTACGCTGGACTAAATCGCTGCGTGTGAGCAATACTTGAGCAATTGGCTGTTGCAAAGTAGTAAATAAATCATCATATACGCGCATTAATCGCCCCTGACCAACAGCCGCTACAGCCTGCTTGAGCGCGATCGCTTTGGGTCTTTCCGTTAAACCCAAACGCACACAACCCACTCCCACCGCGCCGGAAGATACTAAAATGACTCGATGACCCTGCTGTCGCAAATGCGTCAAGGTTTCCGCTAATGTAGCGATCGTAGAAAGTGCTAGTTGTCCGGTCTGCGGTTGAGTGAGGCTAGATGTACCGATTTTGACGACGATGGTTTTGGTCATTAGTCATTAGTCATTAGTCATTAGTCATTAGTCAACAGTTATTAGTTAACAGTCAACGGGGATCAAGTTTGGGAGCATAAGTGAATTATTTTATTAGACTACAAAGCGTCAGTCCCTCTATATATTGAGGCTGACGCTTTATGAGTTTATATAGATTTGTTATGGGCTAGAGTCTCTTTTTTTGCTGACTCTGATGTTATTAATACTTATAATCTGCGATTTTTGTTCATTCCTCGTTTTTTTTAATTATTTTTTTAGATTTAGTCTTTTAACCATTTATCAATCTTTGTGAATTTTTGTATCATGAGTAATAATTGATGCTCCCAAGATTTCCGAAAGCCAAACTTCAAAGTTGCGAATGGGATGGGAACGCAAGACAGCATCAGGGTGGAGGATGGGTTCTACCAAAATTGTAAACATACCTAGACGATTTCCAGCTAGCACGTCAGTAAACAAGCGATCGCCTACCATTCCTACCTGATGTACCGGTAAATCCATCGCCTGGAGTGCAGCACGAATTTTTTTGCGGGAAGGTTTGGCGGCTCCCAGGTAGTATGGCAAATTCAAAGAACGCGCAATGCTACCAATTCGGGCTTCGCTTAAGTTATTGCTGACTAGCCACAATGCTGTATGGGTGCGTACTTGCTCTACCCAAGCTTTCAATTCTGGGGAAGCTGCTCCCACTGTAATCGGAACTAAAGTTTCATCCACATCCAACACTAGCCCTTTTAGCTCATAATGTTGAATAATCTCAGGGGTAAGACTCAATATCGAATCACCCAAAGCTAAATCAGGCTGTAAGAACTTGTTCCAGGTCATAGTTATTAGTCATTAGTCATTAATCATTAGTCATTAATCATTAGTCAACAGTGTGTTTTTCTGTTTTCTAATCCGATTTCCAGCGTAACTTAAACTTATTTACATAACAAATAGCCCTGAGCCATGATAGATGCTTGACTCTGGGACTAAAATTTTGATGATTAATTAAAAATTCCAGAATTTTAGATAAAAAATGCCAGATTTTGATTTTTAATTAAAAATTTTGCCTGTTATTCCACTTCATTAAACAGTTGGTCTTCTAACAGTGGTTGCACTTCCCGAAACTCTTCTGGGGAAAGCAGTATGGGTTCGCCTGTTTTGGATAGTCTAGCGAAAAACAACAGTGGATCAAGCGGTGTATAGATGGCATACTCCTGCTCATGATGGTAGAAAGTGGTGATTAACTGCAACTGCTCAGGTTCTAAATCTGCTTCTTCATCTTCAATTTCTAAAGTAAACAGGTCTGATTCTTCTACAGGAGGTAAATCACCAGCAACAGTCAAGGCGTAAGCAGTATTTTTTAATACTAGGTTCTGTTCTGCTAAGACAGCTTGAGCAGTGCTGAAGATTTCGTCAATAATGTCATCATCTTCTACTAAAACTGCTTCCTCGTTGTCACCTTCACCTTCCCAGGCAAAAATTTCAATGGATGAGTCGATAGGAAGCAACAAAACATATTCTTGTCCATCTGCTGAAAGTGAACGTTCTACGTAACATTCAAGGGTTCGCCCCTTATCATCAGTCAAAGTGATGGAACTTGTGGGAGCTTGATCGTTATTTTCAGGAAATGGAGAAGAAAACATAGCTAAGAAATAAAACTTTATAAGTACCAACAGTTGGAAAAATCACTTTGCTGTTTTATGACGGGTAATGTCAAGCAAATAGCTTTAGACTTTAATACCACTGCTGCGTAACAGATTTCAGAATATCATGTTCAAAGGTATCAATACTCTACGGCTATCTCGGAACTGTTAATTATAGCTCGTTTACTATCTAGCCACTGTTGTAAAATAATTGCTGCGGCTTTGCGGTCAATTAAACTTTTGTGGCGTGAGGGCGAGCAATTCTCAGCAATCATGAGTTGTTCGGCTTGAAAGGAAGTTAATCGTTCATCAACGTACTCTAAAGGCAGTTGGAGAGCTTTAGAGAGCCTATTGGCGAATTTTTGTACCTGACGCGCCTGAAATCCCAAAGAACCATCCATTGAATAGGGTAAACCCACAACTAGTATCTGCACTTGACGCTCATCGACTAAATTACGGATTTGTGACACATCTTGTTCAAAAGATGTCCGCTCCAGGGTAGTAAGTCCTGTAGCGATTAACCCTGTGCGATCGCACCCTGCAATCCCAATGCGTTTACGCCCTACATCTAATCCCAGTGCTGATATATGTTTTGTGGTCATTAGTCAATAGTCAATAGTTATTGGAAATGGGGCATTGGGAATGGGGCATTGGGCATTGTATCTTTTTCCCCCTGCTCCCCTGCTCCCCTTCGACTGCGCTCAGGGCAAGCCTGCTCCCCTGCCCCCTGCTTCCTTGGCTTCTGCTCAAAAGTCAGCAATTTTTAATTCTCCTGCTGTTCTTCTGTCAACTCTTGATGACAAACTGAGTCGATGTGACAATTTTTACTATTAAATGTGACTGATTCTGACTGGTGTTTGACGGGGATTTCTGGGGTTTGCTTTTGTCTGACTTCTGCCCAGGACATTCCACCTGGTATGGGTTTACGGGCTGGTTGTAAGCCTTGTAATACATCAGTCCATTGAATCCCTTCTAAAGAGACAAATTTGGACTCCCGTAGTTTGTGCCATACGGAACGGGACATGATGAGGGTGTGTTCTATGCGTTTTGCGCCAATCCGTTCTAAGTATTCTTCCCTTTCTGGCTGGTAGTCAGAGGAAGCCAGTTTTAATCCTTGCTGGGGAAAATCTTGGGCAATACGAGCTAACTGGGCTAATAACTCTGGATATAGCCAAGTATAAGCAGGGTGGACGGTGAGGGTGGCAACGTGGGGTGTATCGCCTTTGCGCTCAAGTTGTACTTGAAAATAACCGATGGCAGCTTTGCGTTGGGGTTCAAAGACGTAGCCACTGACTACTTCGGTTTTTGTTACCCATTGCTTGACAGCATCAGCTAGCGCGCCGAATAAACTGGTTTTAAAGTCGCGGTTGTTGCGATCGAATACTTGGCGCACTAGAGGGGGCATTGAGGCTGTATCTAGTTGGTAGAGTAACTGAGCATCAGCATTACTCACAGGTAAAAGATTAGGCAAGTCTGGTTCAGCTTGCGCTAATTCAGTCAGCAGTTCCGGCTCGATTTCCCAGTAAGTCATTTCAGCAAGACGCTGAAACCCATTTTGACGATAAAGTGCCAATGCGTCTACATCATTGATGTTAACTTCTAATAACCAAGTCCGCGCTTCTAAAATCGACTCAAAACAGTGGCGCAGAAGTTGGGAACCAATTACTTGTTTATCCGCACTCCTATCTAACATCACCCGATCAACGCGCCAAGTGGTGCGTGTGCGATTGAAAGGCGACACTTGAACCATCCCTAAAAGCATTCGCCCCTGCTCGGCTACATAGGCGCAGAAACGATGTTGTAGGGGGTTAGGGAACCAACTTAAAAACCTCAGTAAGCCATACCAGCGATGCAGCGATTGCATTTGCTGGTTAACAAGGTTAGCTCCTTCAGGAGACAAGGCGGCGAAAGATTCTTGAGATAAACGCTCAATTCCGTCCAGATCCCTGTATTGGACTGGCCGGATGACAACGCTGAGATTTTGGGGAAGTAAGGAGTTCATTGTAATGTGGGCTGCCATGTAGCCTTAACTAACTGGGAAGAGGGGAACTGCTGCAATTATCTTAACGGCTTTCCGTGCTTTGCTGTTGCTCCCAAGGAGTGATTTCGGTCACTAAATAATCAAAAAATAAACAAGCAGACTGGTTGAGTTAACTTTTGAGTTGCACTCAACTTAATCTGCTTTCATTTTATTTGCTTTTTTTGTTAATTATATTTTTTCTAAACTACAAACCCTGACGAGAAACCAGCTTTTCAAAGGTGGCTTGGGTTTGATGTAGCAATTGTTCTCGACTGTCTTCTTGTGTTGGTTTGAGGGTTGGAAGTAGATTGCGAGCTTGCAGAGTCATGTGCAACTGTAGATGGGCAACGTATTCACTGATATCTTCTTTTGTTAAAGACGCGCCTTGGGATAAATTTGACTCTATTGCCACTGTGTTCTCCTTATCTTAGCGTGCTGTTCTTTCACATCATAAGAAACTTATCATGTTGTTTTACTGAGCTTCTTAATTTGCAATGAAGTTTAATGGTTATTTTTACGGTGGGCATGGGGCATGGGGTATGGCGCATGGGGCATGGGTTATGGGGTATTCTTACTGAAGTCCTGGTAAAGATGGATTTATATTTGAGGCCTTGCTGAAAATCTAGGTGGGGCAAGGATTGTGAGTAATTTTTAACTGGTTGCAATACCTGAGACTGACTGTGTGAAACTACCTGGATTTAGTAAAGTTTCTTCTAAAAAAACGAAGTTTGTTTAATTGGGAAACAAATTTACACTCCTGGCTGTCATGGGAACTACGAAAATTGACGTACTCGGCTGAGTTCAAAATTTTCCAACAACATTGTTAAATATACCCATATAAGGTGAGTTATGAAGAGTCAAAACTTCAAGCAAACTTCTGTTAAGTTTGCTCAATCTTTCATGGCTGCGGCTGCGCTGATGACTGCTTCCGTTGGCCCTGCTTTGGCGAATAATCCAAGTGTGCAGATTCTAGGCGCAAATTACGGTGGGAATGGTTGTCCTGGGGGAACTGCTAGTGTGAGTGTGAGTCCTGATGGACAAGAGCTAACTATTTTATTTGACGAATTTGCAGCTGATGGGAGTCAGCGTTCACAAAGACGCAAAAGCTGTAATCTGAGCATTCCGATTAAAGTTCCCCAAGGGTTCCAGATTTCTTTCTATGATGCTGACTTTCGGGGTTATGTTGCTCCCAGTACAACTGGGGAATTGAGAGCAGAATACTTTTTTGCTGGGCAACGTGGGCCTGTCTTTTATCAAAAATTCAGAGGCGAAAACAACTATAATGTGCGACATCAATTAGCAACTGTAGCTGATGTTTGGTCACGTTGTGGCGACAGTGTAAATATGCGGGTGAATGCGGCGATGACAGCCAGTGGTCAAGGAATAGCCACTGTTGACTCTTTTGACCTTGCACACCGTGGTGTGGTTTATCACATTAAATATCGCGAGTGTCGTTAAGGGTTGAAGTAGTTCAGCAACTACTAGCACCTAAAGTCAGCAAGGCTGATCTTTGCGGTGCGGTTAAACCTGTAACTGCATATATATTCATCTGTTCGTAAATCTGCTCGGCTTTAAATGTATTGATACGCTGTTCTGTGTTTATATCCCAAATTGTCATCGCTGCGTAGCCGTCGCCAACCGCCAGCATATTACCTTCTGAGTTGAAGGTGGCGCACATTACCCAAGTTTCATGTTCTTTGAGGGTGGTAAGAGAGTTACCACTAGCTACGTCCCAGAGTTTGATAGTGTTGTCACTGCTGGTACTAGCCAATATTTTACCATCAGGGCTAAAGGCGATCGCCCACAGCATATCTTGATGTCCTTGTAGTGTGTGGAGACATTCCCCTGTTGGGATATCCCAGAGTTTAATGCTTCTTTCCACAGCACTACCAGTGGCAAAAGTCCGACCATCAGGACTAAAGGCTACCCACCACACCCAGTTATTGTGTCCGGTAATTGTGCGGTAACACTGTTTAGTGGTGATGTCCCAAATATTGACGCTGTTATCAAAGTTACCAAAAGCCAATTTGGTGCTATCAGGACTAAATGCTACTGACATTCCTAAATGTACGGGGAAAGTTGCTAGCAGTTTCCCTGTGGCTGCGTCCCAGAGTCTACTAAGATTGTCATAGCTGGTGCTAGCTAAAAACTTTCCATCGGGACTATAGACGACTCCTGTCACCATGCCCATATGTGCGCTGAGGATGTGGGTACATTGACCTGTGGCTACATCCCAGAGTCTAATTGTGGTGTCAGCACTAGCACTAGCTAGGGTGCGACCATCGGGGGTAAAATCTACAGCAAAAATTAAATCTGTGTGACCGTATAAAGTACGACATTCACCATTTAAACGCCAAAGTCTCACAATCCGGTCTTCATTGCCAGTGGCGATGATTGCTTCTGTCGGACTCCAAGCTACGGATTTTACCCAGTTATTTCTGCCTTTAAAGGTTCGCAAACACTCGCCAGTATTGATATCCCACAATCTAAAAGAAAAGTCATCTGCACCGCTTGCGAGGAGATGACCTTGGGGATGAACAGCGATTGCATTGATGGAATTGGTGTGTCCTTGCAAGGTTTTTAGGCATTGGAAGTTAGTAATATCCCAGAGGCGAATTGTACAATCTATACTACAACTAGCGAGGATTTGATCGTTAATGAAGGCGATCGCTAGTATGCCATTGGAATGTCCTGCTAACACACCCAAACACACACCTTGATTGACATCCCACAGTTTAATTTGGGTATCTAAACTACTACTAGCTAATATTCCTGATGGACTCCAGGCGACTGATTTTATCCAATCTGTATGACCTGTGAAGGTATGTAAGCAAGCACCTATAGTAATATTCCACAGTTTAGTGGTGTTATCTTCACTACCGCTAGCGAGGAGATTACCTTGAGCATTTAAATTCACTGACCAGACACGACCGCCATGTCCCTGGAGAATTTGGGTACATTGCCCCAAATTAGTATCCCATACTCTAATGTAAGAGTCTGTGCTGCCACTAAATAAAGTCTGACCATCGGGACTAAAAACCACACTGACTACCCCACCGTGATGACCAGGAAAGGTGTGACTACACTGACCTGTTTTGACATCCCACAGTTTAATCGTTTCATCTTGTCCCCCAGTAGCTAAGGTACTGCCATCGGGACTAAAAGTCGCACACCAAATCAAACCTATATGTGCTTGACATTCCAGTAATTGCTGACCACTAGCGACATCCCAGAGAATCAAATAACCGTTGAAATGGCCTGTGGCGACGGTTTGACCATCAGGACTAAAAGCTGTAGTGATAACATTAGAAAAAGTTTTCGCAAAGACGGATTTAGATAAATCAGAGTGAGCAAAGTTGACTCGTTTTAAGGGTGTATCTTGAAGGTAGGCTTGCCAAATGGTTAAACCAGAAAAATCATAACCAGTTAAATCAGTTTTTAACTGGCAAAAAAGATTGAGGAGATTACCACCGATATATCCTGGTTCTAGCGGAGCTGTAGAATTTTTGATTGTTTGTAAAATCTGTGTGAGGTGAGTTTCTATAGCTGATTTAGTGCGGAGATTTTGGAGTAAATAGTCAAGAATTGGCTGTAAAATCAGCTTTGTTTGGGCAATGCGGATGTAATCTTTAGCAGTGGCTTTAATTAAAGCGTGGCTATTAAGAAATAGGGGTGTAAGGGTGTAGGGGTGTGGGGGTGTAGGGGAAATATGATTGTCTGGAGGGGAGAGAATTTCTTGACATACTTGTTGAATAAATTGCTCAGTGACATATTCCATAACTACCGGTTGTAGTGTGAAATGCACTGGTGTATCGGGAAGGGATTTTTTTTCAATGAGATTGCGCCGACTTAATGATTCTAAGGCTTCTAAAAGTCGTATTGATGAAATAGGTAAAACTAAATCAGCGCGTAAATCTGTTAATGTGACCGCTTCACGATTAATTGCTAACCAGAAAATTAGGTCAATTTCTAAAGATGAAAGGCGATGAAATTGCTGTCCTAGTAAATCGTAAATGCTGCCAAAAACTGTAGAACCTTGGGCGAAGAATTCAGCGATATTTCCAGCAAATAAATCTTGAATAGTAGTCGCGACAATTTTTAAAGCTAACGGATTACCAGCATAATGTTGAATGAACCTTTGCCAATCACTATCCGCGCCACAAAATAAACTTTTCGTCTTAATTAATTCTAAAGCAGCGATCGCACTCAATCCCGGCAGTTGCATCGACCGCACCGGCAAATTCTCCCCTTCTAATACGGCGATTTCTGGCGTTTTCTCGCGACTGGTGAGGATAACACAACTTTGATGGGATATTTCACCGATTTGGTGGAATAAATCGCTATAATCTGTGTAACCTATTTGATAACGTCCAGAATGGTCGCCACTAGCTAAGATAGATTCCACATTATCTAGGATGATTAAACAACGGTGCGATCGCAAATGTCCCATAAACTGAGAAATTAAATTCCCCAGATTTTCTGATAAATGCACAGGTTGTCCACAGGCGAAAAATTGCAGTAAACTTCCCAGCACTTCACTTAATGGGGGACTATTGCGGAGACTACGCCACACCACAAACTCAAACTCCCCTTGAATTTGCTGCGCTAACTTCACAGCCAAAGAAGACTTACCAATTCCCCCCATGCCTAATAATGCTACCAACCGACAGCGATCGTTGATAATCCAATTAGTTAATTTACTAACTTCCTCTATACGTCCGAAGAAGATAGAAACATCAACCGCCTCACCCCAGTCTGTATGGAGTGTGGAGTGCTGAGTGCTGAGTAGTTTCACATCTCTACCCTGTCCCTTCGTCTCTTCCTCCCCGACACGGACATAATCTTGGGGTGTTAAATCTAACCCAAAAGCCCGAAAAAAGTATTCTAGAGTTTGTTTATCAACACCCTCTGCTCGTGCTAAAACCTTGGAGACTGTAAAAGGAGCTAATTGAGTACGATAGCTCAATACTTCGATGGTAAATTTGTCCCCATCGTTTTCTAAAATTTCCGCTTGATGTCTAGCCTCCTGAAGTTTGTGATATCCAGAGAGACTCAGGACTATACCGCGCCTGCGTTTTTGCTTGTGCAATTCCATCGGACTACAAGACTAACGCTAAATTGAGATTAATTTTACTGGTTTTAAGCCAAGATAGCGAGGAGTTTTTCTTAAGTTAGCACCTTAAAACCTATAAATTTACTGGTGCAGTTTTCCCAATTAACCGAAACTATCAGGATATCTGCAATTACAAAAAGCTTTACTACACAACCATAACCTCTCACCCTCTCTCTGCGCCTTTGCGCCTCTGCGTGAGCTAATCACTAACCTATCCACAACATCAGAATCTATGATGAACAAAACCCTTAACCCCGTACAACCCCCCCAAGTAACACAAAACCTCTCCGAAAACTTTATTCTCACCACAATAGATGACTTGTATAACTGGGCGAGAATGTCTAGTCTATACCCCATGATGTTTGGTACAGCTTGCTGTTTCATGGAATTCATGTCAGCCTATGCTTCGCGCTTTGACTTAGAACGATTTGGAATGATTCCCCGTGCGACTCCCAGACAAGCTGACTTATTGATTACCGCAGGTACAATTACTATGAAGTATGCACCCAATTTGGTGCGACTCTATGAACAAATGCCCGAACCCAAGTATGTTATTGCCATGGGTGCTTGTACCATCACCGGAGGAATGTTTAGTGTTGATTCTCCTTCGGCGGTGCGGGGTGTAGATAAGCTGATTCCTGTGGATGTGTATATACCTGGTTGTCCTCCCCGGCCGGAAGCTGTAATTGATGGGATTATTAAACTGCGGAAGAAAATTTCTAATGATAGTATCCAAGAAAGACAGCAAACACAACAAACTCATCGTTATTACAGTATCACTCACAAAATGAAGGTAGTTGAGCCAGTTTTAGATGGACAATATCTCAGAAATTCTCAGCGCGAAGTCCCACCGCCAGAATTGGCTGTTACTTCCGATTTATCATTAAAAACACCATCAGAAAATCAATTGCAATTACTCCATAAATAAGGAGCATTACTAATGACAACAACTTTAGAAAAACCTACTAATCAAATCCCCTCTCAATTTCTAGTTAAAACCCTGCTACCTAAATGGCTGCAAACTTTAAATGTGATCAATAACCCCATGTATTACCTCGAAAAACGACGACAAAAATATGGGGATATGTTTATCTCAGAATTTAGTGGTTTTCCCAGGCTGTTAGTTATTAGTAATCCCCAAGCTATTCAAGAACTGTTCACGGCTGATGCGAGTTTATTTGATTCCGGTGCAGGTAACTATATCATGCAACCGTTGATAGGGGCGAACTCGTTAGTTTTATTAGATGGCGATCGCCACTTAAAACAACGTAAATTATTAATGCCACCTTTCCACGGTGAACGGATGCGGAATTATGCTCAAGTTATCTGTGATATTACTGAAAAAGTTACTAGTAAATGGTCAATTAATCAGCCATTTGTCGCCCGTCGGAGTATGCAGGATATTTCGCTGCAAGTAATTTTAAGGACAGTGTTTGGGCTACAAGAAGGTGAACGTTATCAACAAATCAAGCAAGTTTTAGTGGAATTCTTGGATACTTTTAACTATCCTTTGAGTGCCGTTTTCTTATTTTTTAAAGTATTGCAAAAAGATTTAGGTGCATGGAGTCCTTGGGGAAAATTTATCCGCCGTCGCCAATTACTAGATAAATTAATTTATCAGGAAATTCATGAGCGTCGCACTCAAGTTGGGACTCAAGGGAATGATATTTTGAGTTTATTACTATCGGCACGGGATGAAAACGGTGAACCCATGACCGATATTGAGCTGCGAGATGAATTAATGACTATGCTATTTGCTGGTCATGAAACAACTGCGATCTCTCTATCATGGGCATTATATTGGATTCATTATGTGCCGGAGGTGCGAGAAAAATTACTGCAAGAACTCAACACAATTGATGTAGCCAATGCAGACCCCACAGTTATTGCTCAATTACCCTATTTAAATGCTGTTTGCTCAGAGACCCTGAGAATTTATCCGGTAGCTTTCTTTACTTTCTCCCGAATTCTCAAAACCCCAATGAAATTTATGGGTTATGATTTACCCAAAGGTATGAGCATTTCCCCCTGCATTTATTTAACACATCATCGCCCAGACGTTTATCCTGAGCCAGAAAAATTCAAACCCGAAAGATTTTTAGAACGGCAATTTTCACCCTATGAATTTATGCCCTTTGGCGGTGGCAATCGTCGCTGTTTAGGCATGGCTTTTGCTCTATTTGAGATGAAGTTAGTGTTAGCAAATATTCTCTCCAACTACTCTTTAGAACTGCTAGATAAAGCCCCCCTAAAACCCGTCCGTCGTGGTTTAGTCTTCACACCCAATGGTGGTGTGAATTTGATGGTAAAGGGGAAAAAATAGAGGAATGGGGCATTGGGCATTAGGCATCGGGCATTGGGCATCGGGCATTGGGCATTGGGCATTGGGTATTGGGCATCGGGCATTGGGTATTGGGCATCGGAGTAAAATCTACCTTGTCTCCCTTGTCTCGCAATTCCCCATTCCCCATTCCCATTTCTCATTCCCTATAAAATCTGCAATCATATCTTCAGATAAATAGGGAGAGATGCAAAATGTCTGTCACCAATTCACCACCCCAACTTCAACGAGAGTTAGGGGTTTTCGGTGCGACACTCATGGGACTGGGTTCGATTGTTGGTACGGGTGTATTTGTGAGTATTGGCATTGCGGCGGGTATTGCAGGGCCTGCTGTGATTTTAGCCGTAGCTATTGGGGCTATCGTCGCTACTTGTAACGGACTTAATAGCGCGCAATTATCAGCTAATCATCCTGTTAGTGGCGGTAGTTATGAATATGGTTATAAGTATCTCACTCCGGCTTTTGGCTTCACTGCTGGCTGGATGTTTCTAGTCGCTAAGACAGCTTCGGCGGCGACGGCGGCTTTGGGGTTTGCTGGTTACTTACTCAATCTTTTGGGTGTGAGTTCTAGTTGGACAATTCCTATAGCTGTCTTAGCTGTGTTAATGATGACTGTGGTGGTTTTGAGTGGGATTAAACGCTCTAATCTTGTCAATATCCTCATAGTCTCGGCAACTTTGCTATCTTTGTTTGTCTTTATTGTGATTTGCTTACCTCGTGCTGCAACTCAAGGAGTTAATAACTTAACACCACTTTTCAGTAGTTCTTGGGGAGATATCCTGCACGCCAGTGCTTTGATGTTTGTAGCGTATACAGGTTATGGACGTATCGCAACTATGGGGGAAGAAGCCCGTTCTCCCAGGGAAACCATTCCCAAGGCGATGATTGTTTGTTTGCTGCTGACGATGTTGTTATACATAACAGTGGCGACGGTGGGAATTGGGGCTGTAGGTGTAGAAACTTTAGCTAATGCAGTAGGGCAAAGCAAAGCTGCACCGTTGGAAGTGGTAGCTAGGAGTGTTGGCGGTACGGGTGCGGCGATAGTGTTAGCCGTTGGTGCGATCGCTGCTATGTTGGGTGTATTGTTAAATTTAATTTTGGGCTTATCTCGCGTACTCTTGGCAATGGGTAGGCGTGGAGATGCACCCAGATTTTTAGCACGCCTCAATCAACAACAAACAGCACCCTATATAGCGGTGATAGTTGTGGGGATAGCGATCGCACTTTTAGTATTATTAGGCAATGTCAAAACCACATGGTCATTTAGTGCCTTTAGTGTTTTGATTTATTACGCCATCACCAACTTTGCCGCTTTACGACTTCCTACTGCCGAACGTTTGTATCCAATGTGGATAGGTTGGGTAGGCTTATTATCTTGTTTATTCCTGGCTTTTTGGGTAGAGTCTAAAATCTGGCAAGTCGGTCTAGGCTTGATTTTAGCAGGGTTAGTTTGGCATCAAATTAGGCGATCGCTACATCAGTAAAATTAAATTTGTGATTGTTGTCAAAAAATCTTGTTCATACGCTATTATATTTGAGGGGCGTAATGGTAACTTCTTCCCCATTCCCCATGCCCCATTCCCCATACCCGAAAAACTCCATCCTCCCCTGGATGGAGTTTTTTAATTGGCACAATTAACCCTCCTAAGACTGACGCAGTGATAAGAAGAATCAAGGGTTTGGGTGAGGGTATAGGGATGTAGGTGTTAAAAACCCTTACACCCCCACACCCCCGTGTTTCTTAGGAGTTATGATTTACACACTTCCCACATAATTAAGTCCTCTTTTGTTCCTGTACGCTGCATACCTATTTTTTCCAGCACTCGAACTGATCTAATATTTTCTCTCAAGCATTCAGCAGTAATTCTTTGGACACCTGATTGAGCAAATGCCCAATCTATCATACCTTCAGCAGCTTCAGATGCGTATCCCTGCCCTTGATGAGATGGAATTATGCCATAGCCCATTTCCACAGTGCCTGTATCATCTGGTAAACCTTTAAAACCAATGTCACCGATGAGTATATTTTCTGCCTTGTGAATTATAATTCTTCCCCATTTATCCAGAGATGGGTTATTCAGCAAATTATCGGCTATCATTGGCAAAATTTCGCCAAATTCTTCACTAGGCCAACTTTCTGGAACTATAACCCCAAGAACTTCTTCTAACTCAGCACGGCTATTGATTACAGATTTTACTAAGTTTAAGGTAAATGGTACTAAACTGAGCCGTGTGGTCAAGATTTCTGCCATACTGTGTACTCTCCTCTGAAGTTGACCAACCACACAGACAGGTGATTTTTTAGAGCAGAATAGAGACATGGTCTATTATGTCTGAAACTGAAATCAATCTAAGTCTGTGCGTAACTTGCAAGAAACTCACCTGAACCGCGCTCGTGCTAGTCTCAGACAAGCACTGTCTTGGTATGGATATCTTCGGAAACCAGGAAATTCCTCATTTCACCCCGAATTAGCAGCTTTAGTTAAACCAGAATTAGAAACTTTAACCTCAACACTCAACAAACTAGACTCTCATGTTATTAGAATAGCTGTTTTTGGTTTAGTGAGTCGTGGTAAATCGGCGGTATTAAATGCTTTGCTGGGAAGCAAAATTTTACAAACTGGCCCCCTCAATGGTGTCACTCAATGGCCGCGTTCAGTACGTTGGCAACCAGGGGACAAAGTTATAGTAGAATTAATTGATACACCAGGACTAGATGAAATTCAGGGGGAGTCACGCGCCCAAATGGCTAAAGATGTAGTGCGTCAGGCTGATTTAATTTTGTTTGTGGTATCAGGGGATATTACCCGCACTGAATATCAAGCACTTTTAGAATTACGCCAAGCACAAAAGCCCCTGATTTTAGTGTTTAATAAAATCGATTTATACCCAGACACAGACCGAGCCGCAATATATCAAAATTTACAACAATTAGGTGCAGCAAGTCCCCACACCCAGCCTTTACTACCTGATGAAATTGTCATGGTGGCGGCTGAACCTGCGCCAATGGAAGTCCGAGTAGAATGGCCTGATGGTACAGTGAGTTATGAATGGGAAACACCACCGCCACAGGTAGACGAACTCAAACAGACTATTTTAAATATTCTCAACCGTGAAGGCCGATCGCTGTTAGCTTTAAATGCCCTAATTCAAGCACGGGATGCAGAAGCAGCGATCGCTGAAAAAACTCTTGACATCCGCGAACAAGAGGCGGAAGATATCATCTGGCAATTTACTAAATATAAAGCCTTAGCCGTCGGGTTGAATCCTGTAGCTGTATTAGATATTCTCGGCGGAACGGTGGCTGACTTAGCCTTAATTCGCGCCTTAGCGAGATTGTACGGCTTACCCATGACTAGCTATGAAGCGGGAAAAATTTTCAAAACCATTTTATTGAGTTCTGGCGGTTTATTACTAGGAGAACTAGGAAGCGGTTTTCTCTTAGGATTAGGCAAAAGTACCGCCGCCTTAGCTAGTGGTGATAACCCCATTAATATTACCGCCTTTGCTGGCAGTGCGATCGCTCAAGCCGGAATCGCTGGTTATGGTGCATATTCTGTAGGGAAAGCCGCCCAAGTTTATCTCGAAAAAGGCTGCACTTGGGGACAATTGGGTGCTGACACTGTAATTCAAGAAATTCTTTCTCAAGTTGATAAAAATACAATTCTGTATCGTCTGCAACAAGAATTAAATATGAAATCTTGAGAATAAATGAAAATCCTGAGTAAATTGTTGCAGTTATTGATATTTTGTCA
>NZ_PJIZ01000055.1 GCF_021596505.1 Nostoc sp. CMAA1605 | reverse complement strand
TGTAGAGATAAATCCAGCCATGAGCATCGTTATTCCTGATGAAATTTTAGCTGCAACCCGTATGACTGATGCTGAACTGAAACAAGAAATTGCAGTTATGCTGTTTCAGAAAGATAAACTCACCCTTGCTCAAGCCAGTCGTTTGGCAGGGATGAACCGGATTGCATTTCAGCATTTGCTTGCCAGCCGTCAAATTCCGGTTCACTATGGGGTGGATGATTTTGAACAAGACATCAAAAACTTGCAGAATATGGGCAGGTTATGATTATTGTTAGCGAGACCTCACCGATCAACAATCTTGCAGCCATCAATCACCTGAACTGACTACAACAACTATATGATACGGTGATTATCCCGGAAGCAGTTTACCAAGAACTAACTGATCCCGAATTTCCCGTAGCAGGTGCAACTGAAGTCAAAACTTTTGACTGGATTCAAACTCGTCAAGTGAGCGATCCCAATGTTGTAGAAGCATTGGCAAATGACTTAGATAAAGGTGAAGCTGAAGCAATCGCTTTGGCACTAGAAATCAAAGCGGATCAACTTTTGATTGATGAACGTCGTGGTCGTTTGATTGCTGATAGACTGCAACTTCGATATGTAGGGATTTTAGGCATTTTAGTTGAAGCGAAAAGTCGAGGACTGATTTCGACAGTCAAACCCTTAATGGATGCTTTGCGTAATCAAGCAGGGTTTTGGATTGATGCAGCTTTATACAATCGAATTTTACAGCTTGTTGGGGAGGATAATTAAGCGTAGGTGCGATCGCCCTGCCAAAATCGCCGTAAAGTAGCTCTAGAAGTGTGAGCATCTTGCCACCAACGCGCCGTACTAGTTTTAGTCCACCCAAGACGTTTTCGCGCCTTGTCTACAATTCCCAGTCCAGTTGTTGATGCTTTGAGCGAGTTTGACATATATCTGTTAACTGAGCAGATCGTCTCTATTTTGACTTAAAGAGAGCTGTTGTAATATCTGACTCACAGACAATACAGGAATCGAAGCATCGGCAAATTTAGTATCACGAGTTACAATCGCATCTAAATTTTGAGCGATCGCACAAGCAATTTGCACAGCATCTTCAAAATCTGTAATACCAGTAATTAGAGCAGCTTCAAGAGTAGAACGATCAACTAGACAAATCTCCATAGTAGCTATGATCATTGAGATTGCTTGTCTTGCACGCTCAATACTTTGGGTTTGTCTTTTAGCAACGTAGAATATATCAGTTAAAGTTGTTGCCGTCACATAACCAACAATTTCTCCAGAACTGATCGCTTGAAACAATATTTCTGCATCTGAAAAGAAGGGATTTCTTTCTAGTAGAAAATCTAAAATAATATTTGTATCAACTAAGACTCTCATTATAGATATTTTTCTACTAGACGTTGTTCTAACATGGCTTTCACTTCACTATCTGTAGGCGCAGGCTGATCCGTTTTGAGAAATCCACGCATTTGGTGAATTACATTTGTTTGTTCTACACGTGAACGTAAATGTCCTTTAAGAGAACTACCAGGAATAACGGGTAACTCAGGTAACTGCCTTTGTTCTAAATTATCGATGTGTTCACGCTGGATTGATTCGATAATTAGAGAGATGAGAGTTAGGCGATCGCTTGTTGATAATTGATCAATCTGTTCTTTGAGTTCTTGCAAAGTCATATAGTTAGTTTGATGGTTGATATCTGAATTCTAATAAAAAAGATTAGGTGCGATCGCCCTTTTATTCTAAAACCTGAATGCGATGGCTACGCCCGCCGCAGGCATCGTACAGGGTACGGTAGGCGATTGCCCTGCCGAAATCGCCGTCAAGTAGCTCTAGAAGTGTGAGCATCTCGACATATATCTGTTAACTGAGCAGATGATTTCAAAGTCGAAGGGTTTGAGCTTTCCTCACTAGTAAGACTGAGTTACGCTTGAAAATGCAATCTTGATTAGATAAACCTGTTAATTTCAAGCATTATTCTCGACTAACGTATGACAGACTCAATTGCTAAAAATGGTGCTGAATTACTCTCTGTAGCTCAAGCTGCCAAATTACTTGGTGTCACACGCCAACGAGTACACAACTTAATTAAGAATGGTCAAATTATAGCTTGCAAACTTGGACGTTATTACTACATAGAAAATGTTGAAGTCGAGCGATATCAAAATCAACCGATGGGAAAACCTTATCAACCTCGTAGTACAAATACACTATAATTCTATTGACAATTGTAAATAGAGTTTTTATACTAGTTATATACAGCAAAACTCAAATATACAGTAATGCTACCTTTTCAACTGATTGCTACTGATGTTGCACAAGAACGGGAATTAAAAGAAATCTATAAAAGTGAATATGGAATTCTCTATCAAGGAGATTGTCTAAAATTTCTCTCAGCATTACCGAATGAATCTGTAGATATTGTATTTGCTGATCCACCTTTTAACCTTGGTAAAGAATATGGTAAAGGCGTGAGTGATCAAATGGCAGATGATGAATATCTAAGATGGTCAAAACAGTGGTTGAATCAGAGTATTCGAGTTTTGAAAAATGGTGGCAGTTTATTTGTATTTAATCTACCTAAATGGTGTATAGAATATGGTGCATATTTGAATCAGCAAGGAATGAATTTTAGGCATTGGATTGCTTGTAGAATGCCGAAAGCGTTTCCTAGAGGCAAAAAAATGTCTCCGGCTCATTATGGATTACTTTATTACACTAAAGGAGAACCAGCAGTTTTTAATAAGGTTTATACACCCATTCAAGTTTGCCGACATTGCGGTGGGGAAATTCGTGATTATGGTGGACATCGCAAAAAACTTAATCCACAGGGTATTAATTTAATGGATGTTTGGGATACACCGGAAGATGTTTGGGAAGAAACTTCTGAAGCTAACTCTCAAGATATTTTATGGACACTAGCAGAAGAAATGTGGACAGATATTCCACCAGTGCGCCATCGTCAACACAAAAAACGAGTTCCTAATGAACTTGCACCCATTATGCTAGAGCGAATTATTGCAATGGCATCCAATCCTGGACAAATTGTAGTCGATCCGTTTGGTGGATCTGGTACTACATTTTATGCAGCAGAAAAGCTACAGCGTTACTGGATTGGTTCAGAACTTGGAGATACAGATCCGGCTGTAGAACGATTAACTGATCTTGCTAACGGAATTATCGAACAATGGGAATCAGCAAGGGGAAATAAGAAATCAAAGCAAAGTAAAATCAATGCTTCACAACTTTCCATCCCCTATACTCAATAAATATTTAAATCAGAAAATTTAGATTAAAGCACGTCCATCTGTTCCTTTAGTCAGTGTTGGGACATTACTATCTAGCTGATCATGTTCAATTACAAAAATCGCCAGAAACCCTTCTTGGAGTTGAACTGATCGCCAAACATCAAAATATGGTTCTAACTCTTCGTAGTTACCAATTCTATCAGTTAAATAAGGGTAAAGTTTCCGACTGGGAAGAACTAAAGCAGCACCTAGAAAAACACCACGAATTAATCCCAAAACCATTTTGTTAACTGCGCGATGGCTGGAAGAAATATTTCCAGTTTCCCACTCAAGCGCAAACAAATAATTATCAATTACTTTTGTAGCATCAACTTTTCCTGGTGATTTCGTAGCATAGTTAATGGGAGTTTCTAATCTCCATCCAAATCTATCTCTTAATGCAATCATGCAAGCTTCTTTAATCGGCTTGACACCATTACCATGCTTTTTTGGATTGATGGTAAAGCTAGATGTACCAGGAGGGTGAACAATTAGAGCGATCGCATCACGAATTTCAGAGCGAATTATAGCCCAATCGCTCGATTCTTCAAAACTCCCAATACTAATTAATGAAACTTCTTGAACAATCTTCATCACAAATTCTCACTGCAACTCAATACACAAGCTATTCAGCATATATTCTGGTGAAAATCAGCTTTTGGCAATGAACTAATCACTGAGCATTGACTGAACACAAAACTGAGCATATCTGCCAAGTAAACGCGCCTACGCTAGAGACATAACAAAACAGCGTAAGGTAACAGATATGACTCAAACTATAGAACGCCAAGCTGGTGGCTTATATGTTCAAACTTCTGAACAACAGCAAGTTGCTTTCCCCCTGAAGCATACTGAGGTACAAGCCAAAATTGCGGGGAATATCTCGCGGGTGGAAGTTACCCAAAGTTTTGAAAATCCTTTCACAACTACATTAGAAGCTGTCTATATCTTCCCGCTACCGGATGAGGCGGCTGTTGATGATATGCTGATTCGGATTGGTGACAAGACTATTAAAGGTAGTATTAAAAAACGCCAAGAAGCACAGCAAATTTACGAGCAAGCAAAGCAGCAAGGACGCACCGCCGGACTGTTGGAACAAGAACGGGACAACATTTTTACCCAGTCCCTCGCCAATATTCAACCAGGTGAGCAAATTGATGTGATTATTCGCTACTCTGAAAGTTTGAAATTTACGGCGGGTAATTATGAGTTTGTTTTCCCGATGGTGGTTGCTCCGCGTTATGTTCCAGGGATACCAATTGAGGGAAATGCGGGTGGTGTTGGTTCGGCTACTGCACCGATGACGCAAAATCAAGATACGGATATAGTTCCTGATGGTTCACGGTTGAATGCACCTATCTTACCATCGGGTATGCGATCGCCCCACGATATTAATGTCACCATAGAAATTGATGCAGGGGTTGAGGTGCAAAATGTCCAGTCTCCTTCTCACCAAATTCAGATAAGTTACGCACAAAAGCGGGTGTTGGTGAAGTTGGCGGGTGGGGATACTATTCCTAATAAAGACTTGATTTTACGCTATCAAGTCGCTGGCGAATCTACCCAAGCTACCTTACTCACCCAAGCTGATGAACGGGGTGGACACTTCGCACTATATCTAATTCCTGCACTTCAATACCGTCAGGATCAAGTTATTCCTAAAGATGTGGTGTTTCTCATCGATACTTCTGGTTCGCAAATGGGTGCGCCACTGATGCAATGTCAGGAGTTGATGCGCCGCTTTATTAATGGACTTAATTCTGATGACACTTTTAGTATTATTGATTTTTCAGATACGACTCGGCAATTATCGCCTGTTCCCCTCGCCAATAATTCCCAAAATCGCACCAGAGCCATCAATTATATTAATCAATTGACTGCTAATGGTGGCACGGAAATGTTACGCGGGATTCGTGCTGTATTGAATTTCCGAGTCACAGATCCTGGACGGTTGCGGAGTATTGTACTGCTAACTGATGGTTATATCGGCAACGAAAACCAAATTTTCTCAGAGGTGAAACAACATCTCCAACCAGGAAACCGCCTGTATAGTTTTGGTGCTGGTAGTTCTGTGAATCGCTTTTTACTCAATCGCATCGCAGAATTAGGACGGGGTACGGCGCGCATCATTCGCCACGATGAACCAACGGATGAGGTAGTCGATAAATTCTACCGTCAAATTAACAATCCAGTTCTGACTAACATTAATTTGCAATGGGAAGGCGATGGTGATGCGCCAATTATCTATCCTGCTACGCCTCCAGATTTGTTTGCGGAACAGCCGTTAGTTTTATTTGGTAAAAAGCCTGATGCGCGTGGGGGAAAACTGCACGTTACGGGAATTGTTGCGGGTGGTACACGTTATCAGCATACCTTTAACCTGGACTTTGAGGAAATTGGAAACCCTGCGATCGCTCAAATTTGGGGACGTTCCCGCATCAAGGAATTAATGAATCAGATGGTGCATGGTGAAACTAAGTTGGGTGTGGAAGCGGTGACAGATACGGCTTTGACTTATCAACTGTTGTCGCAATATACAGCTTTTGTGGCGGTGAGTGATGATGTGCGAGTTGATTCGCGTCAGGGTTCAGTGTCGGTGCAAGTACCTGTGGAAATGGCTGAAGATATCAGTTATCAAGGTATTTATGGGAGTGCTGTTAGTGCTGCTGCACCTCCTCCCATCATGGCAAATATGGCGTATCCTGCGCCTGAATTTTTGCAACGTAAGCGAAGCCTAGCATCTCCAAGCGCGCCAGAAGCGGAAACTGAATTCTCATCCTTTCATCTCGAAGAACTCAATGAATTATCATTCAGTGATCTCAGTGACTGTTTTATGGAAGCACCCCCGCCACCGGAAGCTTACAGTGATTTGAATGAAGATTTGGAGGATTTACGGTTATTGTTAGAAGCAGAAACCTTTGATCCTGAAATTGCTCCTGTCGTGTATTTAAAGGTTGTGAGTGTAACAGGATTGAATGAACAGATGGTTGCGCTTTTGACTCAGTATTTAGAATCTATCCAATTACCTACAGGTTTTAGCGGCGATTTAGTGTTTGAGTTGCAGATAAATAAAGGACGAGTCAGACAGGTGTTGTTTGATGAAGAGGCTTCTACCCTTAAAGAACAGACTGTAATTGATATTATCAGGCGATCGCTTGTTTCTTGGCGCATCCCTCAATTGCTCACAGCTACAGTATCTTTAACACTGCGATTGCAAAGGTAATACAAAATTATACCGGGTCTATCCCGGTTTTTTCTTCCCCTAAACCCCTAGTTCTTCTCAGATAAAACTGTATAAGCTTCATTAAACAAACGCATTTTTTCCTGCGCTTGTTTTTGCATCTGGGGTTGGTTGACAAATAAATCTGGATGCCATTTTTTGACTAAAGTTTTATAAGTCTGTTTAACATCAGCAAAGGCTGCATCTTGTGGCAAACCTAAAATTTTATAAGCACGCGCAATTTTATCTTTTTCGGATTGGTTTTGGGGTGGTTTGGGTGCTTGCTGATTTTGAGTTTGCGTTGTTTGTTGCTGATTATTTTGATAACCAGGAGAACGCATTTGAGCTTTTATTTGTGCGATTTCTTGATCTATTTCCCAGTTACGAAATTTTGCTTCTACCTCTGCGGGATTAGGTGCTGGCTTTGGTGGTGGTGAATAGACTTGTTGTTTTGGTGGTTCAACTTTTTTCTCAGTAGTTTTAGTTGTATTTTCCGGTTGTGGCGGACGAGTATAAATGCGTTCTTGCTGTCGAGAAGACTTTTGTTGAGGTTGGGGTTGACTAACTTTAGGTATTTCTATATATGGCTGATATTTAGTAGGAATTTTAGCCTTGACTAACTCAGTTAGTAACTGATTAAATCCCTGTTGTAGCCGCCTTATTTCTTCCCGTTTTTTAGTTATATCTGCTGGTTCTTGGGCAATTCGGAAGTAAATAACTTTTTCGGCTTGGTATTCAAATTGTGATAACGTTGCTAAGGCTTGACGACTAAACTGTGATAAATAATCTTCAATAGCAGTGATACAAATTCTCGCTACTTGTTGATGATAAGATTCATGGGATGATTGTTCATCTAGTTTTTGTATATTCTTATTTAAAAGATAAGAAATACTGCCAACCACAGCAGCACCCACAGGCCCACCTAATAACCAACCAATCCCACCACCTACCGCCACTGCGCCTGGTTCACTAAATAATTCATTACTATCTGGCTTGGGGGGTAAAGTAATTTGTGGTTCTGGAGGGAAAGGAATTAATAAATCTTCGGGACGTTCTTCTTTGAAAAAATCATAGGCTTGATATAGCCATTTCATCACGGCTAACTGTAAATCATTCAAATCTTTTTTCAAAGCAGTATTTTGCCAAGATTTAAAGTTATTTTCTGCTAATGCTACAGCCCCATCAGCCTGATATTTAGTTAATAATTTGGGTAAAGATAGCCAATCTCTTAACTCAGATAGACTCTTGTTAAATCCTTGGTTGATGAGATTTTTAGCTTTTTGTTTAATTTCTATTTTAGCATTTTGCTTATCATCAATAGCTTTAAATTCATTAGCGATGGGGTCAATTTTATGCTGCAATGCTAATTGAATTTGGGATGCGATCGCCTCTACTCTCGGCAACCTCACATCACCCCGATTTTGTTGTAAAATACTCACAACATTTTGCAAAGCCGTCTCAAACGCCACTAAGCCGCTACTACTCGCCGCAGCTACATCACCTTTTAACCTAGCGCGTAAGGCTGGTAAAGCATCCACACGATATAAATTACTGAAACCAGGGGGTAATTCCGCACGAAAACTTTCCGCTACAAATCGCAGTCGATTCTGCACTTGTTTTTGTTCTTCTGGGTCAAGTAAATTAATAAAATTAGCAACAAAAATAACTGTTTTAATATTTCTATCTAATAACCAATCGCGTAAATTTTCCCGTTCACCCAACGTCATCAATTTACGCGCATCTAATAATTGCACAACTAAATCTGCACTAAAAAGTTGCTCTCGTACTAAATTATCCTGCTCATCCCTGTCATTAGTTCCTGGTAAATCAATAAACTCGACACCAGTTTCCAAAAAAGTATGAGGACAAAAAACTTCAACAGATGCGACATCTTTCCGCATCTGTCGATCACCATCTAAAATTGCGTACTGTTGTAAAATTTCCGTTCCACTGCGATAGACTTCAGTTCCATCCCGCAACATAATGCGAGTTCTCACATCAGAACCATATTTGACAGTAATAGCTGCGCCTGTGGTGGGAATTAAATCTATAGGTAAAGTCCGCGTCCCCAAGATAGCATTTAATAAAGTAGACTTACCATGATTAAAAGGGCCAAAAACCGCAATCCTAAAATTAGGATTAGTTAAATAATTACCAATATTAACTATATCTTGATATAACTGTGATGACCGTTCCAGCCCCAGTAAATTAGACGCAGATTTCAGCGCATCTACTAAATCTTTAGATTTTATATCCTGTTGTGGCATATTTCCATTACCTATTCCCAGAGTTATTTTACCCCGCAGCACAAAACTTATCTTCTTACTTTGCGTCTCTTTTCGTAAACCTCCGCGTCACTCTGCGTTAGAGAATTTTGGAAAATATCAAATATTTTTACCCCACCCTAACCCTCCCCTTTTTCAAGGGGAGGGAACTAAATCCTAACTATAAGTAGCTAAGAGGTTACTATACACCGCTTCAATTTTTTGTAATTGAGCAATGATATTTTCCTGCAAAGTTTTCAGCCGCCTCAATTCAGTATCTCGATTAATTTCCCGTGTTCCTTTTTGCTTCAGCAAATTATCCAACTCCGATTTACGGGAATTAATATCGTCATTAATGCGCTTGCTGACTTCCTTCTCATAGCTGTCAAAACATTCTTTTACCGCATCAAATACAATTGCCGATTGTTCGTTAGCAACTTGCGGTAAGTATTTAACTAACTCTTTTTTAGCAGTTTTGACTAATTCTTTCCGGGCTTGATCAGCTTGTAAAAAACCTACTCCTAAACCCAGTAAAGGAATATAAATTGGCCCTAAAATTGGGCTAATAATTGTGCCGATGACTGCACCCACACCAATAACAGTGAAATAATTCAATAAGATATTTTTCCAATCAAATCCCACACCAGCCATTGCAAAACCAGCAATGTTACCACTTGTGAGAGACAATAATCCCATAGCCCATTTTGCCCAGGTTGGAGAGTTATCTTCATCTGTGCCACCACTAGCAGCATTGACTTTAACTTGTTTATCGGTGAGCTTTTCGGTAATTCTTTCTGTGACTTGATGATAAGATGCACCATACTGCGACGCACTACGGGATAATTCTTTAAAAGCTGCATTAATATCTTTTTCAGCAGTTAAAGTCCAAGCTGCACATTTATCAGTCATGTATTGTTCAAAAGCTTTTTGCAGTGCTGCATTAAAAGCTTCTCGCTTCCCGTTACTCAGAAAATCCCACAGATTTAATTCTGGTTGATAGCGTAGAAAATCACTTTCAAAAGTATTACCTAAATTCATCACATAACTACGGAAAGATTCAGAGATTTTTCTAGCTTGTGAGTCTCTAGTATTAAAAATTTCTTTCTGGAATTGATCTCGAATATCGGTGAGTTTTTTGAACTCTGGTTCTACCGAATCAATGCGGGATTTTAATTCTGCCACATTTTGGTCTAATAAGGGAATTCTGCGGCCTATAGCTTCGCGGGTATGGTTGACGGCTTGTCTAGCTAAGGTTCTGACTTGTCTGAATTCCGCGATCGCTCTTTCTCTGGTAAGAAAAGTATTAAGCGCACTCATGAATTCTGGAAAGCCAGTCCCAGCTAAATCAGCTTGGGAATCCTTCAAACGTCGTCTTAGTGCTTGAATTGATGATAATTCAAATACACGCTCATCATAAATATCTTGACCGTCTACGTGGCAGTATTCCCCTAAATTCGCCTGAAAAACCTTTCTGAGTCTATTTTCTGCTGCTTGTAAATCTTCTGTATCATCAGGATCAATCAATGATTCTTTTACCTGATCCCAAGCATTAATTAAGAAGAAAACCGATAAACCACGCCCTTTCACATAGTTTTCAAGATAACGACGCTCACCCAAAGTGCAAGGTTGAGAAGCCCTCATCACAAACAAAATTGCATGACAATTATTTACATATCCTAAAGATAATTCATTGCGCGCTTCTGTGTCGTTTAACCCTGGACTATCAACAATTTCAATACCTTTTTCTAGTAAAGTTAAAGGATACTCAACCACTGCATAATCAACATCAGGAAATGCCTGTTTTTTCTCCTGTTCTAACCTTTTGGCTTCTGCCGGATCAATTGTATATTTATACTTAAAGCTTTGAAAATCTAGCTGCTGTGGACTTTTGCCATCATTAAAGTGAATCGTCACTTTTTTTTCTGCTCCATACCGCAAAATAGTTAAAACTGCGGTACAGGGGTTAACATCACTAGGTAGTAAATTTTCGCCAATTAAAGCATTTAAAAATGTGCTTTTACCCCGTTTCATATCGCCTAAAACTAGTAGGCGAAACACACCTTTTTTGAGATTCTTACTAGCTATATCAATATCTTCTAAATCTCGTTCTAGACTGAGTTTACCAGATGAAGACTCTCCATCTAACTCAGCTTGATGAATCGTTTCCGAGAGATTTTGTAAACACACCGCCATCTCAGAACGAACTTGAGCAATTCTTTCTAAGTCTTGAATAAATTGATCAGATGCTACTTGACTTACCATAGAAATTATCCCTTAATTTAAGATGGTTTTTTTGCGATTTTCCAGAAATAGTTTGTAAGCTACCCAACCCAAAACTCCTATAATCACGAAACCTGCTAAAACAGATGCTATTCTCACAGCAACTAAAGCTACTACACCAAGAGTAAAGAGTTTTCCAGCCAGAATGGCTTTTTTCATCCAAGGTTTGGGATAATCTTCTGCTTGGTGTTTCACCGTCTTATGTAATGGTGGATGATTTGCAGACATTTCTTGTTCCATTTCTCGGAGACGTATTTCTACTTCTTTCTCCCGCACTAACCTTTCCCGTTGCTCTAGTTCGTCAGGGCGATTATGTTGAGATGTCATGGATGTCCACCCCATGAAGGATGATGTTAATGATGTTATCACGTACCAAATTAATGTATATTAACTTACGTAAATAATTGATAACCCCAGTAAAATCACTATTTTAGTGCGATCGCACTGTTCCCCATCCCCCATTCCCTGTTCCCCATTTTTGAGTATGATGCCACCACTATGAGCCACAATTTTTATAGGTAATTACTCAAGTAGAATCACGATGGATATCAAAAATGGTTTCATAGGCACTGTTGGCAATACCCCACTAATTCGGTTAAACAGCTTCAGTGAAGAAACAGGGTGTGAAATCCTTGGTAAAGCCGAATTTCTCAATCCTGGCGGTTCGGTTAAAGACCGAGCTGCACTGTACATTATTCAAGATGCAGAAGAAAAAGGTTTGCTCAAACCCGGCGGTACAGTAGTAGAAGGTACAGCCGGTAATACAGGGATTGGACTAGCCCATATTTGCAATGCTAAAGGCTACAAATGCTTGATTATCATTCCTAACACCCAATCCCAAGAAAAAATCGATGCACTCACCGCTTTGGGTGCAGAAGTGCGTCCCGTTCCAGCCGTTCCCTACAAAGACCCCAATAACTACGTCAAGTTATCTGGTAGAGTCGCAGCAGAGATGGAAAACGCCATTTGGGCTAATCAGTTCGATAACTTAGCTAACCGTCGCGCCCACTACGAAACCACAGGGCCAGAAATTTGGGCGCAAACCGACGGTAAAGTTGACGGTTGGGTAGCCGCTACCGGTACAGGAGGAACATTTGCCGGTGTATCTATGTACCTCAAAGAACAAAACCCAGCAGTTAAATGCGTAGTGGCTGATCCAATGGGAAGTGGTCTTTATAGTTACGTTAAAACCGGAGAGATTACAATAGAAGGTAGTTCTATTACTGAAGGCATCGGTAACAGCCGCGTTACCGCTAACATGGAAGGCGCACCCACTGACGACGCTATCCAAATTGATGACAAAGAAGCTTTGCGGGTAGTTTATCAACTATTGCGGAAAGATGGCTTATTAATGGGTGGTTCTACAGGTATTAATGTCGCCGCCGCCGTAGCTTTAGCCAAGCAATTAGGCCCAGGACATACCATTGTCACGATACTATGTGATAGTGGTTCTCGCTATCAGTCGCGGATATTCAACCGCGAATGGTTAGCATCTAAAGGATTGTCGGTAGATTAGTCATTAGTCAATAGTCATTAGTCATTAGTCATTAGTTAAGAGCGTTGAATTTATCCGCCAAACAGTATCAAAGTTTTCCGCAACAATGATCAGAAACGAATTTTTGGATAAGTCTCAATTTCCTGTAACCGTAAACTATTGACTTTTGACTATTGACTATTGACTTTTGACTAAATTTTTACAGGGTGGGAAAGGTGACTCATGAGCAATTTTACTCAAGAATTGAATGCCAGCACAACAAACCCCAGTTTTCTCACCAGATGTGTGAGAGTTTGTCAACATCGCACTTGTAAAAAGCAAGGTGCGAAGGACGTTTTAGCAGCTTTTGTGGCTTTACCTGTTCCTGATGTGGTGGTAACTCCTAGCAGTTGCTTGGGACAGTGTGGTAACGGGCCGATGGTGTTGATTTTACCGGAAATGGTTTGGTATAGCGGTGTTCAACCCTATGAAGTCCCGATGTTAGTAGAAAAGCATCTAATAGGTGGTCAAAGAGTGCAACGGATGCTCTATTATCGGTTTCATCCCCAGGGATAAGTGAAGAAGCAGGGGAGCAGGGAGCAGGGGAGAAAAACCACCCACAAGGGGTGGGGCTTCCCTACGGGACGCTGCGCGAACAACCAAGGAGGAAAAGGAGCAAGGGAGCTTTCACCCACAAGGGGTGTTAGCGAAGCGGAACGAAGTTCGGTTTGTACCTTTCCCCCTGCCCCTTTCCCCCTGCCCCCTGCCTCTTATCAGTGAACAGTCAACAGTCAACAGTGATCAAGTTTTCCTTGCACTGATAACCGATAACCGATAACTGTAAATGCACTATTTTTGACTGAAGCGAGACATCCCATGAATATTCAGGAGCTGCGTCAATCCTTAAAGAGCAAGTGGTTGAATTATTATGAGCAGAATCGTTCTTGGTTAGTCAAAATGAGGGTTTGGGCTAACTATGGCGGTGTACGTCGTCCTTCGTCTGGGTTTATCCTAGCAACATTATCTGTTTTAGAGCCGGATTTTGACGAAATTTTGGCTTTTGTGATGGAACTGAATAACAACCCTGATGAGATAGTTACGGCTTTAGGTCTCAATTTTAATCCTGACAAAGAACTCAGCTTAATTAATTCTCAGATGGATTTAGCCCTCACCCAGTCGGAGGAAGAACAGCAATATCCAGAGGAAGCCGTCACATCAATGGCGTTAACTGTTTATGATGCTCCTGTTGCGTCAACTAAAGAGCATAATGCTTCCAATGTAGTGGTCATGCCTACTCTACATCAGCCAGTGCAGCAGGTGGTGGGTGGTGAACAGCCTGTAATGTCTCAAAAAACTGCCACTAATGGAAAGATGAATATTCATCCCACTATTCATAAATCATCCTCTCCAGCAGGACAGGTATTCGCCATTACTTTAGAAGTACCGAAAAAAGATAAACCCTTAACTTCCCTAACTTTAACTACTATCAAACCCCAAAATGGCAAAGTAGTTAGTCCCTTGGCAATTACTACGGAAGTTCCTGGTAAACCGAAGACATTAATAATACCGAAACCAGTGCCGGAAATTCCCCAAAATGGGCAATATGTCCATAAAAAACCGTCTAAATCTGCTTACAAAGTCCACTCTAAAGCTCATACAAATGCTAGTAATCTGGCTTCTTGGGTGGATGAGTTTTGTTTAGGATCTCAGTGGAATTCAGAGGAGGCTATTTCTGTTCACAGAGAGTGAGAGGGAGGAGACAAGGGGGATAAGGGAGACAAGGGAGACAAGGGAGACAAGGGAGGAGAGATATAGTAGTTTGTCAGATAAATTATGAGAGATTATAGAACCCCGACTTTTTGAAAAGGTTGGGGTTTTGAATAATAGCTCACTGTGAATTATGAGCTTGTGTTCTGATTGATTTGAAATTAGTAGCTTGGGTTCACAATTACTGATAATCAGTAGCTGATTTTCTTAAATATTTCTTCCAGATTATCGCTTATAAATCACATTGATAATTCCGAATTGCCATAGATTACTGCTGTAGTTTTCTTTCAAGAAGATATTTACAGACACAACAATAATATGGCACAGATTAACGGCACAATGATGCAATATTTCCACTGGTACATCCCTAATGATGGCAATTTGTGGAACAAAGTAGAGTTTTCCGCCGCCGAATTAGCAGAAACAGGTTTTACAGCTTTGTGGCTGCCACCAGCCTATAAAGGATTTGCCGGTGCGTATGATGTAGGGTATGGTGTTTACGATTTATTCGACTTAGGTGAGTTTGATCAAAAAGGCTCTGTCAGAACAAAATACGGTACGCGTCAGCAATATATTGATGCGATTAAATCTCTGCAAACGCATGGTTTACAAGTTTATGCAGATGCAGTGCTAAATCATAAGATGGGTGGTGATGCAGTAGAAACACCAAATGCAACACCTTTTCCTCAAGATAATCGTCTTACTCCTAAAGGCGGGTTGCAAAATATTAAGACTTACACTCATTATTCTTTCCCTGGAAGACAAGGAAAATATTCTAATTTTGAGTGGCACTGGTGGCATTTTGATGCAGTTGATTATAACGAATATAACAGTGGCGATCGCAGCACGATTTATTTACTAGAAGGCAAAAAATTTGATGATTATGTAGCCTTAGAAAAAGGCAATTTTGCCTATTTAATGGGTTGTGACCTCGATTTTCAAAATGATTGGGTAAGGGGTGAAATCACCTATTGGGGTAAGTGGTATCTTGATAACACAAATGTCAACGGTTTCCGTTTAGATGCCATTAAACATATTGCCGCTTGGTTCTTTCCCCAATGGATAGATGAACTAGAACGCCACGCTGGTAAGGACTTATTCTTTGTTGGAGAGTATTGGTACAACGATGTGAATACTCTACTTTGGTATGTTGATACTGTTCGGGGCAAAATGTCAGTTTTTGACGTACCACTACATTACAACTTCCATCAAGCCAGTAAATCTGGAGGCAATTATGATATGCGCCGGATTTTAGATGGCACAATGATGCAAAAACGTCCTACCCATGCTGTCACCTTTGTCGAGAATCATGACTCACAACCATTACAAGCATTGGAATCTGTAGTTGAACCTTGGTTTAAACCCCTAGCCTACGCCATTATTCTATTAAGACAAGAAGGTTATCCTTGCGTCTTTCATGCCGATTACTACGGTGCAGAATACGAAGATTGGGGAAAAGATGGCAACCTCTATAAGATTTTTATGCCCTCTCACCGTTGGATAATCGATAAGTTAATGTATGCACGCAAGCACTATGTTTATGGGCCACAGTACGATTATTTCGACCATTGGAATACTATTGGCTGGACTCGCTTAGGTGATGAAGATCATCCCCAAGCAATGGCTGTAATTATGAGTGATGGCGCAGCAGGTGATAAATGGATGGAAGTTGGTAAACCCAACACAAAATTCGTTGATTTAACACAACACATCAAAGAACCCGTATATACCAACGAATGGGGTTGGGGTGAATTTCGTTGCTTAGGTGGTTCTGTCTCAGTTTGGGTACAAGAATAAAACCAATTCGCAGTTCGCAGTTCGCAATTCGCAATTCGCAATACAGCAAGCTACGCAACAATTCTCCCGCCTCGTTTCTCTACGAGACATTACTCGTAGCTTGCTTACACTCTCCACTCAGCACTGCTCACTCCTCACTCAGCACTCATAATTCCCAACAAAGTCTCACATAATTGCCACCAAGAGGCAGTGGCGATCGCACTATGCCATTCCCACACACCTAAAACTTTGACTCGCCAAACTGGTGCAAAAAAGCCGTAATATGGTAAATATCCTGCGGGGGCATTGTCATCAGCGATGAAATCTGTGTAATTTACCCAAGCATCTTTCTCACGCCATCCTACCCGATGACCAAAATCAATACAGGTTTCGGCGGCGGCGGCTTTTTTGTTGCCAATCATTAATCCCATAACGGGATCATTAGCACGATTCCCTTGTAAACTCTGCCAGATGCGCTGCTGCACGCTAAAACCAAAGCGTCCTTGACTGTATTTCACCCACAGTTTATCTATCGTCAATAACTCTGTGCGGGGAAAGTTTGCTAGACTTTCTAAGTCTAAGTGGCCTAGTTGTTCGCGATGAGCCACCTTTAGCATCAAGTTTGTCGTTTCTCCATCCGCCTCTAACCATCTTTGAGCTTTTAATAAGTCTCGCAAGGTTGTATAGTCTACACCCACAGAAGAACTTAAATCATCGCTATCCTCTTGATTTTGACTAACACTCTCACCTACTACTAAGGTAGTTTCCGGTAAAACTTCAATGATGCCTTGGGAACCAGATAACCAAAAATACAACTGATTATCTGAGGCGGCTAAATCTAATTGCAATTGGGTAATTAATCCGGCTGCGGTTAATCCTGTATGGGGAGTTGTGGGAGTTAAAATCTTCTGCACAGCCATCGTAAATTGTTCTGGTTGTGTAGCTGGGGTAGCACAAGCAATTAAACATTGACCGATATCTGTTCCTAATTGCAATTCTTCTACCCACTCCCGCACCGATGCCACACCAATAGCAGCTTGTCCAGGACAATCTAAAATAATAATCTGTTGGGAAGTGCAACGCCGTAATTGTTTTCTCAGCCAGGAACGATTAATAGTAATATCATCAGCTAACACAAAAACGGCTTCGCTGTTTGGTGTTTCCTGAATTTTACCCCGCAGATATAACAACACGGTGGCGGTGTCTATGTTAATAGCCCCATTTGGGGAAGATTCCGCAAAAGATTCTGACAGCAGACATTTTTGAATGGCTTTGTGAATATCTGCACTGGTGTTTTTACCTCCCACAGTCCAAGAATTGGTGGTAAAGTCCCCCGCAGTCTGGAAAATACTGCACAAAGCAGAAGGGGTGTTGCTTTTAGGGAGTCCTTCTACAATCAGTGCTTGTCGTGGATGTCTGGTAATACCTTTGGGGAGGGGTTTAATCCCTAAAATTACTTCTCCCACGCCTTCAACAATGCGCTTGGGTGTTTGGGAGGGATATTCAGCATGGATGGAATTTTCACCCCTACCTTTTTTGAGTTGGTTAATGACTCGTAATTGCTGATTGGCTTTTTGAATATAGGCTAAAGTCTGTTGATAGACATAACGGTATAAACTATCAGCTGCAATGATACCTTGGGAGTCTGCCGCTTCTCCTCGTAATCCCCGAATTAAAAAGTATGTAAATACACCATGCCCTAACTGTGGAAACTCCCAAGATTGTTGCTGGCGATCGCAAGATAATAAAGCATAAAATCCTGTTTGTTTGCTGGCGCGTTGTCGTAATAGTTCCACTAACTCTGGTGTAGGGTTAAATTTCGTCGATATTTCACCTCTCGCCCCCAAAAAGCTCAAATTACCACTATGGCAAGCATCCAACCAAACTAATTGTTGCCCAGCCGCACAATCAGCTAACACCTGTAATAATTCTTGTAAATTTAACCCTGTATTAATTAAGTCGTCTGTTTGAGTATCTTGGAGACACAACACCACCTGTTTGCTCGATGGCTCAAGCATCCCATGTCCAGAAAAATAAAACAAAATAGTGTCATTGGGTTTAGTTGCAGCCGCCATTGTTTTGAGACTCAAGCGTACATTCTCCAATAGAGGCTGCTCACCAAAATCATGGTAAATTTTTAACTCTCTTTGGGGGAATCCTTGGGTTGCTGCATCTAACGCCATCCCCAAACCCTGACAATCTACAGCAGGGTAACGCAAACTAGGTATTTGCTCATCCTGATATTGATTCACTCCTACCAAAAACAGCCACAGTTTCGCTGTACCTGTCTCTAAAGCCACCGTTGAATTACTGGTACGAACACCGATAGGACACATCTTCAAAACTTATTTCTAAATTTCAGCCACACCCGAAGGGAATTACAACTACAAGAGTATCCCATTGCTTTGCGGAAGCAAGGGAGGCAGGGGAGGCAGGGGAAGCAAAAAAGAAAAACTAATCACTCCTCACTCCGCACTTCTCACTCAGCACTCCCCACTCAGCACTCAGCACTCTAATGATTAATACTACAAATAAGTATAATTACACTACAAAAATGCCTATGTGAATATTACTATATATTCACTAAGTCAGTATTTAATCATACAGTTATTTACCTTCACCTTGATTAAAAACAAAACAAGAATCATCCGTCTACGGAGTCGCATTTTTTAATGTTTAACGCCATATCTGACGCTATTTGCGTAAAAAACCGTCAACATCAGTTCATATTGCTGAATGATGCCTATTGTCACCTAATGAAATGTAGCCGAGAACAATTTATTGGCAAATCTGATTATGACTTGTTACCCCAAGCCGCAGCAGATAGTCTATGGGAGCAAGAGGAATTAGTTTTTACTCAAGGTATCAATTCAGAGTATGAAGAAAAACTGACGGATGATGCTGGTGTAATACGTTGGGTACTCACTAAAAAATGTTTATTTGAGGATGAAAGCCACAATCAGTTTTTGGTGACAACAATACATGACATAACTAAGTACAAGCAAATAGCAGAGGATTTATATGCCTCTAAACAGCTACTACAAGCAGTAATAGATAATATCCCCCAAGGAATTTTTTGGCAAAATCGCGATTTTGTCTATTCAGGTTGTAACCAGACATTTGCTGATTTAGTGGGAATTAATTCCCCTACGGAGATTATCAATAAAAGTGACTGTCAACTACCTTGGCATCAAGAAAAATCTAATTCTTATCAGCAAAATGTCCGACTTGCTTGTGTTAAAGACTTACAAGAACTCCTGGCAACTCATACCTCTAAATATGAGATTTTGGAATATCAACAGCCAGAAGAGCAAACATCTTTGTGGTTAGAAACTAATAAGATTTTCCTCAAAGATTCTGAAGGCAATATCATCGGAATTTTAGGGACAGTTCAAGATATCACAGTTAGGAAACAAGCAGAAGCAGCATTAGCAGAAAAAGCATCTTTAGCGGCTTTTCGGGTAGAGATAAATTCTGCAATTACCCAAAGTTACAATCTCCAAACCACACTCAAGTGCTGTACCGATGCAATGGTGAAGCATTTAAATGCAGCCTTTGCACGTATTTGGACGTTAAACGAAACGGAAAACGTCTTAGAACTTCAAGCTAGTTCTGGAATTTATACTCATATTGATGGTGATCATAGTCGTGTTCCTGTGGGTATGTTTAAAATCGGCTTAATTGCTGAAGAACGCCAACCTCACTTGACGAATCAGGTTTTAACAGATCCCCGTGTAGGAAATAAAGTTTGGGCAAAAGAACAAAAGATGGTAGCTTTTGCTGGATATCCTTTAATTTTGGATGGGAATTTAATTGGCGTGATGGCAATGTTTTCTCGTCAAGCTTTACCGGAATCCATCATAGAAGCTTTGAATTTAGCTGCTAATGAAGTGGCTTTGGGTATTAAGCGCATACAGATAAAACAAGCCCTCAAAGAAAGTGAAAGTAAGTATCGTCACTTGGTAGAAACTTCCCAAGATATAATTTGGTCACTAGATATTCAGGGAAATTGGAGATTTGTTAATCCGGCTGTCAAAAATATCTATGGTTATGAACCACAGGAAATGATTGGTCGTCATTATAGTGAATTTGTACCACCAGCAGCAATTGACAAAGAATTAGAAATTATTTCTCGCCTACTAGCAGGAGAGTATTTAGGTAATTATGAAACACTGGTTTTAGCTAAGGACGGTAGTACGCTGAACCTATTGTGTCATGCGATCGCCTTAAAGGATGAAGAAGGCCAAATTACCGGCATTACTGGTACAGCCACTAACATTACCCAAATTAAACAAGCCGAGGCTACCCTGCGCCGCACTAATGCCATACTCCAAGCCCAAAAGGAAGCTGCCATTGATGCTATTTTAGTGATTGATGAAAATCGCCAAGTAGCTTCATATAATCAGCGATTTTGTGAATTATGGCAACTTCCTGGGGAATTAATCCAGACTGGAAGCGATCGCTTACTTCTAGAATGGATAATTAACCAACTAGAAAACCCAGCAGAATTTCTGGCTAAGGTAGAGTCCCTCTACAACCAAGCAGACGCACGTAGCCATGATGAAATCAAACTCAAATCTGGTAAAACTTTTGAGAGATATTCCGCACCAGTTAGTTCTGATGCAGGAGAATATTTTGGTAGAATTTGGTATTTTCGCGATATTACTGCACGCAGACAAGCGGAAATAGCCCTACGGGATTCAGAAACCCAATTGCGCCAACAAACCCAGAAACTTCAGCAAACACTCAAAGAATTACAACATACTCAAACTCAGTTAATTCATAGTGAAAAAATGTCTAGTTTGGGTCAATTAGTAGCAGGAGTAGCACACGAAATCAACAACCCTGCCAACTTTATTTACGGCAATCTTAATCACATTGATGACTATACACAAGAATTGCTTTCACTGTTGCAACTCTATCAAAAAAACTATCCCCAACCAACACCAGAAATTCAAGATTTTAGCAATTCCATCGAATTAGAATTTCTAACTTTAGATTTGCCCAGACTCCTAAAATCCGTGAGATATGGCTCAGAAAGAATTAGAGATATTGTCATTTCTTTACGAACCTTCTCCCGTTTAGACGAAGCCGAAATGAAAGAAGTGAATATCCATGATGGCATCGATAGCACTTTGATGATTTTACAAAGTCGCCTCAAAGGTAATAACCAAAGACCAGAAATAACAGTAATTAAAGAGTATGGTAATTGTCCGTTAGTTGAATGTTATGCGGGACAACTAAATCAAGTTTTTTTAAATATCCTCAATAATGCCATTGACGCTGTAGATGAATCATTATGTAGCAAAGCTCAAGCAGAACCACAAATTTGCATCCGTACTCAATTAATCAATTCTCATCAAGTTAAAATCAGTATTATTGATAACGGTTTAGGAATACCGGAAATCTTAAAGCAGCAGATATTTGACCCTTTCTTTACCACTAAACCTGTCGGTAAAGGTACAGGGATGGGATTAGCGATTAGCTATCAAATTATTACAGTCAAACATGGTGGTTCTTTAGAATGTTTATCAATTCCCACAGGCGGCACTGAATTCGTAATTACCATACCTTTACAGCAAGAAATGACTACTGCTAAGTAGATAAATGTTCGGGAAACATCTCCACTAGCATTGAATCAATCTTGCATACAGCATCTTGAGGACAAAAAAGCATAATTAGGAAGAGAATCTTTGAATAATTTAATCAAAAATTTATCATAAAACCTGTTTATTGTGAAGTTCATTTCAGTGGTAAAATTTATATGAAATCAAAATAATATTACTGAACAATTAGAGATGAAGGTATCAATTACAGAAAATGCTCACAGGAAGATAGCAAGTAAAGAACACAATATTTATATCGCTGAAGGTATCGATCAGCATCAGTCAACCCAAATTGCACCACTTTCATTACTAAAACCTTTCTCTCCTGATTTCAACTGTCAGATACTCAAGAAACAAAAAACTATAGAATCACAACTGAACCAACTTATAGGTCAACCATTCTATACTGATGACGGCTTTATGCTTTATCAGGGTGATGCAATGGATTTTTTACCAAAAATAGATTCTGCCCAAGTTGAATTTGATCTAACTGTGACATCTCCACCCTATAATATTGGCAAAGAATATGAGCTACCAATGTCTGTTGAGGAATACATTAAATGGTGTTCTCAATGGATGTATCAAATTCATAGAATTACAAAACTAAATGGTGCATTTTGGTTAAATGTGGGATATCTAGAAGTACCCAATCAAGGTTTATGCGTACCCATACCCTATTTATTATGGGATAAATCACCCTTTTATTTGCTCCAAGAAGTAGTATGGCAATATGGAGCAGGTGTATCAACAAAGCACCGTCTAAGTCCACGCAATGAAAAATGGTTATTTTATATCAAAAATTCTGAGGAATATACATTTAATCTAGACGATATACGTGATCCTAATGTTAAATATCCCAATCAGAAGAAAAATGGTAAATATCGCTGTAACCCATTAGGTAAAAATCCCTCTGATGTTTGGGAATTTCCCAAGGTGACTACAGGGACAAAAAGAAGTTCAAAAGAGCGCACCGGACATCCATCTCAGTTTCCTTTAGGTATTGTAGAGAGAGTTATTAGAGCTTCATCTAATCAACTAGAGCTTGTACTTGATCCCTTTGCTGGTTCTTGTTCTACTGGCATAGCTTCAGTAGGTTTAGGACGTATATTTGTTGGGTTTGAAATCAGACAGGACTATTGTGAAATGGCAGTTAATAGATTTCAAGAATTTAAACGTCAAAGAGATTATCATAGTCAAGTAGAAAGCGAGTAGTATTCCCAGAAACTAAACAATAGACCTCTTGCATAAATCTTTTTTTTGCCTCACGCAAAGGCGTAAAGACGCAAAGAAAGACGCAAGAATCATGACTTTTGCAAGAGGTCTAATGAATTGTTGAATAATTTCTCCATCTGTTGTTGGACATCATAATATGAAGAGAAATTTGCGTACCGAGAATTTTTATGATGACAGTGATTAAGAGAAATTATAATCATCTAGTTTTTTTTGAAACTTTAAGATTTTTTCATTACATCCTTGGTAATTTTTTAAATCTTGAATAGTTAAAATATTTTCCTGATTAAAAATGTCCAAGGTTATTGGCCCGACACCATTTAAAATACCTACAGGAGCATTTAATTGATAATCGCCAGGAATTTTAATTAATTTGTATTTATAGACTTTTGTCTCTAGACCAGCAGCTTGCCCTGTTTCAGATTTTTGCGCCTTCCAATCAGAATGATCAATCCATCCAAACCTAATTAGGTTAAGAGATTGTTTATAAAAATTTACAGTAATATAATAGCCCGATTTCTCTTTTTTCTCTAATTCAATATTCTCTACACTTTGTCCATAACTTCTATTACCAAATATTTTATCTCCCATCTGTCCTGAGCTTTTTATTTCAAGAGAATATGAGTTATCAGGAATATAAACAATGTCCTTCTCTTCTTTACTTCTACCCCCGCGCCAAATTTTAGGATTTATTAACTCTAGTTCCTTAGCAAATAATTTCTCAAAAAAATAACCTACTATAGTAGCGGGAATATCCAGTTCTGAAAGATTTATTGCAAGCTTATCTTCCCCAACAGTTGTAGACCATAGAGTTTTCCAGCATTTGAGAGAAACCGCTTTAATAGTCTCAAAATCTAAAGGGTGAGATTCTACTAAGTGTTGAGTTTTCATCAACCATTCTTCTTCCGGTAAAGCCTGATAAGGGGAAGGCATTTCATGAACTCCTTTTATGAGACCATTCAGCGAAACTTCTAAAGTTCTACTAATTTCACATGATACTTAAGAGTCAAATGTTTATTTATAAAACACTTAGTGGGAAACGTTAAAGTTTTAGATGAGGGAGAATTAATCAAATTAAACTTTCCATTGTCTGCTGTAAATCATTTGTCAAATCAGCCACAGCTTGTCTTGCACCTAAGCGACTTTCTTTATAGGCTGGGTAACGTTCTGAGACAGAAATGGGTTCACCAATAGTTAGTTTTACTCGCTGTTTACCCAATGGTGGACGCTGGAAAGATTTATCGCCTTTAATTTGAGCAATCATTTTCCACAAAATTAAAACAGTTTCCGCAAATCTTTCGACTGAGGGTTTTTCGCGGATGTAGTTACCAGAAACTGCCACAAAACTTTCTACTAATCTCATGTGCCACATTCTAGCGTTAGCTTCTTCTGCTACGCGATCGCCTAAAGCTTTTTCCACAGCAGACAATCCTTTGATATCCTTATAATCTTCCCTAAAAATATAATTCCATCCAGCCTGCTCTACCCGCCGACAACGATCAATTAATTGTCCTTTGGGTTGTAAATTAAAATACTGCTCGGCAATTTCTAAAGCTGCATTCAATAAACCTTGTAATCTGAATGCTAAGGCTTGATTACGGTCAAGGTTAACTTCTTCCGTGACTGTAGGCAACTTTAGATGATAAAAACGCGTATAAAACTGTTCCATCAAAGACAGTAGATGTTCAGCTAAAGTTAACAGCCGGGGATAAAGGAACTCCAAATCAGGAACTTGACTGGCTGTGGGTGTATCTATAGGTAAACCGCTAGTAACAGCTAACTCATCTAAAAGTTGCGCGATCGCCTTCCAAGGTGCATCAACATAACTATATTTCATCCCAACTGGTACAATTAAAACCTGCTCGGTGCGTCCAGCCTTTTGCAAATCCTCTGCACACCAAAAACCCATTTGAGCAATTCCTGGTTCTATAGGACTGATCTTTTCTGATAGTCCATTAGTTCCACCCTCCGGTGCAGCCATCATAGGAAACTGTCCATTCGCGAACAAATCCCGCGCCGAACGTAACCCCGTCCAGTCAGCTTTACCCCTTTGAATGGGAGTCCCACCTAATTTTGATGCAATCCAGCCAACGTAGTCACCCGCCCACAGAGGAATACCGCGATCGTAGATAAAATGAGCATGAATTGGCGATTTTAATGCTATATTTTCCTGTCGTGCGGCCTGTGGCACAAGTCGAGACAGTAAATACAGCAAACCCCAAGGATCTTCAGTTTTGGGATGGCGAAATGCTAACAAAAAGCGAATTTTTCCCTCTTGAAACTGGTGATAGAGATTTGCTAAAACCTCTACATTCTCTGCTTCAATTTGGTTAATAGAAGTTTGGGTGCGTATCCACGTTGGTAGCAACAGGTGAACACATCGCAATACCAAAGGATTAAACGCCGGCGGAATGAATGCTAAAGGTGGTTGTGCTTCGTAAATCATGATATTGGGAATGGGGCATTGGGCATGGGGCATTGGGCATGGGGCATTTAATTTTGAATTTTGAATTTTGAATTTTGAATTTTTTCGCCCCTACACCCCTATACTTCATACTTCATGCTTAGTATTTCGTACTTAAGTTGATACAGAAATTAGTGATTTTGTAATTAGGAGTTAAAAAATTAACGATGCGACTGTCACAAATGTTATTCGTCACACTGAGGGATGATCCGGCTGATGCGGAGATTCCTAGCCATAAGTTGTTACTGCGTGCTGGTTACATTCGTCGCATCGGTAGCGGTGTTTATGCTTATCTACCTTTGATGTGGCGCGTACTGCAAAAGGTGTCTCAAATTGTGCGGGAAGAAATGAACGCTACAGGCGCACAGGAATGTTTACTTCCCCAACTCCAACCCTCGGATTTATGGCAGGAGTCGGGACGCTGGGATACTTACACCAAGGCGGAAGGGATTATGTTTTCCCTAATTGACCGTCGTGAGCAACAATTAGGTTTAGGGCCGACGCACGAGGAAGTGATTACAGCGATCGCTCGTGATATGATTCGCTCTTACCGTCAGCTACCCCAGCATCTCTACCAAATTCAAACTAAGTTCCGGGATGAAATTCGCCCCCGCTTCGGTTTAATGCGCGGTCGGGAATTTATCATGAAGGATGGCTACTCTTTCCACGCTGATGAGGATAGCCTCAAAAAAACCTACCAAGATATGTATCAAGCATATAGCAATATGCTGCGGCGCGCAGGTTTAGCTTTCCGTCCTGTAGAAGCTGATTCTGGTGCAATTGGGGGTTCTGGTTCTACAGAATTTATGGTGTTGGCGGAAGCTGGCGAAGACGAAGTTCTCTACACTGATGATGGGAAGTACGCCGCCAACGTCGAAAAGGCTGTTTCTTTACCTGCTGATGCTGAATCTTCGCAGTTTACTAGTTTTGAAAAACGCGAAACACCAGGAACAGAAACCATAGATAAAGTTTGTAAATTCCTGAATGCTTCACCAACGCAATTAGTCAAAAATGTTCTTTATCAAACAGTGTATGATAACGGCTTAACAGTTTTGGTACTGGTCAGCATTCGTGGTGATCAAGAAGTTAATGAAGTAAAATTACAGAACGAATTAACGAAATTAGCAGATAATTACGGTGCAAAAACCATACTGTCTTTAACTGTTCCCAGTGCCGAAACTCAACAAAATTGGGCAGTAAAACCTTTACCTTTGGGTTATATTGCGCCTGATATTGCTGATGATTATATCGCTGCTAATAAACAAATTCATCCTAAATTTGTCCGGTTAGTTGACCAAACTGCCGTTGAGTTAAAAAACTTCATTACAGGTTCCAATGAAAGCGGCTATCATGTCGTCGGTGCCAATTGGGGTGAACAGTTTCAACTATCTCCAAATGTAGTAGATGTGCGTAAAGCTAGACCAGGCGATCGCGCCCTTCATGACCCGCAACAAATCTTAAAAAATGCCAGAGGTATAGAAGTTGGTCACATCTTCCAATTAGGAATCAAATATTCTCAAAGCATGGGCGCGACCTATACTAATGAGCAGGGTGAGGAAAAACCTTTAGTGATGGGTTGCTATGGTGTGGGTGTATCGCGGTTGGCACAATCAGCCGTTGAGCAATCCTATGACAAGGATGGCATTATTTGGCCAGTAGCGATCGCGCCTTATCATGCAATCGTGACAATTCCTAACATTAATGATGCTCAACAATTAGAAATTGCGGAAAAACTTTACATTGAACTGAATAAATCAGGAGTAGAAACATTACTCGATGACCGCAATGAACGCGCTGGAGTCAAATTTAAAGATGCTGATTTAATTGGTATACCTTATCGCATCGTCACCGGTAGGGCAATTAATAACGGCAAAGTTGAAGTTGTAGAAAGAGCAACTCGTAACTCTCAAGAAATTCCCATAGAGGAAGTTGTGACTACACTCCAGCAGTGGATTAAAGCCGCGACAGAGAAGTAAAATTAAATTTTCATGACGCAGAGTAATCAATCGTATCCTTGCTTCTGCGTCCTGCTCATTTTCTGAGAAAGATGTTAAAAAAATGACGCAATCATGAGATTTACAGTTTTACATAGTTGGGCAGGTGACGGATTCAGAGGATAAATTCTAAAATGAGAAATAAAAAGGAATTTTTCAGTCTAACAAGATGGGACTAATTAAGCTCACAACATCAGCAATTTAATGAGGATATTAAATCCATATATTTACCGAGCAGTTGTCTAGTAACACTATCAGATGCGTACACTAAGATATATGAAAATACCTCTTAACCTGTAACCGCCTCTCTCTATTCTGTCTGCTATTTTTCAGTAGTCATTTTGACAGAGAAATTCTCAACTTTCACATCCAGAAGCCCAAATTTAAAGTTACAAAGTTATCATTTAAGTTTTGGAAACTCTCTACTTTTAGCTATCGTCCCTAACCAGGCTGCTTCTCCACATCAGAATATTTCAGCCCCCAGTCAGGAAGGTTTAAAACATGAATGACCAACAAGAACCAAAACGGATATCTCCAGGTGTGATTGCTGTCGTCTCCGCAGCAGTTTTAGCCGTTGGTGGTGGTGTGGCTTGGCTAACTGCTAACCAAACACAGTCTCCCCCTCAATCAGCCCCAACCCAAAAAGTTGAGCAGCAGCCATACACCACACAACCAGGAAATGAGCAAACAGCTAATATCTATTGGCTCAAAACTAACGAAAGCAGTGTAGAGTTAGTTCCTCAGCCGATTAAAGTCGCGGCTGTGAGTCAACCCAACCAAGTTGTAGAACAAGCTTTGCAAAGTTTGTTAGCAGGCCCCACAGAAGGCACAAATTCCACCACAATTCCCCAGGGTACAAAACTACTGGGTCTAAAAGTAGACAACAACAACGAAATCCACGTTAACTTATCTGAAGATTTTACCAGTGGTGGCGGTAGTACCTCTATGGTGGGTCGTGTCGGTCAAGTAGTTTATACAGCCACAACCTTAAACCCCAATGCTAAAGTCTACATTGAGGTCAACAATAAACCATTAGAAGTTTTAGGCGGCGAAGGCGTAGAGATAGAACAACCTCTAACCCGTGAAAGTTTTAAAAAAGATTATCCACTTCGATGAGTGCTGAGTGCTGAGTGCTGAGTGCTGTTAGCGGTAGCGCGGCGTTTAGCCGGTGCTGCTTTCCTAGTCCCCAGTCCCCAGTCCCCAATCCCCAATCTCTTAATTCTTACTACTTAACACCCTAAAACTACGGGCTTGCTGTTCTAACCTTGTGGCGAGGCGATCGCAAACCCGATTACATAATTCAAAAATCATTTCGTCTTCCACCCTGTAGTAAGCGCAAGTCCCTTCACTGCGGCGGCTCAAAATTCCTGCTTGCCACATTACCTTGAGGTGTTTAGACACGTTTGCCTGTGAAGTTTGTGTTGCATCTACCAACTCTTGTACACATTTTTCTTCATCCCGCAATAAGTGCAACAGGCGCAAGCGCATCGGCTCACTTAAGAGGCTGAAGTATTCGGCTACTTGTTGCACAACTTCTGGCGGTACAGGCAACGCTTGTTTCATCAGGATTAACCCGCAGGAATTAAAGTTTAACAATGATTCATTAAGAATAATGACTCACTTGTTATATAGATTAATACTTAATCAGGGTTAATTCTCATCAAAGGTTGGTTATATTCTACAGGTTCGCCATTTTGGATGAGAATTTCTACGACTTGCCCAGAAATCTCAGCCTCAATTTCGTTCATCAGCTTCATGGCTTCGATGATGCAGACTGTTTGACCTTTGCGGACGCGATCGCCCACTTCGACAAATGCGGCTTCTCCGGGGGCAGGAGCGCGGTAAAATGTCCCTACCATTGGGGAAGGCACTTCTACTAATTTCTGGTCAATAATCGGAGAAGAACTTGCTCCTGATGGCGCGCCAGAACTCGCTACCGCATGGTCAGCCACGCGATGAGCCACTTCTGGTGCAACAATAGGCAGTGATGGTTGTGCGATCGCCGCCACAGTTGGCAACTCAGACACGACTGGATGAGTTACAGTCACCGTCTTACGCACTGTTAATTCAAAATCATCGCTTTTGAGAGTTACTTCGGAAATATTATTTTGGGCAATAGTTTCCAAAAGTTGGCGAATTTCACTAAAGTCCAATGGCACTGTTTTTTTAACCTCGACCTGTCCGTAAATGAATCATTTTAAAGTTTGGCAGGGATTAATCCCCCTAGAGGGATTGAAATCGGGATATACCCAAGAGAATAAATTTATTCCCTGCCTAAGTATTTGTCTTCACGGGTATCAATTTTGATGCGTTCACCTTGAGAAATAAACAAAGGAACCATCACAATTGCACCAGTTTCCACAGTTGCAGGTTTAGTGCCACCTGTAGCAGTGTCACCTTTAACACCTGGATCTGTTTGCACCACTTCCAAAACCACAGAGTTAGGCAGTTCCACTTCCAGAACTTGCTCACCCCAACGAATCACGTTAACTTCCATACCTTCCTTAAGATATTTAACGCGATCGCCGATTTGGGCAGCACTCAATCTACCCTCTTCGTAGGTTTCCATATCCATAAAGACGAACTCATCGCCCTCTTTATAGGTATGCTGCATAGTCAGTTTTTCGAGAGTAGCCTGTGGTACAGTTTCACCAGCCCGGAAAGTCCGTTCTAAAACCTTACCGCTTTGGACGTTTTTAATGGTTGTCCGTACAAAGGCAGAACCTTTACCTGGCTTAACGTGTAGGAAATCTATCACCCGCCAGACAGACCCATCTAATACAATTGATACGCCGGGTCGAAAATCGTTACTGGAAATCATGAAGCTTTTAAATCGTGGAAGACAATCGGCATTTATTGTACCCTTCTAGCGTAGTAATTAGGTAATTAGTCATTAGTCATTAGTCATTAGTCCATAGTCCATAGTCGTTGGGCATTGGGTATTGGGCATTGGGCATTGGGCATTGTATTTTTCTCCCCCTGCTCCCCCTGCTCCCCCTGCTCCTCATCTCCCTTGTCTCCCATTCCCCATTCCCCATTCCCCATGCCCTACTCATGTATGGGAAGATGATTCATGAGTTACGCATTTGAGCCATACCATGTTGAATTTATTAAAATCCTGGCTGAAGAACAGCCTCATGGCAATACTGTTGGTAACAATATTTTTAGGCATAAATACAGCTGGCTGGACTCCCTCCAGTAACGCCGCCTTGCCATCTGGAAACGCCATTACTGACGGCAAAGCCCTATTACGGTATGCACTCCCAATAGATAATAAGCCAGTACGCGAATTGCAAGCTAGTCTAGAAGATATCTCTAACCAACTGCGTGCCAACCGCCGATGGGGTGCTGTCTCTAAAGACTTGAGTAAAGCATCCCGCATTCTTGATAAACCTTCACAAATCCTAACAAGTGTTCCGGAAGAACGCCAACCTCAAGCCGAAACTTGGCTGAATGAATTAAAGGCTGGTGTACAGAAAACTCAAGAATTAGCCCAAAACAAAAACAAAGAAGAAATTCTCCAAGAAAGAGTCAAATTACTGAATTTGGTGTCTTTATTGGAAGAGTCAATGGTTAAAGAATTCCCCTTTGAAGTTCCAGAAGAATACAGTAACCTCCCTCAACTCAAAGGTCGTGCCACAATTGCCATTAAAACCAATAAAGGTGACTTAACCTTGGTTGTAGATGGTTATAGCGCACCTGTCACTGCTGGTAACTTCGTTGATTTAGTCCAACGTGGTTTTTACAACGGCTTAGAATTTACCCGTTCTGAAGAATCCTACGTTCTACAAACAGGAGATCCACCAGGAAAAGAACAGGGATTTATTGACCCCAAAACAGGTCAATATCGTGCGATTCCTTTGGAAATTCTTGTAGAAGGCGATAAAAAACCCACCTACGGCATTACCTTAGAAGATGCTGGTCGTTATCTGGATATGCCAGTATTACCTTTCTCTTCCTTTGGTGCATTAGCTATGGCGCGTCCTGAAAGCCAAGTTAATGGCGGTTCTTCCCAAGTCTTCTTTTTCTTGTTTGAACCAGAACTCACTCCAGCCGGACGTAACTTGTTAGATGGCCGTTACTCAGTTTTTGGTTATCTAACTGAAGGCAAAGATATCTTAGATAAACTCAAAGCTGGCGACAAAATTGAGTCTGCTACTGTAGTTCAAGGCACAGAAAACCTAGTTCAACCCCAAGCAGCGTAATTCATAAATTATGAGTTGATAGATCCCCGATGGCAAAATTCGGGGGTCTGACCATTGTTAACAAGTCAAAACGAACGGATAGACCACAAGTTCATTTTTGGTATGACTACCTATGCGCTTGAAGTCACAGACTTAGCAGTTGAAGAGTTGAGGGCATTACGTGCTTTCGAGCGTCGCCCTATTCTAGAAGCGATTCACCAACAACTAGCCTACGAACCAACTGTTATTACACGCAACCGTAAGCGTCTTGAACCTTTAGTACCTAATTTTAGTTGTACCCCCTATTTGGGAATTGCGGGTTGGAGACTATCGCATCTTTTATGATGTAGATGAGGAGGACAAGATCGTTTACATTCGAGCGGTTCGTTACAAAGCACCAGGACAAACAACAGAGGAAATTATAGGATGAGACAATTAACACTGGAACAACTCTCAGAAAATTTACAAGACTACGTACAATCAGCACAGCAAGAACAAATTCTGATTACCCAAAATGGTAAACCGATCGCGCTTTTGATGGGACTAGAAAATTTTGATCCAGAACAATGGAATTTACAATTTTCACCGGATTTCTGGCAAATGATTAGCAAGCGACGACAACGCCCCACAATTCCCTTCTCTCTGGTAGAAGCTGAACTAGAAAATTTAGGCGATGATTAACTCTTTTTGCTCATATTTTTGTTAGTCTCAACTGACTGAAATATGTTCAAAAAAACAAAAAAAAATAACGGACTTAGAATAATACACAAAGGATCATAAAATATATTCCATGCTCGACTAATTTCCAAAGATGATTTGCTAGAATCATGCAATAAAACATCTATTTCTGGAGCATCAGTAGCTTCGTTTAAACCGTATTGATGGAACTTAATACGTCCTTTGTCAGTTTTTAGGTACAGTGTTCTAAATTCACCACCCTCATTTTCAATGATTTCGACATCATTTCCTAATAATTGAAATTCAGGTATTGTATCATTCCACAATCCCAGTAAATATCTTCTTGTTAGTTGACAGCTAACATATTCTTGTCTAATTTTTTGACAGTTGATATTTGCAGAACGGCTAATTAAGCATACATAAGATATGAATATGTAGCCCCAGTATAGAATAACTAATATTCCTATCAATCCTGCACATCCTGAAAATGTATATGAAGACTTAGACATCTGTGTTAAACCCTAAATTCATCATGCAATATTTTCAAATTTTTATTTGATATTTTTGAGTTAAACACATTGCTATACTTTGCTCATAATAAGCGGCTTCATTGATAAATATAGGGTATATTGAAGATTCGCCTACATAGTTTATTGTTTGACCATCAAAGGTTAAAAACATGGGATCACCAGGATTTAAAGCTTGATAATCTTTAAATTGAATCTGCGGATGAATCATGGCTGTAATCTCACCGTTGTCATTGCGCGGATAATCAATTTTTTCCATGTATTTATACAAAGTGAAATCATGGAGAAATGCAGGTAATTTATTTTGGTTATAGAGTTCCAAATAGTCTAAAGTTGCGTAAACTATGGTTTGAGTTTTGAGAAATAAATCTGCGTTTAAAACACCTTGAGCTACTGCACCAACTTCAATACCCATGCCGAATTTAGCACGCGATCGCAACCCATTCTCAGCCCGTCCAGATTTTCCCGAATTATAAATTTTTATTTCAGGATGTAAAGAACTTAAATAAGCAGCTAGTTGCAAACTAAATGGTTGATCATTATCTAAAATAATAGTTATACCCATGTTGGATGTCGTACTATGCAAGTCAACTAGGAAATCCACAGGATATTTACCATTTTGTCCGTATAGATAATTAATATTTTTAGCTAACAAATCTTCATAACTAGATAGAGTGATATCCTCTAAATTTTGCTGTAAAAAGCATCGGTTGAAATCTTTATCAATGTATCGTCTTCCGGCTGTAATAGCTTGAGGGTTAGCTAACAAAGTCAGGCTTTCAAAAGTATATCTGCAAATTAACTCAGGACATTGTTGAAACAGTTTGACTAAATATACTCCAGTCAACTCGTTCCCATGGGTTCCACCCACAATCAAAACACGATTGATAGGATAATTATTAAGTTTCATTGCGAGTTTTTTCTTGCACGATTTGTTTTGTTGTCATCAACATATCTGAAAAAACTGTCATCAGATGACCTGCTTTAGACAACAGTTGATGACTATTTTGTTGATATGATTCCTCAACAATGATTTAGGGTGACTATATAATGCTCAACAAACAAAAATCTGGAGTCACTGACAAATGAGCAGATGGCATGAAATAGACTTGCTACAATTAAAGTATGCGATCGCTTTATATGAGCAACAGGGACTTACTAAAACTGCTGAATATTTGAATATTGACAAAGCTTTTTTGAGTAGACAGATTACATCCCTAGAAAACCGTTTGCAATTCAAAATATTTAAGACTAAAAAGACTCCCTTGAAATTAACAGATGCAGGTAATGATTTTTTAAATGTAGCTCGTCAAATACTCAATCAATTTGAGCAAACAATCGAATCATGTCAACAATTGAATAGGGCTGAAAAAGAACAGATAAATGTCGGAATTAATATATCTATAGCCAATAGCATACTATCCAAAATCATCAGAAAATTTCACAAGAAGTTTCCAGTAGTAGAAATAATATTATATGAAATGCCGTCCTACGAACAAATTGAAAAGTTACGACATCAAGAAATAGATGTTGGCTTCTTTCATCGACATAATTTAGAAAATACCCAGAGAAATAATGATCTCTTCGAGAGTAAAAGTATTCTCAAAGAAAAACTAGTGATAGTTTTACCAGAAAACCATCGTTTTGGTAAAAAAACTAGCATTTCATTGAAGACATTGGCAAATGAACAATTTATTTTGCCACCAGAACACCTATTACATAGCTTACGTGAGCAGATTAATAATCTTTGTAAAGAGGCAGGTTTTCAGCCTAAAGTTAAGCAAGAAGCAGCTTGGATATCAACTATTTTGAGTTTAGTCGCAGGGGGAATGGGGATTTCACTACTACCTGCTAATGTGGAAAATTTACAACGTAATGGAGTAGTCTATCGTGAAATTCAAGAACAATCACCAATCTTAGAAATAGTTGCTGTTTGGCGAAAGGATAATGAATCTATACTTTTACAAAATTTCTTGCAAGAAATTGAAAATATGTGAGTAATTGCTGATGGTCAAATATTACCAGCTTGTAAAACCTGTTCAACAGCGATCGCAATATTTTCAAAAGTCCGCGATATAATTTTCTGGTCGCCAGTAAACACTGTTTCTTCGTAAAATCCTTCTTCCAATAACAGCACGGAAATCTTTTTCTCTAATGGGTCTACAATCCAGTATTCTGGCACTTCTACCGCCGCATATTCAGACCGTTTATAACGATAGTCACGCTTAATAGAATCTGGGCTAACCACCTCTACAATTAACAACGGTGATGATTCAAAGACTGCTGATAAATTAATTAATTCCCGTGCTTGCTCCTATGTCACCACAGACAAATCAGTTAATCGAGATTTATTTCTTCCCGTCCTTACCCCAGTTTCTCGAAAAGTTAACCAAGGTAAACTCAATCTCTGGATTTCCGCATCTAACAACTGTTCAATAAATTTAGTAATTAAGAAATGCTCAATCGTTGGGGGATTCATTAATTCCAGCCTGCCATCTACTAACTCATAGTGAAAGCCACTACCGTCATCATAGGCTAAGTATTCTTCAAATGTAAGGTTTTTTACTGGCGTAGTAACCATTGATAAATCCCCTAAGATACATCTTTATCCTAACTTGAAAGTTTTGAGTAATGAGTGCTGAGTAATGAGTGCTGTTAGCGGTAGCGCGGCGTTTAGCCGGTGATGAGTAATGATTGAAGTTGTTCTTCCCCTGCTTTCCCAGTCCCCAGTCCCCAGTCCCCAAGAAAAGAAAACCGAGGAAAATATGATACTTTATGCCCAAAGACTAATGACTAATGACTAATGACTAATGACTAAAGTTAAAGATATTGGCGAACAAGGACTTCTAGAAAAATTACAGCGATTTTGTCCCTCAGAAATTATTGGTGATGATGCGGCGGTATTGGTGACAGACTCAGAACAATCTTTAGTTGTCACCACAGATATGTTAGTTGATGGTGTGCATTTTAGTCATGTTACTACTTCTGCTGAGGACGCGGGTTGGCGCGCTGCGGCTGCTAACTTATCTGATTTAGCGGCGATGGGTGCTTATCCTCTGGGTATCACTGTCGGATTAGGACTTCCGGGAGATATTAACGTCAGTTGGGTAGAAAGCTTATATCAGGGGATGACAGAGTGCTTGCAACAATATAATACTCCCATTGTCGGGGGGATATGGTGCGATCGCCTGCCACTACAATTTCTATTACCGCCTTTGGTCAAGTCCACCCCCAGAAGATTATCCGTCGTTCTGCTGCTAAAGTGGGAGATGCGATCGTGGTGACAGGTGTTCATGGTGCATCCCACGCAGGCTTACAACTGCTCTTAAACCCCGAAGTAGGACAAAACCTCACCCCAGCCCAAAAGACGGCTTTAATCGCAGCCCATCAGCGTCCCCAGCCACGATTAGATGTTTTACCCCTGTTATCTGCAATTTTTACATTTCCACGCCAGATTCCGATCGCTGGTATGGATAGCAGCGATGGTTTAGCAGATGCAGTATTACAAATCTGTCGCGCCAGTGGAGTGGGTGCTGTTTTAGACGGCGAGCAAATTCCTCTACCCCCAGCTTTCACTAATTGGTTAACTCCAGAACAAGCCCTAGAATACGCTTTATACGGTGGAGAAGACTTTGAATTAGTGCTGTGTTTACCACCAGCATTAGCAAAAAATCTGATACAGATGTTAGACAACAACACAGCCATCATCGGCACTATTAAATCTCATCCCCAAGTCATACTCAAGCATCAAGATGAAAAAATCCCTGACCGAGTTCTTACTCTCAGTCAAGGATTTCAACATTTTAGTCAATAGTCAACAGTCAATAGTAACTTATGACTAGATTTATATCAATTCAGCAAAATTCACCAACAAATCCAAATTTATCAATCTTGTCAAATCAGGACTTCTGAATTTTGAATTTTGTAGCTTACTTCCCGTAAGGGTATTTTGAATTGATTAGACCCATTTTTCAGCGACTAATTCAGCCAAGTCTAAAACGCGTTGGCTGTAACCCCACTCGTTGTCATACCAAGCCATGACTTTTACTAAGTCACTACCCATAACTAGAGTTAGGTTAGCATCCACAATAGAAGAAGCGTCCGCACCTTGATAATCAGAAGAAACCAAAGGTAGTTCACTGTAGTCTAAAATGCCTTTGAGTGGCCCTTCAGCCGCATCTTTAAGGGCTTGGTTAACTTCTTCAGTAATAGTACGCTTCTCAACCTGAACTACGAAATCTACCATTGAGACGTTTGGGGTCGGTACGCGTAAAGCAACACCATTTAGCTTACCTTTAAGCTCTGGAATTACTAAAGCCACAGCCTTTGCCGCACCGGTAGAGGTGGGGACAATGTTGATGGCGGCTGCTCTAGCACGGCGTACATCGCGGTGAGAAGCATCTAATAAACGCTGATCACCTGTGTAGCTGTGGGTGGTGGTCATCGTACCTTTGATAATCCCGAATTTATCATGCAACACCTTGGCAATGGGAGCTAAACAGTTGGTTGTGCAGCTGGCATTACTGATAACGTGGTGCTGGTTATGGTCATAATCGTGATGGTTAACACCAATTACGAATGTGCCGTCTTCGTTTTTACCGGGGGCAGTAATCAGAACTTTCTTTGCTCCAGCATTAACGTGCTTTAAAGCACCTTCTTTGCTGGTAAATACGCCTGTTGCCTCGATGATGAGGTCAATTTCCCACTCTTTCCAGGGCAAGTTTTCTGGATTGCGATCAGATACGCATTTAATGGTCTTACCGTTAACGATGATAGAGTTGTCATCGGCAGTAATGTCAACATTCTTTAACTTCCCAAGCATGGAATCATACTTCAGGAGGTGAGCATTAGTTCTAGGATCTGATGTGTCATTAACAGCTACTAAATCGATATTGCTATTTTCCCGACCTAGCCAGCAACGTGCAAAGTTACGTCCTATACGCCCGAAACCGTTGATAGCGACTCTAATCACAGTGTCTTGCCCTCTGTATATATGCCTATAAGTTGATATCTTTGACCCCAATCATATCGCAAAGGGGGAGAGTATTTATAACCATAAAGTGTTAGATCCATAAAAAAAAACATATTTTTTTCAGATTGATCTCCTGTAGAGTCCGTGAAAAGTCATGTAGGATCTAACCTCTTCTGGCACTAAATAACGAACCGATTTCCCTTCCTGACAAAATTGGCGAATTAAACTTGACGAAATGCCTACTAAGGGTGTATGCAAGAGTTGCCAGTGAATAGTAACCGACTGTTTTTGAAGTTGTTGCTTGACCTGCTTGCAGATTAACTCGCTTTGAGGTATAGTCTCACCACTTAGGAATCTAGGTGCGATTAACCAATTACACATTTGTGCTAGTTCTTGTCCACGATACCAACGCGGTAATGTTTGGAAGGTATCCAAGCCCACAATCCAGTACCAACGCGTGTTGGGATAACAAGCAGATAAATCAATCAAAGTGTTTATGGCATAGGAATTGCCTCGGCTTTTTGCCTCTATCTGTGAAACCGTAAACGCTGAGTTATCTTTTGTAGCTATTTGCAGCATTGCTAACCGATGCTCAAACAAAGCTGCTGTTTTGTGAGGAGGCTGGAAGCTAGGAGTCCAAATGACTTTTTCTATCGCTGTTTGATGCAAAGCTGTTTCGGCTATTAGCAGGTGTCCCCAATGAATCGGATCAAATGTGCCACCAAAAATTGCTAGTTGTTGCATCTAGATTCTGCCTTGACCTGATGCCTGTGAGAATCGTTTTCACCCCTAACCATATTTTAATCAATTCATGCCTGAGCTTGATGAAAAATATAAAGTGGGTTCGCTAGGACTAAATATACTAATGTAGCAAAAATCAGTCAGGAATCTAAAAGTATGTGTTTCAATTTACAAGAATTTCTTTCCCGATGTCCGAAAAATTTACTGAATAATCATAAAAATAGTTTAGAAATAACGAAAATCTCCAACCAAGGTAAAATCATTCTCAACCAACTAAACCTTAGTAGAAATTTTAGACAACATCAAGGATGGCATTGATATAAGAACTAGTTACGGTAAAAATCAAAATCCTGTTATGATACGCGTGTTATTTTCTGATTATGGTGTGGTGTGGTGTTTAAGAGGAGCAATCAATGAATAATTCTGTAGATTTTGGTGGTAGACCATTTCATTTTATTGGCATCGGTGGCATAGGTATGTCTGCCTTGGCATACGTTCTCGCAAAACGCCAATTGCCAGTATCAGGTTCGGATGTACGTCCAAATCATATTACACGTAAGCTAGAAGCTATCGGGACACATATTTTCAGTAGACAAGAAGCAAGTAATCTGGAATTCTTCCACGCCAAACAAGGTGATAATGAAGTAGATTGCAACTCACCAACACAAGTTCCTACTATTAGCTCAAATCTACCTCAAGTTATATGTTCGACAGCAATTAATGCTAACAATTTAGAGTATAAGGCTGCTCTAGAATTGGGTTGTCCCATATGGCATCGTTCAGATGTACTAGCTGCATTGATTGCTGAACACCACAGCATTGCTGTTGCAGGGACTCACGGCAAGACGACAACCAGCAGCATGATTGGCTATATGTTATTGGAAGCTGGTTTAGATCCTACTATTATTGTCGGTGGTGAAGTCAAAGCTTGGGAAGGCAATGCTCGCTTGGGTCAGAGTCGTTATCTGGTGGCAGAAGCAGATGAATCTGATGGCTCACTAGTGAAACACGCTCCAGAAATCGGCATTATTACTAATATTGAATTAGATCATCCTGACCACTACGAAACTTTAGAAGAAGTTGTTGATACCTTCGAGCAATTTGCCCAGGGTTGTAAAACTTTAGTGGGTAGTATTGATTGTGTGACAGTAAGAGAGTTACTACGCGATCGCTCAAAACCCACAATCAGTTACAGTCTCAATCCCGAAACCAATGCAGACTACACTGTGACGAACATTGACTATCATGCCAATGGAACTACAGCTTTAGTCTGGGAAAAAGGTAAGGCATTGGGATTGTTGACTCTGCGTTTACTAGGTCGTCATAACCTCAGTAATGCTCTAGCAGCAGTAGCTGTAGGACGGGTTTTAGGTTTAGAATTTGGTGCGATCGCCAAAGGTATCGCCGCCTTTGAAGGTGCTAGACGACGCTTTGAGTTTCGTGGCGAAGTCGATGGAATTACGTTTATTGATGACTACGCCCATCATCCCAGCGAAATCCGCGCTACCCTAGCCGCAGCACGATTACAAGCTAGACCAGGGCAAAGAGTCGTAGCTATATTCCAACCCCATCGCTACAGTCGGACATTAACATTTTTAGAAGAATTTGCTGAGTCTTTCAGCCACGCTGATTTGGTCGTACTGACTGATATTTACAGTGCAGGCGAACCAAACTTGGGTCAAATTAGTGGAGAACAGCTAGCAGAGGCTGTAGCTAAAGAACATTCCCAGGTAATTTATCAACCAACTTTACCTGCGGTCACTGAATATCTCTTACAAAACCTTCGTCCTGGAGATTTAGCCCTATTTTTAGGGGCGGGTAACTTAAATCAAGCAATTCCTGAAATCATCACTACACTTTGCGAACCTGCAACAGCTACTTCGTAAAAGTGATCCTTTGGCTAGAGTCTTAATCAATTCACCCTATTGCTGTACTTGTACAGCAGATAAACGTAAAAATTTCACAATTTATTGATCTAAAGATGAAAATTTCCCAGGCCGCTGGAAACGCCTGCACAGTTCCCGATTCTACAATAGAAAGACCGAAAAGAAATGATTTAAGTGAGGGTAAAATCATCTATTTACCTGGCACTAATTGCGAAATCAAATCCCAAGCTTCATTATCTGCACATACTTCTTATCGAGTCGGGGGAGCAGCTGAATGGTATGTTGCTCCACAGAACATAGAAGCATTGCAAGCAAGTCTTCAATTTGCCCAAGAAAATAATTTAAGAGTTACTACTTTAGGTGCAGGATCGAATTTATTAGTCAGCGATCGCGGCATCTCCGGTCTAGTAATTGCTACCCGTCATCTGCGCTACAGTCACTTTGACCCCGTCACGGGGCAATTAACCGTCGCGGCTGGCGAATCTATCCCTAGTTTAGCTTTAGCAGCCGCCCAATTAGGTTGGCAAGGTTTCGAGTGGGCTGTTGGTATTCCTGGTACGGTGGGGGGTGCGGTAGTCATGAACGCTGGCGCACACAGTAGCTGTATCGCAGATATGTTAGTGAGTGCTGAAGTTCTGTCTCCTGATGGTACAATCAGCACCCTCAGCCCTGCGGAATTAGGTTATACCTATCGCACCTCACTACTACAAGGAGGCGATCGCATCGTCACTCAAGCTACATTCCAACTGCACCCAGGAGCTGATCCCGCCCAAGTCTTAGCTATTACAAAACAACATAAACAACACCGCCTGAGTACACAACCCTACAACTATCCCAGTTGTGGTAGTGTCTTCCGCAACCCCAAGCCCTATGCGGCTGGTTGGTTAATCGAACAAACAGGTTTAAAAGGTTATCAAATTGGTGGCGCGCAAGTAGCCCATCTCCACGCCAACTTTATTGTCAATCGTGGTGGAGCGAAAGCCAACGATATTTTTAGCCTCATTCGTCATATCCAACATACAGTACAAGAGAACTGGTCAATCTGGTTAGAACCAGAAGTAAAAATGATTGGTGAATTTCAGGCTGTAGCTTGAGGGAATGGCAAATAGGGAATAGGGAATGGGGAATGGGGAATGGGGAATGGGGAATCGAACGATTTTTCCCATTCCCCATTTCTCGTCATATCAATTCACAAAAAATTCGATACAGATGCAAACGCTAAAAGGTATGCTGAGTATCACTTTCTTAATTTTGAATTTTGTAGCTTGCTTCCCGTAGGGTATTTTGAATTTTGAATTGGTATCAATGCCTATTTTCATGAATTCATGGGCAAATTCCCCACCGCCTCTATAATTGAATTTGATTTGTTATTCAAAGCACACGCGGATAAATAGTTATGACAGGAAAAGGACAAGGATTTGGCTTCGGCTTAGGCAAAATGAAAGAACTAGCCGAAGCATTTAAAAAAGCACAGCAAGTTCAAGAAGGTGCAAAGCGACTCCAGGAAGAATTGGAGCAAATGGAAATCATTGGAGAAGCTGGTGGTGGACTGGTTAAAGTGATTGTCAGTGGAAATCAGGAACCCAAGCGCGTAGAAATTTCTCCCGCCGCTTTAGAACAAGGCTCAGACATCCTCTCTGACTTGGTAACAGCAGCTATGAAAAGTGCCTATGAAAAATCCACCGCTACCATGCGCGAACGGATGGAAGAATTGACAAGTGGACTAGAATTACCTGGATTTTAGTCATTAGTCATTAGTCATTAGTCATTAGTCAAAAAACTCTCGACTATTGACTTTTGACACATTTATATTCAAAACTATTATCAATTTTTCAGAAAAAATCTTCATATTCTCTGGTAAAAACTACAAATTACTCTTATGCCCTACAAATTGTTGTTTGTCTGTCTGGGGAATATCTGTCGTTCACCGTCGGCAGAAAACATCATGAATTATCTGATCGACAAGGATAATTTAAGCGATCGCATCCTTTGTGATTCAGCCGGTACATCTAGTTATCACATCGGCAGTCCACCTGACCGCCGTATGAGTGCGGCGGCGGCAACAAAATTAGGAATTAAACTGCAAGGCAGAGCTAGACAATTTCAAAAATCTGATTTTCAGGAATTTGACTTAATTTTAGCGATGGATCAAGATAACTATCAAGATATTCTTTCCCTTGATCCTACTGGACAATATCACCATAAAGTGCATTTGATGTGTGAATTTTGTTCTCAACACACCCTCAAAGAAGTTCCTGACCCCTACTATGGCGGCACAGAGGGGTTTAATCAAGTGATTGATTTACTACTTGATGCCTGTGATGGTCTATTGCAACATATTGTCAGTAAGTCCTAATTAATGGAAATAGGGCATTGGGCATTGGGCATTGAAGTAACGTTTACCTTGTCCACCTTGTCCACCTTGTCCCCATTCCCCATTCCCCATTCCCTATTCCACCAGTCCGTGCTTGATGGCAAAGCGCACCAGTTCAGCTCGGTTGCTGGTGTCAGTTTTTCTTAATAGACTACTGACGTATTTTTCCACAGTTCTGGGACTCAAATGTAGTTGCAGTCCCATTTCAGCGTTAGAAAGACCGTGGGTTAAAAGTTCCAATACTTCCTGTTCTCTGAGAGTCAAAGATGAAAGTAACTGAGAACTGTCTAGCTGACTGAGAATAGGAGTATTCGCTTCTAT
>NZ_PJIZ01000054.1 GCF_021596505.1 Nostoc sp. CMAA1605 | reverse complement strand
ATTAAAAGCCAAGCCTCCAGCCATTAAACTAGTGGTGTCCATCTACCCATCTTGATTTTCTCCTTTTTAACCTAACCTTCTGATTGCCATACGACTTGAGAACCTTGACCCCAAAATCCGTCAAATTTTGTTACTTTTACGTCGCCTAGCACTTGAGTCTGACAAGCTAAACGCAGGTTTTTTGTAGGAGAATGGGGAGGAAGCGATCTCCGCGTTTGATCACGCCAATTCGCTGCTGACACCTCACCCTCTACTTTAACCGCACAAGTTCCGCAACTACCAATTCCTCGACAGTTTATTAGCCTAGCACCGCCATTGTAGAGGTCAATACCATTTTCTAGTAGAACTTTGCGTAAATTAGCTCCGCTATGACACTCAATTGTTTGACCTTGAGCCAGCACCTTAGGCATATTCTAATTACCAAATAGACTTTTTGTTGTATCTTGACACATTGCTTGTAAAGTTGTATCAACAGTTTGATTCTTATGACCACAAATCCCTTACCCCAAATTTGGCTTTATGACACCACACTACGGGATGGCACTCAGCGCGAAGGGTTATCAGTTTCCATAGAAGACAAGCTACGCATTGCTTACAGACTGGATCAATTAGGGATTCCTTTTATAGAAGGTGGGTGGCCTGGGGCTAACCCTAAAGATGTTCAATTTTTCTGGCAGTTACAAGAGAATCCGCTTAAACAATCAGAAATTGTGGCATTTTGTTCAACTCGCCGCCCACATACCACAGCTGCCGAGGAACCAATGCTACAGGACATACTGACGGCAGGGACTCGCTGGGTAACAATTTTCGGCAAATCCTGGGATTTACACGTCACATCAGGTCTAAAAACGACTTTAGAAGAAAATTTAGCGATGATTCGCGATACGATCGCGTTTTTTCGCACTCAAGGGCGGCGGGTAATTTACGATGCGGAACACTGGTTTGATGGTTACAAACAGAATCAAGACTATGCTTTACAAACTCTCAAAGCTGCAATGATGGCTGGGGCAGAGTGGCTAGTTCTGTGTGATACCAATGGCGGGACTTTACCCCATGAAGTAACTCAGATTGTACAGGATGTGGTAAAAGCAACTGGGGAATGGGGAATCGGGAATGGGAAAAAAGATGATTCCTCATTACCAATGCCCAATTACCAATGCCCAATCCCCCAAATTGGGATACATACTCATAATGATTCAGATATGGCGGTAGCCAATGCCTTAGCAGCTGTGATGGCGGGGGCAACTATGGTGCAAGGCACAATTAACGGTTATGGGGAACGGTGTGGCAATGCTAACTTATGTTCACTGATTCCTAATTTACAATTAAAGCTTGGCTACAGTTGTATCGCTGAACACCAGCTTATTCAACTAGCAGAAGCTAGTCGCTTTGTAAGTGAAGTGGTGAATTTAGCCCCTGATGAACACGCGCCTTTTGTGGGACGTTCGGCTTTTGCCCACAAAGGTGGTATTCATGTGTCGGCGGTGGAGAGAAATCCCCTGACTTATGAACATATTCAGCCAGAACAGGTGGGAAATCGTCGTCGGATTGTGATTTCGGAACAGTCTGGGGTGAGTAATGTGTTAGCTAAAGCCAGGAGTTTTGGTATTGAAATTGACAAGCAATCTCCAGAAACCAAGCAAATTCTCCAGCGTCTCAAAGAGTTAGAAAGCGAAGGTTATCAATTTGAGGCGGCTGAAGCTAGTTTTGCACTGTTGATGTATGAGGCTTTAGGCGATCGCCAGAAATTTTTTGAGGTGAAGGGTTTTCAAGTCCACTGTGACTTGGTGGAGGGGCAAGAATCTAATAATGCTTTAGCTACAGTGAAATTAGCTGTTAATGGGGAAGATAAATTAGAAGCTGCCGAAGGTAATGGCCCTGTGGCGGCGTTAGATGCAGCTTTACGCAAAGCTTTAAGGAATTTTTACCCGCAAATCGCTAATTTTGAATTGACAGATTACAAAGTGCGGATTCTCAACGGACATCGGGGAACAGCATCGAAAACTCGTGTGCTAGTGGAATCGGGTAACGGTTCTCAACGTTGGACGACTATCGGCGTTTCGACAAATATTTTGGCAGCGTCCTATCAAGCAGTTGTTGAGGGCTTGGAATATGGGTTGTTACTGCATTTTCAAGCATCTCAAGACTTGGGGTTTAGGGGTGTGAGGGTGTAAGGGTGTAAGGGTGCGAGGGTGTAAGGGTGTAAGGGTGTAAGGGTGTAGGGGATAAAAGCGATCGCTTGGAAGAGTGCTGAGTGTTGAGTGCTGAGTGATTTTTTCTCCCTTGCCCCCTGCACCCCTGCACCCCTGCACCCCTTCCCCCTGCCCCCCTTGCCTGCTTAACCAAAACTCTCCCAAGCTTGACTCACCACTGTACTCAGCCAACGGCGTTGCTGCTGATCTAATACAGGGTCATCAGCTAGCAATTGGGCTGTCAACTCTTCTAAAGATTGTCCTTGGGAACGGACAATTTTAATCACTCCTGCGATCGCTGAGGCGACTAATTCTTCATCTATCGGCTGTTGTTTTAAAGCAAAAATTTCTTGAGGACTGTCTGGAATGGGATAATTCATGGCGTGGGTTTATTAAACTTAGGAAATGGAAAAAAGTTTTGACAAATTATTAAAAATTCTTTACTGAATCTTTATTGAAATGATAGGGCGGAGTTTAGCGTACTTGATGCCTTTCGCATATCTGCCTGGATAAGTAGATTAATCACAGATGTCAGAAAAACATGAAAGAAATCCTTTATCTCGAAGTTCCGATTTCGGACACGGCAACTGTACGCAGTTGGCTGCAATCAGAGTTTGACCCAGGAAATTGGGAGAAAATACTGACTCCAGATGGATTCTGCCTGAAATTATCTAGTAAATATACAACAGGTGGTACCAATTTTTCCGAAAATTTACCGAAAGAAATCTCTGTATTTGTTTGGTCTGTCCAGAGAACTACTTACCTTAAGGTCTTCCGGTGGGCAGATACACCTCTTCCCCAAGAAAAGGATTTTCTGCAAAAGTTAACAAAAGCCGTCAGACAGCGTTTTCCCCATTGCTACCCCGAACCGCCAGCAATTGATTTATCACAGCAATCAATTTTTGAGGCTTTAGCCCCCTACTATCCCCTGACGGTGAAATATTTCCAAAAAATGCCCAATGGGGAATATGACCTCCAGCGCGCCTATTGGTGGGAACAAAGATGGCGTGAGGGAGTACGGCATCCTCAACAGCCTCGTCAGGTGCTGTTTGTGAGAAAGGACTGGGGACACTTCGACAAGCTCAGTGCATCGCTGGGGACTGGGGACTGGGTAGGAAAAACACCCAATCCCCAATCCCTAATCCCCAATCCCCAATACGACTTGATTTATATTGGCGGTGCGCTGGGGGTAATTCATGCGGCAGTGATGGCACAATTGGGTTACAAAGTGCTGCTGGTGGAACGTCTGGCGTTTGGACGGATGAATCGGGAATGGAATATTTCCCGTGATGAACTTCAAAGTTTGGTGAACTTGGGTTTATTTACGCCAGCTGAATTGGAAACGATTATTGTCAGAGAATATAAGGACGGATTTAATAAGTTTTTTGACGGCAATAATCCACCCAAATTGCGATCGCCTATTTTACACACGCCCACGGTGCTAAATATATCTTTAGACTCCGATAAATTATTGCGGTTGTGTGGACAGAAGTTAACAGCCGCAGGTGGCGAAATTTGGGATGAAACAGAGTTTTTGCAAGCCAATATTGAGCAATCACGAGTTGTAGTTACACTCCAGCATTTACCCACTCAAACACAAAAGCAAGTGAGTGGTAGGCTTTTGGTGGATGCAATGGGAACGGCTTCCCCCATTGCTTGGCAATTAAACGGTGGACGCGCTTTTGATAGCGTCTGTCCGACTGTGGGAGCAGTGATTGACAAGGGATTTGCCCCTGGTGTGTGGGATTCACAGTATGGCGATGTATTGTACAGCCACGGCGATATTTCACGGGGTAGACAATTAATTTGGGAATTGTTTCCTGGTGCGGGTGAAGAACTGACAATTTATCTATTTCATTACCACGAAGTTAATCCAGAAAACCCCGGTTCTTTGCTAGAGATGTATGAGGATTTCTTTACGATTTTGCCGGAGTATCGCCGATGTGATTTAGAGCAGTTGGTGTGGAAAAAGCCAACCTTTGGCTACATACCAGGGCATTTTAGTGTAAATAGTCGCGATCGCCAAGTGGCCTTTGATCGATTAATTGCAATTGGTGATGCTGCGTCTTTACAATCACCCTTAGTATTCACAGGTTTCGGCTCACTGGTACGTAATTTAGAACGTCTCACCACTTTATTAAATGTTGCACTCAAGCATGATTTGTTGAGTCAACGTCATTTGAACTTAATCCGCGCTTACCAAAGCAATGTGTCTGTCACTTGGCTATTTTCTAAAGGGATGATGGTTCCTACCGGAAAATTTCTCCCACCCCAGCGCATCAATGCCATGTTAAATACATTCTTTGGGTTATTAGCTGATGAACCCTTAGAAGTAGCCGACAACTTTATTAAGGATCGTTGTGATTGGTTGACATTTAACCGCCTAGCATTAAAAGCAGCACGCATCAATCCTGCTTTAATTTGGTGGATTTGGGAAATGGCTGGCTGGAAAGATTTACTCAGGTGGTTAGGAAATTATGCCAATTTTGGTCGTCACGCCTTAGTAAGTGCTTTACTAGGTGCTTGGTTTCCCAGTTTTCTCATCTGGGTTCAACCCAAACTAGAACCCCGTTATCCAGGAATATGGCTGTGGTTACTAAGTATTAACTACGCTATCACCACAGGTAGACCGCGATCGCCCCAGCAGTTTGCTAATGCTAATTTAGGAAACGAAACTCTTCGTTCAGAAGGGGTGTAATTAAGGGTGTAAGGGTGTAAGGGTATGAGGGTGTAAGGGAAAATTCCTACTTATTTTTTCCCCTACACCCCTACACCCCTACACCCCTATACCCCTATTCATTGCTTAAACTTTGGCAATTCCACCGATGCTAAAGACTTACGTCCTTTTGGTGGACGTTGAGGATAAACTACTGGCGAAGGTGATTGAGAATCTTGATCTACAACTTCTCCCCCTAATTCTGGAGGTAAATCACCTAAACCAAAATTTTCATGTTGTGGATAGGTTTCACTATGAAGATTTTCTGGTGTGGAAGTAGGTTTATCTGTAGACGATAGATTAAATGACAATGTAGCAGAGTTATTTACTGGAGGTATAATTTCTGTAAATTTGATTGCTGGGTTGTCTGGTGTCGTTTCTGGTGCTGTATCGTCTTCAACATTTGTCGCCCAAGTTTCCCAAACTGGATTTTCTTCAGCTTGATGATCAGAATGAAGTTCTGTTAATGGTGGTTGTGTAGGTGTAGTTCCAGTTCCAGACTGAGACGCAAAAAACATTTGAATCAGGCTATCTATTTGCTCATCTAGTTCTGGCGATGGTGTTACAGATATCACTTCTTCTGATTGAGTTACAGGTTCACTTTCCCCAGTTTCCATTGATGGTTCTGGCTGTGGGGGTGAGGGAGTTTGTTCTTTAGGCGGCCAGTTCCAAATCGGCGAAGGGTTGGGAACAGCGTAACTACTGGTAAATGGAGGTGGTAATGAAGGTTCACTTGTTACCTGATCAGTATTTTCTGTTGGTGATTCTGGTTCTGCTGACCAAGGTTTAATCGGCTGTGCATTCGGAAACAAAGACCTGGCTTTTTTGGCAAACCGCGATTTGTGGGGGACTGAACTTGGCGGCTTATCGGTAGCTGCATCAGAAGAATCATAACTGGGAATGGATGTTTCTAGACATTTTTCCAGTGCGGCTTTAAATTGTAATGTTTGACGTTGTTGTCGCATTAATCTAGTCCGCAACTCCCGACAGGCGTTTTCTGACTGCAATACTTGTTGAGATTGTTCGCTATAGTTTGTTTGTAATAAAGTGCATTCCCTTTCTAACTGGGCAATGCGTTGTTGACTGATTTGTAATTGGGCTTTGTAACTTTCAATTAAGATTTCTTGACGCTGTGCTGTTTGGGCTGTAGTTTCTAGCTGTTGGAATAATGATTGAATTTGTTCTTGAGCCGCAGCAAGTTCTTGCGCTTGCTGATTGAGCATAGATTCTGTAACGCTAGAACGTCTTTTTTGCCACTGTAGAGCCTTTTCTGACTCTACCAATTCATCTTTAAGATGTTCTACTTGCTGATATAACTCATTATTGGCAGTACGCAGTTCTGTATTTAATGCCAGGAGTTTTTGAAATTCTTCTGCAATCTGTGTTTGCTGTTCACTATCAGGTTCTACAACCCAATCTGACTGTACATGATTATCTTGGGGAACATCAGCAGTTGTGTGATGGTGCGGCTCATCTGCTGCGGGGTTGAGGAGTGGCAATTTAGCAACGGTTATATTGTCAGCAGGTACGACTGAATAAAAAGGACAGATAGTTTGTTCTGGTTGTAGAGAATTAGCAGAAGAATTAGGAGATTCCATCACATTCCTGTTATTTGAGGTGTCGGCTTCATTCATCACTCTTGAACCACCCACTTAATCAATTTTCAGCATTGCTGATCAACCGTCTAGGGAATAAGTTTACAGCCAAGCTATTGTTTCCCCTAGCTTCAGTAGTCATTATTGATTAGTGTTCCCCATTTTGCATCTATAACTGATGTCGTTATAACATTAAGAACTGACCCCCCGTCAACCTGAGATATCGGGGGTATTTTGAGTTTAAATGCTACAGATGTATGAGTTGCTGTACAGATACTGAAATATTTTGGTTCAAGCTGACTTGGCTTTAGTCAAAAGTTATGTGGTAGCAGCTCCCTAGTTGAAATTCACACGCTGGAGAAACACTATATCTGTATATAATTTATCAAAAACACCTTTGGGATAGTCAATAGAAAAAGTCAAAAATTTAAGAATGGGACTGGGGACTGGGGGAATTATGTTTGGCCTTTTGCCTTTTGTCCAGTAACTATGGCAACCAACGAGGATGGAAACCAATTAGGGGAAGTTTTTCTGGTTTAATGGTGCTGATGGCTGCATCAGAAATGGGCAGTAGGGGCATTAACCAAAGACTACTAGTGGCGATCGCTTCACCTTCATCAGTCTTCAAATTGCTAGTAGATGGTTTACTAGTATTGGTTTCGGGAACTACTTGGTCAAATAGCAAGGCTAAACCATCAGGGGATAAACTCATCTGCACGTTTCTTTGTTCCACTGGTAAGACTAATAGTGGTTTCTGCTGCTGGTTTTTTAGATCAATTGCTACTAAGTAAGGCTGTTCTATATATTGTGCCTGAGAGACGAGTTGTGTTAATAGGCAGTAGAGGGTAGGTGAAGCAGGATCAAACTGGCAACTGAGAATTGAGCCTGTAGTCTTGACTAGGGGTTTCTGTGTACCTTGATTGGTGACTAAAAATAATTCTTTTGTAAAGTCAGTATTAAATTTGACCATAGCTGCTTGAGAGCCATCCTTAGAAAAGGATTGTACTAAACCAAACTGCGGCAGAAAATCTAAGGGTTTGCTGGCATCTTGTTGCAGAGGTAAAATTGCAGCCCCTTGTCCTTGGGCAATGGCTACGGCTTTACTGTCAGGAGTAATCAGAAAATCTCCTCCTGGTTGACTTTGTAAACGTTGGGGTTGAAGTTTTTCGCCTGGTGGAATGTTCGCTGGCATAAACCACAATCCAAAGTCGCTGGGATTGTTTCTATTTCCTCTTTGTACGACTATTGTTTGTCCGTCTGGTGATAAGTCGAATTTGAGATTTTGATAGTCTTTATTGTCTAAAACTAGGTCGATTAAACCTGCTGTGGTTGGTGATGCGCCAGCTTTGGCAGAAACTCCTGTGGTGACAGTATATATTTTCGCTGATAGTAAGTCTTGATTATTGCTAGCACGGGCTGAAAACAAGATTTTTTCCCCATCGGGGTAGGCTTTAAAGTCCATCACAACTAACTCTTTGGGGGTGAGGACTGTTTTTTGGTCTTGAGTTAAGTTGTAAAGAACTAATCGGCCTTTATCTTCTTGGTCAGCTCCTATGTAGAGAATCACGCGATCGCGCGTGGTAAACTGACCCACAAAAGGCTGGATCACTCGCTTTTTATCTTCTATAGCCGCAAATTTATCTTTCGCCCCTTGCAAATACACTTTATAGCTTGTGCCGTATGGTGCAGGTGTCAACAGCGTGTAAACCATCCGTCGTCCTGTCCAACTGATTTTACCTGCTAGTGGTGGACGATCTTCGGGACAGCTTTTGAGATTTTCCTCTTCACTTTTGTTTGCTAATGGACAAACTTTTAAATTTTCCTCTACGCTTTTAGCATTCATAGGACGGCTAAAAGTGAGGGTAAAAGAAATATCTTCTGCCCCAATCTGCTGATTTTGCCAGGAAAAATCCCGCACTCGCGCTGCTACGACATCACCTTGTAAAATGAGTAGCCCAATCAACAAACTGAGCAACAGCATTAAAGCGATCGCCATTCGATCTAATGGTTGGAGGAAAGATTTGGTAGTCATTAGTCATTAGTCATTAGACGACAGTGAACAGTTTTTCTCATCTCCCACCTTGTTTACCTTGTCTACCTTGTCCCCAGTCCCCAATCCCCAATCCCCAGTCCCTAATAACTATAGGGATTGGGTGGCTGGGGAATTTTTTTCAAGGAACTGGCGGCGATGGTGAGTTGGCGTTTACCACTTATGGTTTCTGTCACCATTTTTCCTTCTATTTCTAGCCAAGTGTCAGGGGTGTATCTTTCTTGACCTTCTGAGAGTTTCACGGGTAAGCCAACTGGATAGGCATCTGCGGCGCAGCAGGTGAGAACAAATCTGGCGAGAAATATGTATTCTTTACCCATGTCTGGTGGGTGGATGACAAACCCTTGCACTTTCACTTTTTGACCGGTGTATCCGTCTGGCTCAGGATAGACGCTGAGTGTGCGTACCCAGTCTACCAGCGATCGCTCTTCTGGACGAGTGGAAGCCCTAAAGGCTTGGGGTTGCACACGAGAATTAGTTAACTCTGTTACACCTCTTTGTAGTGCTTTATCGCTGGCGAATACTTGGGGTGTGATGATTATTCCTACGATTGCTGAGATGAGTAGCAAACTACTACCCCATCCAGGTGCGAAGAAGTTAACGTGCTGAACATTGGGTGTAACCTCTCGTCTTCGCCGTTGCCATAGTTCTTTTGCTTTCAAGAAAGCTATGACAATCAAGGCGACACCACATACAACCACTAAACCAAAGAAATTGGGGTGAATTAACAAATTGAGCTTGCCAGTTACCCAATACCTCAGCATTAATATGCCCCAAGATGCAATTGCTAATACATCCAGCCAGGCCAGAAACTTATTTTGGCGTTGAGATTTAGTCATTGGTCAATAGTCAATAGTCATTAGTCATTAGTCATTAGGCAAATAAGTTACTTTGATTTTTCTCCCCCTGTCTACCTTGTCTCCCTTGTCTAACTTGTCCCTCTACACCCCTATACCCTCATACCCTCACACCCCTAATTAAATTACGTGCAAGTTAATGAACAGGGTAAATAAAAACGTCAGTTGTCCTGCTAGGGCAAATAGGTAAAAGATGGTTTTGGGTTTGAACATGGATAACATCAAACCTACGCTTTTGATGTCAATCATGGGGCCGAAGACTAAAAATGCTAGTAATGAGCCACTACTGAAGGCCGAGGCGAAGGAGAGGGCGAAAAAGGAATCGACTGTGGAACAAATGGAAACGACGGCGGCTAACACTAGCATCACCAAAATGGAGGTAATGGGGCCTGCGCCAAGGCTGAGGATTAAATCGCGGGGGGCTAACACTTGAATTGCGGCCGCGATCGCACTTCCTAAAACCATGACACCGCCTAATTCTCGCAATTCTTGAATACTGTTATCTAGCACTAAACGCAATTTGTCTGCTTTGCTTTTACCTGCGTTGGGGTTGGGTTCACTTGTGGGGAGTTGGTTAGCGTCTAATCTTGTCGTCATTCCAGCTCTACCCCCTAAAATATAAGTCCCAGAACGCAAAATATTAGGTGTGTTGATGGCTGGTTTTCCTGTTGGCGATTTACCTCGGCGTTTTTGTTCTGGATTGGGAGGGGGATTAAATTTTAAGTAACGGGCGATCGCTGGTTGTACTATGGGTTGCAAGTCGGTTTGAAAACTAAACACATAGCCAATAATTGTCGCAATTGATAATGAAAAGACCACTCGCAAAATTACAATTTCTGGCTGATCACGAAATGCTGTCCATGTCGCCCAAATGACAATCGGGTTGATTGTTGGTGCTGCTAGTAAAAAACCAACTGCTACAGGTGTGGGTACTCCTTGCATTAGCAACCGCCTAGCAACAGGCACATTGCCACATTCACACACTGGGAACAAAAAGCCTACCATACTGCCAACTAAAGCACCTAGTAGCGGGTTTTGGGGCATTTTCTCGACTAATTTGCGCTCATCTACGAAAAATAGCAGCAAACTGGAGAATAAAACCCCTAGAAGCAAAAAAGGCATCGCCTCGACTAGCAAACTCAAAAATATAGTGAAACCATTGTTCAATTGATTCATGGGTGTCGCAGTCAAAAGCGGTTTGAAGTTTTGAGGTTATGCTTAGTCATTCTATCTGAATCAGGTTCAAACACATTTTAATTAGATACAACATCATTCAAAACAGTTAATTGATAGATGTTAGAAATTTGAGTGGCAGTCTTCATAGCTATCAATAAGTTATTGATAGATTTTTGATGGTGGAACATATACTGATGATGAGTCTGATGATTGTTGTATAACCGTAATAGTTCCTATTTTTTGTATGTAGTGTTGAACTAACATAGCATTGAGTAAAACTCAAAAATTCAAGAGCAAAAGCAATAATCTTTAAATTTACAGGTTTGTGGCTATGATACTTACTCATATCATCGTTTAATGATACTGATTTCTGGGCAATTTGCTTGATAATTTATATTTTTAAACATTTGGGGATCGCTCGATTTTACTCATATTCATCGTTATTCATAGTTTTGGCTATGCTCCAAAAATTAGATTTTAGGGTTGGTTGACCTTGTACTATAAAAAGTCTCAATCTGCAATACCAATTTGCAAAATTCTGCGGATCAAGGATCTTTTTTAAGTAAAAATACTTAAATTATTCGGTATTGACGTTAAAGTTTAGAGAATAGTACGGTTCGGTGGAAATCAGACCAATAGCTAAAATAGCTCAAAAGCTGATAAATCAGTTTGTTTTTTTAATTTCCTTGTATTAATCCCAGCAGAAGAGATAGGGAATAGAATATTAGCTGATTATTGGCAAATTTGGGTCAAGATGAGAGTTTACTGTGTCACAAGAGTTTTGTTACCAAACATCGCCGCCAATTTTATCTGTAGGTAGCGATCGCGATTTGAGTATAGAATCAAGGCTGCAAGAACTACCAATGTACACTTTTGAGGTATCAGTCAGCTGTACTGGTACAGAAGTAGCAAGATATTTTGATAAATATCCCTTACTCCCAGGTGTAATTTTATTAGAACACGGTAAATTTTATGGAATGATCTCTCGACGACGGTTAGTAGAGTTCTTAGTTCGTCCCCACGGTGAAGATTTACTGGCGAAAGAACCTTTAGAGGTGATCTATAGTTACGTGCGGAGAACGATTTTACAGTTACCTGAGACAACGCCAATTTTAACGGCAATGTACCATACGCTCAAGCGATCGCCAGAATTTTTAGCAGAACCTATAGTAGTACAGACAGCAGAAAATACCTACAAACTTTTAGATATCCAAGAGCTAAATATCGCAGCTTGGCAAATTCGCGGGATTGAGACTCAAGTGCGTTATGAACGCTCTCAAGCCCAAATGATTCAAAATGATAAAATGGCTAGTCTTGGCAGATTAGTAGATGGAGTTGCCCACGAAATTTTAGATCCTGTAGGTTTTATTTGGGGTAATCTCACTCATATATCCAACTACACCCAAGACTTATTAAAATTAATAGCTGCTTACGAAAATAACTGCTCTGATTGTTGTCACACCGTCGATACAATCAAAGAAGAAATAGAATTTGATTATTTAGAGCAAGATTTATCTAAAGCTTTAACTAGTGCGCGCAGTGGTGCAGAAAGACTAAAAAAACTTGTCACCAGCTTACAGAATTTTTGTCACATCGACGCAATTTATCCTAAACCAGTAGATTTACACGCCTGCATAGATAGTATTGTAATTTTAATTAAAAGCCGTTTAAAGGGCGAGATTCGCATTGTCAAAAACTACGGTAAATTGCCTCCAGTGCCTTGCTATATAGGGCAATTTAACCAAGTATTAATGAATATATTAAGTCAATCTGTAGATGGTTTGCTAGATGAAGCAGTCAGGCAACAATTACAACCAGATAGTCAACATCATCTCAAACAAGCAGAAATTGTTATTTCCACAAAGGTGATTTCTAAACCCACAATTACACCCAATGCACCTGATTCAAGGTGGGTAGAAATTTCTATTACTGATAATGGCCCAGGAATTCCTGATGAATTACAAAAACAAATGCGCGAAAATTTTTCGATAGAAAAGAGAGCCGATAAAGAAACGAGTTTAGCCGTAAGTTATAGAATCATCACTGCTAGACATGGAGGACATCTAAATTTTCGCTCCCAACTAGGTAAAGGAACAGAATTTGAAATTTTGTTGCCTTTGTTGTAGGTAGTCAATAGTCATTAGTCATTAGTCAATAGTCATTACTCAGCACTCAGCACTCATTACTCCTACCTTGTCCCCAGTCCCCAATCCCCAATCCCTACCCTCCGCTAACTTCTCCCCAATCTCTAATTACAGAAAATAAGGCTGAATAATCATCTTCAGCAAATGACATTTTCATGGCTGTTTGGAGAATTTTCTGCACATTTTCAATGCTGCTGAGATCCAAACCTAGAGATTGAGCTTCGGAGATAAATAAATCTGTATCTTTGAGTAAGTGCTTTGTGGGAAAATTCGGATTGCTGTAATTACCTTCTAACATACGCTGTAGTTTTTTATCAAAGGTAGGTGCATACAGCGCGCTGCTACGCAAAACTTCCATAAACTTTTCTACATCAATCCTTTGACGCTGCACAAAAGCTAAACTGAGGGCAAAGCTGGTAGTTAATGAGCCGATCAGTTGATTTAAGGCTAGTTTCAATCCCGAAGCTGTTCCCACTGGCCCCACTAACACCGGATCAGGTCCAAAATTCTTGAGTAAATCTAAGTGTCTTTCATATTGTTGTAGTTGCGCGCCTACCATCACCGTTAGCGTTCCTGTTTGAGCTTCGGGGATGCTTCCCAATACAGGTGCTTCCATGTATTCTCCCCCACCGCCAACTACAGAATCTCGAATTTCTTGGCTTTGTGTCGGGGTAATGGTACCCATTTGGATGATAGTGCGTCCAGCTAACGTCCGCCATGAAGTGTCTGACAATAAAACATGATAAATGGCGGCGGCGTTAGTCAACATGAGAATGACACATTCTGCTTCCCGAATTGCATAGCGGGGATGGTTGACGATTTCCGCACCTGCTGCTTGTAGGGGTGCTAGTTTTTCTGGGGTACGGTTGTAAGCAATTACTTCTATATTTGCTGCTAACAATCTTTGGGCCATTGGTTGTCCCATTAGTCCAGTTCCCAGAAATGCCACCTTCATTGTTTGTTTTCCTTGAGTAAAGCATTAGCGAGTCCTTTGTTGAGACATCGCGTTGTCATAGTTTGGTTTTCAGTAGTCAGGGAGTAGCAGTCTTGATTCCCATCTCAAATTAACTAGTGCTGAATAATAATTTGAGTGTTGGCAAATGCCCACAGAAAAAAGTGTGATTGAGTATTCATCAGCTTTTCTACTCCCGAATTACGGATTTAGCAGTTAGCCACCTGCGGCAAAACTCGCCATAATGAGGACTGATAGTAAGATACCAGGACTCAGTAGTGTTACTAACATTAACAGGTCATGAGCAGTCATAATTATCACTCCGATTGTTGACTGTGCTTCATAGCGATCACTGTTATGCTAGTCCATATCTTACTAATACAGCATTCTTAAAGAGAGTTTTAATTTTTTAGGGGTGTGGGGTGTAGGGGAGAAAAGTTGAAATGTTTAGTTGGAAGTTTGCTGTGGTAGTTTCTCTTTTTTTCCCTGCTCCCTTTCATTGTGGCACAATTAAGCCTTTTAGTGGTTGAGTACATTCTTGTGGGGATAGTCCCTTGCTTTGAATTAAAACTCCAAAACCACCTATTCCTGTAGGATCAATTAGTTGGTGGAGTGTTTCTCGTCTTTTGAGTAGTTGAGATAGGTCTATTTTCTGATAGGAAAGGTCTGCAATGCGGTTTCCTAACCCTAAAGCCATCAAAAATAAACCTTGTTGGGTAAAGCCAACTTTCTCTAGACCACAGGACTTTCCCCATTGTTCTAATGCTGTAAAGTCAACATGGGCCGTGATGTCTTGCTGTCCGATATTAATATAAGGGTTATTGTGATGACGATGTTGATAGTAACACTGGAGTGTCCCTTGCGATCGCCTGGGGTTATAGTAACGGTTGGCAGGGTAGCCATAATCAATTGTTAGCACATAGCCCCGTTGCAAGCGGTCAGATACTATACTCAACCAGTCTAAAGCGGCTAAATTAATTTCACTACGATAGCCATCTTCATAACCACCTCGTTGTAAATCAATCCCGATTAAATCAAAATATGCTGCTAGTTGGGGTGTGGATGGTTCACCTGTGACTTCTGTAAAGGACGGGGTGGAAGACACGGAAGTATTAACTGGTGTTTGAAGTGTGACGTAAATTTCTCGCAGTTCACCTGCCTCTAAAATAAACTGATGTACTGGAAAAGCATCTACTAATTCGTTGGAGAAAATACAGCCAATAATTGAGTTGGGTGCTATCTCTTCCCAGTCATACCAATATACGGGAAACTCATGTAGGCGTTGTTGTTGTTCTTGTTTTAACCCTGGAGATTTTTCCACAATCCAGTATTGCAACACAGAGAAAAAGTTGGGACGATGCTGCTGAATGTAATTGAGGATATGCAAAGCTAATAATCCTTGACCTGCACCCATTTCTAATAAGATAAAAGGGTGAGGTTGCCCCAAAATTTCCCACATTTGTAGAAATTGTTCGGCTAATAATTCACCAAAGTCTGTGTCAAGATTCGCTGAGGTGAAAAAGTCCCCGCCTTTAAACCCAATGTTGACGGCATTACTGGAATAATAGCCATATTCGGGATGATATAGCACCATATTCATATATTCAGCAAAGGTAATGCGCTGTTTGGGACTGTGATGAATGCGATGAGCTATAGATTGATATAGTGCAGAATTGAGATTCATAGGGGACTGGGGACTGGGGACTGGGGATTGGGTACTGGGGATTAGGGGTTATCAATTATCCGTCATTTGTTCACTGTTCCCTGTTCCCTTTTCCCTTTTCCCTTTCACCTAATATATAGGGGGATGTGGCTAAAGTTTGCGCCGCCACTTGGATGAGTTCTATGTCTAATTGTGACCAAATATGAGTTCCTTGACAGTGATGGGCTACTAGTAATCCCCATAATTGTCTATTGGTCAAAATTGGTGCGACTAGATTAGCCCGGACTTGTAAATTGCGAAGAAAATCTCGATGACAAGGCGTAATTGGGGCGGTTTCAATATCAGCGATCGCCTTGATTCTACCAGCTAAATACAACGCTGCATACTGCTCGTTAAAACACTCATCTTGCCCTGTTGAACCCAATATAGAAAATCGCTCTGAGCTTACGGCTTCCAATGTCACCTGTCCATGCCATTGCCAGTAAAAGTAGTATAAAACCACGCGATCTACTTGCAGGTGTTCTCTTAATTGGGTTGTCGTTTGTCGAATTAATGCGTCTCGTTGCATCTTATTGACAAGACGATGGAGAACTTTTTGTAAGCCCTCTTCTGTAGATGTATTTGAGCTAGGATCAAATTCTGCGTGAGAATGAATTGCCACAACTCTCGAATTTATAAGATTCAGTTAGTTTGGTTAGTTTTATATAGTAATTCATTCGATTCTATCGCTCAAATATAAACTTACTTAAATAGGTAAATTTAATATTGCTAGAATTAAATAATCAATACTAAATAAAACTTTATATAATGTATGCTCTGCAATCCCAATTTATATAACTTTTGTAGAAATGTACTGATAATTAATTAAAAATTAATAATTATTGTTGAGAATTACTAAAATTGAGAACCCCGATTTTCTTAGAAAATCGGGGTTCTCAAATCTTATACAGCAATGGAGAAAAGCTAACTATCTGTCAACAGACCCCATGATCACATCGATGCTACCGAGAATCACGACGACATCAGCAACCTTCATACCGCGCAACAGATGAGGCAAAATCTGGAGGTTGTTGAAGTCTGCTGGACGGATTTTCCACCGCCAGGGGAAGACGTTGTCATCACCAACCAGATAAATCCCCAGTTCGCCTTTACCGCTTTCTACACGGGCGTAAATTTCCCCTTTGGGCATTTTGAAGGTGGGAGAAACTTTCTTCCCGATGTATTGGTAGTCAAAAGCATCCCACTCAGATTTTTTCCCGGCTGCTAACCGTTTGGCTTCTAGATTTTCGTAAGGGCCTCCGGGGAGTCCTTTGAGGGCTTGCTTGATAATTTTTACAGATTCACGCATTTCGCGCATCCGCACCATATAACGCGCCAAGCAATCACCGGCAGTTTCCCACTGCACGTCCCAATCAAAGTCGTCGTAGCATTCGTAGTGGTCAACTTTCCGTAAATCCCACTTCACGCCAGAAGCCCGTAACATGGGGCCAGATAATCCCCAGTTAATTGCTTCTTCGCGGGTAATAGTACCGATACCTTCAACACGACGACGGAAGATGGGGTTATTGGTGACTAATTTTTCGTATTCATCAACGACGGGTAAGAAATAATCGCAGAATTCCATGCACTTATCTACCCAGCCGTAGGGTAAATCAGCCGCTACGCCACCAACGCGGAAGTAGTTATTGTTAACCATACGGTAGCCTGTGGCGGCTTCCCATAGATCATAGATCATCTCCCGTTCGCGGAATTGATAGAAGAAGGGAGTTTGCGCGCCTACGTCCGCTAGGAATGGGCCAAACCACAGCAGGTGGTTAGCAATGCGATTTAATTCCAACATGATGACGCGGATGTAACTGGCGCGTTTTGGTACAGCCACACCTGCTAATTTTTCTGGTGCGTTGACGGTGACAGCTTCGTTAAACATCCCAGCTGCGTAGTCCCAACGACTCACGTAGGGGACATACATAACGGTGGTACGGTTCTCGGCAATTTTTTCCATACCTCGGTGTAGGTAGCCAATCACCGGTTCACAGTCAACGACATCTTCACCATCTAAAGTGACAATTAACCGCAAAACCCCGTGCATAGAGGGATGGTGTGGCCCCATGTTCAGCACCATTGGTTCAGTGCGGGTTTCTATTCTCGCCATAAATTCCGTGTTCTCCCATTAGAAAAAAGTGAATTGAATCGCTGAGTGCCATCCAGACAAGAGTTTTCGTGTCTGCCAAGCTCATGTTCGTAGAGGCAATATTTTTGGGGCAAACCCGGCATTTATTACCCATACGGGAGTATGTTGGAGAGATGGGGGCAGATGAGGACGTTTTGTTGATGTTGCATTTTGTTTCACTTCTTCAATTATTATAGGAAAGCTTGATATCCAATAAATTAAGCCACGGGATTTCTTCATCTCCCTGGGGATGATGAGTTGAGGCAGTGGGGGAAAGTGGAGTAAATGTTGATTGTTGACTAATAATTAATCACTTTTGATAGTGGAGAATTTGTTTGGCTACTCAATTTGAATTTACCAGAAAACTACTTCTATATATTCTGAATTTTGACTGGAATTTTGTTTGCAGTCAGTAATAAATAGATGATTGTAGATGTTGTGTATCTGTTATTCCAATGCTAAATGATGATGATTCGTGCGATCGCTCGTTATGCAGTAGATTTATATGTACACTAATTGTGCTGATTTTAAATACTAATCATTCCCACAATCAAACCTAAACTCAATAGCTAAGTATCAAAGATAAATAGTCAATTCTGATAACTCTATTCTGTTGTAATTATCTATTTTTTGTCCTCAATCTAATGACTTCTGATTTTACTGATTTACCCACTATTGCAGAACCGACGTTTTCCCATCTACCAGTGTTACCGCAAGCAGTAATTACAGGTTTAGGTTTACGTGCAGGAGGAAATTACCTTGATGTCACGGTGGGTGGCGGTGGTCATAGTCGTTTAATTTTGGCGACTGCACCAGATATAAAGTTAACAGCCCTTGACCAAGATGAGGATGCTTTAAATGCAGCAAGAAAGGAGTTAGCAGAGTTTGGGGAACGGGTGAAGTTTGTTCGCAGCAATTTTGCTAATTATCAATTTTCTGGGGCTAGTTTTGAGGGAATTTTGGCGGATTTGGGCGTAAGTTCCTATCACTTAGATACGCCAGAACGGGGTTTTAGTTTTCGTCACACCGCTAGTTTAGATATGCGAATGGATCAAAGGCAATCTTTGACAGCAGCTGATGTAATTAATGAATGGGATGAAAAAGAATTAGCGGATATTTTCTTTAAATACGGCGAGGAAAGATTATCAAGACGTATTGCTAAACGTATCGTTGAGAAAAGACCGTTCCACACCACTACAGAATTAGCAGAGGCGATCGCATTTTGTGTGCCTCCTAAATACCGCTATGGTAGAATCCATCCGGCTACCCGTGTGTTTCAAGCTTTGCGGATAGTAGTCAATGATGAGTTAAAGTCCCTAGAAACTTTTTTAGAGAAAGCACCCCAAGCCCTTGTCCCTGGCGGAAGAATCGCCATTATTAGTTTCCACAGCTTAGAAGACCGTTTAGTTAAGCACGGGTTACGCAATTCACCCCTATTAAAAGTTTTGACGAAAAAGCCAATTATTGCCACAGAAGCAGAAATTTCAGAAAATCCGCGATCGCGTTCTGCCAAACTGAGAATAGCAGAGAGAGTGGTGAGTGATGAGTGCTGAGTGCTGTTAGCGGAAGCGGGGCGTTTAGCCCGTGCTGAGTAATGAGTAAGAAGTAAGAAGTAATGAGTAGGAAATCCCTTCTTCCCCTGCCCGATGCCCAATGCCCGATGCCCAATGCCCCATGCCCGATGCCCAATGCCCCATGCCCCCTGCCCAACGAAAAAAGAGGGAGCTAAACTAACTCCCCCTGAAAAATAAGATGGTAATCCAATAGAAAACAGCCTTTGCTATATGCGGTTTGCAGGTAGCATTGCTATGGGGTTAACTGCACCTTTACCTGTGGGATGAATTTCAAAGTGCAGGTGTGGCCCGGTGCTAAAGCCGGTGCTACCTAATCTGGCAATTTGCTGACCTTGGCGTACTTGTTGACCTACTTGTACCAAAATGGCACTGTTGTGGGCGTAGCGAGTTAAACTGCCATCGGCATGGCGAATATCTACAAGATTGCCATAGCCACCTTTATTCCAGCCGGCTTTCTCAACGACACCGTCAGAAGATGAAAACACTGGTGTACCTACAGCATTGGCAATATCAATACCTCTGTGCATTCTTCCCCAACGCCAACCATAACCAGATGTGAGTACACCTTTCGCTGGCCAAATGTAGGCTACAGAAGAATTCGAGGGTGGGGGTGTGTTTTCGTCGATGGAACGAGGTAAATACTGGTCTACAGCTGCTAATGGCGGTAGCTTGTTAACAGAAGGAGAAACGGTAGTTCCACGCATTCTACCCAAGGAATCATTTGCACTCACACCAGATGGGGGGGTTGCTATCCGTGTCCGGTTGGTGTTACGAGATGGTGCAAGTTGACTGGCTCCACTGTTAGGCAAGAATTCTGGGTTAACTGACTCGTCGGTTAAAGGAAGAGTTGCTCGGAATTCTGGTTTCACTGGTTCATTAGCATAACCAGGTGTAATGGGAGTGGGGACAGTAATGGGGATAGCAACGCTTCCTTGGTTAGAAACGGGTCTAGAGGTGGCTACACCATTAGGAGCTGATACAGGAATAGGTATGGCTGCATCTTCTCTTTCTGGTGTGGTATTGTTCCCAGCTTGCTGAGTGCGGTATTTGCGTTGTAGTCGCTGAATTTCTGCCTGTAGGTTGCGGAGTCTTTCGTTTTTAGCTCTAGCTACTCTATCAGATGACTTTCTGGGCTTTTGGATTTCAACAAAAGCTCTGGGAATTGGGGTATCACCACCTACACCTTGAACTTCTGGTTCGTTGGCAGTTGTTTCTGGCTCAACAACATCAGGTGCTAAGGTTTGCGGTGCTGCTGGTGCTGTGGTTGGGACAGTCACACTGCTGTTATCTACACTGCTGTTATCAGCAAGAACAGGTGTTTGTGAAGTGAATGGCTGGGAGTTGATGCTAGTGGGTTGGACGGGGAAACTAGCTATGGGAGAGTTGATGTTGTATTGCGCGTTTGTTGGGTTTTGTGGGATGGCACGGCTGTTAACTGGAGCGGTAGGAATCACCAATTTTTGGCTAATTTGTAGCTGATTGGGATTGCTGATGCCATTAGCTTTGGCTATTTCTGCAATGGAAGTATTATATCGATTAGCGATCGCCGCTAGGGTATCCCCTGGTTTGACTTCGTAAGTCCCTTGTGACGATGGTGCTGTGATTTTTGGTGTCACTATTGGTGCAGTTGTTGCTGGTTGCTGCACGGGAATAGTAATGGCTTGTGGTTGTTTTACACTTGTGGCCAGATTATCTTGACTACCGTCAGTGAGTGTTGGCGACTGTTCAATTACTGTACCTTGGGTGTTGAGGGGAGGCAGCTGATTGGCTATTGTTGTTGGCTGCTTCAACTCAAAGGTAGTTTTTGATAACTCTTTTGACTCCTCAGACCGCAACTCCGCCAGACTTTTTCTTAAACGGTTCGATTTTTCTTGTAGGCGAGTTAGTGCAAATTCTTGCTGTGCCTTTAATTGGGCATTAATTTCACCACTTTCATCTGCACTCTCTGTTGCTTCTGTTTGTGGTTGTGTTTTGATAAATGCAGTTTGTTCAGCATTCGCACTGTTAGCTTGAGCCAGCTGTTCTGGGGTCAATTGCGCTGGCTGTGGTGCTGTCAGTTGCTCTTGCTGGTCTTCTATGGAAGTTTTGTTAGTTGTAACGTTTTGGGAAGGATTTTCTGATGTTGAAGATGGGACAGACATTCCACTGGCCAAAACTTGCCATTTAGCTTCAAGCCCAGGCAACTGTGAAACTGCTGTTGGTTCAACGATGACAGGATTCTCTGGCACACTTGCTGATAAGACTACGGGAGTCCCTAGCTTGGTGGGAGCAAATTTCACTTCTTTATCAGATGCAGCAGAAACCGTTGAGGCCGCTTTTTGACTACCTACAGGTGCTGCTGCTTGGGCTTGATCGCTTTGCCGAGTCACCAAAAGGCTGGTTGCTCCCATTGACAGGGCTAAACCAATCATGGCTGCTTGTCTACGGGCGCGGCGATTAGCATCATTGTTAGCCACGTTTAGTTGCTCCACTGGGGCATCATCGCTGCTAGGGGTATTGTTCAACACAGCCTTCACTCTTTTTTTCAATGCTCGTTTCAAAGACGACCTCCTATGATCAATAGCGCTTAACTGACCTAGATTTTTCAGTTGGAACTAGTCAACGATCTAGATCACATCAGACGATAGATCAAGATCACTTCTTACCAGAGATACTTACGCAAGATTAACCTGCTTCTCTGATTTAGACAAGTTCACACCTGTTAGCAAAACTTAAAAAGTTGCTATGCTGACTTGTCCGTTCGACTCCTCACCCCCTCACACAGTGTGTTACTTCCAGATTTGTCCTAGTTTCCTGTTACTGTTGACGGTTTAGCTGGAAAATACATGATATTCTCTCAGAAAAAAGTCGTTGTAAGCAATTCTTACTAAGACTTCTGGAAAAGCTATGCCCCCTGCTGTAGATATCTTCAAGGGTTTTCTACCAGATCCGTCTTCTCAACACGAGACTTTACGTTGATTATTCCCTAAAAAACAACCGTACAAACTATCGTCTGCTTTTTTGCTAGACAATAATATTTTTGAGGCAATATTGTTCAAGCTCTTTGCTCAGAAAGGGTTTTCAGTTTTTAGTTCCCTGCACTCCCATCATTTGAATTCATCAAAATCTATCATTCCAATTCGCAATTTGATGGAATTTGATATACAAATTTCTTATCATAATTATCTCTGATTTTCTAATATTTTCAGTATTATTACTCTTGTCACTATAAAAAATAGTAACAAATAATACAAAAATAGATGTGGCTACTGGATATTAATGAATTCAAATTGTCGAATTGGCGAGAATTTGCCTTGTTTTATCTCAGTAAAATTACGTGCGGGAGTTCAGGAAGCAAACTACAGTAAGTACCCCAACTGGCGGCGGACTTCAAATAAACCGATCGCCACACTCACAGACAAATTCAAGCTGCGGACACCTGGTTGAGCCATTGGTATATGTAAGGTAGCATCGCAAGTTGACAAAACTTCTGGTGGTAATCCTGTGGTTTCACTCCCGAAGAGTAACCAATCATCATCTTGATATTGATATTTAATATAGTTGGAACTGCCACCAACCGAGAAACCCAATAATCTGCCTTGGCGTTGTTGGTGGACTGTTTGAAATGCTTCTATGGATTTGTGATAGTGCAGTTTGACGTAAGGCCAATAGTCTAAGCCGGCGCGTTTGAGGTAGCGATCGCTAATTTCAAATCCCAAAGGCCCGACGAGATGTAACTCTGTACCTGTAGCGGCGCAAGTGCGGGCGATATTACCTGTGTTGGGTGGAATTTGGGGATGAACTAGAACTACCTGGGGCATGGTCTGCAAAACTTCTATTTGTATAAAAAGATATATTTACCACGAAATATATACCAATAGACAGAGGCTAACCATAGGTTTTGTTAATAAATATCAAGCAATGGCCATAGATTAGATTTTTAAAAGAAAAAATTAAGGTTTTGGGATTGGGGATTGGGGATTGGGGATTGGGGATTGGGGATTGGGGACTGGGGATTGGGGTAAAGTCTTCCTTACACCCTTACACCCTTACACCCCTATACCCTTACACCCCTATACCCCTATACCCTTACACCCTTACACCCCTAAACCCTTACACCCCTAATTAACCAACTAAAGAGGAACACAATTTATCTTGCAGTTCCAGTTCGCGTTCATGGGTGGCGGTGATGGCTTGGGTGATTACTTGTTGGGTGTCTAAGCCAACTCCATGCAGTTGTAACCATTGTTGGGCTTCGTTACCGACGCGGAGGATTTTCTGTAATGGTGAGAGGAAACAGCTAAAACCTTGTTGTTTGGCGATCGCCCAAACTTCGTCATAGATTTCGGATATCCAATCTCTGGCGATGATGGTGCGGCCATCTTGCCAGTGTTGCAGTTGTGCGTCAAGGCTAAGGGTAGCGGCTGCTATTTCGTTGTTAGTGGCGATTTTAACTAGTTCTTCGGGAGAGAAAATACTTTGGCTGAGGGGATCTAAGTCGGGGTTTTCGATGAGTTGTAACAGTCGCGCTTCTAACAAGGCGGTGATGGCGAGTAAGGCGATGGGATCTGTCACTAAATCGCAAATTCTCAGTTCGAGGCGATTGAGGTCATAGGGACGGCGATCGCCATTGGGTCTGACTGATACCCACAGATGACGGACGTTTTGCATTGTCCCTGCGGCTAGTTGCTGTTCTACCCACTCGATATGATGGGCGTGACTTGCAAATAATGGTACGTGGTTTGGGGTTTGGGGAAAGACACCCCAACGGGTGGAGTGATAACCTGTGGCTTTACCGTCTAAAAAGGGAGATGCAGCACTTAAGGCTAAAAATAAGGGTGCTTCCATGCGGATTAACCGACAAGCCCGCATTAAGATTTCTGGATCGTCTATACCTATATTGATATGGACGCTGGCGGTAACGACTTTGGTGTGGTAGGTGTTTTCGATGTAGTCGTGATAAGGGTTAGTGGGGTCGGAACGAACAAAGCGATCGCTTCCTCCCAAAGATAGGGTACTACCTGGAATTAAGGTGTAGTCACCCAATTTTTGCAGGTAGTTGCGTAAGGTTCGCCGAGGAGTCAGCAAGGCGCACAATAGGCTTTCATAATTCAGCAAGGGACTAGTTACATATTCTACGTTGCGGCTATCTGGTTCTCTGACAAAGCCATCTAATTCCGCCACGATTTTATCGGAGAGTCCAATGATTTCTCCTTGGGGCGTGCCGGTGTACATTTCAATTTCAAAGCCTTTTAGTAAGCCCACTGCGTTCTCCTCGGCTTTCTATTGCCTATAGATTTTATCGATGTCAACGAGTTTTTTTATCGACTCTGAGAGCGACTTTAAAGTTAAGAATTATGGAATTTCACCTTACCTACCCTTCTTTAATCACTCTCACTGTATAAAAATCTAAAACCCTTGTTTTTCAATTCTTTGGTAAATTTAGGTGTAGGTTGTGTTGAGGAACGAAACCCAACACCCAAAGACCTTGTTTTTGTGGGTTTCACTCCGTTCAACCCAACCTTGTATATTGAGAAGTTGATTAACTCTCAATTCATATTTTCTAAGAATCTTTAATCTCAATTTGATTAAAAATACTTGTTTTGCCTGTACATCTTAATACTTAAGTTATCTGTTGAGTTCGGTAGTCGGTGAAGGGTAATCACCCATTTTATTGATTGTGGATTACCGATAAGGGACTTCCAACTAAAAAATATCGTATCACTATGTAGAGCAGGGGGCAGAGAAGATGGAGAAAATAGAAGCTCATTCACTGTCTAATTGTGCTTATATCTAGTCGCGCTTCTTTCACACTGTGCTTTAATATTTGCCCAGATGGGCAAAAGTTCTGAGAAATGGTTGTCCTGTATCTCTCGGAGTGCAAAATCTTCCATTCCCAGAGAAGCCCATACACACAAAGAATTGATCGCCATCTGAGGATCACGCGCTTCTAAAGATTTTTGCCATAGTGTTTGAGCATGATGTTGAAAGCGATGAGACAGAAACTCGTAGGCTTCTTGTACTTGATTCGGAATTGTCACCTTATATACTGATTCACCTCGTGGCAGGTAGTCACCACGATAGGAAAGCCAGTTATGAGATCCACAAAGATGAATCTTTTGATCAACTATTACTTCTTTTACGTGGGAGTCACCCAACCAAAATATGCTTACACCAGGTAAACCATCAGGTGTTCTTATCGCCTGTAGTTTGGCTTCTACTTCTGGCGGTATTGGTCTATCCTCATCTTCTTGTCGTCGTGCAATTCCATATCCAATTAAAATCCAAACTCCACGATTTACTAATTCTTTTAGTAGCTTGAGAAATTTTCCATCTACAACGACAGAACTGACCCAAGGAGAATATATGAGAATTTGACGTTTCGCAGCTTTTAATACTTCCCAAAAAGCTTGATTAATTTGTCTATCACGTAATTGAATAGCTGTGCCATTTTCTATTGATTTATCTGTATTTGAATCTGTTTCTGTATTGTAAACTAGTGCCTTTTGTCTGATTTTCTCAACTCTAGCTTCTATTTCGGTATTTTTCCTTTTAAGAGTCGCTTCGCGTTCAAAATTGATGATATCATCAGATAAAAAACATAATGATTTTAGCGAAATCTTCTCGTCAGCTATAAATGATTGTAGGCTATTTGTTGCAGATTCCAAAATTTTATTACCATTGCGTACTTGAATATTCAATTGATCATCATTTGCATCATAAATTACTAAGACCTCTATTTTTTTCCAAATTTTTTTTCCAGGTGAGATAATTTTACACGAGTTAATGATTTTTCCATCTTCTGGAATATGAAGAGCTAAACTAGAATCCTGAATTTTTCGCTGTAGTTCATCTAATGATAATGAGATAAGACCATTATTTTCTTGTTCAATATTTACAAATTCTGCTAAATTCGGCAGCGTTATTAAAGCATTATCTAATAAATCTAATGATTCATACTTAAAAATAATATTCTCTTCTAAAGGACTTGTAAAAGCATAAATTTTTACTGTATATGGAGGTTGAGGCACAGAACCTCTCTCATAAAACAAACGTCCTTCAGGTGTAACAGTAATTTCTGAAGTATTTCCTATAACTTGTAATGATTGAAGTGTTGCAATCGTACTTTTTATAAATACACTATCAAGACCAAGTACGGATGCTAATTCGTCTGCTGTTAGCGGTGTGTCAAATTCAATACCTGCTCGAATAATGAACTCTTCAAGAAGATTAACATTGCGAGCCTCTTTAATAGTTACCTCTATAGGAGTTTGATAGAGATTATATCGAAATTGACGTGCCGCTAAAACTGATAAGCTAGAACTTTGTGCTTCAATTTTATCTACTAAACTTTTCAGATGTTCATCAATAGGTTTAGCCGCAGATGCGAGAAACATCAATTAAACCTCCTTGATGACGGATAACGTGGGAAATTTGAGAGTACATATTGCCGACTTTTCCTCGTTGACTAGTAAATAATTCATGACAGCCTACAATTATTAATAGTTCTTGAGCGCGGGAAAAGGCTACATTAACTCGTTCTGGCTTTTTAGCAAATCCCACATCTTTAACCTGATTGTTGCGAACCATACTAACAATCACCACAGGTCTTTCCATACCTTGAAAGCGGTCAACTGTACCAGTACGAATTTGTAAAGATGGAAATGATTCAGAACGCAGTCGTTCGTCAATTTTTCTGAGTTGTGCGCCATAAAATGTAATTATGGCAATTTCTTTTTTTGGTTCACCAGTAGCTACTTTAGTGGCCCAAATATCATTAAAATGGTGACACAAAGTTTCAATCACATCAATTTCCTGAGTATTAATAAAAGATGTACCTTCTCTTTTCTCTTGATAATCAGGATTTATAGGTGTTTTTATCCAAACTATATGATGTTGTTCTTGAATAATTTTACCTGCTAAATTATGAGCGCGTTTTATATCAGGTTCTAAAATGCCACATCCTAGTTTATCGTCATAAAACTGATTGATTGCACCCATAATGAAGGGGTGCATTCGATATTGTATGTTCAGCATTTGCTTAATGCTTTGTTCAGCAGACTCAAACTGAAGTTTAAAAATAGACTCTTCTAAGAATTCTAGTTCTTCGCGTGTACTACCAATTTCTTGGGCAACTTCTTCTAAAGTGTCAGTATTAAGCATCGGTGGTAGTTGTTTATGATCGCCTACCATAACTAACTTTTTACCTTTTAAGGCTGGAATTAATAACTCTGGAGGCGTACATTTACTAACCTCGTCAATGATAACGACATCAAAATATTTAAATTCGTCAGAAAAATCACGATTAGCAGCCTGAACGCAGGTAATACCAACCACGTTGGCATTATTTAAATAAATTCGTCTCAAATCATTGCGATCGCTTTCTGATGGTTGACGCAGTTTCTGAATCCAATCTTGAATAAAGTTCTGATATCTTGTTAAATAAGTCTCCTCATTTTTTAGTTGCTGTTGCCAATAGTTAAAATGGTTTTCAACTTCACATAGGGCTTCTATAGAAAAAGAGTCATTAGCAGAAATCGCTATTTTAAATTTATCTGGTATTGCTTCCCATGTTGAGTGCCACCAGATTCTTTCTGCTGATAGCTTATCTAAGTTTTGCTGTAACTTAACTATGATCTGGTTGAGTTGTTTCTGATATTCTGTTAGTTTATTCTTACACTTTGACTGTGTTGATTGTATGTCTGATATTTTATCTATCAGCAAAGATTGAATTTTTGAAAGCAATGCCGAATTATCTATTAAATATAATACATTTTCTAGTTGTTTTATTCGACTTTCAATAGGATGTATTTTGGCGGTAAAATGTGGAATTTCAGCTAATATATTAGAGGAATCGCCAAGCATTCTTGTAACTGTAACCTGCAATTCATCTGGTAAATGTGAGAATTGGGAAAGCTCCTGCAATAGTGCGATCGCTCTTTTTAACTTAAAGCCTGATTCACTATGAGAAATTCTTAAAGATTCTTGAATAGCTAGTATTTTTTGTTTACAATTATCTGCTATGCTTACTTGTTCACTTAATTCTTTTTCTAGCTTTTGTTGAGTTTGTTCTGTCTCAGCCTGTAATTGCTTTAGCCATGTATACTCATTTTGATTAATACATTTTACTACTTCGTTTGTAATCTCAATTAGGATTGATTCACTATAAATCGGTTTAACTCTTTGAAGTAGAATTTTCGCTTGTCTATTAACAAACTCAAGGGTGATTGCTACACTGTAATGACGGCTATATGGGCGTAATATTTTGATAATTGTCTCTAAGCTTTTATAATTAAGAGCAAATACAATAATTCTTTCAATAATCTGTTCCCAAATACCCAAAGGCTTCTCAATTTTTTCAAGACTATTTTGTGCTAATTGTTTTAGTTTAAAAAGAGATATAACTGGGTTTATTTCTTTAATAGCACTCATCTCAGAAATATCACTTTCCCTAATTATGCGATTACCTAATAAGTTTTTTCCTCTTACTACTAAATTTTTAATTTCTCTAAATAGGTTACAAGATGTATCCCACTGACTATATTGCTGAATTAAGTCATTAAATTTTAGTTGACAATCAGCAAAAGTATTTTCCCCGTCTACATAATCATACTGTTGTATGAGTGTTAATAACTCTACAGGAAGTTCTATTAATTCAACTATAAACTTTTGGCGCGTCTTAAAAGATTGTGTCAAGCTGTTAAATACAGTAGATGATGCCGTAAGTAGCCATGTATCTAATGAAATCACTGCTGAACTGATTTCAGACTTACGTTTTTGTAATTTCCTGATTTCTTGCTGTAAACTTTGCTGAACACTAAGAAATCTTTTGTAGTTTGAATTGAGCTCAGTAAAATACTGCGAATTTTGTCTATGAGTCTGTGCGGCTGACTCAGCTTCAATCATAGCTGTAGCTGTATGATTTGCATAATCTAAAGCTGTCTTAAATTCAGAAATGTTAACGGTGGCTGTATTATGCAACCAAGTAGCTAAACCAAATAAGCTAACATTTGTGTGTATTATGCCAATTTCAGAAGCTAAATCAACTGCAATCCGAAGATTTGCACAAAAGTCTCGGACATAAATATCTGTAGAGATATATGGCAGAAGGCTATTCCACAAATTCACAAGTTGTGGAGCTTGCCAATCTACTAAAGATACTTGATTTAACAAGTTATCCACAGCACTTTTGAGAGATTTAATCTTAATTAATTCTTCTGTTACTTGTTGATATTCATTCGTTTTATTTGCACAGGATAACTCTAAATTAGCTTTGTGTGTTTCTAATATACTTTGTTCTTCTTGGAATACATTTTCTAACTTCAGATATTCTAAAAATCTTTGTGATAATATCAACAATTCACGTAATACTTTTACATCCTTAAGTCTTTGTCCAAGATTATTTTCACAGTAAGTAGCTGTATTGTTTAGCCACGTATTAATTACTTTTTCTTCTAAAAATGGCTGTCCTTCCTCTCCTACTTTTTCAGCTTTCCCTTTTCGCACAGCCCGAATTACAGGGTTGTGAACTAATCGACTCAGGGCGTTATCTACTGCTAAATTAGCTTGAGAAGCAATTAAAGTACGTCCACCCCGCAGAGCAACTTGATAGCAAATTTCGGCAATTACAGTAGTTTTACCTGTGCCTGGTGGACCTTGAATCAAAGCTAAGTCTTCAGATGCAAGTACCATTTCTACTGCTGCTTTCTGGCTAGGATTAGCGGATGATAATAATAAATCATCTAGTTGAAGTTGAACAGTGTTTTTTATTCCTCTTGCTTGAGAAGCATCGAATAAAAAATTTCCTAAGTAGGGGTTTTGGGTACGACCTTGATTTAGGTCATCTAAAGCTATTTCTTTACGACGAATCTGTTGTATATCACCAGCAGCTTGAAAATATAAAAATCCTGAAGATGGTAGTTGATAAAGCCCATCTGCCATCTGTTCTGCTAGTTCACGTTCTAGTCTCACACGGATGATACACTTCTGAGAATCAAATCCTTCAATTAACCCTAATTGGCGACTATCACGCCAGTTTCTTCTATCAGGAACAGTCTCAAATAACCTGATATCTTCATTTTTTGCCCGTCTTACACGTTGCCAAAAATCTTCCGCATCAAGGGAATTTTCTTCAGCACCGTCAACAGTAGCTAAGTCTACATCAATATCAAAGCTGATGGTTCTGGTAGCAGAGCCATAATTATGACCTAATAAATATACGCAAAACTGACGTGATTGAGCGATTTTCTTCTCTATTTGTAAAAACACTTTCCAAGCTTTAATCTGCTCTTCTGTAGGTACATGATCACCACAGATAGGCATTTTAGCTATTTTAGTTAGTGCTGCTTGTGGAATATTGATTTGGTATTTGTAGTTTGGAAGTAAACGTAAAAAACAAGGTAAAGAATAGCCATCAGCATAACTCAACTCAGTTTGTAACAACCGAGTAGAAATGATTTTTAAACCGCCGTATCCATTGTGTTGTACGGCAGCTCTTAATCCTAAAGTTTTTCGTAGTTTTTCAAGTCTTCGAGGGAGTAGCACATCATCTCTATCGGTGGCTACTGTCAGTTCCCAAATTTCTTCTCCATTAAGTTTCCCTAGACCTTTACGACGCACATAAAATAGGCAAGGCTCTTGTCCAAACATTTCTAACATTAACTCGTTAGCAAGTTCTCGCCTTTCCTGAAAGTCAGTATGTGCTTCAATAACATCTTCACCCTCAAGATCACGGATAAGACGGTCAATTGCCGAACCTAGCAAATTATATCCCCAGTCGTCGGATGATAGTTCGTAGATGCTGATTTTGGGATTGTCCATCAACAAAACCTGATAATATGCCAATAGGGTTTTTTAATTTAATTACATTAAAACATATTTAAAAACTTTATTATCAGTAATATCATGTAGAAAATTAGTATAATTTATATTGGTGATAAGTTTCGCTAGCGGCGCGATGTACTAAGGAGTGTCGCCAGACTAAAGACTTCATATCATCGGCGTAACCGCCACCAATGACGCAGGCGACGGGATAGCCAGCACTGACGCAGGTACTTAAGACTTGCATTTCTCGGCGGAAGAGGCCAGTATCACTTAAGGCTAGTTTACCTAAGCGATCGCCTATATGGGGGTCAACACCAGCGTCATAAAATACTAAGTCTGGCTTGACTTGAGATAGCAAATCTGGTAAATAATTCGCCAAGGTTTGGAGATAAGCGTCGTCTTCCATTCCCACGGGTAGAGGAACATCTAAATCACTTGTTTGTTTAGTTCCTGGGAAATTAACTTCGCAGTGCATGGAGAAAGTAAATACACTCTCGTCATCCTGGAAAATAAAGGCTGTACCGTCTCCTTGATGCACATCCAAATCAACAATCAAGATTTTTTTGACAAGTCCTTGTTTTTGCAGCACACGGGATGCTATGGCTAAATCGTTAAAAATACAAAAACCAGAACCATAGCTAGGAAAGGCGTGATGTGTTCCCCCAGCAGTGTTACAGGCTAAACCTTGTTTTAATGCCAACTTTGCTGTCAGGATTGTCCCAGCGACTGCTATGCAGGTACGATTGGCTAAGGCTAGACTCCACGGTAAACCAATGCGACGCTGTGCTTTGGAATCTAATGTCCCTTGACAGTAACTCTGCACATAGTCGGGAGTGTGGACTAACTCAATTAATTCTAAAGGCGGCTGATTTGGCAAATGAAATTGTTCTAAGTGGGCTACGCCGTCAGTTAATAATAACTCATAGAGTAATTGAAACTTAGCCATCGGGAAGCGATGACCTTCAGGTAATGGTGCAACGTAATCGGGATGATAAATAATCGGTAGATCCATATTATTTATTTTCACCCGAATTCTAGTATTTCACCCATCTGGAGATTTTTGATGGTGTAGTCATGAGGTAAAATCTTGCAGTAATCATCTGCTGACAGGAAATTAAAAATTGATAATGATGGACTGGATTTTACCTCTAGCATTAATCTTAGTGGGCTTGTTGACAGGAATTATTGGTGAAAAAGTTGTTTTCCATCGATTACAAAAGTTTGCTACTGATAAAAATATTCCAGGAAGTCATATTATTTTTACTTCCCTGCAATCTATGCCTTTTGTTTGGTTCATGCTAGCGGGTTTTTCTGGTGCAGTTGTCAGCGCGCCCATTAAAACAGATATCATTAATTTATTACAAAGACTCACCACCATCACTTTTCTGTTTTCTATTACTTTAGTTGCTGCGAGATTCACGGCTGGGTTTTTGAATCTCTACACTAAATCAGCCGCTAGAGCTACCGCATCACTAATTTCTAATGTTGCGAAAGCTGCTGTTTTGGGGTTAGGCATATTAATTATTTTGCAAACTTTGGGAATTGCTATTACTCCGATTATCACAACTTTAGGGGTCGGTGGTTTAGCAGTGGGTTTGGCATTGCAAGATACTTTGGCAAATTTATTTGCTGGTTTTTATCTAATTCTTTCTAAACAAGTGCGTACGGGTGATTATGTGAAATTGAATGATGGCAATGAGGGATATGTCATAGATATTTCTTGGCGAAATACCACTATTAGAGAATTATCTAATAATGTCGTGATTGTGCCTAATTCTAAACTTGGCTCGACAATTTTCACTAATTATCATCTACCTGCCAAGGAAATTACTTTAACTATGAATGTAGGGGTGAGTTATAATTCCGATTTGGAACAGGTGGAACAGGTGACAGTAGAAGTGGCAAAGGAAGTCATGCAAGAAATTGCCCCTGATTTAATTAAGAATGAACCATATATTAGATTTCACTCTTTTGGAGATTTCAGTATAGATTTTACTTTATATATGCGTGTGAGTGAATATTTTGACCAGCGCATCGGCAAACATTTATTTATTAAGAAACTGCACAAGCGTTATCAGGAAGTTGGGATTTCGATTCCTTTCCCTATTCAAGATGTTTATGTTAAGGGAACTGGGGAATAGGAAGGCAAAAGGCAAAAGAAAGAATGTAAAAGTAAAAAAGATGTTGGTTGAGTTATTAAGAAAGGGGAAAGGGTAAAAATTTAGAAATATATTTACCTTTTCCCTTGGTGTTTATCCTACTGTGAACTTATCAAGAAGCAATCATCGGCTTCTGAGAAAACTGAGAATACTATCTGGGACGGCCTGGAGTTCTTCCATCTTCATCGTTACTACCATCGTGGGGACGGGAATTACCAGGATCGCAGCCTTCGGAACCATTGCCAATACCTTGGTTACAATGGCGACGGACTTTTTTATCATCATTGTCATCGTCATCAGTGCGATTAAATCTATCAACCTCGGCTCGCTGCTGTATGCTGTCTATGGCGTACTGAGAGGAGATATCAAATACATCACCTGTACTGGCTAGGGTTTTGTAGATTAAAGCTGCAACTTCTGCTCTAGTGGCTACTTTATCAGCATTGAGGGTTTGCACATTGGGATAATTAACGATGATACCCCGTTCGGTGAGGGCTGCGATCGCATTCCGCACATCAGAGCGAATACTAGTCGCATCTTGATAAACTGCCAAAATGGTTTGCGTAGAACCGCTAAATGTATAATTGAGTCCTTGGGCTAAAGCTAGCAAAACTTCTGAACGAGACAATGTTTGCATAGGTTTGAAGTTATTCCCAGCCACACTTAAAAAGCCCATTGCATAGGTATCACGAATGGCGTTATAAGCCCAATATCTAGTAGAGACATCCCGAAAGCTAATAGCATTTCTCACTTTAGCTTTAGCAAAAGCTTGAGTTAGCATTGCCGCAAATTGGGCGCGTGTCAACTGTTCGTCAGGACGGAAATTACCATCGGGAAAACCTTGGATAATTTGCAGTGCTGCTAATTCCGCGATAAAGTCTTTAGCCCAGTAATTATCCCCAACATCAGCAAATTTTACCTGAATCCCGTTCCCTACCCCAATTTCACGATAGGTCATCATCAACTGACCAATGTCATATATGGAGTTATCATCATTGCTGACTTCATTAAACTCTACTAATCTACCTGGTTCAACTTTTAATGCTTCCGCCAAGTTGTAACTAAAGACATTCATTGTTTGACGTACCAGTGTAAATTCACCGGTGCGGAAGGAAGTCGGATAAACGCTATTTGTGGCGACAGTGGAAAAACCTTCAGCCTGAAATTGACTGATATTAATAGTTTGGGAACTACTCAAAAACGTTACCCGTTCATTACTAACTTGGGTAAAGTAGTCGTAAGCGGTGGTATTAGTATCAATTGTGCCATCTTGGTCAGCATCAGCACCGCAAACAGTACGCACAACTTGATATTCTGTGGGGTTATCGGACAAAATTAAGTTAACTGCTGTGTGAGCTGACAATAACTCAAATTCGCTGTAACCAATAAAGCGGTTTTGCAGATCATACAGCCGCACGACCACGCGATCGCCTGCTTTTAATCCTTTAGCAAATTTGGCTTTACGATTTAATTTGTATTTAAAATCACCTAAAAATCTTTCCGCTACAAAGCCTTTGTGGCGTTTGGCTTTATAGGAAACACGCGCAATAACATCGGAAAAATTACCCGATGGTTGTAAAATTGCCAAGCTGAAGCCTGTTTTTTTACCTTTAACAGAACTACTAGTTGCAACTACTTGAGTATTGCGCTCAACTCTAGTTGTTTGTTTTTCTACAGTTCTGCTAGTAGTTCTGCGAGATGTCACTTCCTCACCCCGTATCATCGCATTAACAAACTGAGTAGCATCTTCATCCAGTTTGGCTAATGTTCCAGATTCATCAGTGCGATATACCCAAACTTGTTGATCCTTTAATACTACTACCTGCCAACCACTGACTTCTGCTTCTGTACAGTTAGTATCTGCAATTGTTAAACCCAAACAACTATTCGACCAACTTTGTTGTTGCGATTGAATGATTTGGAGTTGAGAAACTTCAATACCAGTGCGTTGAGAAATATCTTGTAGAACAGCTATTTTAATTGGTTCTGGCAGTTGTTCAGCATCACTACTGAGAGATTCATCTGCGAGTAGCTGTGTTTGCGTCACCTTGGTAGAAATTCCAGGATCTGCATAGGCAGACAATATGGGAGAAAATACTGCTAAGGATGTAGCCGTGAGAAAAACTGTGCTGACATGATGTAGGGAACGTGGATGTCTAAATTTCATCTCGAACCGTATTAAGTGGCTAAAAGTGAAGGGAACTTCACAGTTCCTTCATCTATTAATCCCTTTGTGAAGATAAAACTAACACGTTCGGGGAATATGGGGGGATTGGGGATTGGGGACTGGGGACACTTCGGCAAGCTCAGTGCATCGCTGGGGATTGGGGATTGGGGACTGGGGACTGGGGACTGGGACAAGGTAGTCTTTATTTCTCTTTTAATCCCCACAACTCATTACTCATTACTCATTACTCATTACTCATTACTCATTACTCATTACTCAGCACTCAGCACTCAGCACTCATTACTCATTACTCAGCACTCAGCACTCAGCACTCAGCACTCATTACTCATTACTCATTACTCATTACTCATTACTCAGCACTCAGCACTCAGCACTCAGCACTCAGCACTCAGCACTCAGCACTCAGCACTCAGCACTCATTACTCAAATTAACATTTTGATGAGAATGCTAGGAGGTGAAACACTTTACTATATATATCAATACTATAGGAATCTTAATAATGACATTAGTACCAGAGCAAAAAGTATCTACAGCGCAGTTTGAAAAACTCATTTGGATTTGGCGCAATCATAAAATTCAATACACCGTCATGGGTACAGGACAACCTTTGGTGCTAGTGCATGGTTTTGGTGCTTCCATTGGACACTGGCGCAAAAATATTCCCGTATTAGCGAATGCTGGCTATCAGGTGTTTGCGTTGGATCTTTTGGGCTTTGGTGGTTCGGATAAAGCCCCTATAGATTACAGTACAGAGGTTTGGGCAGAACTATTAAAAGATTTTTGGACAGAGCATATCCAACAACCGGCGGTATTTATTGGTAATTCTATTGGCGCACTCATCAGTTTGATAGTGATGGCTGAATATCCAGAAATCACGGCTGGCGGTGTGTTGATTAATTCAGCTGGTGGGTTGAGTCATCGTTCCCATGAATTGAACCCAGCTTTAAGAGTGGTGATGGCGGCTTTTAATCGTTTTGTGCGATCGCACATTACAGGTAAGTTAATATTTAATCGCATCCGCCAAAAGGAGCAAATTCGCCGCACCCTCTATCAAGTGTACTGCGATCGCACAGCCGTTACTGATGAACTAGTTGATTTAATCTACACTCCAGCCTGCGACCCAGGAGCGCAAAAAGTATTCACCTCCATTATCAGCGCACCTCCAGGCCCAGCACCACAGGAACTACTACCAAAAATCAACCGTCCCCTATTAGTGATTTGGGGTGCTGAAGACCCCTGGACACCCATTACTGGTGCGAAAATTTATGAACAAGCACTGACAGATGGTAAAGATGTCAAAATCGTACCCATTCCTAATGCTGGCCATTGTCCCCACGATGAAGTCCCGAATATTGTCAATGCTGAGATTATTGATTGGTTAGAACAGAAAAGCGGGGTGTAGGGGTGTAAGGGTGTAGGGGTGTGGGGGTGTAAGGGTTTAAGGGTGTAGAGGTGCAGGGTGCAGGGGAGAAAAAATCACTCATCACTCCCTACTCATCACTCCCCACTCAGCACTCAGCACTCAGCACTCAGCACTCATCACTGCAAAAGTAGGGCAGAATGGCAAGTAATCATCTAGAGGAGTATTTATAATTTGTTGACTTCGCCTTGACAAAATCAAACTCAGGTGGTGTGTAATGGAGCTTGATGTCAATAATCAAGGGAAAAATCCCTTAATTCAACATCCAGATTTTTCTGCTTTGGGTTATCAAGTTATCCGCGAGTTGGGACGCAACCAGCAAGGGGGACGCATCACTTATCTTGCTCATGTCCGTAACTCCCCACAACGGGTGGTGATTAAAGAGTTTAGTCTTGCTCATGTTGGTGTAGACTGGCTAGGAATAACGGCTTATGAACGAGAATTACAAATCTTACAAAGACTCAATCATCCCCGCATTCCTCGTTATATAGATACTTTTACCACCGCTACAGGTTTTTACATAGTACAGGAGTATAAAAACGCTCCTTCTTTAGCTGCAATACCGCACTTGCATCCAGAGGCAATTAAACAAATTGCGATGTCGGTTTTAGAGATTTTGGTGTATTTACAGCAGCGTATTGATACGATTATCCATCGCGACATCAAACCAGAAAACATTTTAGTTGATGAGCAATTCAATGCTTATCTGATTGATTTTGATTTGGCACACATACAAGGTGAAAAAATGGCTCTTAGCAGTTTAGCCAGTGGCACGCCTTATTTTATGCCACCGGAGGAACATTTGGGTCAGCCTTTCACCCCAGCATCAGATTTATATAGTGTAGGTGCAACGTTAATTTACTTACTTGCCAAGACTCGTTCTATCAGTATCAGTCAGTTAGTTAACGGTAAGTATCGCTTCAATTTGCAGGAATTCTCTACACTCAATCCCCGCTTGAGAAACTGGTTAAGCAGAATGGTAGAACCTAGATGGCAATACCGTTATCCAAATGCGGCGGCTGCATTAGCTGCACTAGAACCGATACAGGTAACAGGTAGTGGTAGCTTCCTTGAAAGTTTGAGGGTATTTCTCAGATTTGGCAAACAAAATACCTTAATTGCCGTAGCTATCATCAGTATACTAGCCACAGCAGGAATCACTCTCATCATTTCACCACAAGACGGTTTAGCCGAGCAAACACAGAATATAGAGGATTAGTTGAGGAACTTCCAACTAAAAGATATACCGTTGCTTTGGTAAGCAGGGGAGGCAGGGGAGGCAGGGGAGGCAGGGGAAGCAGGGGAAGCAGGGGAAGCAGGGGAAGCAGGGGAAGCAGGGGAAGCAGGGGAAGCAGGGGAAGCAGGGGAAGCAGGGGAGGCAGGGGAAGACAAGGTAGGAGATGAGAAAAACTGTTACCTGTTACCTGTTCTCTAATGACTAATGACTAATGACTAATGACTAATGACTGAGTTCCAATAAGCCGACGGGGGGAGTGATTTCGATGCGACGAGATGATATATCTACTACAGGTGCGATCGCTCTCACAAAGGGAATCAAAACTTTCTTGGGTTTTTGCTCATGATCATGTGGCGTTAACTGTACTTCTAGCAAATCATGACCAGCTGGAATGACATCAACTACTTTACCCACTAGTTCCCCGGACTCTTGCAAGAAGACTTCTATACCAATTAAGTCAATCACATGATATTCATCTTCTCCTAGTTGGGGGCGATCGCTAATGGGGACGAATAATTTACAATCACGTAATTCTTCGGCTTGGTTGCGATCTTCGACACCAGCTAATTGAATGATATATAAATTTTTTCCTTCTACATAACGCCCTGCTAATAACTCAATGGGTTGTGGTGCTGTTTCCCCTGGACGTAATAACCAACGTGTTCCCGACTCCTCAAACCTTTCAGGAAAATCAGTTGTGGGATAAACCCGTATTTCCCCAGCTAAACCCTGTGGTGCGACAATTTTACCGATTTCTATCCAGTCATCTAAATTGGGGGACTGGGGACTGGGGACTGGGGACTGGGGACTGGGTTTTTCTTTCTTCCCTACTTTTCGTCTTCCTGTCTTTTGTTGTGTTTGTTTGAGGTTCATGATTGTTAAATTAACTACCGAAGCACGCTACCAAAATAGCGATAGAGGTAAAGATGAGAAATTAAAAGGTAAAAGGACAAAGGTGATTTTATACTCCATGCCCAATGCCCAATGCCCAATGCCCAATGCCCATCTTTAAGCACTAACCGCCGCACTTTGATAAACCTGTTCTGCGACTTTCGCTAACCGTTGCATTCCCAGAACAATTTCATCGTTGCTACCTGTGAGGCTGATACGTAAACATTGGTGTTTGTGTTGCCATTCTTCTTGTAAACCAGGGAAGAATGTACTACCAGGAACGATGATTACACCGACTTTTTTGAGTTCTTGGTAAAATTCCCAGTCAGTAATCGGTAAATCTTTTAACCATAGCCAAGCAAAGATTGCACCTTCTCCACGGTGTAAGAACCAAGGTAAATCTTTGGGCATGGAGTTATTTAAGGTGTCTTCTAGAACTGTAAATTTGTTTTGGTAGAAGGGACGAATTACAGTTTCGGAGATATGTGCCAGACTACCGGATTCTATAGCACGAGCCGCGATCGCCTGTCCATAACGTGAGGGATGAATACATAAGTTTGTCTGGAAGCATTCTAAAACTTGTATCCATTTTTCGTCCCCAATGGCGATGCCAATGCGTTCCCCTGGCAATCCAGCTTTAGATAAACTCATACAATGAATGATATTGTCGCCAAATACTGGCTGCATATCTGTAAAGTTTAAGGCTGGGAATGGTGGTGCATAGGCGGAATCGATTAACACGGGTACATCATAGGAAGCCGCTAAAGCAGCGATTTTCTGCACCTCATCTTTTGTCATGACGTTACCTGTGGGGTTACAGGGACGGGAAAAGATAATACAGCCTGTGTTTTCTGTAACTGATAACTGGTTGAAGTCAGGACGATATTTAAACTTGTGATTAGCTGCGTCAATGTCGAGAGTGGGTTTGTAAGCTAATAAAGCTTCTGGAAACAAACAAACACCACCATAACCTGTATAATCTGGACTTAAAGGTAAAACTATTTGCTTGAGCTGACCATTATTAGTGTAGCCGCCGAAAGAATTAGCAGCGTAGAAGTAGAGACTTTGACTACCAGGGGTGAGCAGAATATTGCGCTCAGTTAAGTTTAAACCATAGCGTTTGTTAAAGTCGTTAGCGATCGCCTCAACTAATGGCGCGTAGCCTTGACTGGAACCATAACGACAAACTACTTCCCCATACTCTGAACTAGCCAACAATTCTGCTGTGTAGTCCCGCCACAACTGTTCTACCTCTGGTAAAATCAACGGATTGCCTGCACTCAAATTAATTAATTCCTGCCCCCGATTAGCTTTTAGCGTTTCGTTAATGTCCTTCATAATTGCTCGGACACCTGTGAGGTTAGACATTTGAGAGCCAATTTTAGTTAGGGCAGGGTTCATAAGCTATGCAAAAGTAAAGGTAAGTGAAGGGTTGACGACAATATAAATTTATCGCGGCAGATAGATATCATTTTTCCAGTTTACCGCCTGTAACTAATGTACCAATCTCTCCCAAAAATGCAATTTTCTGGTTCACTGACACACAGACTATGAAAAAACTCGTAAGCATCCTAAGATAGATATCCATAAATTGCCAACAATGACTTTAAGCGATGGATATTTCCCATTAGCACACTGACTAGGGCTTGTTGAATTTTGCGGAAAGTTGCGTGCGGGGGTTTCCCCCGTTGAGCAAACTTTCCAAGACGAATTTTGAATTTTGAATTATTTACGGGAGGGCTAACTCTTGGAAGTTAAAGCAGCAGTAGCCTATGGTGCAGGTAAGCCATTAACTATCGAGACTGTGCAACTAGAAGGGCCACAAGCAGGAGAAGTTTTAGTGGAAATTAAAGCCAGTGGAGTTTGTCACACTGATGCTTTTACCCTGTCTGG
>NZ_PJIZ01000053.1 GCF_021596505.1 Nostoc sp. CMAA1605 | reverse complement strand
GGTTTAGGGGGGGAAGACAAGGTAGACAAGGTAGACAGGGAAGAAATGAGGGAATTTTTTTTCCCCAATGCCCCATGCCCATTACCTAAATAGTATCTTTGACTACTTTTTTGGTTTTTCCAACTGTTATTAATAGACTGCAAGCATCATCATAATTCTGCTACACCTTTGTTAAGAAAAGTTACACCTCTTAACAAAAGGAAATATGCCTTATGGTCGTTTCGCCTGAAAAAAGTACAACACAACAGAAGACTAAACCACATGAAGTTGTGATTATTGGTGGCGGTTTTGGTGGATTATATACAGCTAAGAATCTTAAGACAGCTAATGTTAATGTGACTTTGATTGATAAACGTAACTTTCACCTATTCCAACCACTTTTATATCAAGTTGCCACAGGTACGTTGTCACCTGGGGATATTTCCTCACCATTGCGGTCTGTATTCAGTAAAAGTAAGAATACACAAGTATTGCTAGGGGAAGTAAATGACATTGATCCCAAAGCACAAAAAGTCATCATGGGTGATAGAGTCATCCCCTATGACACATTAGTCGTTGCTACAGGTGCTAATCACTCATATTTTGGTAAAGATCACTGGAAAGACCTTGCACCTGGTTTGAAGACTGTTGAAGATGCGATAGAAATGCGCCGCCGGATATTTGGCGCGTTTGAAGCCGCAGAAAAGGAAACTGATCCTGAAAAACGCCGTGCTTGGTTGAATTTCGTGATTGTGGGTGGCGGCCCTACCGGTGTAGAATTAGCGGGTGCGATCGCTGAGTTGGCATACAAAACCCTCAAAGAAGATTTCCGTAGCATCGACACCTCAGAAACCAAAATTTTACTATTGCAAGGGGGCGATCGCATTCTTCCACACATTTCACCAGATTTATCGGAAGAAGCCTCAGCATCTTTGCAAAAATTGGGTGTGGAACTGCACACCAAGACTAGGGTGACAAACATTGAAAATAACATCGTCACCTTCAAGAAAGATGGTGAAGTGAGAGAGATTCACTCACAAACTATCTTATGGGCAGCAGGTGTAAAAGGTTCCGCGATGGGACAAATCCTAGCGCAACGTACAGATGTAGAGTGTGATCATGCTGGACGCGTGATTGTAGAACCAGACTTGACAATTAGAGGTTATAAAAACATTTTTGTTGTGGGAGATTTAGGTAACTTCTCCCATCAAGATGGTAAACCCTTACCTGGTGTTGCACCCGTAGCTAAACAAGAAGGAGAGTATGTAGCTAAACTGATTAAACGACGGTTAAGAGGTCGCACTTTACCAGAATTTCACTACAACGATGTTGGTAGTTTAGCGATGATTGGGCAGAATTTAGCTGTTGTAGATTTAGGTTTTATTCAACTCACAGGTTTCTTAGCTTGGGTATTTTGGCTAGTCATCCACATTTATTTCTTAATCGAGTTTGACACTAAATTACTAGTAGTATTTCAATGGGCATGGAACTATATCACTCGTAACCGTCGCTCTAGATTAATTACAGGTAGAGAAGCTTTTACTACAGCTAAACCTATGAGCAATAGTAGCAGTACAGCATCAAGTTAAATATCACAGGACTCATATTTGATTTTTTAACAGATATATAGTGGCGTTACTCTCGGAGAAGGCTACGCCTACAGGTCTGTCTCATAAGTTCTGATGATTAGTGAGTGGTCAAATTCCCGACTTATTGAAGCATTCGGAGATATGCAACTCCTTAAAATTAATGAGACAGGCTACTACTTTTCTCGACCCAACCTTGTATATTGATAAAATTAGTAGACTGTCCCAATCTTAGTCCAAACAACCGTTTTATAGTACGTGCTATGCCAATTTTAGTTTTGATTTTGGATTGAAAACCTAGATTATTCACCTATTCCCAATATTCAAAAAGATGTTTATAGCAGATAAGTTGAAAAAGGGTAGGCTCAAAGGTATCTAGTAACATATTGAATACTTCTTCAGATATCCTCTCAAGAATCATTGAGGATTGCTATGTTATCCATGCAAGTTTTCATTTTTTCAGCTAGCACTTGTACATGAGGTTCTTGGAAGATAGAGTTATGATTTCCTGGTATATCTTGAATATCTAATCCTCCTAATGCCAGTTTGCTCCAACCTAAATCAAAATCAATTTCGCATCCTTCAGGTAAATGACGATCAGATGCCTTAAATAAAGTTACTTTTCCCTGATAAGGTTGTATAACATACGTTCTTCCTGCCTCTCTATGAGATTCTTCGACAAATAAGCTTCTAAGAGAGTAAGGTAAAGGATATTTATTGAGTAAGTAAAATTTCACTATTATTTGTTTGAGCTTCTTATCTAACAAAGTCTTAAACAGAGTCTTCAACATCATCTTAAACAACTGAATTTTCCCGTAAATTTTTGTGATTATGAAACTTAATCCCTGTTGGAGAAAATGATCCCAGTGATGAGATATTCGTTTATCCAATGGCGTTCTTCTAATATCAGTAGCAGCACTATCAAATAAAGCTAAAAAAGCCACTTCTTGACCTTGCATAACTAATTGCTGCGCCATTTCCCAAACTACTCGTCCACCGAAAGATGAACCTCCTAAAAAATATGGGCCTTTAGTTTGTACAGTTTGTATCTCTTTTACATAGTGATAGGCCATAGCTTCTATCTGATTAAAAGGAGTTTTTATGCCATCTGCTCCTTGTGGTTGTAGTGCATAAAACGGTTGTTCTGAACCTAGATAAAGGGCTAATTTATGATAGTGTAAAACACTAATACCAACTGAATGTACACAAAAAAGTGGTGGTCTAGAACCATGAGGTTGAATTGCTACTAATGACAACCAAGGCTGTATTTTATTTGATTCTGTAGTGCTGATATCTTGATCATTTTTGATTAACATAATGCCTCCTTTAATGTAATGTAAAATGCTTCTTTACTAACTACACATAATCCTTAAAATCGTATTTTTATTGCTAATAAATTAACAATTATTTTACCAGTACATCTGATTACAGAACAGAGATTTTCTCAGCTACTTTCTGAATCTTAATTTCAATGTATTAATCTTGCAATGCAAAGTTTTAACTGCTGAAATAAAACATGAAGAAAATGCCATTTTGATCTATGTTTTTGAATTGGAACTAACGAAGCCAAAGAACTTAAATGTCCTTCTTCCCTGAGTACATTAGCTAATTGTCTAATCGTAGGAGCTTGAAAAAGAGTAGTTAGAGGAATATTTTTATGAAGTATCTTCTCAATTTCAGCAAAGAGATTTACAGCTAGTAATGAATGTCCTCCTATATCGAAGAAATTATCATCTAAATCAACAGACTTAATACCCAACACCTGCTCCCAAATTTTTGTAAGTTGTAGTTCTAAATTATCAGATGGGGTTGTGTATCTTGTTGACTCTGATTTGCTAAAATCGGGGGCTGGAAGGGCGAGACGATTAATTTTACCATTAGGTGTTAAAGGCAAATTACCCATTACAATAACAGCAATAGGTATCATATAACTAGGTAATTTTTGCCGTAAGTAATGTTTTACCTCACTGAGAATATCCTCATCTTTTCTAGTAACAATATAAGCTGCTAATTGCTTATCTCCAACAATATCTTCCCTGGCAATCACAACAGTTTCTCTCACCTGTGGATGTTGGTTTAAAACAGCTTCAATTTCTGCTAATTCAACCCGAAAACCGCGAATTTTTACTTGAAAATCTTTCCTTCCTAAACATTCTATAATGCCGTTGGCTCGTAAGCGTCCTAAATCTCCAGTGCGGTAAATTCTCTTCTTGCTACCTTGTGGATCATCGAAAAATACAGCTTTTGTTAATTCTGGTTTTTGCCAATAACCAAGGGCGACATGATGACTTTTAATGGCAATTTCTCCACAAATATCAGTTTGATTACCCGCATCATCAAGTAAAATAATTTCCGTGTCCTCAAAGGCATAGCCAACAGGCACAAATTTCTGGGTAATTTGGGTATTTTTATCGATTAAATATTGAAGGTTAAAGGAAGATTCTGTTGAACCTAAGCCATTCACCAAAATACAGTCATCAGCAAAAAAGTTTTGATATAGTTCAACATCACTTTTAACTACTTGTTCTCCTCCCAGAACTACTAAGCGCACCTGAGAAAGCTTTGCTTTAGTAATTGAGTCTTTGGCATTTAATATCTGAAGAAAATGTCTATAAACTGTAGGAGTAGAATGGTAGACTGTAATTTTTTGTTCTGATAACCAATCAGAAAAATAAATTAAACCTTCTGTTTTAATGTCATATGGATAAAGAGTCGCACCATTTAAGAGAGCCGAAAAAATATCAATAATTGCCGCATCAAAACTATAAGATGCTAATAAACATAATCTATCAGTTGATGAAATATGCAGGTTATTGGTATGGTTTCTGATGAAATGTAAGACATTGCGGTGATTTTGGATGACCCCTTTGGGATTTCCTGTTGAACCAGAAGTATAAAGAATATAGGCGATAGTATCTGGTGATATTTCTGGATGAGTTGTGACAACATCATCATTAATATCAAGATGATCAATATTAATAATTATTTGGCTATTATTAATTAAATATTGGCTATTATTTAAGTTCTTAGAATTGGTTAAAATTACTTGGGAAAGGGAATCCTTTAAAATATATAAAACTCTATCTCTGGGATATTGGCTGTCAATAGGAACATAAGTTTTACCCGCTTTCATAACTCCTAAAATTGCAGCTATCATTGGTGCGTCATGGTCAAATAACAAAGCTATTTTTGCTTCATTACTGAGATTTGCGGCTAGAATTGCTTGAGCTATCCTATTAGCTTGGATATTTAGTTCATCATAAGTCCATTCATAATTTCTAGTTTTGACAGCAAAATGATGGGGATATTTTTTTACTTGCTGCTCAAAACGTGACGGGATAGATTGTTCAATTTCTGGTTTCTGAAACTCTACAAATGAATTAGTGGGACTAATCAAGTTACGCCGATGTGATAATTCATGACTTTCTGTTTCAGTGATCAGGGGGAAACTATAAATGGTCTTTTCTGGGTAGTGAGCAACACTTTCTAGCAATCTCTGAAACTGTGTACTCATATACTGAATTGTCTCTAAATTAAACAGAGACTTGTTGTAAACAAATTGTAAATTAATTTGATGATTTTCTTCTCTTATATAGAGAGTCAAATCAAATTTAGAAGTAGTCTCAACCATAGAAACATCTTCAAATTTTAAGCCATTTATCTGTAGAGAATCCTTATTCAAGTTAATCATGTTAAACCAAACTTGAAATATCGGAGTATGGCTCAAATTTCTCTCTGGTTGCAGTTCTTCTACTAGCTTTTCAAAAGGTAAATCTTGGTGAGTGTAAGCGTCTAAAGTAACTTGTCGCACACGATTTAGTAACTCTTGAAAACTAGGATTACCAGTTAAATCAGTCCGCAAAGCCAAGGTATTCACAAAAAACCCAATTAAATCTTCAATTTCTTTACGGTTTCTTCCAGCGATGGGAGTTCCCACAATGATATCTTCTTGTCCACTGTAGCGACAAAGTAATACTTTAAATGCTGCCAGTAGGATCATAAATAAAGTTACCCCTGCTTTTTGGCAAAGAGATTTGATAGTTGCAGTTAGTTCTGGCGACAAAATTAGGGAATGAGAAGCTCCTTGATAGGTTTGTACTTGCGGACGGGGATAGTCTGTAGGCAATTCTAATATAGGTAAAGTACCGCTTAATTGCTGTTTCCAGTAACTTAGTTGTGAATCTAAAACTTTATCTGTCAACCAGTGATGTTGCCACAATGCAAAGTCAGCATATTGAATAGAATTTGATGGTAATGGTAAGGTATCTCCTGTAGAAAAGGCTTGATAAAATGTTGCAATTTCCCGTTGCAATATATCCTCAGACCACCCATCAAAAATAATGTGATGAATATTAAATAATAGCAGATGTAATTCTGTATCTAATCGCACCATTTTAACGCGAAATAGAAAGTCATTTAACAGGTCAACTATACTTTTAGCTTCTTGATTAGCTATATTTATCGCTGCTTCTTCTCGTTGTTCATCACCCAGAGACTGTAAATCAATAATAGATAATCTAAAGTCAATATGATTAGTAATAACTTGAGTTGGTTCTCCATCTACAATTTGAAAATTAGTGCGGAGAATATCATGCCGCTCTATAATTTCCGCTATACTTCTTTCTAAAGCCTGAATATTGAGTAAACCCTGAATACGTAAACTCAACGGCATATTATAAGCAGTGCTATTAGGTTCTAATTGTGATAAAAACCACAGACGCTTCTGGGCAAATGACAGTGGTATTTGTTGGTGTTGTCGGCGTTGAATGGGTGGTAATAATAAGGAAATTTTGTTCTGTTTAGTAATGTCAATATGCTGAGAGAATTGGCGAATGGTGGGATATTCAAATAATAGACGGAGTGGGATTTCTTGATGAAATGTTTGTCTGATGCGGGAGATAACTTGTGTAGCGAGTAAGGAATGTCCACCCAATTCAAAAAAGTTATCATTAATGCCAATATGATTTACTTTTAGAACCTGACTCCAAATATTAGCGATAATTTCTTCTTGAGGAGTTCGAGGTGCAATATAATTGCTGTGAGTAGATGTAAAATTGGCAGCAGGAAGCGCGCGATAGTCAATCTTACCGTTCTGAGTCAAAGGGAAAGAATCTAGGACTACAAAAGCAGCCGGAATCATATAATTAGGTAGCTGCTGTTTGAGGTATTCCCGTATTTGTTGAATGATTTCTGATGTTGAGTATTCATGAGAATTCAGGATGAGATAGGCTACCAATCTTTGATCACCAGGGATTTCTTCTCTAGAAATAACTTTAGCTGCTTTTATATGGGTATGTTGATTTAATACAGCTTCGATTTCTCCTAATTCTATTCTGAAACCACGGATTTTTACTTGGTTGTCTATGCGTCCTAAATATTCAATATCACCATTGGGTAAGTAACGACCTAAATCTCCAGTTTTATAAAGACGGGCTTCTGCTTGGTGATTAAAAGGATGAGCAATAAACTTTTCATTAGTTAATTCTGGGCGATTTAAATAACCCCTCGCTAAACCTGCACCTCCGACATAAATCTCACCAGCAACACCAATAGGTACAGGTTGTAAATAGGAATTTAAGATATAAATTTGCAAATCTGGAATTGCACTACCAATAACTTTTGCGGAAGAATTGAGATCATTTATATTGATGGGACGATAGGTGACATGAACGGTAGTTTCTGTGATTCCATACATATTTACCACTTGAGGTAATTGATCTCCATGTCTGTCAAACCAAGGCTTTAAACTTTGAATATCCAGACTTTCTCCGCCAAAAATAACTAACCGTAAACTTAACTCAAGATTTAATTGATGCTCATGATTCCATAATTGTTCTACTTGCATCAACTGCTGAAAAGCCGAAGGTGTTTGATTGAGAACTGTGACTTTTTCTTGAGATAATAATTGATAAAATAGTTCTGGTGAGCGACTGATATAATAAGGGATAATTACTAAACGACCACCATGTAGAAGGGAACCGAAAATCTCCCATACAGAAAAGTCGAAAGCATAGGAGTGAAAAAGGCTCCAAACATCATTTTGATTAAACTGAAACCAAGCTTGAGTAGCTGCAAATAAACGAACAACGTTACAGTGAGGAATGAGAACACCTTTAGGCTCTCCTGTTGAACCAGAGGTATAAATAATATAAGCTAGGTTATGAGGTTTAACTGTTATTTTTGTTTGTTGGAGGGGTGTTTTAGCAAATTGCTCAACATCTGTATCTAAACAAACTATTCTGGCTTGACTTACAGGAAGTTTTTCAACTAAATGCTTTTGTGTGAGCAATATTGAAACTTGAGCATCTTCTAACATGAAGCGCAGACGCTCAGTGGGATAGTCAGGATCAAGCGGTACATAAGCTCCACCTGCTTTGAGAATGCCCAATATACCTATAATCATTTCTATAGAGCGTTCTGTGCAAATCCCAACTATAACTTCTGGATTGATTCCTAATACTCGCAGATAATTGGCTAGTTGATTTGCGCGTTGATTGAGTTCTTGATAAGTTATTTCTTGATTGTCAAATATCACCGCAACTGCATCAGGTGTTTTTCTACCTGTTCTTCAAACAACTGATGAATACACTGATCATTAGTAAAACTTACCTGATGATGATTCCAAGTAACTAGTAATTGATGTCTTTCTGTTTCATCTAATAAAGGTAATTCCCAAATATTTTGTTCAGGAGCAGTTAATATTCCCGATAATAGAACTTGGAAATTTTTGACCATTCGTTCTATTGTTGTATCATCAAACAAATCAGTATTATATTCCCACTCACCTACTAAACAGCCGTTCCGTTCTTCCATTGACAAGGTGAGGTCGAATTTTGCAGTCTTTACTAATGGTTCTAAAGGTTTTACACTCAAATTTGGTAATTGTAATTCTCCTATTGGCACATTTTGCAAAGCAAACATCACTTGAAATATAGGAGTGTGACTTAAATCCCGTTCTGGTTGTAAAACTTCGACTAGCTGCTCAAATGGTACATCTTGATGTGTGTAAGCTTCTAAACATACCTGTCGCACTCGACTTAATAATTCCCTAAAACTTGGGTGCGCTCCTAAGTCAGTCCGTAATGCTAAAGTATTCACAAAAAATCCCATTAACCCCTCAATTTCTTTACGGTTTCTTCCAGCAATAGGAGTTCCTACAATTACATCTTCCTGACCACTGTAGCGACAAAGCAATACTTTAAATGCTGCTAGTAAAGTCATGAATACAGTTACACCCTCTTGTTGAGCAAGAGATGTGATACTTGCAGTTAATTCTTGTGATAAAACAAAAGATTTTGTCGCCCCTTTGTATGTTTGCATTCTCGGACGGAGATGGTCTATGGGTAATTCCAATATTGGTAAATTACCACTTAACTTTTGTTTCCAATAATTTAATTGTAATTCTAAAACATTACCAACCAGCCACTTTCTTTGCCAGAAACTAAAGTCTGAATACTGAATAGAAAGTTTTGTTAATGGCGAAATTAAACCCTGAGAATAAGCTGTATATAGTTCTTCTAATTCAGCTACTAATATACTAAAAGACCAACCATCAAAAATAATATGGTGAATATTAAATAACAGTAGGTTTTTTTCTTGATTCCATCTTATAAGTTTGACCCGAAATAAAACATCTTCAGCTAAATTGAAAGATATCTCTGCTTCTTGTTTAGTTATTTCAGCAATTTCTCGTTCTTGATGTTCATCAGATAGTGATTGTAAATCAATGACAGACAAATTAAAATTGCTGTCCCTAATAATTTGTGTCGGTTCTCCATCTACCATCTGAAAGTTAGTGCGGAGAATATCATGGCGTTCTATAATTTCCGCTATACTTCTTTCTAAAGCCGGAATATTCAGTAAACCCTGAATTTCAAAATTGTAGACAAGGTTATAAGCATTACTATGAGGTTGTAGTTGGTCTAAAAACCAGAGACGTTGTTGAGCAAATGATAGTGGTATTTGTTCTAGATTTCCTCTAGCTTCTATTGATGAGGTTAATAAATCATTGTCTGTTAATTTATTAATATCAATATGCTGAGAAAATTGACCAATAGTGGGATATTCAAATAATAGACGGAGTGGGATTTCTTGATTAAGTGTTTGTCTGATGTGGGAGATAACTTGTGTAGCTAGTAAGGAATGTCCACCCAATTCAAAAAAGTTATCATTAATGCCAACTTTTTCTACTCTCAGAACTTCTGCCCAAATTTGCGTTAATATTTCTTCAATTTGATTACGGGGGGCTACAAAACTGTCTGCCAGTAATTCAGCCGAGTTTGGTTCAGGCAAAGCACGACGATCTATTTTGCCATTGAGAGTTAAAGGTAAAGACTTCAGGATCACGAAGATATGCGGCACCATGTACTGTGGCAGTTGCCCAGAGAGAAAAGAACGCAACTGACTAATCGAGAGTTCATAACCATGCTTCGCTACTACGTAGGCAACTAGGCGTTTATCCCCAGAGTTATCTTCACGGGCGATGATGCAGGATGCTTGCAAATCCCTATGCTGGCTCAATACCCCTTCAATTTCCCCTAACTCAATGCGGAAACCACGAATTTTGACTTGATTATCTATGCGTGCCAAGTATTCAATATTACCACTTGGTAAGTACCGGACTAAATCCCCAGTTTTGTAAAGGCGACCAGTATCAAAGGGGTGAGAAATAAATTTCTCTTGTGTTAATTCTGGACGATTGAGGTAGCCTCTTGCCAACCCTACACCACCGAGGTGTAACTCCCCTGGTACACCTACGGGAACTGGCTGTAGATATTGGTCAAGAATGTAGACTTGTGTGTTAGAAATTGGGCGACCGATGGTTGGTGAGGTGGTTGCACCTTGCTCTATTAAGCTAAATGTTGAGTAAGTGGTGTCTTCTGAGGGTCCATAGAGATTGAAGACACGCTTCACCTGACTGCGCTGATAAATTTGCTGCACAAGTTGATTTTGCAGAGGTTCACCGGCTAAATTAACTGTGCATACCTGTTGTGGTAGATGATCATCTCGAATTAACTGTGCGATCGCACTTGGCACCGTATTAATCAGAGTAACTTGGTTGGCAGCAGTCAGAGTGGGTAAGTGCAAAGCATTCTGAGCTAAGATGACCTTTCCGCCAACACTGAGAGTAACAAATAACTCGAAAACTGACAGGTCAAAACAAATAGAAGTAGATGCTAAGACACCAGCAAGCTCTTCTTTTGTAAAAACCTCTTTTGCCCAACTTACTAAAGCAACAGGACTGCGATGCTCGATAGCTACCGCTTTTGGTTTACCTGTAGAACCAGAGGTATATAGTACATAAGCTAGGTTTGATGCTTTTACCTGACTGATTTGGGAAATGTCACTATCATAGTCAAACTCATCAGCATCAGTATCCAAATAGACAATTTGGGTTTGATTCTCAGGTAGTTTCTCAACTAAATGCTTTTGTGTGAGCAATATTGAAACTTGAGCATCTTCTAACATGAAGCGCAGACGCTCAGTGGGATAGTCAGGATCAAGCGGTACATAAGCTCCACCTGCTTTGAGAATGCCCAATATACCTATAATCATTTCTATAGAGCGTTCTGTGCAAATCCCAACTATAACTTCTGGATTGATTCCTAATACTCGCAGATAATTGGCTAGTTGATTTGCGCGTTGATTGAGTTCTTGATAAGTTATTTCTTGATTGTCAAATATCACCGCAACTGCATCAGGTGTTTTTTCTACCTGTTCTTCAAACAACTGATGAATACACTGATCATTAGTAAAACTTACCTGATGATGATTCCAAGTAACTAGTAATTGATGTCTTTCTGTTTCATCTAATAAAGGTAATTCCCAAATATTTTGTTCAGGAGCAGTTAATATTCCCGATAATAGAACTTGGAAATTTTTGACCATTCGTTCTATTGTTGTATCATCAAACAAATCAGTATTATATTCCCACTCACCTACTAAACAGCCGTTCCGTTCTTCCATTGACAAGGTGAGGTCGAATTTTGCAGTCTTTACTAATGGTTCTAAAGGTTTTACACTCAAATTTGGTAATTGTAATTCTCCTATTGGCACATTTTGCAAAGCAAACATCACTTGAAATATAGGAGTGTGACTTAAATCCCGTTCTGGTTGTAAAACTTCGACTAGCTGCTCAAATGGTACATCTTGATGTGTGTAAGCTTCTAAACATACCTGTCGCACTCGACTTAATAATTCCCTAAAACTTGGGTGCGCTCCTAAGTCAGTCCGTAATGCTAAAGTATTCACAAAAAATCCCATTAACCCCTCAATTTCTTTACGGTTTCTTCCAGCAATAGGAGTTCCTACAATTACATCTTCCTGACCACTGTAGCGACAAAGCAATACTTTAAATGCTGCTAGTAAAGTCATGAATACAGTTACACCCTCTTGTTGAGCAAGAGATGTGATACTTGCAGTTAATTCTTGTGATAAAACAAAAGATTTTGTCGCCCCTTTGTATGTTTGCATTCTCGGACGGAGATGGTCTATGGGTAATTCCAATATTGGTAAATTACCACTTAACTTTTGTTTCCAATAATTTAATTGTAATTCTAAAACATTACCAACCAGCCACTTTCTTTGCCAGAAACTAAAGTCTGAATACTGAATAGAAAGTTTTGTTAATGGCGAAATTAAACCCTGAGAATAAGCTGTATATAGTTCTTCTAATTCAGCTACTAATATACTAAAAGACCAACCATCAAAAATAATATGGTGAATATTAAATAACAGTAGGTTTTTTTCTTGATTCCATCTTATAAGTTTGACCCGAAATAAAACATCTTCAGCTAAATTGAAAGATATCTCTGCTTCTTGTTTAGTTATTTCAGCAATTTCTCGTTCTTGATGTTCATCAGATAGTGATTGTAAATCAATGACAGACAAATTAAAATTGCTGTCCCTAATAATTTGTGTCGGTTCTCCATCTACCATCTGAAAGTTAGTGCGGAGAATATCATGGCGTTCTATAATTTCCGCTATACTTCTTTCTAAAGCCGGAATATTCAGTAAACCCTGAATTTCAAAATTGTAGACAAGGTTATAAGCATTACTATGAGGTTGTAGTTGGTCTAAAAACCAGAGACGTTGTTGAGCAAATGATAGTGGTATTTGTTCTAGATTTCCTCTAGCTTCTATTGATGAGGTTAATAAATCATTGTCTGTTAATTTATTAATATCAATATGCTGAGAAAATTGACCAATAGTGGGATATTCAAATAATAGACGGAGTGGGATTTCTTGATTAAGTGTTTGTCTGATGTGGGAGATAACTTGTGTAGCTAGTAAGGAATGTCCACCCAATTCAAAAAAGTTATCATTAATGCCAACTTTTTCTACTCTCAGAACTTCTGCCCAAATTTGCGTTAATATTTCTTCAATTTGATTACGGGGGGCTACAAAACTGTCTGCCAGTAATTCAGCCGAGTTTGGTTCAGGCAAAGCACGACGATCTATTTTGCCATTGAGAGTTAAAGGTAAAGACTTCAGGATCACGAAGATATGCGGCACCATGTACTGTGGCAGTTGCCCAGAGAGAAAAGAACGCAACTGACTAATCGAGAGTTCATAACCATGCTTCGCTACTACGTAGGCAACTAGGCGTTTATCCCCAGAGTTATCTTCACGGGCGATGATGCAGGATGCTTGCAAATCCCTATGCTGGCTCAATACCCCTTCAATTTCCCCTAACTCAATGCGGAAACCACGAATTTTGACTTGATTATCTATGCGTGCCAAGTATTCAATATTACCACTTGGTAAGTACCGGACTAAATCCCCAGTTTTGTAAAGGCGACCAGTATCAAAGGGGTGAGAAATAAATTTCTCTTGTGTTAATTCTGGACGATTGAGGTAGCCTCTTGCCAACCCTACACCACCGAGGTGTAACTCCCCTGGTACACCTACGGGAACTGGCTGTAGATATTGGTCAAGAATGTAGACTTGTGTGTTAGAAATTGGGCGACCGATGGTTGGTGAGGTGGTTGCACCTTGCTCTATTAAGCTAAATGTTGAGTAAGTGGTGTCTTCTGAGGGTCCATAGAGATTGAAGACACGCTTCACCTGACTGCGCTGATAAATTTGCTGCACAAGTTGATTTTGCAGAGGTTCACCGGCTAAATTAACTGTGCATACCTGTTGTGGTAGATGATCATCTCGAATTAACTGTGCGATCGCACTTGGCACCGTATTAATCAGAGTAACTTGGTTGGCAGCAGTCAGAGTGGGTAAGTGCAAAGCATTCTGAGCTAAGATGACCTTTCCGCCAACACTGAGAGTAACAAATAACTCGAAAACTGACAGGTCAAAACAAATAGAAGTAGATGCTAAGACACCAGCAAGCTCTTCTTTTGTAAAAACCTCTTTTGCCCAACTTACTAAAGCAACAGGACTGCGATGCTCGATAGCTACCGCTTTTGGTTTACCTGTAGAACCAGAGGTATATAGTACATAAGCTAGGTTTGATGCTTTTACCTGACTGATTTGGGAAATGTCACTATCATAGTCAAACTCATCAGCATCAGTATCCAAATAGACAATTTGGGTTTGATTCTCAGGTAGTTTCTCAACTAAATGCTTTTGTGTGAGCAATATTGAAACTTGAGCATCTTCTAACATGAAGCGCAGACGCTCAGTGGGATAGTCAGGATCAAGCGGTACATAAGCTCCACCTGCTTTGAGAATGCCCAATATACCTATAATCATTTCTATAGAGCGTTCTGTGCAAATCCCAACTATAACTTCTGGATTGATTCCTAATACTCGCAGATAATTGGCTAGTTGATTTGCGCGTTGATTGAGTTCTTGATAAGTTATTTCTTGATTGTCAAATATCACCGCAACTGCATCAGGTGTTTTTTCTACCTGTTCTTCAAACAACTGATGAATACACTGATCATTAGTAAAACTTACCTGATGATGATTCCAAGTAACTAGTAATTGATGTCTTTCTGTTTCATCTAATAAAGGTAATTCCCAAATATTTTGTTCAGGAGCAGTTAATATTCCCGATAATAGAACTTGGAAATTTTTGACCATTCGTTCTATTGTTGTATCATCAAACAAATCAGTATTATATTCCCACTCACCTACTAAACAGCCGTTCCGTTCTTCCATTGACAAGGTGAGGTCGAATTTTGCAGTCTTTACTAATGGTTCTAAAGGTTTTACACTCAAATTTGGTAATTGTAATTCTCCTATTGGCACATTTTGCAAAGCAAACATCACTTGAAATATAGGAGTGTGACTTAAATCCCGTTCTGGTTGTAAAACTTCGACTAGCTGCTCAAATGGTACATCTTGATGTGTGTAAGCTTCTAAACATACCTGTCGCACTCGACTTAATAATTCCCTAAAACTTGGGTGCGCTCCTAAGTCAGTCCGTAATGCTAAAGTATTCACAAAAAATCCCATTAACCCCTCAATTTCTTTACGGTTTCTTCCAGCAATAGGAGTTCCTACAATTACATCTTCCTGACCACTGTAGCGACAAAGCAATACTTTAAATGCTGCTAGTAAAGTCATGAATACAGTTACACCCTCTTGTTGAGCAAGAGATGTGATACTTGCAGTTAATTCTTGTGATAAAACAAAAGATTTTGTCGCCCCTTTGTATGTTTGCATTCTCGGACGGAGATGGTCTATGGGTAATTCCAATATTGGTAAATTACCACTTAACTTTTGTTTCCAATAATTTAATTGTAATTCTAAAACATTACCAACCAGCCACTTTCTTTGCCAGAAACTAAAGTCTGAATACTGAATAGAAAGTTTTGTTAATGGCGAAATTAAACCCTGAGAATAAGCTGTATATAGTTCTTCTAATTCAGCTACTAATATACTAAAAGACCAACCATCAAAAATAATATGGTGAATATTAAATAACAGTAGGTTTTTTTCTTGATTCCATCTTATAAGTTTGACCCGAAATAAAACATCTTCAGCTAAATTGAAAGATATCTCTGCTTCTTGTTTAGTTATTTCAGCAATTTCTCGTTCTTGATGTTCATCAGATAGTGATTGTAAATCAATGACAGACAAATTAAAATTGCTGTCCCTAATAATTTGTGTCGGTTCTCCATCTACCATCTGAAAGTTAGTGCGGAGAATATCATGGCGTTCTATAATTTCCGCTATACTTCTTTCTAAAGCCGGAATATTCAGTAAACCCTGAATTTCAAAATTGTAGACAAGGTTATAAGCATTACTATGAGGTTGTAGTTGGTCTAAAAACCAGAGACGTTGTTGAGCAAATGATAGTGGTATTTGTTCTAGATTTCCTCTAGCTTCTATTGATGAGGTTAATAAATCATTGTCTGTTAATTTATTAATATCAATATGCTGAGAAAATTGACCAATAGTGGGATATTCAAATAATAGACGGAGTGGAATTTCTTGATTAAGTGTTTGTCTGATGTGGGAGATAACTTGTGTAGCTAGTAAGGAATGTCCACCCAATTCAAAAAAGTTATCATTAATGCCAATATGATTTACTTTTAGAACTTGACTCCAAATATTAGCGATAATTTCTTCTTGAGGAGTTCGAGGTGCAATATAATTGCTGTGAGTAGATGTAAAATTGGCTGCTGGAAGCGCGCGATAGTCAATCTTACCATTCTGAGTCAAAGGGAAAGAATCTAGGACTACAAAAGCAGCCGGAATCATATAATTAGGTAGCTGCTGTTTGAGGTATTCCCGTATTTGTTGGATGATTTCTGATGTTGAGTATTCATGAGAATTCAGGATGAGATAGGCTACCAATCTTTGATCACCAGGGATTTCTTCTCTAGAAATAACTTTAGCTGCTTTTATATGGGTATGTTGATTTAATACAGCTTCGATTTCTCCTAATTCTATTCTGAAACCACGGATTTTTACTTGGTTGTCTATGCGTCCTAAATATTCAATATCACCATTGGGTAAGTAACGACCTAAATCTCCAGTTTTATAAAGACGGGCTTCTGCTTGGTGATTAAAAGGATGAGCAATAAACTTTTCATTAGTTAATTCTGGGCGATTTAAATAACCCCTCGCTAAACCTGCACCTCCGACATAAATCTCACCAGCAACACCAATAGGTACAGGTTGTAAATAGGAATTTAAGATATAAATTTGCAAATCTGGAATTGCACTACCAATAACTTTTGCGGAAGAATTGAGATCATTTATATTGATGGGACGATAGGTGACATGAACGGTAGTTTCTGTGATTCCATACATATTTACCACTTGAGGTAATTGATCTCCATGTCTGTCAAACCAAGGCTTTAAACTTTGAATATCCAGACTTTCTCCGCCAAAAATAACTAACCGTAAACTTAACTCAAGATTTAATTGATGCTCATGATTCCATAATTGTTCTACTTGCATCAACTGCTGAAAAGCCGAAGGTGTTTGATTGAGAACTGTGACTTTTTCTTGAGATAATAATTGATAAAATAGTTCTGGTGAGCGACTGATATAATAAGGGATAATTACTAAACGACCACCATGTAGAAGGGAACCGAAAATCTCCCATACAGAAAAGTCGAAAGCATAGGAGTGAAAAAGGCTCCAAACATCATTTTGATTAAACTGAAACCAAGCTTGAGTAGCTGCAAATAAACGAACAACGTTACAGTGAGGAATGAGAACACCTTTAGGCTCTCCTGTTGAACCAGAGGTATAAATAATATAAGCTAGGTTATGAGGTTTAACTGTTATTTTTGTTTGTTGGAGGGGTATTTTAGCAAATTGCTCAACATCTGTATCTAAACAAACTATTCTGGCTTGACTTACAGGCAGTTTTTCAACTAAATGCTGTTGTGTTAAAAGAATTGATACCTGGGAGTCTAACAACATGAATGCTAAACGCTCTTGGGGATATGTAATATCTAAAGGTATGTAAGCTCCACCTGCTTTGAGAATGCCCAATATACCTATAATCATTTCTATAGAGCGTTCTGTACAAATCCCAACTATAAATTCTGGATTGACTCCTAATACTCGCAGATAATTGGCTAGTTGATTTGCACGTTGATTGAGTTCTCTATAAGTTAATTGTCGTTCTTCAAATACCACTGCAACTGCATTGGGTGTTTTCTCTACCTGTTCTTCAAATAACTCATGTATGCACTTGTCTAAGGGATAATCTGCCTTTATTTGATTCCATTCAATTAGTAGTTGATGTCTTTCTTGTTCTGGAAGGAGAGAAATATTAGCAAGAGTTCCTTCTGGGAAATTAATTATATTTGTCAATATAGTTTGTAAATGTCCTGACATTCGCTCGATAGCATCATCTGCAAAATGATTGGTATCATAATTAATCTTGAGTAATAATTCAGAGTTGTCATCAAAAAATAAAACTAGAGGATATTTTTCCTCTTCCAAGTTTTCTAAATTTCCATCTTTTCCAAAGATCACCACTACTTCAAACATTGGTGATTCTGGAGGTATTTCACTACATTGTTGAATTTGTTGTAGGGAAATATATTCATAGTCTTGTAATCTAGACCATTGCTTTTGGATTTGTTTCAGCAATGATAAAACTACAGCATCAGCCTCAACAGAAACTCGCATAGGTACAACATGAAAATCGCTCTTTTCATTGGTTGCACCAAACAGAATATCTGTTTCACTTGTATACTTACTTACAAGTAAAGCTACTGCTGCTTTAATCAGGGTATAAAGGCTCAATTCATTGTTTTGGGCAAAAGTTTTTAAATCTGAAGTTAGACGACTGGAAAGGCTAAATTCCCAGCTTTGCTGCGATGAATTAGATAAGTTAAGATAATTGAAATTAGGTAACTGTATAGGGGCTGTCAAACCACATAAGAAATCCCTCCAAAATCTTTCATTGTTGGTGTATGAATCTAAAGGAATAAATTTTTCTGGAGTTTTCATAGTCGTTATAAATAATTTTGCTCAAGTTAAAGTAAGATGTTTTTCTATAATTGATTGTTATATTAATAATAGGTTATCAAAGAGTATTAGATTAATAATTTATAGTCTAAAATATATCATTATTGTTTATATTTATTCCAGGGAAAATATTAAAATCATAAATAAATCATTTAAATTATTTGAATCCCCCGTTAAACTCGGAGTTTAGCGGGGGAAAATTTAGTTCAAGCAGGAAACATTAGTAGTATTGGTGGTTCTCAAGAGTTATGAGTTACCTCCGTAGAAGATATTATCTGCCAGCCCCAAACCGTTGTTGTAACAATCTAGTTGGCTAGTAATGAGACTACCAGCATCTATCCCATAGGAAACACTGGTGTTGGATTTATAGACATCTGGTAAACTCGATGCGCTGGAAATACCAGAACTCCAACCATAATCATTAAACCCTGGGCTACTGACACTGCTACCAGTCATTTGATGAATGGCTCCATCACCTTTCTTATCACCATTTTCGTCTGGAGTTAGGGCTTGTAACCAATTGATGCCTTCGTTGATATAGTATCGAGCATCCTTATCACTGGTACTGGCGGTGTCAATGGGGTTGCCAGCGAGATAATTCAACCAACTAGCCACTAAAGAGCGACCAAGATCGTAACGCACATCTCCATTAGGATGTGCTGAGGCATCAACAATCTGGCGTGATTGGCTGAGAGTATAGAAGATGGTATTCTCACCTGTGTCAGTTTGTCCATTGCGGTTGTAGTCGCCGATGAGTAACCCTGCACTATACTGTCCAGTCACATGATCAAGAACTTTTCCAGATTGGGCAGAGTTGGTATAAGGGGCGAACAGAAGGTCACTGCTTGCAAAATTAGCCAGTGTTTTTTGTGTTGGCTCGTTGCCTTGAACACCATCCCAGAATTTCTGCCATTCAGTCTTTGCCCAGAAGTCTGGGGTACGCACACCAGGGGCAGCAACTATAGTGTCAGTATCAGTAGCACTGTTATTGTTGGGATTGGTATCAGTGAAACCCGTGGGAGCAGTAATCGTGGCAGTATTGACTAGAGACGCGGGAGTGACGTTGAGAACATCCAGATGACGAATCTTGAACTGATCTTCAGGGCTGGTATCTGTGTCTAAAGCGGCAATGACAATGGTGTTACCCACATACTTACCTGCATTCACATCAGCCCAGCGATCGCTCGTGCTAGTAGTCTCGTTAACTTCGTAGAACCCAAAACTGCTGAGAGTTGAGTCGCTTAAAGTCGTCAGGGGACTGGTAAAGTTGCCAATCCAGACGGAGATATCACTATCTTTGATGACATATTGCAGATAAGCCTGATCCAACACCACTGCTTCTGAGAACTGGAATAAGACGTAGTTATCTCTTCCCCCGACGTTATCAACCACATGAGTATTGTTACCGCCATTTCCTTCGCTACTGTCGGTGACACCCAATCCACCACCATAGCTACCTAGATAAGCCGCATTCCAAGCACCATTTGTCCCATCGACACGGCTAAAAGCTCTAGCTGTGACCGTAATTCCGTTTAGTGTCCATGTCAGTGTATTGCCATCTGGTCCATCCAACGCACTACTGCCATTGAAGTCAAATGTGGTTCGACTACCTGTGGATACTGGGCTAGGTGCTACAGTCCCTGTGACTGTGTAGGTAATGCTGCTACCTGCTGTTAGGGTGACGTAATCGTTAATATTACCTGTGCCACTGGTTTGGTTATCTTTGGCTCCGCCACTGGCTACACTTGTCCAAGTCACATTGGTCAAATTGCTGGGGATGATATCACTCACCAGGGCGTTGGTAGCAGTAATCAGACCATTGTTTCGCGCCACGATGGTATAGGTTATCTGCTGCCCTGGGGTGACATTGGTTAAACCATCTGTTTTCGTGATTGATAAATCACCGATATTTTTGATTAGTCCTGCATCAATGGTGAGGTTGTCAGTTGTACCGACAGAGAATTGAGCAGTTGTGCCGTTGGCATTAACAACATCACTATCAGCTGCATCGTCACCTACATTAGCGGTGGTAAATCCATCAAAGCCAGTGGGTTGAACAAATTGAACACTATAGGTACTGTTGGAGTTGACGTTGAATTGGTAGAGACCGTTGGTATCGGTGGTGGTGGTGGCGATTTGAGTATTAGCTTGGTTGAAGAGTCTGACAGTTACTCCAGCAATGCCAGATTCCCCTGCATCTTGAACTCCATCTGCATCAGCATCGTACCAAACGCGATCGCCTATTCTGACAGTAGATGGAGTAACGATAGTGTCAGTATCAGTAGCACTGTTATTGTTGGGGTTGGTATCAGTGAAGCCAGTGGGAGCAGTAATTGTGGCAGTATTGACTAGAGACGCGGGAGTGACTTTGAGAACATCCAGATAGCGAATCTTGAAATTATCTTCAGGACTGGTATCTGTGTCTAAAGCGGCAATGACAATGGTGTTACCCACATAGTTGCCTGCATTCACGTCAGCCCAGCGATCGCTCGTGCTAGTAGTCTCGTTAACTTCACGGAACCCAAAACTGTTGAGAATTGAGTCATTTAAAGTCGTGGGAGGACTGCTAAAGTTGCCAATCCAGACAGAGATATCGCTGTCGTTCAGAACATATTGTAGATAAGCACGATCTAACACCACTGCTTCTGAGAACTGGAATAAGACGTAGTTATCTCTTCCCCCGACGTTATCAACCACATGAGTATTGTTACCGCCATTTCCTTCGCTACTGTCGGTGACACCCAATCCACCACCATAGCTACCTAGATAAGCCGCATTCCAAGCACCATTTGTCCCATCGACACGGCTAAAAGCTCTAGCTGTGACCGTAATTCCGTTTAGTGTCCATGCCCGTGTATTGCCATCTGGTCCATCCAACGCACTACTGCCATTGAAGTCAAATGTGGTTCGACTACCTGTAGATACTGGGCTAGGTGCTACAGTCCCTGTGACTGTGTAGGTAATGCTGCTACCTGCTGTTAGGGTGACGTAATCGTTGATATTGCCTGTACCACTGGTTTGATTGTCTGTTGCACCTCCACTGGCCACGCTTGTCCAAGTCACATTGGTCAAATTGCTGGGGATGATATCACTCACCAGGGCGTTGGTAGCAGTAATCAGACCATTGTTTCGCGCCACGATGGTATAGGTTATCTGCTGCCCTGGGGTGACATTGGTTAAACCATCTGTTTTCGTGATTGATAAATCACCCGCATTTTGGTATATGCCTGCATCCAAAGTGAGATTATTTTCACCAGAGACAAGGGTGACAATCTGAGTTTTGCCAGTGCTGGGAATAGCATCAGAATCTACAGCATCATTAGTCCCCACATTAGCTTGAGTAAACTGGAATCCTGCTGGTAGACCAGAGAATCCGACCTGATATTGTTGACCAGGTGTGAGTCCGGCAAAATTGTAGTTGCCACTGGCATTAGTAGTTGTGGTAACGGTAGTATCACCAATACCATTGATAATGCCATCTGTACCACCACCAGTAAGGGTAACGGTTACGCCTGCTACACCAACTTCTCCCAAATCCTGAATGCCGTTGTTGTTGGCATCGTTGAATACGAAGTCTCCTAGTGATGCTAATTTGTAGAATCCAGCATCAAGGGTGGGATTGTTTTCTCCTGGGGCTAGGCTGACTACTCCTGTTAACGTCCCATCACTATCAATGCTGTCATTACTACCTGCATCTACGGGACTGCTTTGAGTAAACCCACCCGGAGTGATGAATTGGACTTGATATCCCCCTCCTGGTGTGAGGTTGCTGAAACTGTACTTCCCGGCACTATCTGTGGTGGTTGTGGCAATCTCTACGCCATCTTTCCTTAATTTGACGATGGCATTGGCGATTCCTGGTTCATTGGTGTCCTGTATCCCATCTGCATCTAGGTCATGCCAGACAAAATCGCCTATGGATGCTAATGCTACTAACCCTGCGTCTAATGTGCCGTTAAACTCTCCAGATGTCAGGGTGACGCTTTGGGTCAAACCTGTTGTGACATTGGCATCGCTATCTTTGGCATCGTCTGTTCCCTGGTTGGCTGGGCTGAATTGATAACCTGTGGGGGCGGTGAATTTGACTTGATAGTTGCCTGGGGTTAAGCCACTAAATCCATAGCTGCCGTCGGCATTGGTGCTGGTTGTGCCGATGACAATACCGTTGGCTACTAATTCGACTTTTACTCCCCCTACTCCTGTTTCACCAATGTCTTGTATGCCGTTGTTGTTGGCATCGTTGAATACGAAGTCTCCTAGTGATGCTAATTTGTAGAACCCGAATCAAGGGTGGGATTGTTTTCTCCTGGGGCTAGGCTGACTACTCCGGTTAACGTCCCATCACTATCAATGCTGTCATTGCACCTGCATCTACGGGACTGCTTTGAGTAAACCCACCCGGAGTGATGAATTGGACTTGATATCCCCCTCCTGGTGTGAGGTTGCTGAAACTGTACTTCCCGGCACTATCTGTGGTGGTTGTGGCAATCTCTACGCCATCTTTCCTTAATTTGACGATGGCATTGGCGATTCCTGGTTCATTGGTGTCCTGTATCCCATCTGCATCTAGGTCATGCCAGACAAAATCGCCTATGGATGCTAATGCTACTAACCCTGCGTCTAATGTGCCGTTAAACTCTCCAGATGTCAGGGTGACGCTTTGGGTCAAACCTGTTGTGACATTGGCATCGCTATCTTTGGCATCGTCTGTTCCCTGGTTGGCTGGGCTGAATTGATAACCTGTGGGGGCGGTGAATTTGACTTGATAGTTGCCTGGGGTTAAGCCACTAAATCCATAGCTGCCGTCGGCATTGGTGCTGGTTGTGCCGATGACAATACCGTTGGCTACTAATTCGACTTTTACTCCCCCTACTCCTGTTTCACCAATGTCTTGTATGCCGTTGTTGTTGGCATCGTGAATACGAAGTCTCCTAGTGATGCTAATTTGTAGAATCCCGAATCAAGGGTGGGATTGTTTTCTCCTGGGGCTAGGCTGACTACTCCGGTTAACGTCCCATCACTATCAATGCTGTCATTGCACCTGCATCTACGGGACTGCTTTGAGTAAACCCACCCGGAGTGATGAATTGGACTTGATATCCCCCTCCTGGTGTGAGGTTGCTGAAACTGTACTTCCCGGCACTATCTGTGGTGGTTGTGGCAATCTCTACGCCATCTTTCCTTAATTTGACGATGGCATTGGCGATTCCTGGTTCATTGGTGTCCTGTATCCCATCTGCATCTAGGTCATGCCAGACAAAATCGCCTATGGATGCTAATGCTACTAACCCTGCGTCTAATGTGCCGTTAAACTCTCCAGATGTCAGGGTGACGCTTTGGGTCAAACCTGTTGTGACATCGGCATCGCTATCTTTGGCATCGTCTGTTCCCTGGTTGGCTGGGCTGAATTGATAACCTGTGGGGGCGGTGAATTTGACTTGATAGTTGCCTGGGGTTAAGCCACTAAATCCATAGCTGCCGTCGGCATTGGTGCTGGTTGTGCCGATGACAATACCGTTGGCTACTAATTCGACTTTTACTCCCCCTACTCCTGTTTCACCAATGTCTTGTATGCCGTTGTTGTTGGCATCGTTGAATACGAAGTCTCCTAGTGATGCTAATTTGTAGAATCCCGAATCAAGGGTGGGATTGTTTTCTCCTGGGGCTAGGCTGACTACTCCGGTTAACGTCCCATCACTATCAATGCTGTCATTGCCACCTGCATCTACGGGACTGCTTTGAGTAAACCCACCCGGAGTGATGAATTGGACTTGATATCCCCCTCCTGGTGTGAGGTTGCTGAAACTGTACTTCCCGGCACTATCTGTGGTGGTTGTGGCAATCTCTACGCCATCTTTCCTTAATTTGACGATGGCATTGGCGATTCCTGGTTCATTGGTGTCCTGTATCCCATCTGCATCTAGGTCATGCCAGACAAAATCGCCTATGGATGCTAATGCTACTAACCCTGCGTCTAATGTGCCGTTAAACTCTCCAGATGTCAGGGTGACGCTTTGGGTCAAACCTGTTGTGACATCGGCATCGCTATCTTTGGCATCGTCTGTTCCCTGGTTGGCTGGGCTGAATTGATAACCTGTGGGGGCGGTGAATTTGACTTGATAGTTGCCTGGGGTTAAGCCACTAAATCCATAGCTGCCGTCGGCATTGGTGCTGGTTGTGCCGATGACAATACCGTTGGCTACTAATTCGACTTTTACTCCCCCTACTCCTGTTTCACCAATGTCTTGTATGCCGTTGTTGTTGTTGTCGGCAAAGACAAAGTCTCCTAGTGATGCTAATTTGTAGAATCCAGCATCAATAGTTGTATTAACTTCTCCAGGAGCTAAAGTAATAGATGCAGAAGTTAAATTATTGTCGGGGTTGGCATTAGAATCTGAAGATGTGTTGCTACCTTGCAAGTAAGGACTGACAGCATTGAACCCAGTGGGTAAGCTAAATCTCACCTGATAAGTATCAGGTAGTAGAGGCCCAAACTGATACCATCCTTTCTCAACTTGTGCTGTGTAGGGGTTGTCTCCAGTAATAGTTGTGCCAAGAACAGTGTTATTTTTACCTATTAATGTAACTGTTACTCCATCTATTCCTGATTCGTTGGAATCCTGAATGCCATCTGCATCTAGGTCTTCCCAAACAAAATCTCCAATCCCTGCTGTCTTAACTTCCATTAAGATAGGCTGTTGGTTAGCAGCTTTAACAATGACACCAAAATCCTGTCCTGCTAATGGGATGAAGTTAGTGCCGTTGGCTACTGCTAGATTTACTAGTTGATCCGCATTCTGCTGACTATAGGCTTTTAATGAGTTATAGTCTGTGCTGTTTAGTATCGATGTTTCTCCTAGCAACATCCATATCGCTAGCTGTATATCTCCCGATGTATAGTCAACTCCGTCGTAGCGATATTTACCATTAACTACGTTGGCTGCTTCTGTAATGTTATTTAATATCCAGTTGATCTGTTGGAGTTTATCTAAATAGGGATCTGGTGTTGAGTCGATTGTTTGTGAACCTGTATACAGTATCCCTGTAGGAATGTTGCCGTAGCTGGAATATACACTGGCATTGTTATACGTGCCTCTTGACAGTGAAAAACTACTGTTTACACACCAAGCATCATAAGTGCCATTTAGCAATCCACCGTTATTAATGGTGACGTTGAAGTAGCTAGGTAAAAGAGATAGTGTACTTGTTAAGGTGTCGTAATCAGTAATTATTTGAGTTACTGTAGCTGGTAATGTTGAGTTGAAAATTGAGAGATTTTGATCTGCCATAACTTTATTCCTACTTATTCATTCACTTCAAAGATGTTTTCCAAATCTCACGCTAAGACTGTAACCAGCATTTACATCTGATTAATTACTGGCAGTGCTAATTTGCTAGTTGATCATGCGATCTAGACAAGATATATAGACATTGCAAAATGACGCGTATTAAGCGCGTTAAGCATTAAAATATGTACCTTGTTTTTGTGAGTGTATTGGGGTTAAATTTTCCAGCTACTCATTGTATTCATTGAGATCATGAAATAAAAAACAGGCTTTCTTGATCAAGGCCATTTTTTACCTTATACCCATCACAAGACACGGCAGTAGATAACAGTCTTTAACATTTATAGGTGTGGTGATTACAATATTATTTGCTGTATAGATTACACCATCCTTACAGTCAGCAGTGAGGATAGGACTAATATTTGATAATTATCTCCATTACAAGCAGCACTAGAATTAGCAACTACAATGCTTAAATCATGCTCTTGTAACAATAACTTTAAAGTTCGCAATATCTCGTAAGCTAAGGGCATCGAAACGCTCCACACATGGAAAAGGAGTGAATCATAGCGAGTCAATTAAATATAAAAACTCAGAATAGGGAACTAATAAGTTTGTATGTAAAATCATCTCAGTAATTTACAGTTTTTTGTACCCTGAGACACGAATTCTTCATAAAAAAAACATAATTAATCCGAGTTCTCTTGATAATCTTCAATAGCAATTGCACGACTTTTAGCCTTGCGTCGAGACTACACAAGTCGCAATTCTACGGCACCACCAGAATCTCTACTAATATAAGTTACCAGGGAAGATAAACTGGTAACTTGATATGCAGATATTAGATAAAAAGTCAACAAAAAAAGCCTGGGCAAAGGCAGTCATTGAACCGGCACAGGAATTTCCGCCTACCCAGTTGCCAATTATCTCCGGCAGTATTCCCGATCGCCTGCGTGGTACACTCTACCGCAATGGTGCAGCCAGGCTAGAACGGGGTGGTGTGCGTGTAGGGCATTGGTTTGATGGGGACGGGGCAATTTTGGCTGTCAAGTTCACTGATGCAGGGGCTAGTGCGGTTTATCGCTACGTACAGACTACTGGTTATCAAGCTGAAACCACAGCCGGGAAGTTTTTATACGGTAATTATGGGATGACTGCACCTGGCGCGATTTGGAATCAGTGGCTACGACCGGTGAAACACGCTGCTAATACATCAGTGTTAGCATTACCGGATAAACTCCTGGCACTGTGGGAAGGTAATCACCCCTACGCCCTTGACCTCGAAACCCTAGAAACTCACGGACTAGATAATTTAGGTGGGCTAGATAACGGTTTAGCCTATTCTGCCCATCCCAAAGTTGACCCCCACACAGGGGAAATTTTCAACTTTGGTATTACTCCCAGCGTCAATGCTGTTTTGAATATCTATAAAAGTGACTATACTGGCAAGATTCTGCAAAAGACTAAGTTTACTTTAGAAGGTTTCCCAGCAATTCATGATTTTGTGTTAGCTGGTCAATATCTCATCTTTTTTGCCCCACCAGTCAGAATTAATGTGATTCCTGTGCTGTTTGGTGTCGGGACTTACAGCGACTCGATGAAATGGCAACCAGAATTAGGAACAGAAATTTTAGTATTTGACCGTGAGACATTAACTTTAGTCAGTCGTGCTAAAACAGAACCTTGGTATCAGTGGCACTTTGCCAACGGTTATGTTGATCCCAGTGGTACGGTAATTATAGATTTTGCCCGTTATCAAGACTTTCAAACTAACCAATATCTTAAAGAAATCGCCGCAGGTGAAACTCATACTCTAGCTGAGACGACATTAACGCGAGTGCAATTGCAACCCCAAACAGGTAAAGTCACCGCCATTGAAACATTATTAGACCGGACTTGTGAATTCCCCCTTGTTCCCAAAGCCAATGTCGGACAAGCTTCGCGTTACACCTATATGTCCATAACTCGCCCAGGTACAGACATCAGCCAAGAAATATTAAACGCGATCGCTCGCTTCGACCACAAGACCCAAACCCTCACCGAAGCTAACCCAGGGGAAAACTTTTATCCTTCTGAACCCATTCCCGTAGAAGATTGGGTGTTAACGGTGGTATATGACGGCAATTCCCATCGTAGCGAAGTTTGGATCTATGATTGCGATCGCCTAGACCAAGAACCCATTTGCAAATTAGAATTACCCAGCGTCATCCCCCACAGTTTCCACGGAACTTGGAAAAGTCAGTAGTGGTGAGTGCTGAGTGCTGAGTGCTGTTAGCGGAAGCGGGGCGTTTAGCCCGTGCTGAGTGATGTAGAGACGTTATGTACAAATTCTCTACATCATTTATTTGTTGCAGTTTCATAGAAAATTAGTATGAATTATCTACTCTATTTGACATACATAAAAATCCGATTTAACTACTGATTAATTAATCTGAAGTTACATATAGGCGAATTACTTGTAGTCTGTGCAACATTGTCACGAAATGATTATGATCTAGCATATCTGCCAGATGTCCACTACAAAAACGTTCTTGATGAACGTGGCTAGTCAATAATTTCTGTATTGTATAAATATCGGCAACATTTAAACGTTCAGCTTCATCTCGCCATTTTATCCAATCAAAAGATATGACAAAATCTTCTGTATAAAGGGTTGTGATGAAGTTATTAAATTTCTCTAGAATAATTATAGGAATCTAAAGTTGGAGGTGCAACTTGGATGTCATATAATTAGCGATTTAGGTTAGAAAATAATGGTAAAAAAATAAGTATAGCCTTTCTTACCCTAGTAACGTACAAAGGACAATAATTAAACGCAGATGAACACAGATATAGCTTGCTTCCCGCAGGGTACGCGGATAAATTTGTACCTCAGCAGACTAGGAAACGCTATAGATAATTAATCAATATTTTCTAGCGTAATGTTGTGAGAAATACTTAATCTTCAAGACTATTTGCAAAATTGCGTGCTAGAAGTACATTAAAGAGATTCTTATACAGTGAACTACTAAATCCTGTCCGCAACATCTCCTACGAGAGAAGGTTTAGTAACAATAGCAGTATTTCCTCTAATTTTTTCTTGATTCTCTGCCAAATTCGCCTCAGATACTCATTCACCCAAACATAAGTTGCTCTTGGTTTGGTTAATTGTCACATTTATTTTCTGTATTCTTGGTGATTTTGATGATAAGCGATACACAAGAAGCATTAGAATCAGATAAGGAAATTGAACGTTTAATTGATGAAATAATGTCAGCTAATCTGACTAATGAACAGTATCAGCAAAAAATGCAGCGTCGTAAAGAAGTACAAGAACGACGCATAGCTTCAGCTGTGCCAGAAAAAGGGTTAATTATTGTCAATACTGGTAACGGTAAAGGGAAAACAACCGCCGCACTAGGAATGGTGTTACGATCGCTCGGTCACGGTTACAAGGTAGCGATCGTCCAATACATCAAAGGTTCGTGGGAACCTTCAGAAAAAAAGGTGTTCAGTCTCTGGCGTGACCAAATCGAATTTCACGCAATGGGTGAAGGCTTTACCTGGGAAACCCAAGACCGCGATCGCGATATCGAAAAAGCTAATGCAGCCTGGGAAAAGTCCCTAGAATTTATCCGCAACCCCGATTTTCAGCTAGTCCTGTTAGATGAAATCAATATCGCCCTGAAAATGGGATACTTACAAGTCGATGATGTGTTAGCCGGTCTTGCACAAAAACCATCCAGCAAACACGTCATCCTTACCGGTAGAGGTGCGCCAACCGCTATCATTGACCGCGCCGACCTAGTAACAGAAATGACCCTGGTTAAACATCCTTTCCGTGACCAAAACGTTAAGGCGCAACCAGGGATAGAGTTTTAGTTGGGGACTGGGGATTGGGGATTGGGGATTGGGGATTGGGTAATACTTTTCTTCCCTGCGACTGTTGATTCTTCCAGGTGGTTTGGTGCGAAAACAGAAAAATTTATACACCTGATTTTGCTTGTTTTAGTCGAGGTTTTTACCCCTCTCTAAATGTCATCTGCATTGAGGTAGAGGCTTTGAAACAAAGTCTCATGTTTTGTCTTTGCATAAAAGTACCTACCGCCTTTCCTCCTTCTTCCCAGTCCCCAGTCCCCAGTCCCCAATCCCCAACCCCTATCTTTGAGTACACATTTGGAGAATACGGCGATCGTCAGCACCAATGGCGTTAATTTGATGATAGTCTTGCAGTGCTACGGAATAAGCATAGGTCATTGGTTCATCACCAGAAAATGTAGGTATTCTGCTTGTTGTAGCTACATCTGGCGCAATACCTACATCTGGTGTGGTGGTGACAGTCATTGCCAACTCTCCAGATTTGTTCATTGTGCCTTGAAAACAGCTAAACTCAGACCTGGGCATATACAATGCACCAACTAATTTACCTTGTCGTTTTTGAAAGACAACGTAACCCTGGCCTATCTGGTTGGGTTGTGGTGATTGACCATACAAATAAATGCCATCTTCCACAGGAATATTAACTTTTTGGTTGATTCCTGATTCTTTGGCAGCTTTTTGAGTATTAAGATTATTTGCTAAATTGACTGAGTTAAATTGTGTAGATTTTTGTGACTGAAGATTTTCACTGGTTTGTGTTGATGGCAGTGAAACAGGAGTTCGGGAACTATCTTGTGTTTGTTGCGTCTGTGTGGGGGTAGTAGCAGCGATCGCATCCGTAGAGTAAGGTGAAGGATTACCTACTACACCCAGGGTAAAAACTAAGCCAACGGCGGGGATTGTCAATTGGCGCAAAGAAAAGATGTTAGAAATATTGTTAAGCACCCGACTCCTCCTGTTACGAATTTCACGACTTCCTCAGCGACTCACTTAAACCATACCTAAGTCTTGTGCGTTTAAGTTTCGGTCAAAAGTTTGATTAAAATGTCTGTCAATAGTAGACTTTTGAAAAAATGAGTTTTTAGTGGATTTTCGATGATAGTCCCACATTATCACTGCTAAATAACCTGACGCTTCACCCATAAGATTCACCCGATTGGAGGATGCGAACGCAGACTTCCATACCCTCAGAGTTTTTGATTGATCTCTGTGATGGTTAGCAGTTCCCGAAAGTAGACTTTTTCACCTCAATAAACTCTCATCTTGTTAAGTACATAGATATCTACAACACTCACTCATCCCATTTCGGAAAATTGCTGAGTAATGAGTGATGAGTGATGAGTGATGAGTGCTGTTAGCGGAAGCGGGGCGTTGAGCCCGTGCTGATACCAATTCACTAAAATTCTGATACAGATCCAAACCCAGAAAACCTTGTCAAGTCAGGATTTATCAATTGCGAATTGCGAATTGCGAATTGTGAATTGGTATGAGTGCTGAGTGCTAAGTGATGAGTGATGAGTGCTGAGTTCTGAGTGATGAGTAGTGACTAATGACTATTGACTATTGACTATTGACTATTGACTATTGACTATTGACTATTGACTATTGACTATTAACCAAAAAATTGCCCCCTGGGTTCAGGAGGCGCATCATAATTAGGGAGATGTAGTACGGCTACATCTATGTAACTAGCTAGCAACGTACTCTTTGACATTAGCTCGACGGCGACGGAGATGAGCTAAGGCTTGGTGTTCTAGTTGGCGGACGCGTTCACGGCTAAGGTTTAAGCGTTCACCGACTTTTGCTAGAGACATTTCGTTTCCATCCTCTAAACCAAAGCGGAGTGCTAACACTTCTCTTTGTTGGGGTGTGAGTTCCGCTAACAAGGTGTTTAAGTCTTGGCGTAGAAACTCTTGAGTGGTGTAATACTCTGGAGATGGGCCTTCATCTTCGAGCATTTCTTGGAGTTCTGTATCTTGGTTGTCACCTACACGCACATCCAAAGAAACTGGTTGACGCGCCATGTTCAGATACTCACGAATCTGAGCAGGTTCTAGTTCTAGTTCTTTGGCGATTTCGGCTGGAGAAGGCGATCGCCCTAAAGTCTGAGCTAGTTCGCGTTGGACTTTTTTAATTTTGTTCAGTTTCTCGGTAATATGGATAGGTAGGCGAATGGTGCGCCCTTGTTGAGCGATCGCACGGGTAATTGCTTGGCGAATCCACCAGTAAGCGTAGGTGGAGAATTTATAACCCCGCATAGGGTCAAATTTCTCTACGCCTCTTTCTAATCCTAAAGTTCCCTCTTGGATTAGATCCAAAAACTCCATATTGCGTTTTTGGTATTTTTTGGCGATCGCTACTACTAAGCGTAAGTTCGCTTCAATCATCTTTTGCTTGGCGCGCTTACCTTGAGCTACCGTCTGTTTAACGTCGGTTTCCGACTTGCGGACATGATCTGCCCACTCTGGTAAACTGGGTTCGCGCTCTAACTTCTTCGCTAAAGCATCTTTAGCATCTAGAAGTGACATCATTTGTTGCACCTGCTTCCCGTAAACAATCTCCTGCTCACGGGTAAGCAAGGGAACTCTGCCAATTTCTCGCAGATAGGTTCGCACCATATCAGCCGTGAATTTGGCGTTCAGGTCTTCGTTGTGGGTGTTAACAGTAGGCATTGGTGCGTTGTCCTCTACTCCCTAAACACAATCAATACTTGAGAAAATACATCTGAAAGGGAAAAGTAATCAGATATCACAGAACATCCGTTTCTACCAAAACTTCAACAATTGCGGATCTCGATTTTTCAGAAGGCGCGTGCTTGAGATATGTTCCCCTACCTTCCCTTTATTTTTGAGTCTCTGACCAACGATTCTGGGTTTTTTTCAAGAATTCTTTCTTTAGTTGCGGGCGGCAACGATTCAATCTGAAGTCAGTATGAGTTCTACTTAATTTATAGTAGAGCAAATCCGGCAAATAGTAAAGTAGCCTGGAGAGGGATATATATTATATTACAAAACTGTGTTTTTTTTTAAATGAATTTCCTTACGCAAGCTAACTATATCTATAGTGACGCGGAAATCCGGTAAGCTGTTGCTTGTGACTGGGGAAATAACCGAACTCCCAAAGGCAAGATGATGGGGGGAAGATACGAACAAGAGATTTTAGGAATTAGCTTTTAGGGATTGTAGTTAATAGGTTGTTTAGGGAATCGGGAATCGGGAATCGGGAATTGGGAATTGGGCATGGGGTAGGGAGATAAACTAATGACTAATGACTAATGACTATTGACTCTCAAAACCCTAAATCGGCTTTAGCTAGTTCCGCAGCTGCGAATACTTCTGCGTCGGGTTTTTCTTCCCACGCGGTATCACCAATTTCAGCGTAGAAGACGGAATCATAAGGACGGGTTCTGACTACTACAGGCATGGGGACGGCGTGACCTAAAATTAAGGCTTGTTGTTTAGAATCTAACTTGGCTAGTACAGACCTTAAGCCACCAGCACCGGAAACACCTGTAAAGATAGCGTCGATGTCTTTTTCATCGTTGAGTAAGGCGGTGATGCGAGTGCCAATTTGGGACATGACTTCATTATCTATCCCAGAGGGTCGTTGATCAACTACTAAGAGTGTGACGAAATATTTCCGCAGTTCAC
>NZ_PJIZ01000052.1 GCF_021596505.1 Nostoc sp. CMAA1605 | reverse complement strand
CTTTGGGTTCTCGCACCCTAGTGGTGATTTTAGTATTGAGTACGTCAATTGCTTTAGTTGCTACTTGGTCACTATTATTTAGTCTCTTTCTTATCCCTATCGCTAGCACCTTGTTAGCAGATTTAGAAATGCGGTTTGCGGGCTTCAATAAGAAAGATTCCTTTTGGATTTTAACTTTTTTAGCTGCTACTGGTTTATTAGTAGGTGAAATTATAGACCTTTCGATTTTACCTAGCATCAGATATTAAACTAATTCGTAGTGCTGAGTAATGAGTGCTGAGTAATGAGTGTTGAGTAATGAGTAAATGCCCATAGGACTTACACTCATTACTTATTACTTATTAAGTAGAACGGCTTGAAAAAAACAAACTATGTGAAGTAATGTAAAAAGATTGGAATCTAGTTCGTAGTAAGGACTTCAGTCCTTATTAGAGGACTAAAGTCCTCACTACAAACCTTGAATTATCTACACCGTTCTACTTACTCATTACTCATTACTCATGTTTTGTTGTACACGTAGTTCATAACAGCTAATTAAATTGCCAGCTTTGCAATGCCATCTGATGAACTTCCCGCCAAGGAATATCGTATTGACGGGCTAATGCTGCACAATCTTCGTATTCTGGCTGAATGTTAGCGACACGCCTATCTTTAGCTTGTCCTTGCCATGCTACTTTAATTCTCACTGTGCCGTATTTTGTTTCTACTTTTTGAATCTCCCGTTCTAAAATAGCGCGCTGCTGGGTAGTGCGCCGGATACCCAAAGTAGTTGTTTCACGAAATACCACAGTTTCACAAGCTGATAAATTTTCTGGATGACAAATCACAGTTAGTAAAATTCCTGGGCGGGATTTTTTCATACCTATGGGTTGGGTAAAGACATCCACCGCGCCAGCTGCAAACAACGCTTCAAATACATAACCTATCGCCTGTGGATTTAAATCATCAATTTGCGTTTCTAGTACGGAGATGGTTTCTAAATTTGTGCTAGTTTCCTGAGAATCCATGAAATGGGGCTGAGAACTAGCACTTTCACCCAGCCAGAGGCGTAGTATATTGGGAATAGGGAGATTAATCGTACCAGATCCTAATCCTATTTTTTTGATGGTCATTGGTGGTGGTGCGCCAAATTCCCGGACTAAAGTAGTTGCGATCGCAGCTCCGGTTGGTGTTACTAATTCTCTATCAATCCCATTACTATAAACAGGACAACTCCGCATTTCCCATAACTTCAAAACTGCCGGTACTGGCACAGCCATCTGTCCGTGTGCAGCCCTGACAGTACCCCCACCCGTAGGAAATGCCGAACAATACAATAAAGGGAATCCTGCCGCATCAGTACCGATATCTAACCAGTCCAATCCCAGGCAAGTACCAACTATATCTACAATTGCGTCCACCGCACCAACTTCATGAAAATGCACCTTTTCTGGCGCAATCCCATGCACAGCCCCTTCCGCCACGGCTAATTGGCGAAATACCGCCAAACTCCAAGCCTCAGCCCGTGAAGGCAACCCTGCATTGAGAATCATTTGCTCAATTTCCGGCAGATGGCGGCCATGATGGTGTTCGTGGTGATGGTGATGGTGGTCATGGTGATGTGCAATTAAATCCACATGAACCTTAGTAGCCTGCTGACCGTTTTTCTGTACTAATTCCGCCCTTAACTTATATTCCTGGGATATACCCAAATTATTGAGTTTTGCCGTCAAATGTTCGAGGGGAACACCCAGACTCACCAAAGACCCCAAACACATATCACCAGATATCCCGGCTGGACATTGAAAATAAGCGATTTTAGTCATAAGTCAATAGTTAATAGTCATTAGTCATTAGTCATTAGTCAACAGTCAGTAGGGGCGGGTTATGTGAGAGATTTACACTTTCAAACAGATATTTTGGTTAAACGCGCCCGTACAACTCTCAAGATTTATTAGACTCTTTTCTTTTTACTTTTGCCTTTTTACCTAACCTAGTCCCCTAAAATTTGCCTGTGTATGTAAATATATGCAACCCTTAAGTTTACAGAACATCGCCGTAAGAGTATATCCCTTCTTATGAGGGAGATTACTAACGGGTATCTATTCTATAATCCATGCCCAATGCCCCATACCCAATTCCCCATGCCCAATTCTCAATACCTAGTACCTACGCAATATGGCAAAAATTATCTCAGTCCATCCGGAGAATCCCCAAAGTCGCAGAATAGAGGAAATAAGGTCGGCACTTGCCACGGGCGCAGTTATGCTTTATCCAACAGATACAGTTTATGCGATCGGTTGTGATTTAAATGTCAAATCTGCGGTGGAAAAAGTCCGACAAATTAAGCAGCTAGCAAATGATAAACCACTGACGTTTTTATGTCCTTCCCTGTCAAATGTTACTACTTATGCTTTTGTTAGTGACACAGCTTACAGGATTATGAAACGGTTAATTCCAGGAACTTATACATTTTTGCTGCCTGCTACTAAATTAGTGCCAAAACTGGTACAAAGTCCTAAACGCAAAACTACTGGAATTCGCGTACCCAATCATGTTGTGTGTTTAGCATTACTAGAAGCACTAGGAAACCCTATTATTTCGACTTCAGCCCATTTACCGCCAGATGAAGTGGATGACGGCAAATTTCAAATCAATTCAGAATTAAGATTGTCACGCGTGGAGTTATTTGATCGTTTGGATAAATTTGTAGATGTAATTGTAGATACAGGCGGAGACCCAACTTATGAAGTATCTACGATTGTGGACTTAACTGGAGATGAACCCTTGATTACCAGGAGGGGTTTAGGTTGGGAAACTGTGGCTGCATGGGTTTAATTATTGAACTTCACAGCCTTTTCCCGTTGTTTCGGAATTATGTCCGTAACAGACTCCAGTTTTTCTATCGTCATACAGACAAACATTGGGAGTGGTGAGGACACAATGACAGTGATGGAGACATATTAAGCTTTTTAGCCATTTTACGGGCAAAGCAAATATGCTTGTGTTAACCTCGATGGGGTTGCTTGAGAAAAAGCGACACACTACATTCTCTGTAACTTTTTTACATTGCGTACAGTCATATATATGAACAGTGCTTTTGGTTGGTTTTGTGGTTTTCCACTCAAAGCTGACTTTAGCTGCTGTTTGTGTATTGTCTCAAAGGTGCAAAACCACACCCAGGAAAAGTCATGAAACTCAATCTTGCAAATCTACCAGCCTCTACATCTACTTATGTCAATGAAGTTGTTACCGAAGAATTATCCGCTACAGATGCTTTGATACAACTGCTATGTCAGGAAATGCAAGCTCAAGTCAAAGCAACACCTGGTTGTGTGCAGAATGTCGCCCAACGTATTGCCAAGGAAGTCCAACGCATTTGCGATAAGAGTTCCCGCATTCAAACCTCTGGGGCGATTCAGTCTTGGCAGGTAACTTTATCTCGCCACCGCCTGCAAAAGTGTCTACATTACTATAAATTAGGTTCTCGACGGGGACGGGTAGAATTGCATAGTAGCTTGGGTTCTATGGTTTACCGCCATGTCACCATAGCTGGTTCGGAATTGGGATTTGAAGGTCGTTATAATCTAATTGAAGATTTTCTCCAAGCATTTTACATTGAAGCTATTAAGGCTTTTCGTCGCGAGAACGAATTACCGGAAGATTACACTCCCCGCACGCAGTTGCAGTTGGCTGAATACATGGCATTTACTGAACAGTATGCCAAGCGTCGGATTAATTTACCTGGTGGAAACAATCAACAATTAATTATTTTACGCGCTCAAGGTTTTGCCCGTCGTCAGCCCCAGGAAACAGCTGTAGATATTGAAATGGCTGTAGAATCTGCCAAAAGTGAGGAAGCAGAATCTTACCTACGGAACTCGGCGGTACAACAGATTCGGGCGCAAATGATTGCTCAAGCTCATGTTGATTTATCAGAAGAATCAGAACGCGATCGCATTATCTCTGAACTCATTCAATATTTGGAAGCCCAAGGACAATCTGATTGTGTAAATTACCTGGTTTTAAAGCTGCAAGACTTACCAGCCCCAGAAATTGACCAAATTCTCGGTCTTACTAGCCGTCAACGCGATTATCTACAACAGCGTTTTAAATATCATGTGCAGAAGTTTGCCAAGCAACATCATTGGCAATTAGTGCATCAATGGTTGGGTGCAGGTTTAGATCAAAAATTGGGATTATCTGCCCAACAGTGGCAAACTTTAATGAGTACCTTATCTCCCCAACAACAGCAATTATTAGAATTGAAAATGGCTAAACAAAGTGATCAGGCGATCGCTAAAATCTTAAAATGTACTCCCAAGCAACTACAAAAGCGTTGGACACAACTACTAGACATCGCCTGGGCTATCCGCAACGGCCAAACTGAAATGCAAACAGGCTAAATTTCAGCACTACGTCACTTAACCGTTGATTTCAATGAGAAATATACAACATCCCTATTTTTAGGTTTTAGCCCAAACTCTCCACTAAAGCATATTGAATTATCTTATGCCCACCCACTTCAGAACCCCGATTTCTTTAAGAAATTGGGGTTCTTAAATTTCTCAAATCACCAAAAAATCTCCTATTTTTTTTAGTACATTTGCACTGAAAATAACAGAAATTGAAAATTCATATTAAGTAATTATTTATTTACTTCCATTTCCATGAAATCCTGGAATAAGTGAGATTAGCACCAACAGTTACAGATGATGAGCAAAAACGAAAATCATACAAGTCCTCCGTAGGTAAATTTAGTTTATGGGAATTAAGTAGAACAACTAGAAAAAACCAAACTATATTAAGCAATGTAAAAATACTAGGATTCAGTTCGTAGTAAGGACTTTAGTCCTTTTTTGTTCGCGGAGAGAACTAAAGTTCTCTCTACAAACCTTTAATGATTTACCCTGTTCTACTTATCTGTAATTTTTGAATTTTGAATTTTGAATTTTGAATTCCTATGACTCCAGGCGCACGGGCAAATCAAGCAGGAAAGATTTTAGAAAGTAATGTAGATGCAGTATTAACTGCTTATGAATATTTTCAAATTGGCAGTCATATTACTAAAGAGTATTTACTGAATGCTAGTTTATTAAATAAACGCTATGGGAAACAAGTTAGTATCGGTAATGGCATTTATAATACTGCGCTTAAAGTTGATTTCTATGTCATAGGAACACCCACAATTCCTGGCGGATTAATTATTGAATGTAAATGGCAAGAAAGCGGCGGTTCAGTTGATGAAAAGTTTCCTTATTTAAACTTGAATATTCAAGAATATTATCCAGCACCGACAATAGTAGTCATTGGGGGTGAAGGGATGCGCGGAGGGGCTATTGATTGGTTAAAACAGCAAGTGAAACACAACCATAATTTAATAGCAGTTTATACATTAGATAGATTTATTGCCTGGGCTAATAAAAATTTCTAATAAGATGTAATTAACAATTCATTGATCAGCCCTCTTTTTTGAGTATTAGAGTTAATAGAACGGGCAGCTACTATTTTATGAATTTTAAAATCAATCTCTCGATATAAATCAACAATAAAATCAGAATCCGAATTACAAACAGCAACTTTCACCCCAATACTTGCCAATTCTGCACAGACATCTCTTAATTTCTCTTGTTTTCTTGCATCAAAAATAGTCTGATGGTAACTGGTGAAATAACTTGTGCTACTGATAGGATGATAAGGCGGGTCACAAAATACAAAATCATCACAACCTGTAGCATAATTTAATACACTGGCAAAGTCTGACTGTTGAATTGCTGATGTATGCAACAAAGCAGAAGCGGCTCTGAGTAAATCTTCTGGGCAAATATTAGGATTGGCATATCTACCTAAAGGCACATTAAATTTACCTTGGGAATTGACCCGATATAAACCGTTATAACAAGTTTTATTCAGATAAATAAATCTAGCGGCTTTTTCTAAAGCACTACCACCAGAATCAGCCCTAACACTGTAATAATAATCTTTGTTATGTCTAAGTTTATGTTCCTTCAAAAGAAAAATTAATTCTTCCACATGATCGCGGACACAGCAATATACATTAATCAATTCACCATTAATATCAGTTAAAAACGCTCGTCGAGGTTGTAAATAAAAAAATAAAGCTCCACCCCCCAAGAATGGCTCATAATAATTTTGATAATTCTTGGGTAAATAGGGAATATATTGTTGTATTAATCTACTTTTACCCCCAGCCCACTTTAAAAAAGGGCGCGGGCAAGTTTCTTTAGAGATTTCACTAACCATTGCACGGCAATTCAGATATAGGCTAATAAATATAACATCATATTTCAGAGAATATACAGGATTCAGGACAATAAAGTAATTCTGAAGAATCTGACTAATAGATATAGTAGTAATATCAAAACTTGATTGATATCTGAATTTTGCTGATAAGATTCTGAACTGTGACAATATAACTAACGAAGCATATTTTATATGAATTGAGTAGTTTTCCTGCACAATAGATTACAATAAGAGGGATAAACTACATCAAAACAAACGTTAATTCTATAACAAGGCAGTCTCAATTAAAATGTTTGACGGATTTTGGGATAACGTTTTTCGCTACCCCCGCTACTTGATTACTATAGTTCTAGGTTTGCTGCTGAACACCTTTGAACCATTGTTCCCACTCTTAAAGCGTCCAGTCACCCTAGTGGCTGTTTTGGGCTTATTGATAGGCGGTTTGGCATTCCTGACTTTCACATTACGGGCGATGTTGGGACTGGGTACCATCTAGACTAAAAGTATATTGTCGATCGCTGTTAAGGACAGTGTTGGTTCATCTACAACCCTTGTCCTCTCTTACTTATATTTGTTGTTGTCTTACCTCTGTGGAGAGGGATTATTTATATGGCTACAAATCGCCGCGTTTCCCGTGTTGCTGAATTAATTAAACGGGAAGTTAGCCAAATGCTACTGAATGGTATTAAAGATGACCGTGTGGGTACAGGAATGGTCAGTGTCACTGATGTTGATGTTTCTGGTGATCTCCAGCACGCTAAAATCTACGTCAGTATCTACGGTACAGAGGAAGCCAAAGCCGAAACAATGGCTGGACTCAAATCAGCTACTGGTTTTGTGCGGAGTGAACTAGGTGCGCGAGTTAGGCTGCGTCGTACACCTGAAGTGATTTTTATTGAAGACCGTTCCATTGAAAGAGGCACAAAGGTGCTATCACTATTAAACCAGCTTCAGTACCAGCGATCGCAAGAAACAGACGACGATGATGAGCAAATTTCGGAATAGCTAGCCATCATCACTGGTTCAGAAAATAGTTGATTTCAAAACAATCCGCCAAAACATTTCCAGACGTGTTTTAACCACGTCTTTTTTAATTTGTTGAAAATTTTGATCTAGCTGATATTTTAAAAATAATGGCTCTATTGTTCAGTTAAACTCGCCTATCTTCTTACACATATCAGATACTATGGCACAACTGACTTAAGCACATATTAATTCAATTTATTGCAAAATATTCCAATGCAAATACTTTTAAATATGGCAGAATGTAAATATATAAATCAGTACGCTACAACACGCTCATAAATATATATCTTTGAGAGCTTAAAGCTTGTGTCTTCTATCTTTGGAATGATTTTCACTATTTTAAATTCCCCTTTGTATATTGACTGCAAATAATATGAAGGCCAAAGTTTTATCAAGAGTATAAATTCATTTATAGTTGCTTTTTTGGATGTAAGCAAAACCTTAACTCAAGATAATGAATCTAATTTTTATAGATATGCAGTTTTTGTAAAGTTAGTATGAAGTTGATTTAAAGCTACCTTATAATTACCACTGATATCTTCATAAATTGGTGTAGTAAAGGATTCATAGATAGTTGTTAGAAAAATCTGAAGTTTTTGGCACTAGATTTTTTTGTCTTCAATGTAAAAATTTCGTGAAGACATTAAGTAAAAAGTGACTTTTCTCAGTAGAGATACTACGATAGGGCTGTGTATGTTAAGTACCATTGTTGCATAAGTTACGGCTAAAATTCAGTATTTTCCCTAAATCATCAGTTCAACTTCTTTGTGCAACAAAGTTCCCTTGGGGTGTGAGTAATGCGAAAACCAGTTTTAACGATTTTCTACCAGTACAATCCCTGGTGTAGTTCCATAGGCGGAATTCAGACACTCATTAATACATTTATCAAATATGCGCCCAGGGAGTTTGAAGTCCGACTTGTAGGGACAGCAAGCGATCGCTCCCAGACTTTAGGTGAATGGCAACAAGCAGAATTTGCAGGCAGAGAAATTAGTTTTTTACCCCTGTTTTTTATAGAAAATGACGATTTTAGAGGTCTAATTCCTACTACTGTTAAATATACAGCTGCCTTGGTTGGGCGTAATTACGCTTCAGATTTTATGCACTTTTACAGAATAGAACCAACCATAGTAACTCGTCATTGGCATGGGGAAAAGACACTTTTTATTCAAAATGACATTCAAGCCCAAATAGCAGCCAAAGACGATAAAAACGCCATCTTGTGGCGCAAATTTCCCGCCGCCTATTTCACCCTAGAAAAGATGTTGGTGAATCAATTCCAGCAAATCTACTCTTGTAACACCGAGTCCATGAAACTCTACCAAGAGCGCTATCCCGACTTGCAAGAGCGAGTAGCTTTTCTCAAAAACACCTTTGATGAGGATATTTTCTATCCCCTAACCCCCGACAAAAAAGCCCAAAGTAGACGCGAACTAGCAACACGCTTAGGACTAGATGTAGACACCCGCTTTATTATGTTTGCCGGTCGTTTACATCCCCAAAAAGATCCCCTCCTCCTAATTCGCTCCCTAGCCACTTTAGACGACCCCAAAATTCATTTATTAATAGCGGGTAATGGTGAATTAGCCGAGTCAGTGCGCGCAGAGATTACCCAACTCGGACTAGAAAAACGAGTAACAATGCTAGGTGCAGTCCCCCAAAAAGCCTTAGCCGACTTACATCGTGTGTGTCACGCCTTAGTGCTGACGAGTGCTTTTGAAGGCTTACCCTTTGTAGTCTTAGAAGCCTTAGCTTGCGGTACACCCATAGTTACCACTAAAGCAGGTGAGACACCGCAGTTACTCTCATCCGAAAGCGGTATTGTCTGTCAAGAAAGGACACCAGACTGCATCGCCCAAGCTTTACGCCAAGTAGTCATGAATCCAGAAAATTATCCCATCTCAGCCTGTGTCAAAACCGCCCAACCCTACGCAGCCAGAACAGTAATTAGTGGAGTGTATAAAAAAATGTGGCAGCGTTGGGAAAAAAAATCGTTGGTCACAATCAATTCAGGGGCATAGAGCTAATCAATTCAAAATTCAAAATTCAAAATTCAAAATTAAAGAATTTTGGGCATAGGGCATAGGGCATGGGGCATAGGAAAAATCTACCTTGTCTCTCCCCAATTCCCAATCCCAGTCCCCATTCCCCATTCCCCATTCCCCATTCCCCATTCCCATTCCCTATTAATCGAGATTGACAATGAGAGTTGCTGTAATTGGTGCTAAAGGTATACCACCAAAACAGGGTGGTATTGAACATTATTGTGCGGAAATTTATCCCCGCATGGTTTCCCAGGGTCATACTGTAGATTTATTTGCTCGGACATCATATACAGAAAATACTGGCTGGCAAAGTAATTATTATCGCGGTGTGCAGGTGATATCCGTACCAGGGTTAGATTATACTGGCGTGGATGCTTTTGTCACCTCCGCAATGGGAGCGATCGCAGCTACTCGTCAGCAATATGATATTATTCATTTCCACGCTCTCGGCCCTGCTTTATTTACCTGCATACCCAGACTGGCTAATTCTGCCAAAATCGTCGTTACTTGTCACGGTTTAGACTGGCAAAGAGCGAAATGGGGTAGCCTGTCTACCAAGGTAATTCAACTAGGGGAACAAACAGCAGTGCGTTTTGCCCACAGTCTGATTGTTGTCTCAAAAGCTCTGCAAACATATTTTTGGCAAACATATCAAAGAAATACTGTTTATATTCCCACCGCGCCTGCTAATTACGGCGAATCAGACCCCAATTTCGTCTATGGTCGTCATTTAGGACTAGAAACAGGTCGTTATATTCTATTTTTAGGCCGACTCGTCCCAGAAAAACGCCCTGATTTGTTAGTCGATGCTTTTTGTCGCCTGCAACCCCAAGGCTGGAAACTAGTTTTAGCTGGAGGTGTCAGCGATACCAAAGGCTTCACTTCCCAACTACTAGAAAAAATCGCTCATCAAAAAAATATCGTTTTTGCTGGGGAATTAAGAGGTTCCCGTCTGTGGGAAATTGTCAGAGGTGCAGGCTTATTTGTTTTACCTTCCGACTTGGAGGGCTTACCTTTATCCATGTTAGAAGCAATGCGAGAAGGTATCCCCGTTTTGGGAAGTGATATTGCACCACATCAACAACTATTAGCAGAAGAACGCGGAATACTATTTAAAGCCGGAAACTTAGACTCTTGTGTTTCCACCCTTGATTGGGCTTTGCAAAATCCCGAAAAACTGCCAGCAATGGTCAAAAAAGCTCAAAAATACGTCAGTCTTAACTACAGTTGGGATCGTATTACCTCAGAAACCTTAAGACTATATACACAAGTTCTCAATCCCTGTGAAATCACCGACAAATTACAGACAGAAACTTCAGAAGGAGATTTGGCAAAGTTAGGTGCAAAAAATCGGTAATTTCTACAGATGCTCGAAAAGATTGCCTTCCCGTAGCCACTAATCGTTATCACGCCAATTTTGAATTTTGGATTAAAAGTCCAGATTCTTAGACTATTCCAGACTCATACCACCTATCCCTATTTGGTATCAGATATGATAACGAGTAGTTAATATTCTTTAATAATTTACGTAATTGTGCAACTTATGAGCGCAACCTTTCTTCAAATCTCTAGGGAAGTGATGAGTGATGAGTGATGAGTAACGAGTAATGACTAATGACCAATGACTAATGACTAATGACCAATGACTAATGAGTGCTGAGTTTAATTCTTGCTCCCCTTCCCTACAAGGGAAGGGGTTGGGGGTTAGGTTTCCGAGTTGCACAGTGTTATACCATTTCACGAAAAATCTGATATGGATTTAAACCTTGAAAATCTTGCTCCATATAGGTTTTTTAATTGCGAATTGGTATTACTTTGGCTTTGAAAAAAAATTAAGGTATACGTAATGGGAAGAGGTATTTCAACCTTATTTGGAGTATTGCGCCGCAGGGGTTTACCTGCTGTGTCTACATTAGCGGCTGTTATTGGTGCATCAGTCGCCTATCTAGCTATAACGCCACGTTTTTACGCCACATCAGCCAAAATGATGGTTGATGCTAAAGGGGTGAGCGTTTCGGAGTTGGGACGGGATTTAACACAACCTTCTGGAGTGGGACGTAGTAGCAATCCCTTGGCTGATCAAGCAGAGTTAGTCAAATCACAGGCGGTTTTGGATCAAGCTATCAAGACACTAGCTTCCAAACATCCACAGATGCAGCTCACACCTAAAGATATTAGCAGCACGTTGAAAGTGAGTATTCTACCTGCTACTAATATTTTGCAACTGAACTATTTTCACCAAGATCCGCAATTTGCTGCCGATGTGTTAAACGCTGTTTCTCAAGCGATGGTAGAAGAAAATATTAAAGCTATTAGTTCCGAAGCAACCAAAGTTAGACAATTTCTCGAAAAAGAAGTCCCAGTGGCGCGGAATCGTCTCCAACAAGCCGAAGTCACGGAATCTAGGTATAGACAAAAAAGTGGTGTAGTGGCAGATACTGACCAAACTAAAAGCTTAGTCCAAAGTTTAACCAATTTAGAAGACCAAGAACGGACATTAATCGCACAATTACAAGAAGCGCGATCGCGTGAAGCTTCTTTGAGACAATTAACTGCAACTAAAAATATTAATAACGCTTATACATCAGTACGTAGCGGTCAAGATGAACAACTCAAAAGCTTACGAGCTAAGTTAACCGAAATCGAAACGCAACTGATTGAAGCCCGCTTACAATTTACAGATAATCACCCCAAGGTTGTCTCTCTTTTAGGACAACGAGAACAAATCCGTGCTTTATATGCACAGCAAGTAGGTCGTGTCTCAGCCAACAATCAAACCATCCCTACTGAAGATGTCGCCTCAGACCAAATCAGTCAAAATCTCACTACTCAGCTCATTAATAATGAAGTTGAGCGTGTCGCCGTTGAGAACAAATTGCAAACTGTCCAATCTTTGCGAAAAAACCTACAAGCGCAGTTAGCAGTTTTACCTTTGAGACAGCAACCACTCACCATGCTGACTCGCCAACGAGAAGAAGCCGCCGAATCATTAAAATTGCTGCAAAGCAAACTAGAGGAAGCCAGGATTGCAGAAGCGCAAAAAGTCAGCAACTTGCGGATTATTGAACTGGCTCTAGTTCCCACCGATTACGCCTATCCTAAAAGATCAGTGGTGTTAGCGATCGCGATTTTCTTCGGTAGCATTCTCGCCACAGGCGTAGTTTTACTCCTAGAGTTAATGGATAACAGACTCTACGAAGTTGCCGAAGCTGAAGAATTGCTCAAGTTACCCCTACTCGGAATTTTACCTCGTCTTCCCGCCACCAAACTTACCCTAGAACCAGCCGAAAAATTTTTAGATGATGTCGGTTTAGTTGAACCTTACCGGATGCTGCTGAAAAATCTAGAGTTTCGCAGCCATGAGAAATTACAAGTCGTCGTCGTTACCAGTACCATCTCTGGAGAAGGTAAATCAGTCGTGGTTTCCCACCTAGCGGCTGTTGCAGCTATGCTCTTTCGTCGCACCCTAATTATAGATGCAGACTTACGAAGACCTGTCCAGCACACATTATTTAACCTCCCGCCCAAACCAGGAATTAGCGATGTCATCAATGGTAATAGAACACTACTCAATGCTGTGCAGCCGACAGACATTGAAAATCTCTCTGTCTTGACCTGTGGTGAACTACATGGTAGACCCTCACAATTACTAGAGTCAGAAGCCATGAAATCCCTGATTGCCGAAGCCGCACACCACTATGATTTAGTCATTATCGATACTCCACCCATTGGTGTTTGCGCTGATGCTTCTACCCTGAGTCAATACAGTGATGGAGTAATTATGACCACACGTCCCAGCGTCACCATGAAAGAATCATTACAAAGAGCCGTATCAGAACTCCAGCAAAACCGCATCCCCATACTAGGGGTAATAGTTAACGGTATGACCACCGATGCCGAAAAATATTATCGCCATCCCATTGAAGAGAAGCAATCTTTTTTACCCAGGATAAGTTTACCAGGTAGTAATAGAAATGGCGATCGCAACTAATACCAATTCGCAATTCGCAATGTAAGACAGTTAGATACTAGACCTCTTGCACAAATAATTGAAGAGTTATTTATTTGCGTTCTTCTTTGCGTCTTTGCGCCTTTGCGTGAGCTTTTAAATAATATTTTTAGCAAACACCCAAGGATTCATGCAAGAGTTCTACTATCTTGGTTTCAAGCTTTGCATCTCTCGCTTAATTTTGGAGAATTGGTATAAATTCTGCCCCCTTTAAAAACCCATTCCTGTATTGTGTTCCCTTTTTCATCTCGGTTAAATAACCATGTTGACGAATAAACGCTCAAGTCGTTATTCCTCACTAGGATTCTTAGTTGGGGTATTCGGTATTGGTATTGGCCTATTAACAGGGTTTTTAGTCGGTGTGAGTCCCCTGTTAATTGGCTTACCTATATTTGCTGTAGCAGTTCTAGTCTGGTTTTTTGCTCAGTTTGAGCAAGCAGTCATTGGTTTATTAGTTCTACGTAGTGCTTTAGATACCTTCTCCGCACAACAACTACCTGCGGCTTTTGCTGTTGGTTTGGATGGCTTGGCTTTACTTTACGTCGTTGTATCTTTATTAACAGGCCAAGCCGTCAAAGTAGATAAATTTTGGTGGTTCTTTGCGGGATGGGTAGCCCTACAAGCAATGTGGGTAGTATTATTACCCCTGGGAGGTTTAGGTTTAGACAGTACATACCTATTTGAAGGTGTACGCGAGTGGACACGATTATTTTCGTGGTTAATGGTTTATCTCCTCGTTATGCAGCTGCAAGGGAAGGTAAAACCACAAACATTAATTACTACCTTATTTCTCAGTCTGGTCATTCCCCTCACGGTAGCATCCATGCAGATGTTTTTACCTGCTTCCCTGTTACCTTCCTTTTTGGCACAAAGTAGCGTAGATGCTGGGAGTTTAGAACCAGCCTCCCGCATCCGAGGAACATTAGGTCATCCTTCTTCCTTCGCTACCTTTCTATTGTTATTTATCGGTTTTACCTGTTGGAAAATCCGCGACACACGTAACCGTGCGCCGTGGTTGTTTTTATTAGCTATCTTGACGGTATTTTTCGTCAGCACTAAGGCCTTGACAATGACAGCAATGTTATTTGTGTTTGTCTTTGTCATGATTGCCCCCAAATTAAATTTACTCAATTTAATGGGGGGAATTTTACTCTTAGGATTAGTAATTCTTCTTTTTACCAGTACAGATTTTGGTCGAGAACGTCTTGGTTCACTGTCCGATACACCACTGTTAAATCCTCATATGGATATGTGGCGAGCGATTTTATTATCGTGGACAGATGGCAATAGTTTTAACTGGAGAATTGCCCAATGGCATTTTATTTGGGAAGCTTGGAAAAATGCCCCCTTATTTGGTTATGGTCTTAGCACTGCTTCCTATGTCACCGTTTTACAAAATGAAGCTCACAATGATTATCTGCGTGCTTTAGTCGAGGGCGGAATAGTAGGATTTATGACATTTATCTCCTTAATAGCTGCTCAAATTTATCGCCTTGTACACATCATGTTTACATCCCCAAAAAATAGCTCACAGCAGAATTTTTGTTTTATTCTCATTGCCTTATTATCAGCTATTCTGCTGGGAATGTTTACAGACAATATTTGGAAACACACGACCCTTTTCTTTTATTGGTGGCTGTCTTTATCAGTCGTCGGTTGGGATTGGAATCAAACTCCCCCATCAGATACTAAAAACTATCAGACTCCTGTTCGATGTCTGCGAAGCTAGGTAAAAGTTTATGCCTTCTTACCCCTTCTTAGTTCCCTTACCACAAAAATAATTTTAGGAATCTACTTTGATTCCTACATTGCAATGCAAATCTATTCCCTAAATTCGGCAGAGATATGAATATTAAAAATATTTTAGTTACAGGCGACAAATTTATGATCAGTCGCATGAAATTTTTATTCCAAGCAATGTCTGACGATTGCGATCGCATAGAATATTTGTCAGTCAATAGTATTTACAGTTGGAGATTATTAAAAGATATTGTTAACTTCATTCAGATAAAACTGCCATTTTTAAATCTCAAAAGAACAGGATATTTCCGTAAGAACGCCAAAACCTTTATCAATAGCTCACTTCAACTAGAACAGAAAATTATTAACAGTGATTATCATCCAGATTTAATTTTTCATCTCTATGGGATGTTTAGTCCCTGTTGGGATAAATTTGATATTCCTTATGTGATGTATTTAGACTATACAATGACTCTCGCCAGAAAAAATTGGATTAAATGGGCCCCTTTCCCTACAGAACAGGAATTTCAAGCTTGGCTAGACTGTGAGCATCAAACCTATACAAAAGCTCTGCACATTTTTACTAAAAGCCATAAAGTCAAATATTCTTTAGAACAAGATTATGGCATTAATTCTGATAAAGTTACAGTTTTACACTCTTCTGGTAACTTCTTTGAGCCATACCAAGGCGAAAAGAAATTTGGTAGCAAACAAATCCTATTTAACGGATACGATTTTTTCCGCAAAGGCGGAGATTTACTAATAGAGGCATTTAAACAAGTCAAACAAGTTATTCCTGAAGCTAAGTTAGTGATAGTAGGCGAGATTTTATCGATTAATGAAAATGGTGTAGATAACCCTGGATATATTTCCTCATCTACGGAAATGCAAAGAATTTTTCTCAACACAGATTTAGTGGTTTCACCTGCACGTTGTGAACCTCTAGGTTTATTTTTAGTTGAGGCGATGAATTATGGGATTCCTTGTATTGTCTCTAATCAGGATGGAATGCCTGAAATTATTGAGCATGAAATCAATGGTTTTGTAATTTCTCAACCCACACCAGAAGTTTTAGCAAAGCAAATGATTGATTTATTATCTGATAGTCAGACTTTAAAATTTATGTCAGAAAATGCTAGAAGAAAAGTGAAAGAGGAACTAAATTGGCCAGCCATTGCTCAGAAAATCAAACAAACACTGACTAATATTTAATAGCGGACAGTAAGTAGAACGACTTGAAAAAACCAAACTATGTAAAGTAATGTAAAAAAAACTGAATTTAGTTCGTAGTAAGGACTAAAGTCCTCTCTTCGAGACGCTTGCGCGAACACTACAAACCTTTAATTATTTACACCGTTCTACTTATATGTAGTGGCGTATCTAGACTAAAATAGTTCAAATATTTAAGCGTAGCGTAGGTTGGGTTGAGGCTTTGCGAAACCCAACGCTATAAACAATGTTGGGTTTCCTAACGTCAACCCAACCTACAATTTTTTCGCACTATTTTAGCCTTGCCACGCCACTACGCGGTTTTGCAAGAATAAAATTGATTCCTATAACTAAAAAATTCATAATTTTGAGAGTAATAGCTATGCCAAAGGTTTCTGTAATTATTCCTGCTTATAATGCGATGGCATTTTTGCCAACTACTTTAGAAAGTGTTTTAAACCAGACATTTAATGATTATGAAGTCATCGTTATTAATGATGGTAGTTCTGATGGGATTATAGATTGGTTTACTCAAGTTACCGATATCAGAGTCAAATTAATCTCCCAAGAAAATCAGGGGCCTGCTGCTGCTCGCAATCATGGTATTAATCAAGCACAAGGAGAATATCTAGCTTTTCTCGATGCTGATGATATTTGGGCAGAAAATAAGCTAGAAAAACAGGTGAATATTTTGGATAACCATCCCACAATAGGTTTAGTTTATAGTTGGGTAGGTTCAATTGACTCTCAAGGTAATATTGGCAATAAAATTCGCAAGAATACTGCTGAAGGTCGTGTTTGGGAAACGATTATAGAACATAACATTATTGAGTGTGGTAGTAATCCGATGGTACGCCGCATTTGTTTTGAGCAAGTTGGTGTTTTTGATCATCGTTTAGCTTATGCCCAAGATTGGGAAATGTGGGTGAGGGTTGCTTCTCGTTATCAGTTTCAAGTCATCCATGAAACATTAGTATATTATCGTTCCCATCCCAATAATCGCTCTAAAAATTGGAAAATTATGGAGCAGAATTATAATTTGATTTTTGATAAAAGTTTTGCTCACGCTCCAGAATATTTATCTGTCGAAGATTTAAAAATTTTAGAAAATCGCATTTATGGTTTTGCAAATTTACGTATTGCATGGAAAGCTTTGCAAAGTGGAGATTATCAGCAAGCCGGAGATTTTCGCCAAAAGGCTGTACAGAGATATCCTCAATTAAGTTCTTTACGTAATTATTTATTTTTGGGCGTAGCGATAATTTTAGTCAGGGTTTTTGGGATTCAAGGCTACAACAAAATCAGAAATATAATCTACAATCTCATAGGAAAACGTGTATCAAGTATTGCGGGATGATTAGGGACTGCCAATTAAAAAATATACTATCTCGTTGATGGCAAGGGAGCAGGGGGCAGGGAGCAGGGGGAAAAACAGTTGTTTTGGAGAAGATAAATTTGGATAGTTTATTTTCTGAAAGTCCCTTAAATCAAATCCGCAGAGGTTGATTTAGTAGGTATAATCGGATTTTTGTAGAAAATACTACTAAATCTAAATACGCCAATATGAAATTTAGCGAAATTGTAGCCCAACTCGGTGATCCGGTCACTAGCCATAGTTTAATAAGCAATCCTGACGATGATCCAGAAATTAGCGGTACAGCAGCGATTGATAAAGCTACAAGCGGTACTATTAGCTACGTGGAGGGGTCAAAATATGCAGGTTTTATCAGCACAACTAATGCCAGTGCGTTAATCTTACCGGATGACTCCACAATCCAAGCACAAGCACAAGAGCGAGGGATAGTTTGGTTAAGGACAAAACAACCAAGATTATTATTTGCTCAAGCGATCGCTATTTTCTACAAACCATACACCCCCAAACCTGACATTCATCCTACAGCAGTCATTCATCCCACAGCTAAAATCGGAAAAGATGTCTACATTGGCCCCCATACGGTAATTCAGGAAGGGGTAGAAATTGGTAATGGTGTAATTATTCACCCCAACGCCGTAATTTACCCTGATGTCAAAATAGGCGATCGCACCATCATACACGCTAACTGCACCATCGAAGAACGCTCTCAAATCGGTGCAGATTGTATCATTCATAGCGGTGCAGTCATCGGTGGCGAAGGCTTTGGCTTTGTTCCCACCCGCACTGGTTGGGTTAAAATGGAACAGTCCGGCTACGTAGTATTAGAAGACCGCGTTGATATTGGTTGTAACACCACAATCGACCGTCCAGCCGTCGGAGAAACAAGAATTGGCAGTGATACCAAAATTGATAACTTAGTACAGGTTGGTCATGGTTGCCAAATTGGTCAAGGTTGTGCGATCGCAGCTCAAACTGGTATGGCTGGTGGTGTCACATTAGGCAACCGTGTCATTTTAGCCGGACAAGTGGGTGTGGCCAACGAAGCCAAAATTGGTGATGGCGCGATCGCATCAGCACAAACCGGCATTCCCCACGATGTCCAACCAGGGGAAATAGTCTCCGGTACTCCTGCTGTTCCCCACAAGACATACCTAAAAGTGTCCGCAATTTACAAACATCTGCCAGAAATGTATCAATTCTTTAGACAACTGCAACGTCAGTTTAAGGGAACGGGGATTGGGGGGTAGGGGATTGGGGACTGGGGACTGGGGATTGGGGACTGGAAGGTAGACAAGGTAGATAAGAGACACTTAACTTCAATGCCCCATGCCCCATGCCCCATGCCCTATACCCTATGCCCCAATTTTTCTAACACTGGCTTAGTAGACACAATATGTCTTTCTAAACCTAATTTTTGGGGACTAATTCCTAAAGCTAAAGCAATTAATTGGGGTAAATGTAATACTGGCAAACCTAATTTTTTGCCAATTACTTTTTCTACTTCTGGTTGACGGGAGTCTAAATTTAGATGACACAGAGGACAAGGAGTCACTAAACAATCAGCACCGGCGGCGATGGCTTCTTGAATGTGCATCCCAGCCATTTGAAAGGATTGGGTAGTAGCGTAACTAGAAAGAGGCCAGCCACAACATTGGGTGCGACCGTGATAATAAATTGGGGTTGCACCTACAGCCCGAAACAGATTTTCCATTGCTTCTGGGTTGTATCGGTCTTTTTCAGGTACGGATTTTTGAGCGCGGAGGAGATAACAGCCATAAAAAGCGGCACATTTTAACCCGGATAAATTACGAGTTACACGTTGGCTGATTTTTTCTAAACCGTAATCGCTAACTAGTGCGTAGAGCAGATGTTTAACTTCTGTACTACCACGATAAGGTAGACAACCTTCCTTGTGTAGAAAGCCGTTAACTTGCTGAATATATTCAGGATTACTGGTATGAAACTCTTGTAAACGTTCATTAACGTGACCAAGCACACCCTGACAGGTACTACAGTGAGTGAGTAAGGGTAAATTTAATGCTTCCGCCAAAGCAATATTTCTGGCATTCACTGTATCTTCTAAAAGTTGAGAATCTTCCTTAAATGTGCCTGATCCGCAACAAGCAGCTTTTTTTAATTCAATTAATTCAATGCCCAAAGCTTGGGTGAGAGCTTGAGTTGACTGATATAGTTCCCCGCAAGCACCTTGAGCTACACAACCAGGGAAGTAAGCATATTTTAGTGTCTGAGATAGCATAAAAATAAAGTTGGTTTCAGGCAATTGCCCCGATGATAACTGTTTTATCACTCCTCGCCTCTAGATACTGAAGAGGGAATGTATTTTTTTTGGACATTCTTCCAGAAATCTAGTAAGAATTGGTAACAAGCAAAATTTCAGAGCCTTACTCTATTCCAATTTTGGACAGGGACGTATACGGGCGATCGCGCTTTCCGATAAGATGTATATGCTCAAAACCATGTCACCCATAAAGAGCAGACAGTAGCAACTGGTAAGGAATTTTATCTTATGAGTCAAACAGAGACATTTGAAAAAGTCAAGGCAATTGTTGCCGAGCAACTCAGTGTAGAAGAAGAAAAAATCACACCACAGGCAAGTTTTGCCAACGATCTAGGGGCAGATTCCCTAGATACAGTGGAATTAGTTATGGCTTTGGAAGAAGAATTTGACATCGAAATTCCCGATGAAGCCGCCGAAAAAATCACAACCGTTCAAGAAGCAGTGGATTACATCAACAGTAAAGTTGCTACATCTGCTTAAGAAAGTGCTGAGTAGTGAGTGCTGAGTCATGAGTCATGAGTCATGAGTCAGATTTCCAACTCGGAACCCCATACACTAGCAGAATTCAGCACTCAGCGAGAACTTTGAACGGAGGTTTCCTCCCTAGAGGCTGCCTTCGGCTTGCCGCAGGCATCAGAAGTTCGGTAACTCAGCACTCAGCACTCAGCACTCATTACTCATTACTCTTTTTGCAACTTTCTCGCCATCTTTATACTGAGTCATGACAGATTATAATCGTAAACGCGTTGTTGTCACGGGTGTTGGCGCGATTACACCTATTGGTAACACACCTACGGAGTATTGGGAAGGATTAATCAGCGCACGCAATGGCATTGACTACATCACCGCATTTGATGCCTCTAGTCATGATTGCCGCATTGCAGGTGAGGTGAAAAATTTCGATCCACATGAATACATGGATCGTAAAGAAGCCAAGCGGATGGATCGATTTTCTCAATTTGGAGTCGCAGCAGCCAAACAAGCACTTGCTGATGCCCAGTTAGTTATCAATGAACTCAACGCCGAACAGGTAGGAGTTATTATTGGTTCTGGTGTAGGTGGTATTAAGGTGATGGAAGACCAACAAACCATCTACCTCAACCGTGGGCCTGATCGCTGTAGCCCATTCATGATTCCCATGATGATTGCTAATATGGCGGCAGGATTGACAGCAATTCACACCGGCGCAAAAGGGCCAAATAACTGTACTGTAACGGCTTGTGCTGCTGGTTCTAACGCCGTGGGAGACGCGTTTCGCATGATTCAAGGTGGTTACGCCCAAGCGATGATTTGCGGTGGGTGTGAAGCGGCGATTACCCCCTTATCTGTAGCTGGTTTTGCTGCGGCGCGCGCCCTTTCTACTCGCAATGATGATCCGACTCATGCTTGTCGTCCCTTTGATCGCGATCGCGATGGATTTGTCATGGGTGAAGGTGCGGGAATTCTGGTTCTGGAGGAATTACAACACGCTCTAAGTCGTGGCGCACGTATTTATGCTGAAATCGTGGGTTATGGTATGACCTGTGATGCCTACCATATCACTTCTCCAGTTCCTGGAGGTGAAGGAGCAGCTAGAGCCATTAGCTTGGCTTTGAAAGATGCAGGTATCACCCCCGAACAAGTCAGTTATATCAATGCTCACGGCACAAGTACCCCAGCCAATGACTCCACTGAAACTGCTGCCATTAAAAAAGTTTTGGGTGATCATGCTTACAAAATCACTGTCAGTTCCACTAAATCCATGACAGGACACCTTTTAGGCGGTTCTGGCGGGATTGAAGCGGTAGCTACAGTCCTGGCCATTGCCAACGATCAAGTTCCACCCACAATCAATATCGAAAACCCTGACCCAGATTGTGATTTAGACTACGTACCTCACACTAGCCGCAAACAAAAGGTTGACGTTGCCCTATCCAATTCCTTCGGATTTGGCGGTCATAATGTCACCCTCGCTTTTAGAAAGTACGTCTCTTAGGAGGCTGAGGATAGGGGCAGGGGGCAGGGGAGCAGGGGAGCAGAGGAGCAGGAGGGCAGGGGAGCAGGGAGCAAAGGAAGCAAAAGGTTACTATCTTTTACTCACAACTCAGCACTCAGCACTCAGCACTCAGCACTCACCACTCAGCACTCACAAAAAAATTCAGAATTCAGAAATCAGGGGACAGAATAATTCAAAAATTAGGGGATAATTTGAGTAATTAAGTTGCTCATAATCCCAAATATGAATGAAGAATCCAGAATTCAGAAATCTTGAATTTTTCAATTCTGCATCCTGACTCCTGAGTTCTGAATTTTTGCTCCTAACTTTCCAGTTCTCAATTCTTACCTTGAAGCGGAAAATTTAACCTTTGTCAGCTATCCTGTAATCACAATCACAACAGTATCGTAAACGTCATTCCACCACTAGCCAGTAGTTCAACTTGACCGAATTTTTGGCTTGATTAATTACCAAAAACTCAGGAGAACCCGCTTGTCTATGCACAATCGGGAATGGGATGATGATACCGCAGGGGAAGCTGAATCAGTTAACAGTAAACAGTGAGATAGTGCGTTCCTGTCGCCTTGCGTCGGCAAGCAACTATCGTTAGCGCAGCGTTAGCGACGCAGGAGCGTCACCCGTAAGGGTTAACAGTTATCACAATAAAATTGATTGCTGATAACTGAATAATTGATCACTGATAACTGTTAAAAAGCACCCCAATAAGACTAGCTCCACGAGTGCTAACCCGTCGTTAAAAATAAGAGATCATGGCTGTTGCAACCCAATCCCTCGAAGAACTTTGTATTAATTCAATCCGTTTCTTAGCTGTTGATGCTATAGAAAAGGCAAAATCTGGACACCCAGGACTGCCGATGGGCGCAGCTCCGATGGCTTTCGTACTCTGGGATCGCTTTATGCGGTACAATCCCAAAAACCCCAAGTGGTTTAACCGCGATCGCTTTGTCTTGTCTGCCGGTCATGGCTCGATGTTGCAGTATGCCCTGCTCTATTTGACTGGCTTTGACAGCGTATCCATCGAAGATATCAAGCAATTCCGTCAATGGGAATCCAAAACCCCTGGACACCCTGAAAACTTCATCACCGCCGGCGTAGAAGTGACCACAGGCCCCCTTGGTCAAGGTATCGCTAACGGCGTAGGTTTGGCTATTGCTGAAGCTCACCTAGCTGCTAAATTCAACAAACCCGATGCCAAAATTGTTGACCATTACACCTACGTAATTTTAGGTGATGGTTGCAACATGGAAGGCGTTTCTGGTGAAGCTGCTTCTTTGGCTGGACACTTGGGCTTAGGTAAGCTCATCGCGTTGTACGACGACAACCACATCTCTATTGATGGTTCTACCGATGTAGCCTTTACCGAAGATGTTTCTAAGCGGTTTGAAGCTTACGGTTGGCACGTCCTCCATGTTCAAGACGGTAACACCGATTTAGATGCGATCGCTAAAGCTATTGAAGAAGCGAAAGCTGTCACCGACAAACCCACCATGATTAAGGTGACAACCACCATCGGTTATGGTTCTCCCAACAAAGCCAACACTGCTGGTATTCACGGTGCTGCTTTGGGTACTGATGAAGTCGCATTGACCCGCCAAAATCTCGGTTGGGAAAATGAACCATTCGTGATTCCTCAAGATGTCCTCAACCACACCCGCAAAGCCGTAGAACGCGGTGCAGGCTACGAAACCGAATGGAATAAAGCCTTCGCTGACTACAAAGCTAAATATCCCCAAGAAGCGGCTGAATTTGAGCGTTACCTGAGTGGCAAACTCGCTGACGGTTGGGATAAGGTACTACCCACCTACACCCCCGAAGATAAAGGACTTCCCACCCGGAAGCACTCCGAAACCTGTTTGAACAAATTGGCGGCGGTTGTTCCTGAACTCATTGGTGGTTCAGCAGACTTAACCCACTCCAACTTGACCGAAATCAAAGGTAAAGGCGACTTCCAAAAAGGACAATACCAAAACCCCAACATCCACTTTGGTGTGCGGGAACACGCAATGGGCGCAATCTGTAATGGTATTGCGTTACATGGTTCAGGGTTAATTCCTTACGGTGCTACCTTCCTCATCTTCACCGACTATATGCGGGCTGCTATTCGCTTATCAGCCTTGTCTTTAGCCGGCTCAATTTGGGTAATGACTCACGACTCCATCGGTCAAGGTGAAGACGGCCCCACCCACCAACCCATCGAAACCCTAGCTTCTCTCCGCGCTATTCCTAACTTGACAGTGATTCGTCCTGCTGATGGTAACGAAACATCTGGTGCTTACAAAGTAGCCATTGAAAGATCAAAACAAAATGATCCTACTTTGTTAGCGTTGACTCGTCAAAACGTCCCCAACTTGGCAGGTACATCTATTGAGAACGTAGCTAAGGGTGGATACGTATTAGTAGATTCTGAAGGTACACCAGACTTAATTTTGATTGGTACTGGTTCAGAATTAAGCCTCTGTGTAACTGCTGCTGAGAAACTCACAGCTGAAGGTAAGAAAGTTCGTGTGGTTTCCTTACCAGCTTGGGATTTATTTGAAGCCCAAGACGCAGCTTACAAAGAATCTGTTCTACCTAAAGCAGTCACCAAGCGGATAGCAGTAGAAGCAGCTAGCAGCTTTGGTTGGCACAAGTACATCGGTAGTGAAGGCGACACCGTAACCATTGACCGTTTCGGTGCTTCTGCGCCTGGTGGCGTTTGCTTGGAGAAATTCGGCTTTAGCGTCGATAATGTCTTAGCTACAGCTAAAAAATTGTTGGGTTAATCGCAACAGAATATTCTCTTGAGTTTTGAGGTGGGTAGTTGATACCCACCTTTTTTTTGAAAGCAAAGTGGCGCGAATTACAGTAAAAGTTTTCCAGAAAATTAACGCAAGTAAGATAACTAGAAATCAGAATTGCTTTTGTAGATTTAAGATTGTATTGTTAGTTTTGATTTATGGTGAGATTACTGACAGATGTGTCACTAAAAAATGCTGATGCTTGTATAAAAATTTTAACCTTACTTTACGCCAAACTTTGCTACGTCTACAAAAGACTCAAATCTGGCCTGATGATGATTTGTTAAGACGTAGCATTATAGAAGAAAGACTATATACAGATAGACGTAATGATAGAGTTAAGCTCATCCTTGAAAGCCTTGCTGAGAATTTATCTAAAGAACAGGTCAAAATAGATAATCTGACAGTAGAGCATATAATGCCTCAAACTCTGACTGATGAGTGGCGGGCTATGCTTGGTGCAAATGCTAATGAGCAGCATGAAAGATGGTTACACACTCTAGGTAATTTGACTTTAACAGCCTACAATCCTGAGCTTTCAAACAAGCCATTTGCAGAAAAGTTAACTTATCTAAGTGAAAAAAGTAGCTTTGCCCTCAATCAATACTTCAGGTATATAAGTGCATGGAACGCATCTGAAATTCAGCAACGTGGTAAGCACTTGAGTGAGATAGCCGTTCAAGTTTGGCCTCGTTAATTGACAGTATTTAAGGGTTTCAAAGATTTTCTACCCCGAACTTAGGTTATTTACTACTTTTAACTAACCTACAAGCCGCTACCACACTTCCTATAGGGCAGTGTTGTTTTAAACTTTCTTGCCAAGCACGACTAGTGAAACGCGCACTAGTAGAGGAACGATTAATGTTAATCTATTAATTTTAATGTGTCCTATATTTTCTTTAAGAACTAATTCTAAAATCGATAACTCTTGATCTTCGGAACTGACAAAATCTTCTTGTTATGATGCTGTTTCATAAAATGTTTACTGCATCTATAATCTGTAAATAAAAAAGGAAAGCTATAAATAGCTTTCCCTGTGTTGATACTTAATTCACTCTGACTATTACCTCAATTAAGCACTGAAATATTTTGCCCCTGGGTGATAGGTAATAATCGCTGTTGTAGACTGTTCTGGATAAAGTTGCTCACTTTCATCCATATATAAGTTAATTCTGTCAGTCTGCAACAAATCGAGTTGCTTGTATTGGTCTTGAATATTGGGACAAGCTGGATAGCCAAAACTATACCGCGAACCACGATAACGTTGTGCTAACATATCGCGAATATTATCTGGTTCCTCAGCAGCAAATCCTAATTCATGGCGAATTCTAGCGTGTGTCCATTCTGCCAAAGCTTCTGCAACTTGCACTGCTAAACCGTGGAAATACAAATAATCTGTGTATTGATTATCTGCAAATAATTTTTGTGCGTACTCTGTGGCAATTTCACCCACAGTTACCGCTTGCATGGGGAAGACATCAATAATTCCTGATTCTTTGGGTGCAAAGAAATCTGCAATACAGAGTCTTCTTAATGATTTCTGGCGGGGAAACTCAAATTTAGCTACCTCCTTTGATGGTGCATGATTGTTTTCGTAGATATACAAAGTATTTCCTTCAGACTGACAAGGAAAATACCCGTAAATTACTTGAGGATGTAAGAGATGTTCAGCGATAATGCGCTGTTTCCATGTTTCCAAAATGGGGTAGACTTTCTCATCTAAGAAAGCTTGATATTCTTCCTTAGATTGTTCCTTGGGTTTGCGGAATTGCCACTGTCCAGCAATCAAGGCTTGTAAATCTAAATGCCAGAATACTTCCTCAATGGGAATATCGCCAGGTTCTAATAGTTTCGTTCCCCAGAATGGTGGTGTGGGACGTTCTATATCTACCGCTACGGCTTCGGAACGGCGGGTGTCTATTTCAGTGCTGAGTAGTGAGTGCTGAGTGCTGAGTGGGGTTTTTTGAGTTGCTGGCGTTTCCGAAGAAATTTTTGTTTCTTCTGTATCTACTTCATCTAGGAATCCTTGTAAGTCATCCCAGTTATTAGATGCTTTGGCTGGCATTAATTTATCCATGAAATGCAAGTCTGAGAAAGCATCTTTACCGTAAACTACCTTGCCTTTATAGGTATTTTGGCAATCTTGATTGACGAATTTGGGTGTTAATGCCGCACCACCTAAAATTACGGGGACGGTAATTCCCTTTTCGTTAAAAACTTCCAAGTTTTCTTTCATGAAGGCGGTTGACTTCACTAGCAACCCACTCATGGCTATGCAGTCAGCTTTATGTTGATTGTAAGCCTCGATAATGTTTTCCACTGGCTGTTTAATTCCCAGGTTAATCACCTTGTAACCGTTGTTAGACAAGATGATATCTACTAGATTTTTACCAATGTCGTGAACATCACCTTTAACTGTGGCGATAATTACCGTTCCTTTAGCATTATTTCCCGCCTCGGATTTTTCCATGAAGGGTTCAAGATAGGCCACCGCAGTTTTCATGGTTTCCGCCGACTGTAACACGAAGGGTAATTGCATTTGTCCTGAACCGAACAACTCACCCACCACTTTCATCCCATCTAGGAGGAAGGTGTTAATAATTTCTAGGGGTGGATATTGTTCTAAAGCTTTATTTAACTGTGCTTCTAAACCAATACGTTCGCCGTCGATGATATGGCGTTTGAGACGTTCTTCTAAAGGTAGGTTTTCATCAACGCCTGTATTACGTTTGGCTTTGACACCCTCAAATAATTTCGTTAATTCTCCTAGAGGATCATAAACGCAAACATCACCTTCAAATTTACGCTCATCATAGATTAATTTGCGACAAACTTCTTGATGATGGGCTTCTATCTTAGACAGTGGTAAAATCTTGCTGGCACTGACAATAGCTGCATCCATACCAGCTGCCATTGCTTCATGTAAGAACATCGAGTTCAACACAATCCGCGCGGCTGGGCTTAAACCGAAAGATATATTCGACACCCCTAAAATTACATGACATCCTGGTAATTCTTGGCGAATGCGGCGAATTGACTCAATAGTTGCCTTACCGTTTTCGCGGTCTTCTTCAATCCCCGTAGAAATAGGTAAAGCTAGAGTATCAAAGAATATCTCATGGGCAGCAATGCCATATTCTACAGCTTGACGGTAAGCACGCTGGGCAATCTGGAATTTTTTATCTGCTGTCCGCGCCATGCCATCTTCGTCAATTGTACCGATGACTATGCCCGGCCGTATTTCTTCGCTAATTCCAGCACCTTCAAAAAGCGCGGTTCACCGTCTTCATAGTTGGTGGAGTTTAATAGACATTTACCCCCAGCTACCTTTAAACCTGCCTCCATTTTTTCCCATTCGGTGGAGTCCAGCATTAAGGGCAGTGTGACATTATTAACAATACGGGAAACCAACTCGTGCATATCTCGCACGCCGTCGCGTCCCACATAATCAACGTTGACATCTAGGATATGCGCGCCTTCTTTTACCTGCGCCCTAGCCATTGAAACTAGTCCGTCCAGTCTTCTGCGTTGAGTAAATCACGACACTTTTTAGAACCACTGGCGTTGAGACGTTCACCCACAATTAAGAAAGAATTATCTTGTTCGTAGGCTGAGTAGAATAAATTGATGCCGCCGCAGGTTCCAGACTTGGCTGTCTGACTTTTGGTTTCAGTTCTTGAGTAATTTCAGCTAATTGTTGAATGTGTTCTGGACGTGTCCACAGCAACCCCCTATCACTTGGACACCCAAATCTTCAACAAAGTGCATCAACGCCATGCGTAATTCCATCGGTGTTAAGCGATAGTGTGCTTTACCACCGATGTTTTCTGGTAACCCGGCGTTAGGAACGCAGGAAACCACAAATGGCGAATGTTCAGATAAATATTTGATGTGTGGTTTCATCAAATCTGGCCCTGTGGCACAGTTAAGACCGAGAATATCAATTGGGTAGGGTTCTAAAATCGTCAAGACTGCGCTGATTTCGGAACCGACTAACATTGTTCCCATGCTTTCCATTGTGACGGAAACCATCAGGGGTATCCGTTCACCTTTTTTAGCAAAGACTTCTTCAATACCGTTCAATGCGGCTTTAATTTGCAGCACATCTTGGCAAGTCTCAACAATAAATAAATCCACTCCACCATCAAGCAAGGCTTCGGCCTGTTCGGCAAAAGACGTTTTTAAGGTGTCAAAATCAATGTGTCCCAAGGTGGGTAGTTTTGTGGTGGGGCCGATAGAACCCGCGACAAACCTGGGTTTTTCTGGGGTGGAAAATTCCGCAGCCACGCTTTTTGCTAGTTCGGCGGCGGTTTTGTTGAGATAGTATGTTTGGTCTGCTAGGTCATATTCAGCCAATACAATTGATGTACCGCCGAAGGTATCAGTTTCGATGACATCTGCACCCACCGCCAGAAAATCACGGTGAACTTTGGCGACAGCTTCCGGTTTGGTGTGAACTAGGTATTCATTACACCCCTCGTATTGTGCGCCGCCAAAGTCTTCGGCGGTGAGGTTTTGAGTTTGCAGGTTAGTCCCCATTGCACCGTCAAAGACGATGACTGGTCTATCGGACTATGCAGGCGTTGGAGAAAGGATGGGTCATATTTTCCTAGAGAAAATTATGCAGTTAAGTGAGTCTTGCGATACTCGACTTAATTTATTATTTTCCACAATTGCGGGAGTTTGGTTAGCAGGAAGTGTTTTTTCCACACAAAGGGGCGTGTGGTGTTGTTGTGATATCAGTATTTTGACTGAGTGGATAAAATATGATATGTTACTTACTTATTTATACTTAGTTTAAAAACGCTTTTTAAATCGGGAATTCGTTGAGTTCAGTTTTGTATTTCATCAAGTCTGGATTGTGCAGTTTTTATCCAACTAAAAATAACAATAACATTATGGATACCATTGGTTATTCTTATCTTAGTGCGGTATACGAAGAATCTGAAGATATTGAGTTTAATCCTATCCAAATTAATTGGGAATTTTTACCGTGGAAAAAGTTACCTAGTTTAGCGGTGATGCGGCTGTTATCGGTAACGTTAAGTTTAGCGGTTTTGAGTTTAGCTGGACAGGCTTTAGCTCTGGAAAAAGTAGGTAGTAGCGGGGCGAATGTTGTTAGGATTCAACGGTGTTTAAAACAATTAGGCTTTTTAAATGCTCCGGCGACAGGAAAATTTGCTACCTTGACTCAAAGGGCTGTGATTGGTTTTCAGCGTGCCAATAGATTAAGACCAGATGGGATAGTCGGTGGTGGTACGCAAACGGCATTACAAAGAGCCTGTCAAGCTAGAAATAATAGTCGAGAGTTGCGATTTGGAAGTAGAGGTGCGGCTGTTGTTCAACTACAAAGAAATTTAAAACGGTTGGGCTACTTTAACGCTTCTAATACGGGTTATTTTGGCACAGAAACGCAGCAAGCTGTGATTCTGTTTCAGCGTTCTGTGGGTATGGTAGCTGATGGTGTGGTGGGTGCGAGAACGGCTTCAGCTATCAGGAATGCGGGTAATATAGGCGGGAGATACCCCGTTTTGTCTGAAGGTAGTAGCGGACAGGATGTTATTAGGCTGCAACAGCGTTTGCGACAGTTAGGCTATTTCGATGCTAATCCTACAGGGAATTTTCAAGGTATTACGAAAAATGCAGTGATCGCTTTTCAGCGTCGCGCTGGACTGGCGGCGACTGGGGTAGTAAATCCCCAAACTTGGAACGCACTCTTGGCTTCTAGTCAAAATTCAGGTACATCAAAACTTTCAACGCAGCAAGTTAGAGATTTACAGCAACGTTTGCGGGATTTAGGGTATTTCAAAACTAATCCTAATGGGAACGTAGGCGCGATGACGAGGGAAGCAATTTTACAGTTTCAGCGAGATTATCGACTGAATGCTGATGGTATTGCTGATATGCAAATTTTACAGGCAGTACGTCAAGCTTGGAATGCCAGATACTCTAACCAGCCGCTTCGGGATGTGTTGTTTGTGGGCGATCGCGGCGAAAATGTCAGAATAGTACAACGGCGTTTATCTGAGTTGGGCTATTTTAACAGCAGTATAGACGGTTACTTTGATGAATACACCAGGGCATCTGTAGCCAGTTTTCAGCAGGCATATCAAATTAACCCTACAGGCAGAGTTGATTGGCAAACTTGGCAAGCACTAAACGTAGGTAATTATGTAGTGCCAACAAGTAATGTTGACAACCAGCCTCCGAATCGCCCCAGTAATAATCGCTATGTGGTGATTGTACCCATGAGTAACCAGAACATCCTCAATCGCGTCCGTCGCTTTATTCCTGATGCCTTTGCAGAACAATCTAACTTAGGACGTTATGTCAATGCTGGCTCATTTAGCGATCGCTCTTTGGCTGAGTTAAGGTCTAAAATGTTGCGGTCTAACGGTTTTGATGCGAGGATACAGGATTTTGATTAGGGATTGGGGACTGGGGACTGGGGACTGGGGACTGGGGACTGGGGACTGGGGACTGGAAGGTAGACAAGGCGGACAAGGTAGACAAGGTAGATTCTTATTACGATGCCCTATGCCCATGCCCGATGCCCTATGCCCTATGCCCATGCCCCATGCCCCATGCCCCATCAAGTTAAAAGCCTAACCTGTGATCCTTCTTGTGTCTTATTGACTTCGATTCTGGCTTGGAAGGCTTCTTTGAGGTGGGCATATGGGTAACAGTGAGGATACAGGCGAAATCGTTGGCGATCGCATTTATGGCAGCAATTAGGCGATCGCATCCTTCGGCATCCTGTGTACCGAAACCTTCATCTACAATCAATAACTGTAAGGCGGCTCCGGCTCTTTGTGCCAGTAGTTTCGCTAAGGCTAACCGAATGGCAAAGTTAATTCTAAAGGCTTCTCCCCCAGAATACGTCTCATAGGCGCGTGTGCCTCTAGCATCGGCAATGACTATATCTAAGGTGTCAATTAATTTGGCTGTTTTCTTCGTAGATTTACTACCTTTGCCTGATTTCTGGGTAATAAATTGTACGTGCAGTTGGTTGCCTGTCAATCGCGATAATAGTTGATTTGTCTCGGCTTCTAGTTGGGGCAATACGTTCTCAATCATTAAGGCTTGGATGCCATTTTTACCAAATGCCTGGGCTAACTCTTGATACACTCGATATTGTTGTCTACAAGTTTGCAGTTGTTGTTGTTGTTCTTCGTACTGCGTTTGTAGATTTTCTAGTTGCAAAGCTAACTGTTCTAACCGCCCCAACTGGGTGATACATTCATCTAGTTGTCTTCTGCGGGTGGCTATTTGCTGCTCTAGGGCTTGAATCTCTGCAATGGGATTGGTTGATGCGGCTAACTGTTCCTCTATTTCGGTGATTTGGGTGACGAGTTGTTGTCTTTCTTGCAATCTGGCGTTTCTGGATGCTTCTAAATCTTGTAATCTGGCCTGGAGTTGGGGTATTGTTGCTGGGCTGATAGTAGCTGTTGATAGCGTAACTGCCAAGCTTGGGCTTGACGTAGGTTGGTGCGAACTTGGTTATGTTGTTCGGAACTATAGCCAATTTCCCTAATTTTTTGCTCCATTGCCGCGATTTGTTTGGCACATTCAGAATCTACCTGTTCTCGCTCAATTCTGCTTTGTAATTCGGCAATTTGCGCTTGTAATTCTGGTTTACGGGCGGCGAGTTGGGCTTGGCGTTTGGTAGCGTCTTTGATTTGTCCTTGCTGATTTCTGCCCACCGCCATCTTTCTACCTCACTGCGAGCTAGAGCATGGTCTTGCTCATTATAATTTAGTTGTTGCAGATATTGTTCGAGTTGTCTGAGTTCGGCTTGCTGTGTGGGTGCGTAATCACCAGCTTGCAGCGATCGCTCCAGGTGTTGTTTTTCGGCAGCGAGTTGTTGTAAATGCTGTTCTGCATCACTAGTTGATTGTAACTGGCGGCTAATTGTCCTCTCTGCTCCCGTAAACTATCGTAAGCGTTTAATTTCTGGAATATTTCTTTGTATTCCTGCCGCAAAAGTTGAATTTCTCTATCAGAAACCGCCATTTGTTCCCGAAATACCCACAATTGCCCCTCTGTTTCTTTGTACTCACCTTTGGTTTTATCAACCACACGATTCCAATGATGTTCATCTAAAGGACGTTCGCATAACGGGCAAATTGCATCAGGAGTACGCAGCATTTGCAATTTCTGTTCTAATTCTCCCAATAATCTCTCATATTCTCGATGCTGCGCCTGTAGACGTTCAATAAAATGCCTTCTTTCTTGCCCTTTTTCTTGGACTCGTTGCAGATAAACCCTGTCTTTCTCCATTTGCTCAATTTGCATCGCCACTTCCATAACTGCTTGTTGCAGTTGGGGTTGGCGTTGAGATGCTTTTTGCAGTTGGTTTTCTGTGACTTGTAACTGTTCTAAACGTGCTACTAACCCAGCATGAACCTTATCTAAATGACTTTGCAAATTGTGTCGCTGCTGTAATAACGGTGCGACTTGCATTTGCAGTTCATCAAGATGGGTTAAATGACGACGGGCGGCGGCGAGTTGGGCTAAGGCTGCTTCAATTTCCCCTGATTTAGCTAAGGTTTGCTGAATTTCTTGTTCTTGCTGTTGTAAAGCTGCTAATTGTCCTTGGACTTGTTGTAATTGTCTTTCTAGTTCGTGAATTTGTTTGGTGAGTTGTTGCTGTTGCTGTTGACGCAGTGCAGTAGCACGAGTGTGTTCGTCAAATTTAATGGCGAAGGCTTCTTCTTGAGATTGCAAATTTTGATAGTGAGTGTAGCCGTTTTTAATCTCTGTTTCTTGATTAATTAAAGCTGCTAACTGGGCAATTTGATAATTAATAGCTGACTGCTCTTGTTGTAGGCGATCGCAATCTTGAGTTAAATTCTGATATTGTTGTTTGACAAAATTTAGCTGTTGTTCCCAATTGGTACGTTGATGTTGAACAACTTGCAAACTTGTAATTTAATATTTTCAAATGCTTGGACTTGTTGTAATTGGTTAATTCCGCTTCTAATTCTGCCCTTT
>NZ_PJIZ01000051.1 GCF_021596505.1 Nostoc sp. CMAA1605 | reverse complement strand
ACCAATGACTAATGACTATCGACTAATGACCGTTATTACCGATCGCTTTCAAACCCTCAACGGAATCAAGAGTGCGCTCTGATTCCGTTTATTACTGCCGGTGATCCCGATTTAGCCACCACAGCCGAAGCTTTAAAGGTTCTGGATGCTCACGGTGCTGATTTTATTGAATTAGGTGTTCCCTATTTGATCCTCTGGCTGATGGCCCTGTGATTCAAGCGGCTGCTACCCGTGCTTTACAACGGGGGACGACTTTGGAAGCTGTGCTAGAAATGCTCCAAGCTACTACTCCCAGTCTGCAAGCACCAATTATTTTATTTACTTATTACAACCCGATTCTGCATCGGGGAATTGATCAATTTTTAGAACAAATCGCGGCGGCTGGGGTGTCTGGTTTGGTAGTTCCTGATTTGCCTTTAGAAGAAGCAGACGGACTATTAAAACCCGCTAGTGAGAAAGGGATTGATTTAACTCTGTTAATTGCCCCTACTAGTTCCGCCGAAAGAATCGCCGCCATTTCTCAAGCTTCCCAAGGGTTTATCTATTTAGTGAGTGTTACCGGTGTCACGGGGATGCGATCGCAAATGGAAAGTCGTGTGTCTGATTTATTACAAAAGATTCGTCAATTCACAGATAAACCCATTGGTGTAGGCTTTGGCATCGCTCAACCAGAACAAGCAACGCAGGTAAAAGCCTGGGGAGCAGATGCAGCCATTGTGGGCAGTGCCTTTGTGAAACGGTTAGCCGAAGGTACACCAGCACAAGGACTCAGTGCGATCGCCGAATTTTGCCAAAATCTTAAAACAGCCATCACCATATCTTGATGAGCAAGATACACTAGATTAAAAAGTATGACAAGGAAGTTTTTTTTACCCAGCTATAGTGGACAATTCCATATTTATGGTCTTGAATATTAACATCACAATACTGGGCTGTAAAAAAACAAATGATACAGTCATCTATGATTTGGGTATTATGTGAAATTAAGTAGGCTTAACAGATTATGAGTGTGTGTGTGAGTCAGTTAGAGATTACAAATATTTACATCGCAGGTGAGGTTAAAGGGCGATGAGTGAGAGTATGGCATTTATTGGCGGTGTCGCTGTAGCTGGACTGGCCGCTCTTTTATTACTGAGGGGGACAAGTGCTTCCCTACAGCCTAATTTCGCTGTTAGTCCTCAAATTCCGTCCACTGTGGTAGCACCCCAAATCCAGCCCCCAACGTATTATCCTCCCTACGGGCAAACACAATACCCTAATAGTCAGCCCCCTACCGCGCCTAACGCCGAACAAAGAATAGAATTAGAACGGCTAAAAATGGATTTGGAACGCCTCAAAACCGACAACGAGCAATTGAGAGCGCAAAATCAACAACTCCAATTCCAATTCCAAAACTACAATAATCAACAACTGCAATTAGCACAGCAAAATAGCCAAAAGCTGGCGACAGCAGCATTCCAAGCAGACACACCTTGGTGGTCTTCACCTATAGTCTGGGCAGTTGGCGGTGCTACTATCACCATTGGTGGCGGTATTGTTGTTGCTGGTGTGTTATCTTTATTTTCTTCAAGACAAAATTCTAGTCGCACCGTTCAAGTAATTCACCCCTACCACGGCCCTACACAGCCTTTAGTTCCTGTGCGGCGTGCAGAATTTCTACCCCCTGGTGGTGTGGATGCTAGACGCATTGAAACTCACGAATATGACGAAATGAGGTAAGAGAGAAGGCAAAAGGCAAAAGGCAAAAGATATTTCTTTCGACTTTTACTTTTTGACATATTTAAGCCCCTCTCCGTGTCGGAGAGGGGTTTGGGGAGAGGTAATAGAACTCGCATTAACTTACTAAAATTTAGAGCTTTAAGTCCCAGTCACAACACTTAATTGTGTTAGCGTAGCGGGACATTAGTCCATTGCGTTAGCGTAGCGGGACGTTAGTCCATTGCGAATTGCGAATTGCGAATTGGTTCAATATCCATTTTGCGGTAGTTTTTCGGGACTGATAATATTTGAATCATCTGAATCTGTCGATTGTTCACTCTCGGAGGTTTCTGGCTGGGAGTGGTTTTCGCTGTCTTGATTCTTGGTGTGGGAAGTAACTTGTTTCTCCAGGTTTTCGGCAGCTTGTTTAAAGACTGGTTCTAACTTGTCTCGCCAGTATTTAATGTTGGGTAATTTTTCAGGATGCTTTTGGTAGTCTAAAACCTTATCCCACTGACCATCATCTAAAGCTTGGTTGATATCTTTAAATAGTGCGTCTGCTTTTTCCCAATCTTGTTGCCATTGTTGAATCATGGCGGTTGTTTCTTTAATGCCAGCAGAGGCACTATCAGGAACGGATCTAAGTGTAGCGATCGCACCTAGTAAATCACCTGAATCATACTTTTGTCTAGCTTTGGCGATAATTTTGGCAGGATCTTCTTGAGATTTGGCAGGGGTAGGAGTGGCGGAAATTATTGGTTCGAGTGATGCGGATGGGGTAATTATCTCTGGAGATTTTTCTTTGGGTTGAGGTACTGGTTTACTAGCAATAAATTGATTATCAGTGAATGTCTGAATGGCAATACCCTTATTACGCAGACAAGCAGTCCATTCCTGATTATTGATAATCACATCTGAGTGCGCCCAAGCCAAACGCCGGGAATTAAATTTAATTTCCACCCAACCCCGCTTAGTGCGTCTACCAGTTACCTCAAATTTGCTATTTTCGCCAATTGTTTGTAAGACATTATCGGAATTAATCGAACTCGGTTCAGAACGGATATTAGAATTACCCGCTACCACCGCTAAACATTTATTGGCAGTTGTCGCATCATTCCCTAAGAAATTAGAGGCAAAGTTTTTCACGTTGGGATAGACATTAGCCACCACAGCCGCCGCACCACCGGCTAAAAACAAGCCAATTAATAATGGCCAAGGGTCAGATTTGGGGGATTTGGGAGGCGATGGTTGAGGTTTAATTGGGTTAGCTGGCGCAACCGCTACAGTTTTTTGTCGAGTTATCTGAGATGGTAGTGTAGTAGGTTGGTAGTGAGAACTATTAATAGATTTTTCCGCCTTAGCTGATACAGCCACAGGCAAAGGGTTAGCAGCATCTTTACAAGCTTGCAAGGCTTCTGTAGCGGTTTGGTAACGGTCTTTGAAGTGATAACGCACCATCTTAGTTAACACTTCTGCCAGACGAGAGTTGACTTTGACTAAATGCAGCCAGATAATTTCCCCTGTGTTGGGGTCTTCTTGCAGTTCGGCGGCTGGTAGTCCTGTTAAAGCTTGAATGGCGATAATACCGAGAGAATAAATATCACTATTCGGTCGGGGTTTACCTTGTCCCTGTTCTGTGGGCATATAACCAGGAGTCCCAATAGCGACTGTCGCAGTGGGTTGTCCCCCAACTGTCACCATTGATGTGCGTAATTGCTTAACTGCACCAAAGTCTACTAAAACTAACTTATGATCTGAGGTACGGCGAATAATATTATCAGGTTTAATATCGCGGTGAATTACCCCTTGCTGGTGAACAAACTCCAGAATACTCAACGCATCCTGCAAAAATTGCATCACTTGGGTTTCATTCCAACGCTTACCAGGGATAAGTTCTTCTGTAATGGTATGACCTTCAATATATTCTTGGACTAAATAGAATTCTTGATTTTCATCAAAATAAGCCAATAACCGAGGAATTTGGTCATGATGACCCAGCCTTTCTAAAGTTTCTGCTTCACTGTTAAACAGACGCTTGGCTGTTTCAAAAATTTTCGGGTCAGAACTAGTGGGTTTGAGGTGCTTCACAACGCATATGGGATTTCCAGGCCTGCGGGTATCTTGGGCTATGTAGGTTTGACCAAAGCCTCCCACAGCTAAGACACGAACGACTTGGTAACGATGGTCTAGTAGCTTGCCTATCATAAAATCCCTCCCCACAGTTATCACCTAGATTTTCCCGATGGTAATTAATATCTCCAAATTTTTGGTAGTGAAATCCGCTATCTTGATAAAAGATTTGAACTCCATACGCAATTCTTTTAATAAATACAGACTGTAAATTTTCCTTTTAGTGCCTTCGTTAATTACCAATGCCACCTAGAATAACAGACCAAAATACATGGCAGCAGGCCGAACTGCTGATGCAGCCTGCTTTCATTCGCGTAATTGATAATCTTCGCAAACAGTTAGAAGAATCTGCTTGGAAGGGAACTTACCAAGATGTGCTGATTTGGCCAGCTAACGTCACTGATGAGACTAAAGCTTTGGTGACACAGTTATTGCAAGAGATGGAAGATGCAACTTTAGAACAAGCAGAAGCCATCAGAGAAAGACTTGCGAGATTGCCAATGCCCCATCCAGGATATCACTTATGTTTGCAACGTCAAGACCAAAATGTCAGTATTGATTTGTGGGAATTATGCTATCAAGTATGTTTTATAAATTACCACCCAGAAAGTGAAAATGTTGATATTGATACTAATTTAATTGATGAATTTGGGGAAGTAGATTGGCAACATTTAGAAGATAAAACTAAGAATTTAGTTGAACAGGTGTTTGCTAATTTACCTGAATAATTAAGTGCTAATTAACTGTAAATGTCCTCAGAATATGATTCTGGGGCTATATCAATAAACTCTGTTTTGGTAAAGAATGAAGTAGGCGATCGCTATTTTTATAATATATTTCGAGTCATATCAATCAAAACTATAGAGTAGTCTTTGTCACCATCTGTAACGCTTCTTCATAGCTAGGCTCACAGTCTTCACGATAACATTCATAATGTGCCTCAAAATCTTCTTCTCCCGTAAAACAATGATAATTCATCCCCACTACCCAGCAGGGGCGAATCTCTAAAGCTTTAGCGAGTAGTTCATGGCGTGTCATGGAATCATACTTCTCTACAGGTTCACTAAGAATTGTTTCTACTTGAGCAATCGCATATTCTTTACTAAAAGCATTGCATAGTTTTTCCGCAGAGTTGGTGGCATTTCTATCAGTTAATGATACTGCAATTTTACTGTGTGAATAGTTATCTGTTATATACTCATCTAACAGATAGCCATTTTGGGAAAGATGATACCAAAATGTAATGCCGTCAATAACATAAATAGCCAAAATAGAGCAGTTAAATTTCCTAGACAGATGAGAGCATAAACAAGCCATAATAGCTTGCTGGGGAGATAAATATCTTTTGTATAAAGATGAGAAATTATATTCTTGTTGGATATATTTCGGTAATTTATTGGGATAACCGATTGATGCTAAATCATATAAAACAGTGTACTCATTGACTGTAGGAGAAACGTAAGCATCAAATTTAATATTAGATAGGTAATTAACTAATTCATTTTGGGAAACTCCCTGTAGCATGATGTTGGAATAACGTATTCCCATATTTGGTTTACATTGATGATTTTTTTGCCGCTTTACGCTTCACTTCACGATAAGGTAATGGCTTAAGCGACACCTATTTCCACCTGAATAGTTTTAATTTGAGGAGTCATGGTAGCAACTGGTGGCTCAAAATGCAGTGATAAAGCTTCCTCTAAATTAGACAAGGCCTCAGCTTCAGTTTCGCCTTGGCTAGCAATATCAATTTCCAAGCACTGTGCCACAAACCAATTACCTTCTTGGCATAGACTTGCAGTAAAGGTTTGTTTCATAAGTTTTGTTCGCACTTTTTCTTTGATTATATGTCTTGAACAATTCAAAGGTGCATTGAAGCCGTTAACCAGGATTTGCTAAAATCACCAATGCGAAAACATTGAAACAGGGCAACTCTTGACTACTATGCCAACATCTGCACTTGACGGTAAAGACGCAGCTGCTATCCAAGCCGCAACCGCAGGGGTTGCTGTATGCGATCGCTCTTCTTGGGGACGCATCCGTGTTTCTGAAGATGACCGTATCAGGTTTTTACACAATCAAAGTACGAACGATTTCCAAAGTCTCAAGCCAGGACAAGGCTGTGACACGGTGATGGTAACATCCACAGCCCGCACGATAGATTTAGTCAGTGCTTATGTGTTGGATGACGCAGTGTTGCTTTTAGTATCGCCTAACCGTCGTGAATTTTTAATGCAATGGTTAGATCGTTATATCTTCTTTGCTGATAAGGTGCAATTAGCAGATGTGACGGAAGAAACTGCAACTTTTAGTCTCATTGGTACAGGAAGTGACGCGGTAGTTGAAAAACTTGGTGCTGGGGCAATTATCGGTCAACCCCACGGTAATCATATAACAGTAGATGACAGTATCATCGTTGCAGTTGGTAGTGGTTTAGCGTCCCCTGGTTACACAGTAATTTTGCCTGCGTCCGTCAAAGAGCAAGTATGGCAGCAAATTTTAGACTTAGGGGCGGTAGAATTAAGCGATCGCGGTTGGGAACATTTACGCATCATCCAAGGTAGACCAGCCCCAGACGCAGAACTCACAGATGATTTTAATCCCTTAGAAGTCGGTCTATGGCAGACCATTTCCTTTAATAAAGGTTGCTACATCGGACAAGAAACCATTGCCCGGTTAAATACATATAAAGGTGTCAAACAATATCTTTGGGGAATTAAACTGAATAGTCCAGTCGCAGTAGGTGAAACTATTACAATTGGCGACGAGAAAATCGGTAAACTCACCAGTTATACCGAAACACCCGATGGTTATTTTGGACTAGGTTACGTGAAAAGCAAAGCCGGTGGTGTAGGGTTAAAAATACAAGTAGGCAACACCGAAGGCGAAATCATCGCCATCCCCTTTGTGTCTCACGAATATCCATAAGAGGGAACAGGGGAGGTGGAGGGAGACAAGGTAGAAAAAATCATGCCCAATGCCCAATGCCCCATTCCCAATTCCCAATTCCCCATGACATCTATTCAAGCTTTACCAAAAGAAGTCGTACATCTAATTACCGCAGGTGAGGTAATTGATTCTTTTGCATCTGTGGTACGGGAATTGGTGGAAAATGCTTTAGATGCGGGTGCAACTAGAATTGTGATTGCACTTTGGCCACAACAGTGGCGTATCCGTGTCACAGATAATGGTTGCGGGATGGATTTAGATGATTTGCAACAAGCAGCAACATCTCACAGCACCAGTAAAATCCACTCTAGTGACGACTTGTGGAAAATTAACAGTCTGGGATTTCGGGGAGAAGCATTACACAGTTTAACGACATTGGCAGATTTGGAGATTTTTAGCCGTTCTAGCAATGGGAACGTGGGATGGCGAGTGGTTTATGGGGAAGGGGGGAAAGCTATTCAAGTCGAAGCGACAGCGATCGCTCCTGGTACAGTAGTCACGGTCTCGAATTTATTTGCTAATTGTGCAGCACGTCGTCATGGTTTACCCTCCACAGCACAGCAAATGAAAGCTGTACAAGCCACAATTTACAACATTGCCCTTTGTCATCCCCAAGTAACTTGGCAAGTTTGGCAAGATGACCGCCAATGGTTTACCATCTCCCCAGCCGCTACCGTCGGACAACTCATACCGCAACTCTTACCCCAAGTCAGACAAGGCGACTTACAACAAGTAACACAAGAAATCCCTCCCAACCCAGAAAACTCACCACCAGATCAACCCCGCGCTACCACTAACACAACTCAGCACTCACAACTCAGCACTCAGCACTCAGCACTCACCCTAGTGGTAGGCTTACCAGATAGATGTCACCGCCATCGTCCCGACTGGGTGAGGGTAGCGATTAATGGCAGGATGGTAAAATCACCGGAATTAGAACAGGCGATTCTGGGATCATTTCATCGTACATTACCACGCGATCGCTATCCGATTTGTTTTCTCCATCTAGTAATTTCCCCAGACCAAATCAACTGGAATCGTAACCCCGCCAAAACTGAAATTTACCTCAACGAGTTAACCTATTGGCAAGAACAAATCACCCAAGCCATTAACCAAGCACTGCGTCTAAGTTCCGCTAACATCAAAGAATCAGTCCACACCACCAGAGTCAGCCAACTCATCAAAGCCGCAGAAGAAAAAGGTAATTACAATCTTAATCCCAATCCCCAATCCCCAGCCCCCAGCGAAGCACTGAGCTTGTCGAAGTGTCCCCATTTCCTCAAAGCCGTCGCCCAAGTCAGCAATACCTACATCGTGGCTGAACATCCGGGCGGAATGTGGTTAGTAGAACAACACATTGCCCATGAGCGAGTATTGTACGAACAATTGTGTGATAACTGGCAACTAACTCCAGTAGAAACACCAATCATTCTTTATCAATTATCACCTGCCCAAGTCACCCAACTACAACGCATCGGTTTCGACATCGAACCCTTTGGTGAACAACTTTGGGCGGTACGTAACCTTCCCGCTATGTTACAAAACCGTGAAGATTGTGCAGACGCAATTCTAGAACTCAGTTGGGGCGGCGATTTACAAACAGCCCAAGTTGCCGTCGCCTGTCGCAGTGCTATCCGCAACGGCACACCGATGAGTTTACCAGAAATGCAGCAGTTACTAGACAATTGGCAACGCACCCGTAACCCCCGCACCTGTCCCCACGGTCGCCCAATTTACTTATCATTAGATGAATCAGCCTTATCCCGATTTTTCCGCCGTCACTGGGTAATTGGCAAGAGTCACGGTATTTAATAACTCCCAACCAAAAAGCATCGCTTGAAGTGCAGGGGGGGCAGGGGAGGCAGGGGGGCAGGGGGCAAGGGGTGCAGGGGGCAGGGGGGCAGGGGTGCCTTTTAAGGGTAGGGGTTTAAAAATCAGGCAGTAGAGAGAGTGATTTTCAAGACATGAAGTTGTGGAGTCAAGTTAGGCCAAGGTTGAGGGAAAAAGCTACCGATGGGTAAAGGTTCTCGATTAAGAACAGCAGCTTTAATGACTAAAAATCCACGCCGAAAACAACTCAAGCAACGATGGAAAACACTATGTTTGAAATTGCGTCGAGCAACATGAGTGGGTGGTAGCTCATCTAAACTACTAATGGGTAGATTGGCATCAACTTCTCCACCGACGCTAACTTGCCACAGAGTAGCAACAGCCATCGCCAACCAATGCCTCTCGGCGCGTTTGGGGTGAGTAATTTTGGTGCGATGCCAACCAAAACCGCCGCGTTTGCCATCTTTAAACAGACACTCAATCCAACAGCGCATGGTATACCAGCAAGCATCCGCAATTTCCGGTGGTAAATCGGTGAGAATTAACCAAGGGTCAGCATAACCCTCATCATGGCGAGCTACCAAAGTACATTTGACAGAGTTAGTTTTGAAACAAGTAACTAAACCAGAGAACGACTGACCAACTTCCGAGACCAAAGTATTTAAAGGTTGCCAAGATTCAGTTCCTTGAGGTTTGAACTGTCCAATTTGGTTAATTCGCATAAATGGATGCCAACCCAGGGATTGAATTTGTTGATATAGCCAGTCAGCATACAGTCCACGGTCTGTTGTCACTATGACAAACCAATCTGCTGGTACAGTCTCATTGATGTCGCTTAATAATTTTTGCCAGTGCGGTTTCCAACTTCCTGGTTTAGTTGCCTCCACTATTTTCCAGGCTATGGGAATTCCACAACCCCTATAAACAACACTAATCGCTAAGACTGTAAATCTATCACTCAATGTTGTGGCATCAGCTGCTAATGCCAACCGTTTTTCCTCTTGTGGCCACAGACTCAGAATCCATAACAACAAAGGTCTAAAACACAATGTCACATCTAGTGTTGCCCGTCCTGTTGTTGCTTTTGTTTTATCTTCCCCATCTCTTAACCATTCTCTGAGTTGCTGACGTACTGTATTTTCCTTTTTTCCCAATAACTCTGCTAAGAACACTGACACTGTTGTCAGTCCACATGATTGGGTCATCACTATCCCAAAACTCCACATTGCTAGTATCAATGCTTGCGACTTGGACAGATGGGGCATCTTTTCTATCACTGTTCTAGTCCATTGCCTTAATTCCTCATTTTTTCCTAACAGCATTCTCCCTGACACCCTCAATTCTTCGCTTTATCTGACTTGCGGATTTTTGCGGTTTGATAACAGTTGTATATTTTACCTGCTTTTCTGCCCCTTTCTTAAACCCCTACCCTTGAAAGGGCAGGGGTGCAGGGGGCAGGGGGAGAAGAACTATTGACTATTGACTATTGACTAATGACTATTGACTATTGACTATTGACTAATGACCAGTTCGGTAAACCTCATCTCTGAAATTGTATTTAGTCATGACCATCACTCATATATCATCAGGAAAAACCACTTTTATTGTTGAGTACGGTAAACGATAAAACACAAGCTAGAAAGTATCCTTTAAAATTAAGACAGAAAAGATATATGAGGAGTCATTAGAATGCAAGTAACATACGATTCTGATAAACGTAAATTACTATCGTCTCTATGTCATGGATCAATTTTTTTTAGTACCATACTATTTTCCATCGGTGTGCCTTTTGTAATTAACTTAATTTCCGATGACCCAGTAGTGAAAAGTAATGCCAAAGAATCAATGAATTTTCACTTGAATGTGTGGTTTTGGGCAACAGTTATAGGTGTACCTTTAGGATTGCTATCTTGGCTTACCTTTGGTATAGGCGGAATTATATTTTTCCCCGTGGTAGCTTTCGGTTTTGCTCTCCATTGGGGATTGACTATTTGGGCTTTATTTCACTGTTTAACTCAGCCTGATGAACCTTTCCGTTATCCGTTTATCTTTCGAGTATTTTAATTAGGTTGATTCATCCTCAAAGTATGTACTTGCGTCTATCAAAGAGAAATATTGTCTCTAAAAATAGCATCATACTAGACTAGTTTTCAGCAATTTCTGACATTGTTTTTATATAAGCATCGTAGGCACTTTGTCCAAAACACACAAAAAACACCTGTTCTAACTCCCTATGATGCTTTAAAAATTCTTGAACAGTCAAAATTGCAATTCTACAAGCACGTTCTACAGGAAATCTATACACACCCGTACTAATAGCTGGAAAAGAGATAGTTTTAATTTGATACTGTGCTGCCAAAGCTAGACTATTATCATAACATTTTGTTAGTAATTCATCTTCTCCTTGATTACCACCTTGCCAAATAGGGCCGACGGTATGAATAACCCATTTAGCAGGAAGATTATAGCCTTTAGTAATTTTTGCTTCACCGGTTTTACAGCCTCCTAGCTGTCTGCATTCTGCTAACAGTTCTTTTCCCGCCGCACGATGAATTGCTCCATCAACCCCACCGCCACCTAATAAAGAACTATTCGCAGCATTCACAATTGCGTCTACTAGTAACTGAGTAATATCACCTTGAATAATTTCTATTCTCTGCATAATATTTAAACTTCTATATAATAATTAACTTTTTGACAAGTAGGGCTAGGCGCGAATACTAAAAAATACGCAACCTTATAAGCTGTTATCGGTTTTGAATTTCATTTATGAGAGATAGTAACTCTGCTGTAAGTTAAATTATCTCCCTATTTTATATTTTTAGCTAGTTCTTTATGGTTAAGCATTCCCTATATCCCCTGAACTCCCGAATTATTTGCCCACAAAAGCAATAATATAGTAATCCGATTTGATTGATGAATTACGCCTAGAGTTAGATTAGAGTTAGGCGAAAAATACAATCACAGAAACAGCGAAGAAATAGTTTACTGAGTCTATTCAAAAATCAAATAGGCATCCTATATAGGAATTCAATTTGCTCACTGAGCATACTTGTGTGTGCAGGAAAATATCAAAATTTTTGTGCAAAATTGTATAGGGGTTTAGCATTGCTAAACCCCTACATTACCAGTTTGAATGAATCACGGATAGAGTTAATATTCTAGAAAGCAGCGATAAAAACTTTGTAAGCATGGCTGCTGCTCTTGGCAATCTATGTATGACTGCCTGTTTGTTTTGCAGTAGCAAGGATAACTGGTCTTGTTTCTTTAACGTATCATACAGCTTTGCAGCAGATATAAATCAAGCGATCGCACTTTACACAACAGTTCAACTGGCATTTTGTGCTTCTTCAGTTGCTAAAGAGCGAATTAGCTCCCGAACTACGTCTGTAGCTGGTCTTCCAGTCTTGGAACAGTATGTCTCTAACTTTTCTACCTCACCTGATGTCAGGTTGATTGTCAGTCGTTTCACAGCCCATTTCTTATTCATAATTGAACAACCTATGTTTGATATACTCCTCTACTATCAATCATCTAAACTGTTATCACCACGATAAATATAACGAGATTAATATCAATTTGCTGTAAAGAAAAAATGATAAATTTCAAAAATTCATATTTGGAAAAATCGGTACTTAAACTGCATACCAAATTATCGAGAAAGTTACTGAAATCTGAAGCATTGCAGTTAGAGTTGATGATTATACCCAAAATTTACCAAACCCTCTATCACCAATTTTTGATACAGTAATTCTTTGTCGAACACTGGCATTCTTATGTTCCAGATATCGCTCCCCCAAGCACTATCCCAAGACTTACCTCTGACTGCGCTGGCACCTATGCAAGATGTGACTAACCTTTGGTTTATGAAGGTAATTGCTCACTACGGCAGTCCTGACTACTTTTTCACCGAATATTTTCGTGTAAATGAAACTTCAAGGCTCAATCCCAGCATTTTGGCAGCCGTCACCGAAAATGATACAGGTCGCCCTGTTTTTGCTCAAATGATTGGGGAGAGCATTCCCAACTTAGTCAGAACTGCCAAGGAACTATGTAGTTACAATGTTGCTGGAGTTGACTTGAATATGGGTTGTCCAGCACCCAGAGTCTACCGCAAACAAGTCGGGGGTGGATTGTTGCTCACTCCTGATAAAGTAGATCGAATTTTGGGAGAACTGCGACAGGTTGTCAATGATCGGCCTTTAACAGTCAAGATGCGCTTAGGCTTTGAAAATACTGATACCTTTTACACCATCCTCAATCTGATCAATCGTCATAGCATTGATTTGTTAAGTTTGCATGGTCGCACAGTTGCAGATAGGTATCATGGTTCAGTGAAATACAATTTGATTGCCGAAGCTGTCAACTGCGTGAATTGTCCTGTGTTGGCTAACGGCAATATTGACTCAGCCGCCACTGCTTTATCGGTGTTGGCGCAAACAGGTGCTGCTGGGGTAATGGTAGGACGCTGGGCAATCGGCAATCCTTGGATTTTTCATCAAATTCGTCAAGCTTTGCGTGGTGAAATGATCAAACCTGTTCCTTTAATAGAGGTGCGCGACTATATTGAGCGTTTATGGCAAACCCCCGCCGCCCCCAATATCCCCGAACGAGCGCGCGTAGGCTACCTCAAAATGTTTCTTAACTATATTGCCCTCAGTGTGGACGCTGAAGGTCATTTCCTGCGACTGATGCGACAAGCCGCCTCTGAAGTAGAACTGTTTCAAGTTTGCGATCGCTTTTTGCTTACCGATTTGACGAAAACTCTAGCCTTAGCACCCTACAGTGGTACATGACGATTGTTTTACCTAATCCAAAATCCCAAATTGCCCGACAAGGGACGAAACTATAGTTGTTTTGTACTAGTTACACGTAGTAGCGATCGCGTTACGATATTGTCACAGTCACTTTTTAATTTGAGAAGTCCTATTCTAGAAATTTCCGGCTAAAATAGTATATCTGTTCTACTAAAATTCTCAACCCTACACACCTAAAATCCATATACTGATAGAGGCACGAATGGCTATTAATACCGATACTTCCGGCAAGCAAAAAGCACTCAATATGGTACTCAACCAAATTGAGCGCAGCTTCGGTAAAGGAGCAATTATGCGCCTGGGTGATGCTACTCGAATGCGGGTAGAAACAATCTCCACTGGGGCATTGACTTTGGATTTGGCTTTGGGTGGAGGTTTACCCAAGGGACGGGTGATTGAGATTTATGGGCCGGAAAGTTCCGGTAAGACGACTGTAGCACTGCACGCGATCGCAGAAGTACAAAGAGAAGGCGGTATTGCTGCTTTTGTAGACGCTGAACACGCCCTTGATCCTACCTACGCGGCGGCTTTAGGTGTCGATATTGACAATCTGTTGGTTTCCCAACCTGACACCGGTGAAGCAGCTTTGGAAATCGTTGATCAATTAGTACGCTCCGCCGCCGTTGACATTGTAGTTATCGACTCAGTGGCGGCGTTAGTTCCCCGTGCGGAAATTGAAGGGGATATGGGAGATGCTCACGTTGGTTTGCAAGCCAGGTTAATGAGCCAAGCTCTACGTAAAATTACTGGTAATATTGGTAAATCAGGCTGCACAGTTATTTTTATTAACCAGCTCCGCCAAAAAATTGGTGTCACCTACGGTAGTCCTGAAACCACCACCGGTGGTAACGCCTTGAAATTCTACGCTTCAGTTCGTCTAGATATTCGTCGTATTCAAACCTTGAAAAAAGGTTCAGACGAATTTGGCAACCGTGTAAAAGTGAAAGTTGCTAAAAATAAAGTTGCTCCACCTTTTAGAGTGGCAGAATTTGACATTATTTTTGGTAAGGGCGTTTCTACTATCGGTTGTTTAGTAGATTTAGCTGAAGAAACAGGGATTTTGGTTCGTAAAGGAGCTTGGTATAGTTACAACGGTGATAACATCTCTCAAGGACGAGATAATGCTATTAAGTATCTAGAAGAAAAGCCAGAATTTACAGAACAAATTAAGAAACTGGTACGAGAAAAGCTAGATAAAGGTGCTGTTGTATCTGCTAATTCAGTAGCTAAAGTCAATGAAGAAGATGAAGACGAAGACGTTGATTTAGAAGAAGAGTAAAACTGGCGTTGATGGTGCATAAACAAATTTATCCCATCACCAGTATGAATCTAAAATCACAGCTATAAATTACAAAAGATTACTCTTAACAGGAGTAATCTTTTTAGTTTTAAGTAGCCGTCATGAATTGCGTACACCAGAACACATGAAAAAGTCTTTCCCTTACACCCTTATACCCTTGCACCCCTACACCCCTTTTTCAAGTCAGAAATTATCGACAATCAGTCCTTGTGGATTGCTGGAAGAACCTGTCTAAAATGTCAGATTTTTGTTTTTCTTGTAAACCATCTCGCCCATATTCTAATCTACCCCAAGCACATTCTAGAGAAATTTGTACAGTTTCGTCAGGGTTGACGAGATCATTTGTTTGTTGAGTAGCACTGTGACTACCTAATTCTGGCTCTTGAATATCTGTTATTGAGGGAATGAGTTGGGTGACTAAATCGGCTGGTAATGCTGGTAAAACACGGTGTTGGTGATTGAGGAAAAAATCAAAAGTTAAACTTCCTAACCGAATGCGATCGCCATCTTGGAGTTTGGTGGGTTGATAAATAGATTCTCCATTCACAAAAGAACCGTTGGTACTGTGGAAATCAACTAGATAAAAACCTTGATATTCAATATACTGAATCGCAGCATGACAACGGGATAAATGTCGATTATCCGCGCATATACCGTTACTGCGATCGCGTCCTATTGTCCAAATATGTTGCATTTGTTCCAGGGTTTGTGTCTGATTGTCACATAAGTTAGTAATCAGATAAACCGATGAATCTTCTACAACGCCTTGGACATAACGCAAATTTTCACCTTTCAAGGATGGCTGATAGAGATTTTCTAGTTGGAGAATTCTATCTAGAAGATCGCCATGTCTTTCATATAAAGCCAGAAATACATGATATAAACTTAAGCGTCTTTCTAGCTCATAATTTGGGAAATTTCTATTCATAACTAATGGAATTAACAAAGTATTTTAAATTCGACAAAATGTTTAAACTTAAGAAAAGTTAATGCTATTTTCAATTGTAGCAAATTCTCATAAGCAGCAATTCTACAAACTGCTCTTTTTTCGGATTTTTATACTCAAATAACACCAATATCAAGGGTTTCCCCAAAAAAATCATTCCCTTGAGTCATGCACTTTTATTTAATTTTAAAAAAACTCATATTTTTTGCAGAAATACAGCAACTTTAGAAAATTTTTCGCTTATGCTGTTTTTAAACAAATTATTTGAGAAATATCGTCAAACGAGAATTACACAATTTCCCGTTGCTGATTCTGCGTTAGATATTGAGGAAGTTATAATAAACCTCTTTTACCGTTGGGTCGTATCGTCATCCAATTGATTTTAGCTAATGCTAATTGTTCATCGGAAATTTTCGCTCCCGTGAGGTTAGCACCACATAAGTTAGCACCCCGCAAATTTGCGTTACTAAGATAAGCATTAGTCAAATCTGCACCCCGTAGGTCTGCCCCTTCTAAATCAGCATGATTGAAGTAAGCTTTAGTGAGATTAGCATCCTTTAAGTTAGCACGCGTTAAACTTGCTCTACCAAAATCACTATTTTGGAGATTAGCCCCTTGAAGATTAGTATTTTGTAGTTGACATGAGTGGAAATTGGTAGATGATAAATCCGCACCTTGAAGATTAAGTAAATTGAGATTGTGTAAAGCAAAATCTCGTCTTCCCTTCACATAGGCGGTGAGTAAACTTTGGGTATCTAGTCTGCGCCCCACCTTCGACTTTAAGTTATGAGAACCATTCCCATTACTGTTAGCTGTCGTTGATGGTTTAGCACCGGAAACTCCTTGTCGCGTCCCTCCAGCATCTAACCGAGTACCATCACCGAGTTTAGCTCGTCGAGCGCGAATGGCTGCTGCTACTTGTGCTACTCCTAAACCTGTAGCCGCAGCCGAAGGGTTACTGCAAAGAACGGCAGAATCATCTGGTCGGTTGTATGTTCCTTCTTTATGATTAGAATCTGATTTGACTAACAATCCACCAGCTAAACTTTCTAAATATGGTTCTATTTCTAAGGCTTTGAGGACTTCTTTAGCTGAGTGGTAGCGACTACGAACTGAGACTTCTAACATTTTTCGGAGGACATGAATCATATGGTCACTGATTTGTACTAAGTGTTCCCACATGACTTCCCCTGTACTGGGATTATATTCCATGTCTTTGGGCGTTTTACCTGTCAATAAATAAACACAGGTGACTCCCAAGGCATAAATATCACTGGCATAAACAGGACGCATTGCCATTTGCTCTGGAGGTGCAAAACCAGGAGTACCAATAGCATAGGCGGTTAAAGCTGTATGTCCTGATTGATTAGTTGTGGCTTGGGTAACTTGGTTTTTGACTGCGCCAAAGTCAATCAGCACCATTCTGGAATCTTGAGAACGGCGAATTAAGTTAGCTGGTTTAATGTCACGGTGAATAACTTTTTGATCATGAATATATTGCAGTAAAGGCAAAATTTCACTGAGAAATTGCTTAACACCAGCTTCGCTAAAAGTTCCGTTGAGTTTTACTTCTTGCTGGAGTGTAGAACCGCTAATATATTCCTGAACTAAGTAAAAATGTTCTTGCGCTTCAAAATAGTCAAGTAATCGGGGTATTTGGGGATGATTCCCGATTGTACCCAGGGTTTTGGCTTCTCGCTCGAATAGTTCCCGCGCCATTTGTAACACCTGTGGAGATGTTCCAGAAGGGCGTAGCTGCTTGATGACACAGCTAGGCGCGCCTGGTAAAATTTCATCGCGGGCTAAAAAGGTTGCGCCAAAGCCACCCTGACCCAATGGCTTCAAAACTAGATAGCGATCGCGCAACTGTAATGGTGAGCCACAAGCTTCACATCTTCGGCTATGTGCTACATTCTCTGGGTTAGGACAGGTCGGATTTATGCAATAGCTCATGCACTGTGAACTCGCTGCACGAATAGTAACGGTGAGAGTGAGACTCTTCTTCAATTATTGAGATCCAAAATCAACTCCTGCTAGGTCAGTTTTGCGGTAAATCCCTTGAAGAGTTGCTAAAGTTGGATCTGATTTACGTAAAGCAATTATGATGTCAAACAACTTATTATACCTATGCTAGCAAACAGTGTCGAGTCTTGCTGCTGTAATAACGTCAGCGATTGCTATTTAATTTTTTATACGTAAGTAAATTACAAAAATGATAGTTTTAATTACTAAAAATTGGTAATACCCAGTATTTTTACTAGATTGATATTCTGGACTACCCTAACTTTTGTGAACTGGTTGATTCATTCCAGAAACACAATTACTGAGACGAAATCTACATTAAAATTTCGTAAAAATAGATGAATATATGTTCATGTATTATATTTTATTGACAGTAATATTGGCAGCAAAAATTATGACTACTTCCACTTGGGGTCTTCACAGCAAGTTAGATAAAACTATCCCAGGGTGCAACCACAAAGGCTGTAACTGTTGAGGTGTTGATAGTGCTGTTAGCGGAAGCGGGGCGTTTCGCCCGTGATGAGTAACGAGTGCTGAGTTCAAGAATTAACTCAGCACAGGCTAAACGCCGCACTACTGTTAACAGCACTCACAACTCAGCACTCACCACTCACCACTTACAGACTAGATAAGACCTCACGAGCGATCGCGATCGTCTGGTCAATATCAGCTTCAGTGTGAGCTAAAGAAGTAAAGCCAGCCTCAAATTGAGAAGGTGCTAAATAAACGCCGCGTTCTAACATACCGCGATGAAAACGTCCGAATTTCGCTGTATCTGACTTTTTGGCATCTTCATAGTTATGCACAGGGCCAGAGGTAAAAATAAGCCGAACATCGCGCTAATAGAACCGCCGCAAGCTGCATGACCAGTTTCTTTAGCTGCTTGTAGTAAACCATCAGCAAGTCTTTTGGTAATGCGCTCTAGATACTCGTAATTACCAGGCTTTTGCAATAATTCCAAGGTTTTAATCCCCGCCGTCATAGCCAGAGGATTACCGGAAAGAGTTCCAGCCTGATACACAGGGCCGGCCGGAGCAATCATAGACATGATATCGCGGCGACCGCCATAAGCACCCACTGGCAAGCCACCACCGATAACTTTACCCATAGTGGTTAAATCTGGTGTGATGCCAAATTTCTCTTGTGCGCCACCATAAGCAATGCGAAAACCAGTCATGACTTCATCAAACACCAGCAATGCGTCATGCTCATGAGTCAGTTCCCGTAGACCTTCTAAAAAGCCAGCATCGGGGGTAATAAACCCGGCATTACCCACAACAGGTTCAAGAATTACACCCGCAATCTGATCACGGTTCTCTTCAAATAAAGCTTTGACAGCTTCTAAGTCGTTGTAAGGTGCTGTTAGGGTGCTGCTGGTTGCTGACTTAGGCACACCAGGGGAATCAGGTAAGCCAAGGGTGGCGACACCTGAGCCTGCTTTGACTAAGAACATATCAGCGTGGCCGTGGTAGCAGCCTTCAAACTTGATGATTTTCTCCCGGTTAGTGAAGGCACGCATCAGCCTTAGCACAGCCATACAAGCTTCTGTACCGGAGTTGACGAATCGTACCATTTCAATGCTAGGAACGGCAGCAATTACCATTTCCGCCAGGACATTTTCTAGCACCGAAGGCGCACCAAAGCTAGTACCTTTTTCCAAAGCTTCATGGAGTGCGCTAATCACTTCTGGATGGGCGTGACCACAAATAGCTGGCCCCCAAGTCCCTACATAGTCGATGTATTGGTTGCCATCTACATCCCAAATATATGCACCCTTGACCCGATCAAAAACTATAGGTTGTCCCCCTACAGATTTAAAAGCACGAACTGGTGAGCTAACACCGCCTGGCATGAGATGTTGAGCAGCAGCAAAAATTTCTTGTGATTTAGTGGTTTTAATTGTGGTGTTTACCAAGGTTCTCTCCTAACAGTGGGCATTCAAAAAAAGCTCTATCTTAGGATAGGGTTAAATTTCGCCTAGAACTTATATCGTATAAAATTAACAGAACCAAAAAAATAACGATATGTTATACAAGTCCAACCAAGACTTGCCTTTAGAAATCCGTACTGAATTATCAGAGGCATACCAAGACCTGTATCGCGCCGCTTTTAACTCAGCTTTGCATTGGTATGGTGAAGATACTAAGGCTCACCATGTGGCGTTAAGTGCTGTCAGAATCCAATCAGCAATGGAAAGGAATGTAGTTTTACAAAGATGATTCATAGAGGGTGTGGAAAAATCATGCCAGTTGCACTATTGATAATGGTATCGTGAAACCAGACATGATTAGTTTTACTAGAATAAATTCGCTGGTATGTTTTCCCCCGATTCCCCATCACTACATAATGCCATTCCCGTTGAAAAAATTCGCTACGATGAACGTGGTTTAGTACCAGCAATTGTCCAAGACTATTTGGATGGTACTGTACTGATGATGGCTTGGATGAATCAGGAATCTTTACAAAAGACTTTAGACACAAAAGAAACGTGGTTTTGGAGCCGTTCCCGCCAAGAATTGTGGCACAAAGGCGGGACTTCAGGGCATACCCAAAAGGTAAAAAGTATTCGATATGATTGCGATAGTGATGCTTTACTAGTTGGTGTAGAGCAAATAGGAGATATTGCCTGTCATACAGGTGAACGTAGTTGTTTTCATCAAATCGAAGGACAAATCATTGCACCACCTGGGGATACTTTATCTCAGGTGTTTCAAGTAATATGCGATCGCCGCGATCATCCCAATGAAAGTTCCTACACTTGTAAGTTATTAGCTGGTGGCGATAACAAGATTTTAAAGAAAATCGGTGAAGAATCAGCCGAAGTAGTAATGGCATTTAAAGATGATGAACACGATGCGATCGCCGGTGAAGTTGCAGACTTGCTTTACCACACACTAGTTGCCTTAGCGCATCATCAAGTAGATTTAAAAGCAGTTTATCGTAAGCTACAAGAACGGCGACGGTAGAGAGTGCTGAGTAGTGAGTGCTGAGTGGTGAGTGCTGAGTGGTGAATGCTGAGTAGTGAGTAGTGAGTGGGAAGTGTAACACTTATTAATTATCGGTTTTCTTCCCTTGTTCCATGCCCAATGCCCCATGCCCAATGCCCCATGCCCCATGCCTAATGACTAATGACTAATGACTAATGACTAATGACTATTGACTAAAACCCAATTTAAATACTGCAAAATGGTGATGGCGATCGCTACACTCAAAACAAAGCCCAACCAAAAATGATGAGTAATTAGGGGTGATTGATCTAAAGCCCACCCTCCCAAGGGTGAGCCGATAAATCCACCTAAAGCCCAGCACAGGGAATTAATAGAAAAGTATATTCCTCGGTGGGATTCGGGGGCTAAATCGGTGACTAGAGAGGCGGCTGATGGATTGTACGCTACAGATGCCATCGCTAATACTGTTAATGCCAATGTCGCCCAAATTAATTGATAGCATGAGAAGTTACCTGTCACCCAAATTAAACTAAAACCAATAGCCCACAAAATAGCCGAAACTGTGAGTGCGTTTGAGTGGGAGTACAGTTTTAACAGGTTGGTCAGAGGTAGTTGACAGATAATTACTAAGACTAAGTGCCAAGAAAATAATCTGCTAATTGTAGATTCGCTAAAACTTTGGGCTGTCTCTCCCACGGAAATGAAGTTTTTTAAATACAGGGGAAGAATTGTGTGGATTTGAATATATATGGTGAACAGGATATTGGCTGCAATGTAAATCAAGAAACGGCGATCGCTAAAACCCTAATTTGAGGATGTATCGAGGGTAACAAACTAGATAACTGGGATAGGGAAGCAATTTTCATGGGTAACAATGTCATTAAAAGATCACGTTTTTGTAATTCTTATCATTGGCTGATATTTTCCTCACTTATTCCACAGAGTTTCCACAGGAGTTTTCCCAGTTTTCCACAGATGTTCTACGAGGGGATCAGCACTTGCAGGGTTGCTGGGGATTTCTGATCTAGAGTCTAGTTCAGTACCAAGGACTGAGTTTTTATTAAGTAATGTAACAAAAATTAGCTTGAAACATTGATGATTGCGTTCACATTTATTTTTAGTACGATTGTTTTTAACATTTCGCAGCATTGACAAACCCACCCCCTCTTGTCGCACAATGATGCGGCCGGGTTTTATATTTTGTGCAACCGTTGACATCAAAACTTACCTTAGAGGTCAGTGTAGATGTTGCCTAAAGCAGCCTCACTCCAAGCAATAGTTCGTTTTAGCTGAACTCCCACAAGGAAAATACCATGAACGCAACAGTTAGTATTTTTACAGAAATCCCCGAAACTCTTCATGAATCACTGAAAACTTATTTAGAGACTCACCCCGATTGGGATCAAAATCGGGTATTAACAGCAGCCCTATCATTGTTTTTACTGCAAAATGGCGATAGCGATCGCCGTGCTGCCCGCGTTTATTTAGAAACTTTGTTTCACAATTGCTAATTTGCAATGATGTGTTGTATGTATTGGCTTTGATGTACCAGACGCTGTGCTGGTACTGGCCAGCATAAATTCTTTCCTGCGTCTGAAAAAATCATTTAAAATTAAAAATCAATTAACAATATTTTGGCATAAATTGTTGAGCGATCGCCAAAATTGTGAGATTAACAGCAAATTTTTTCCTACAAATTTGGGCATGGTATACCATGCCCACTACTAATAAATAAATTGCGAGTATTAAAAAGCTATCAAGGATTTGTTTCTAATTGGGAATGAGTTGGACATTCAAATTTATAACCCACCCCACGCACAGTCTGAATTAATGCTGGTTGACTAGCATCGACTTCAATCTTTTTGCGAATTTGACCTATATGCACATCTACAACTCGCTGATCACCAACATATTCATAATCCCAAACTTCCTGGATCAACTCTGCACGTCGCCAGACTCGACCAGGATGGCTAGCTAAAAAATGTAACAAATCAAATTCTAAAGCCGTTAACGGCACAGGCTGACTATTTAGTGTCACCTCTCGCCGCACAGGATCAATCATCAACTTCTCAAATTGCAAGCGTTTTTGTTCGGCGTTAGTCACCACTCTCTGTCGCCTTAAAATCGCTGCAACTCTGACTTCCAGTTCTCCCAAGCCAAATGGCTTTGTGAGATAGTCATCAGCACCTTTAGCAAAGCCACGAATCTTGTCAGCCTCATCTGCACGGCTAGTCAGCATGAGAACAAAAACGCCATTACGACTTTGCATCTCTTGACAGAGGTTGAAGCCTATTACATCTGGCAAATTAACGTCAAGAATGACCAAATCCGGGTTAAATTGCTCAAACAAGGACAAGGCAGTCTTACCGTCCTCAGCCGCTTCTACCTGATAGCTTTGTTTCAATAAAAAGCGTTGGATTAAATTCCGAACCGCCGGGTCGTCATCAACTACAAGAATCTTGGCAGGAGCCATGACCATCTCTTTACACAAAAATAAATTTCTTCAAGATTAACAGCAGTATTGCGTAAAACGCAGTTCCCACCTATGAATTATTTAAGGAACTACAGGCATCAGAAATATATTTCCTGATTATCTCAAGGATAGTGAAGTCAAAACGCTGGACAAACACACTAAGAGAATTTAGATAACTATTATTACAGTTTAATTGCAATACCGTCATAAGAAACTTAATGTGTCTAACTACCCAATGCTAGTCCGTGAGCCATCCAATAATTTATTTTTCCAGGAGACTTCCGTATAATAGTTGGATGGGAATGGAAAAGTTTTCCATTTTAAATCTTTATGTGGATTGATACCACTACTTAAGGTGAAAGCTAAATCATTAGGATATCCTCATATTATGATAAATCACCAAGTCTGAAGCACAAAAAAATAGTGTGACAGATACTCCCGGTTCAAATTCTAGGTTAGAGCTAGAATTGGTCAACGACATGGGGGTATACACGGAGTTATAACAATATGTTAAAGTTGCAGTAGTTGAAATTCCTGGGTCAACTGGGCTAACGCGTGCTACTATCCTGGTAGAGCATAAAATTCGGTCGATACGTTTGTCTTCGATCAAATTAAAATCTACAATTGTTATTCTCTAACAAAAAATTGCCACTGATAAAGGCTGAAGTATAAACTCCCATGCGCGATCAAAATCCCTACGAAAAACTTGGGGTATCAGAAGATGCTAGCTTTGACGAAATTCAGGACGCTCGCAATCGCCTGATGGAGCAATGTAGTGGCGATGCTAAAAGCGTAGAAACCGTTGAAGCTGCTTACGATGCGATTTTAATGGATCGCTTACGGATGCGCCAGGAAGGAAAAATCAAAGTGCCAGAACGTATCCGCTTTCCAGAATTAAGGATACAATCACCACCTAAAGAAAGTTCAACTTCTCGTGAGCAATCACCTGCATGGCTGCAAAATTTCCTGGATCAGCCCACAATGACAGATATACTTTTACCCGGAGCTTGGTACGTGGGTTTAAGTACAATCAGCATTTTTACAGGCGATCAGCTGTTGCAGTTAGTCTTAGTGGTTGGCATAGGGGTTAGTGTTTTCTTCCTCAATCGTAAAGAAGGTAGATTTGGCAGATCAGTTTTACTCACTCTTGTAGGACTGATAGTGGGCTTAATTACTGGAGGGCTAATTGCGGCCTGGCTCTTGTCACAAGTACCATTGATGATAAGCGGTAATCAGTTTTCCACTGTGCTGACTTTCGTACTTTTGTGGTTAATTAGCAGTTTTCTCCGCTAAAGCTCTAACAAGCTAACTAGTTAAAACCCTTTTTGAACAGAATGATCCATTACCTACTTCTTAGGTTAACCATCAAATAAGATACTCAAATCTGAGACTGGGAATTTTGATAAGTACGACTTTGAAACCTAAGACACAGGTAATAGGATCGTCTCAAAAAGGATGATCTCAAGAATTGGTTTAAAAGAACAATAAATCACTGGATATATCGAAGCGGCAAATAGCTGTAGTATTGACTGTACCCAAATTCCGTTTCACTTCACGCAAGGATTTGTGGTTGAGCCAGTCAGCTATAAACCTGATATATCGGCAATACCTAATTAAACAACCGTAGTAGTCCACCACACAAATTATGACGTTGCTTAGTTTACCCGATGAAAGCAAATGGCATGGTTTTAAGGCAATCAAATTCTATACAGCTTGATAAAAAAATGGTACGGGCATCATCCCATAAATCTCCGACTCAGATATGATGTGGGCTGTGAAGTAGTAGAAATATTCATTAATTTAAGTTTATAGAGCCTGACTAACTTAACTTTATGTTAATTATTCTATACGAATCACAAAAATTCCTGACCAATACTATTTTTAGTGTAATTAAAAATCAGAATTTCCACGGATATAAATCAATTTGACAATCTCTAAAATAGTTACATCAAAAAGAAGCCTGTGAATATGGGAGTGTACATTGATTTGTAGTTATCTAATTTGAGCATCCAGAAGTAACGGTATTTCTACTCATAAATTGAGAATCAAAATTAAGATTTGACATAAAAAACTCTCAATTAAAATTGTCTTAATTATATCTGCCGATTACCATATTTTTGCGGATTTCCCAATTCAGAAGACTACATTCCAAAATATAAACCATAAAAACGCTATTACTAACATAATAAACGAAATAACTATTTACAAAATCAAGAATGCTCAGTAAGTATTCAGATTTTGTGATGAAGAAACTGGCTTGTGGGGATAAAACAAGTAGAAATAGCTTGAAAAAGATGGAATCCAATAACATTCTTGATGAATTTAGGACTTGTACGCAGCTGCAATACAATGGGCAGTTAATTTTGAGCAGCCAAAAAGGACATCAGTGGACTTTCTACTATCGTTTAGGAAGAATAGTCTGGGCATCTGGAGGAACACATCCTTTTAGGAGATGGCGGCGATTAATGGCTCAGTATTGCCCACAAATTAATGTGGACAAAATACAGTTGCGCCAACAAGATGTAGAAATGAGTTACTGGGATTACCGACTTTTAGAAATTCTGTATAAAAAACAAAGAATTCAAAGAGAGCAAATTAATGCAATTGTCGAGAACACCTTGGCAGAACTTTTATTTGATTTAGCCCAGCAAACGAACTTTATAGCTGTTAAGTGTGAACGCAATCAAGAAGTTATTCTAGAAGCACCCATGAGTTTCACGAGCGCAGATATTTCTATGAAACAAATGCAAGACTCATGGAATCTCTGGACACAAGCTGGTTTAGCAAATGTTTTTCCTGACTTAGCACCGATAATTAGAAGACCAGAACAGTTACAGGAACTAGTTAGTCCACCAGTATATAAAAATTTTGTCACGCTATTTAATGGCAAACTGACTCTGCGAGAGTTAGCCACCAAAATGAAGCAGAATGTTTTACCTGTATCTCGTTCTCTACTTCCTTATGTCCTCAAAGGCATAATTGAATTAGTAAAAGTACCAGATTTACCTTTAGTTGTCACACAGCTACCAAATAACTCTATTTCTGCACAACCGAAAAAAGTTTACACACCCTTAATTGCTTGTGTAGATGATAGTCCCCAGGTTTGTAAAATGCTGGAAGAGATTATTACTGCTCATGGATTGAGATTTGTCCAGATTCAAGATGCAGTACAAGCATTACCGATTCTCATTCAAGAGAAACCAGATTTAATCTTTTTAGATTTGATTATGCCTGTTGCCAGTGGCTATGAAATTTGTACTCAGTTGCGGCGAATTTCAGCTTTTAACAATACTCCAGTAATTATTTTAACAGGTAATGACGGGTTATTAGATAGAGTGCGTGCTAAAGTTGTTGGCTCGACAGATTTCCTGACTAAGCCAGTGAATACAGATAAAGTAATGAGTATTTTACGTAAGTATTTACCCATTAAAATAGCTTCTCCAATTCACGGTGAATCACGCCTAGAGGCTGTCCCTAAAGATATAGCTTAACAAGAAAGTCTGATTTGAATTACTGCTAAATATAGCATCAGACACACAATATTTTTTCATAAGCCTAAGTAAACATAGGTATTTATTCTGAGCCATATTTAGCATTAACAAACCAAAATAATAACAAAATGGGAAAGCTATTTTTAAATGCCGTCAATGGCAGAAATCTACAAATTACTAGGTGAAAGTTTAACAGAAGGAATTACTATGACTACTGTTTTAGTGATTGAAGACGGCTTAACTGATATGGAAGTTCTGAGTCGTTATTTACAACAAGCAGGTTGTTCTGTAATTAGTGCTACGAGCAGTGAAGAAGCTCAAAGCAAAATAGACAGTAATAAGCCAGATTTAATTTTTCTCGATGTGATTTTACCTGGTAAAAGTGGATTTGAAATTTGCCGAGAATTAAAAAATAATCCAGATACTAGTAAGATACCAGTAGTTTTTTGTTCTACCAAAAATAGTGATGTAGATAAGATTTGGGGAAATATGCTAGGTGCAGAAGCTTATCTTTCTAAACCAATTAACCAAGAAGAGTTGGTATCAACATTGAAGAAACTCGTTAAATAGTATTGTTGGCATTAAAAGGATGATGAATTTGGAAAATCAGGGTAAATTTTTAAGCTTTCATTTAGGAATTCGAGATACAGCAGTCATTTCTTTAGATCATATTACAGAGGTTTTGCAAGTATCTTTAAGTGAGATATGTGCTGTGCCGCAAATGCCTAGTTATATTTTGGGTGTTTATAACTGGCGTGATGAAATGCTGTGGTTAGTAGATTTAGATGAAATGCTTGGTTATCCACCATTGTTACAGACAGCAAATGTGCTGATTAAAATGATGGTAATTGTCTTGGAAGAGAATGGTAAATATTTAGGTTTATTAGTTAGACAACTGATGGATATTGAGTCTTTAAATATTCATCAGATGAAGGAATCATCGGCAGAATTATTTTCTCCATCAATAGTCCCTTTTTTACAGGGATACTTTATTAATGATGAGGAAAAGATGATTTTTAATTTAGATGCTGAGGCTATTATTCATTCTCCAGTATATGCTCATCATAACTAATGTAAATCTTGGTGAACACTGTCAGCAAAACTAACTCATTTCTTTAGGTCATAATTCAATCAAGGGTGATCCAATGGCAATTACATATCAAAAAAATCACGATCATGGGAATTCAATTTCTAAAGTAGAAGCAGTAGAAAAAGTTAAAGAAGTTGATTTAATTGGTGATTATAATCAAGAAACATCAGAAGCGATCGCACAAGCTTTTAGAGACTGGCGACAACAGTTACAGGACATCATCGTCAATATGCGTCAGGCGAATGACTTAGATGCAGTCTTAAAGGCGACGGTGGAGAAAGTTCGGGAGAAGCTAAGATGCGATCGCGTCTTTATTTATCAATTCAATTCTGTGGATGCTGGTACAGTTTTAGCAGAATCTAGGGCTTTGGGCTGGACACCTACTTTGGGTGAAGTTCTTCCAGGAATTATGTTTGGTTTACATAGTAATCACGAATATGTAGAACCAGTAGCCATTGACGAGAGCAATCAAATACAACTCACTCACTATCAAAAGCAACTGCTAGATAAATTTCAGATTCAGACTAGCTTAAGCGTACCCATAATTGTTGAAGGTAAAGTCTGGGGCATACTAGCTGTTAATAGTTGTACTGATACTAGACATTGGCAAGAAGTAGAAGCGACGCTCTTATTTCAAGTCACCACGGAATTAACCTATCGAGTACAGGTATTTGAAGTTCATAAAGAATCCCAACTCCAGGAACATTCTAAAAGATCATTAAGCAAAGTCATCGATAAAATTCTGCGGTTGTCAAACATTGATAAAATTTCTCAAGTTGCTACTCAAGAAGTCCGACAATTATTGAAATGCGATCGCGTCAGTCTCTATAAATTTCATCCAGACTGGAGTGGGGAATATATAGCTGAGTCGGTAGGTAATGGTTGGGTAAAACTAGTAGGCCCAGGAATCAGAACAATTTGGGAAGATACTTATCTCCAAGAAACCCAAGGTGGACGTTATCGCCATAATGAATCTTCTATAATTCATGATGTCTACAAATCAACTCATTCGCCTTGCCATTTAGATGTTTTAGAACAATTTGAAGTCAAAGCCTACGTAATTATTCCTGTATTTACAGGGGAGAAATTATGGGGTTTATTGGCAGTTTATCAAAATACAGGCCCTCGGAATTGGCAAGATTGGGAAGTCAGATTTTTAAGTCAGATTGGTTTGCAACTGGGTGTTTCTATTGCTTATGCAGAATCTCTAGAACAAATGCAGATGCAATCTGAGCAAATAGTGCAAATTGCGGAAAAAGAAAAAGCTTTTACCAAGATAGTGAACCGCATTCGCCAAGCTCAAGATGTAGAAAGTATTTTTAGAACTACTACCCAGGAAGTACGGCAATTTCTCAAATGCGATCGCATGGGTGTTTATCAGTTCCTTCCAGAAGTAGGCGGGAAATTTGTCGCTGAGTCAGTTGGTCACGGTTGGACACCATTTATCGGCACGGAAATCAGTGATACTTTCCTTAAAGATACTGAATCATGTGATTATTTTACAGGTAGGAATTGCGTTGTTAATGATATTTACACCGCAGGGTTTAATCCTTGTCATCTAGAACTATTGGGTTCATTAGAAGCTAGGGCATACGTCATAGTTCCGATTATGTTGCAAGAGGAATTATGGGGTTTACTAGCAATTTATCAGAACTCTGGAACCCGTGAGTGGCAAGAGTGGGAAATCGCCTTTTTAAACCAGATTTCTTCACAATTTAGTATTGCAAAATCACAATTAGAGTATTTACAACAGTTACAGTTCAAATCTGAGCAGCTGGCTCAAGTTGCAGAAAAAGAAAAAGCCTTCACCAAAATCGTTAACCGCATCCGTCAAGCCAAAGATGTAGAAAGTATTTTCAGAACTACAACTCAAGAAATTCGCCAATTTCTCAAGTGCGATCGCGCTGCGGTTTATCATTTTGATGCCGATTGTTGGGGAGGCAAATTTATCGCTGAATCTGTAAGTCAAGGTTGGACAAAGCTAGTTACCTCAGAGGTAAAAACTGTTCTTAACGATACCTTCCTCCAAGAGCAGCAAGGCGGGAAGTTTATCCGGGGTGAATATTCTGTTGTCAATGATATCTATCATGCAGGTTTTCAACCTTGCCATATAGAAATCTTAGAAACATTTGATGCGAAGGCTTACATCATAGTCCCGATTTTCTTTAGTGACCGACTGTGGGGTTTATTGGCAGTTTACCAAAATTCTGGGCCTCGCGAATGGCAAGACTGGGAAGCCGGTTTCTTAAATCAAATTGCCTCACAATTTAGTCTAGCTAAATCGCAGTTAGATTATCTAGAAGAGGTGAGACAAAAAACTGAAAAATTAACTCAGATTACAGAACAGGAAAAAGCCTTTACTAAGATAGTCAACCGTATCCGACAAGCTTTAGAGTTGGAAGAAATTTTCAAAATTAGTACCCAAGATGTCAGGCAATTATTGAAATGCGATCGCGTAGTTGTTTTTCGCTTTAATCCTGACTGGAGTGGGTTATTTGTGGCTGAGTCTGTTGGTCATAATTGGGTGAAATTAGTCGGCCCTGATATCAAAACCGTTTGGGAAGATACCTTCCTTCAAGAAACGCAAGGGGGTCGCTATGTCAAGGGTGAAAGTTTTGTGGTGAATGATATCTATCAAACAGGCCATGCTCCCTGCCACCTAGAGATTTTAGAGCAGTTTGAAGCTAGAGCCTATGTGATAGTGCCGATTTTCTTTGGGGACAAATTGTGGGGACTATTTGCCGCCTATCAGAATTCCGGTACACGCGAGTGGGAAGAATCGGAAGTGGGTTTGTTAGCGAGAATTGGCGACCAATTAGGATTAGCTTTACAACAAACCGAATATTTGCAAAAACTCCAAACCCAATCAGCTCAACTAGCAGAAGCAGCAGCACGAGATAAAGCTGCTAAAGAATTACTGCAACAACGTTCCATTCAGCTACTAACGGCAGTTAGACCAGCCCTCAACGGTGATTTAACAGTACGCGCGCCTATTACGGAAGATGAACTGGGGACAATTGCCGATGCTTATAACAATACTCTGCAAGCACTACGGCAAATCGTATTGCAAGTACAAACATCTGCCCAAAAAGTTGCCCAAACTTCCAGTACCAGTAATGCTTCCCTCGCAGGACTGAATCATTTAGCTCAACAACAATCTGACGAAATCAATCTGGCGTTGAGTGAAATTCAACAGATGCTGAATGCTACCCAAGCCGTGGTAGGTAGTGCGGAATTGGTGCAAGTAGCAGTCACACAAGCCAACCAAACTGTTGAGGCTGGCGATGCGGCGATGAATCAGACTGTGCAAGCAATTCAAGCAATTCGTGAAACTGTGGCTAAAACTAGCAAGAAGATTAAACGTCTGGGTGAGTCTTCACAAAAAATTTCCAAGGTGGTGAATTTGATTAGTAACTTTGCTACTCAAACCAACGTACTAGCTTTGAACGCTGCCATTGAAGCTACACGCGCTGGAGAGTATGGTAAAGGCTTTGCGGTGGTGGCGGATGAAGTGCGTTCTTTATCTCGCCAATCTGCCGCCGCCACTATTGAAATTGAAAAGTTAGTCCAAGAGATTCAAGAGGAAACTGGGGAAGTTGCAGTAGCAATGGAAACTGGTATTCAGCAGGTGGTAGAAGGTACAAATTTCGTTAATGAAACTCGACAAAACTTAAATGCGATCGTGGCTGCCACTGCGGAAATTAGTCAACTCATTAACCAAATTACTGATGCGACTCAAAAACAAATGGGGCAGTCAGTATCTGTAACTAATTCCATGAAAGATGTTGCAGAAATTGCTACCCAAACTTTTGGTGAATCTCAAGAAATAGCAGCTGTTTTCCAGGATTTATCTCACATGGCACAAGATTTATTAACAACTGCTAGTAAGTTCAAAGTTAGTTAAATGCAGTAGGAGGCTAAATGATTTTAGATTTGAGATGGGGAAATAAAAATACAACTTTAAAATCACAAATCTAAAATTCCAAGGTCAAGAGGCAAGAAGGATAGACCGTTAAGAGGAGATTGATCACTCCTCTTAATGCTTGACTTCAACTTTTCCACCCCTTACACCCTAAACCATTACACCCTTAAAGTTATGATTACAGATGCCGAAATTCGTGAACAGGGGTATATTTATTTCCTTGCAGAAGCCCCTGATTTATTACAAACTATTGAACAAGAACTGTTGAATTTATCAGAAAGTCACAGCACCACTAAAGTGCATAGCCTAATGCGAGCTACGCACACAATTAAAGGGGGAGCAGCTACTGTTGGCTTAGAATTAATTAATAAAATTGCCCACTATTTAGAAGATGTTTTTAAGTCTTTATACAATCCAGATATTATCATAGATTTTGATTTAAATACACTTTTATATCAAGCTTATGAATGTTTAAATTTAGCGTTAAGCTCAGAAATCAATGGTCATGTAATCAATGACCAGGAAATTTTACAAAGAGCTACTGATATATTTACTCAAATTCAGAGTAAGCTAGGAGATAAATTCGGAGAAAATACTCATATTCCAACTTCTCAAGAATTAGGATTTGATATTGTTAAATCTATATTTGAAAGCGGAGTCAAACAGCGTTTAGAAAAAATTAGTAATGCCATTAGCAATATTGCAGACAGTCTAGAATTAAGAGACTTTTTAAATGGTGAAGCTGAAGTTTTTCTGGGATTAGGGGAATCTTTAAACTTACCAGGTTTTGGCGAAATTGCTCAAGCGATTTTGCAAGCATTACAAGCTAATCCTCAACAAGCCAATCAAATTGCCAAGATTGCTTTAGCTGATTTACAGCAAGCACAAAAAGATGTGTTGGCAGGCGATCGCTCTCGCGGTGGTAATCCTTCTCATGATTTAATTAAGCTGACATCCCCAGCTACAGAAACTCTCAACCTCCAATTTTTGAGTTTAGATCAGGAATTTTATCAATTTTTAATTACAGGTAATAATCAACCTAATAATTGTGTTCAACCTGCAACTGCTAAATTTTATTTAAAGGTTTTACATTATATATTTGGTTGGTTCAATCATGAAAGAGATATACCCGTTTCAGAAATGTATCTGGATATGTTAATTTCCAATCAAGAAGATGAAACCTATCTCAATTATGTGGAAAGCTGGTTAAATAAATTCTTAGATTTCATTCGTGAGGATCATGATAGTGATAGCCTTTGTCTATATCGTCAAGGCATCATTTTAATTATTATTATGGCTGTAGCTAAATTTCAATATTTTCAACAAAAATCTGAGAATCGGTTGGCATTTATTAAAGCTCTCCAAAATAAAATTAGTATATTAGCCGCAGAATATAAAAAACATTCCCCTGTCAATTCCCAAGCCAAAAACTGGTCTGATAGTCCCAAGCTACAGGGATTACTAATTGTTAAGCAAATACCAAAAATAACTACTAATGTAGACTCTAATCTATTAGAGTCAATCTGGGGAGGGGAAAACAAACTAGAACCAGCAGATGAACAAGAAGAAGCACCATCAGCAACACAAAATATTAATCAAGCCTTAGCTAATATTCAAGAAGTCAATACAGAGATTACAGAACGAGTAATTGATGCTGTCAATGAATCACCATCAGAAAAATCTCAGATTACTCATAATAAAAAGAACCAATCTAATTCTTTTGTGCGCGTAGGAGTCGAAGGATTACAACGCATTAACTATTTGGCTGGAGAAATATTAGTTTATCAAAAACGGCGCACCTTAAGTGATGAACAACTACAAGAGATTCTCGATAGATTATCTGAGCAATTAAGTAGACACCAAGAAACCTTAAATCAATTACGTGATTTACCTTTACAGATGCAGAGTTTTTTATCCCATAACACACAAAACTTTGCATCTGTGAAATTTGATTCATTAGAAATGGATGTTTATACGGAATTTCATCTCAATTTGCATGAGGCGTTAGAAGAAACACTGCAATTGCAAGAAACGACAGAATCAATAGACTTACTATTAAAACAAGCCAGCCAAATTAGTGATAAAAAACACAGTTTAGCTTTAAATTTGCTAGATAATTTAGTTACCGCCAGAATGTTACCTTTTGGTAATATCTTGAATCGCTTTCCTCAGATGGTGAAGCAACTGGGTAATGTCTATCAAAAACAGGTGGAATTGCGATTAACTGGTACAGGATTACTCATAGATAAGGCGATCGCAGAAAAAATCTATGACCCCATACTACAATTAGTGCGTAATGCTTTTGATCACGGTATCGAGTCGCCACAGGTTCGTCAAGCCAAAGGGAAACCAGAACTAGGTATCATTGAAATTCGCGCCTACCATCAAGGTAGTCAAACAGTGATTGAAGTCCGCGATGATGGACAGGGATTAAATTTAGAGAAAATTCAGAAAAAAGCTGACGCACTTAATCTGCGTCCACAAAATGCTCAATGGGATGAGTCTGATTTGTTAGATGTCATGTTTACACCCGGATTTTCCACTGCTGATCAGGTAAGTGAAATCTCTGGACGAGGAATGGGATTAGATATTGTGCGTTCTCAACTACAAAACTTGAACGCATCTATTGCAGTACAATCTCAACCAAATCAGGGGACAACGTTCATTTTAAAAATTCCTTTTTCTATGACTACTGACCAATTAATGTTAGTGCAGTCTGGTGGTATTGTTTACGCTTTACTATTAGACAGTATCGAGAAAATTGTGATTCCTTCACAACAACAAATTCAAGAGTTTGAAGATAAAAGAGTATTACATTGGCACTCAGATGATGATGAAACTCTTCTGAGTCTTTATCAATTATCAGATTTAATGTCCTACAATAGTTCCTTAAATCAGAATGTTAGTATTCAGCATTTATTGGCTGAGGATAACACAGAAGTTATGAATAATCCTGTGTTATTACTTAAACATCATCATGGAATGTTTGCCTTAGAAGTTGACCAAATTATTGGTGAACAAGAACTAGTAATTAGACCTGTAGGAAATGCGATCGCACCACCAAAATATATTTATGGTTGCACTAGTTTGGCTAATGGAAATCTCATATTAGTGATTGATGGTGCTTTATTATTACAGTCTGTTGAGATGCAGGCTACATTGGATGTAGGGACATTACCAGCAAGTAATACTCATAATAATATATCTTTGCCATCATCAGACTCTAACCTGAAATCAACGCCATTATTAACTGCTTCTCAACCTAAAAATAATCAAGAAGAGCCACCTAGTCAATATGTGGAAGCACAGAAAAAATCACAAGGACTAATTCTAGTAGTCGATGATGCCATTAGTCTACGGCAAACTGTTTCTTTAACCCTGCAAAAATCTGGTTATCAAGTCATACAAGCTCAACATGGTATAGAAGCTTTAGAGCAATTACAAAAATATCCCCAAATCCAAGTTGTAATTTCAGACTTAGAAATGCCGCGAATGAATGGTTTTGAGTTGCTAACTCATATTCGTAATCAGCCAAAATTTGCCAAGCTACCAGTAGCTATTCTGACCTCTCGTAGTGCAGAGAAACATCGACAACTAGCTCAAGAATTAGGCGCGCAAGGTTACTTAACTAAACCATATTTAGAGCATGAATTGCTAGCGACTGTTGAGCGACTGATAAATGCAGAAATAACCAATGTCAATCACTTGACTACTGTTTAATTGCTCAACTGCAAAAATCACCCATCTTGTAATTGTAAAAAATTTGTGATTTCTGCGATCGGCACAGGATGGGAGAATAAGTAACCCTGGCCAAATTCACAACCAAATTTCTGTAAATCTTCTAATTGGATTTGTGTTTCAATTCCTTCAGCTACTACGGTAATCCCTAAAGAATTAGCAAAATTAATTAGAGTCTGGACGAGTGCCGCAGACTCTACACTAACATTGACATTTTTGGTAAATGAACGATCTATTTTGAGAGTATCAACAGGAAATGTATACAATTGGCTAAAACAAGAATATCCAGTGCCAAAGTCATCTATACAGAGTTTGACCCCTAGATTATGAATTTTGTCCATAACTTGAGTAACAGTGTGGGAACCTTTGATCAGAGCATTTTCTGTTACTTCTAATCTAATAGCCGAAGGGGATATATGATATTCTGCTAGAATTTGTTGAATTTTTTCTACTAAATCTAAGTGCTGTAATTGTGCGGCAGCTATATTAATATGAATTACTAAGGATTCAGCACATTTAAATTTTTTTTGCCACTGATGTAGTTGTTGACAAGCTAACTTTAATGCTAGTAAATCTAGAGAAGGTACTATCCCACTTTCTTCGGCAATTGTAATAAATTTATCTGGTGAAATTAGTCCTCTTTGTGGGTGTTGCCATTGAATTAATGCTTCTAAACCGACTATTTTCTGAGAAGATAAACACAATATAGGTTGATAGTAAAGGCAAAACTCGCTTTTTTCTATACTTTGACGGAGTTCACTTTCTAGTTGAATCCGCTTTAAGGTTTGTAACTGCATTTCATTGGTAAAGACTATGTAGCAACCTTTACCAGCACGTTTAGCTTGATACATTGCAGCATCAGCATCTCTGAGGATATCTGTTGGCTGCTGATAATTTAGTGTAGAAGGTAAAATACCAATACTTGCACCGATAGAAATTTGATACTTGTCAATCTCAAAAGGTGTATGTAATTCTTGGAGGATCGCACTAGCAATGATTTCGACTGAGTGAATTCCATCGTGGTTGTTCAGGAAAATTAAAAACTCATCACCACTCAATCGCACAATTTTATGTGAGACTGCAATACAGTTCTTCAATCTTTTAGCAACTTGTTGCAGTAATTTATCACCTACTATATGTCCTAGATGGTCATTGACACTCTTGAAATGGTCTAGGTCTAAGAATAAAATTGCTTGTCCTATTTGTGGCTGCTGTTTTGCAAATATTTCTGATAAATACTGCATTAACCAAGCACGATTAAATAAGCCTGTTAATGAATCATGAAAAGCTTCATAGGTAAGTTTTTCTTCTCTTAGTTGTATTTCATTGAGTACCAATGTCAGTCCTTGAGTCCGTTCAATTACCTTCTGCTCTAAATCTTGATTAAGCTGATATAACTTGGCTTCTACAGTTTGACGAGCAATAATTTCTTGTTGTAGTTGGGTATTACTTTCATGGAGAGAACGAGTTAAATTTAGCAGTCGCAGGTTCAAGCGGATACGAATTAAAACTTCTATTGGTAAAAATGGTTTGGTAATATAGTCAACTGATTCTAAATTTACTTGTGCTAGTCTATTTTGATTTTCGTTTCTAGCAATCATTAATATAACTGGAATTTTATCCAATACTGGCTGAGTTTTAATGCGACGACAAAGTTCAAAGCCATCCACTCCAGACATCATCCCTGCTGCCAAAATTAAGTCAGGCGTAATTTGACCAAGTTTTTGCCAAGCATCTTGTCCACTATTAGCTGTTGCAACTCGAAATCCTGAGTCTGTTAATAAAGTGGACAGAACTCCTAAATTTTCTAGATCATCATCCACAATTAAAATCAGTGCTACTGGCTCTGTTTGCATATATTTATGTATAAAACTCTTAACTTTTGTGCAACGCTTCTAGGACTTGCGTATTAACAGAGTGATAAATAATGGCTTCACTATTATTTTGCACTGATCAGGACAAACTTAAAACAAGAGGACAATAATGAGCAAGATTGAGATATTCATTGCTTTTCCTAAAAGTATGATTATTTGATTGATCCAGTTACTTACAATACATCTATATAAATACTACAAGAAGAGAATTATCATTTCCAGATGTAGCGAAGGAATTATTGTAAAATTTATATTTCTAAAACTTAAAGATTTACCGTATTTAAAAGTTAAGCGGTACTAAGATAATCATCCGATATGATTACTAAAATTACGCACTTAAACAGGGAACTAAAAACTGGAAATAACGTTGTGCAAATATCAAATATCAGACCGATACAATCATAGGTCTTGAATGTATTTCTACCAAAAATTACTATTGGTAAATTTCTCTATTAATCTTCATAACTTATCACTGATCGTTTGCGTCAAACTGAATCTTCATTAAGGCTTTAAAACTTTGGGTAAGAAACAGAAAAAATATTCTACTAAAGAGGAAATACACAAGTTTAATGTATGGTTTTTAACAAGCCATCATTTCCTAACCTTGAATTTACTGGAAAATACTGGGTTGTCAGTAATTTTTTGAGCTAGTTGTTTTGTAAAACTCAATGCCTAATTTTCTGGGAGACATCAGAAACATCAAGTTTCATCAGTCTCTTCCGCTAATTAGGATGCCCTAATTTCTCCAAACAAAGAAATTAAAAGTATGTATTTACTTAATTTACTGACAAAGTTTTATTTGTATAAGAGATTTTGCGATGACTCTGATTTAAAATTTTACCGATAGCCGTAAATTTATTACTTAACAACGACTTGAACAAAGTATAAATAGTAGCTAAAACGGCTATTAAGCTAGGGAAATATGTATTTACTAAAACAGCTAGAAAATCAACCTAAATTTACCTCGATTCTCATCAGTATGTTGATGCTGGTAGTTATAAGTGTAATTGACTACTTGGTATCTACAGAAATTTCTGTGTCGTTTTTATATTTAATACCTGTTGGGATTTCTACATGGTGTACTGATAAATACATAAGCTTGTTAATTATATTGGCTAGCGACCTCATTAATCTCATCTTCAGCCAAATGAAGAATAAATACCATTTAAATCCTGCCAATTATTATTGGAATGCCCTGACAATGCTGGTGTTTTTCTTATTTACTAATTTTCTATTATTGGAGTTTAAAAACAATTTGAAATCGTTGGAAGAATTAGCACAAAAAGATAATTTGACTGGCTTGAATAACCGCAGATTTTTTATGGAAATAGTTAATAATGAGATTGTGAAATCTGTGCGATATCAAGAACCTCTAACGTTGGCTTATTTTGATATAGATGACTTTAAAAAAATCAATGATCAGTATGGACATACGGCTGGCGATCGCTTATTACAATTAGTAGCTACTCAAGCTACAGTAACTTTGCGTAAAAGTGATGTGATTGCGAGAATTGGCGGCGATGAATTTGCGATTTTATTACCACGCACTGGTTATGAAGCATCAGAAGTAGTGTTGCATAGGTTAAAAACAATGCTTGTCATGTCTATGCAGCAGGAAGGACTATCAGTCACTGTCAGCATCGGTGCGATTACTTTTTATCATCCGCCGCAATCGGTGAACGAAATTCTAGAGCAAGCTGATACTTTAATGTACGTGGCGAAAAAGAAAGGTAAAAACCTATTGCAACATGAGTTATCAAAACACCCTGCTATATGAAATTAATAAAAAACCCCGGCAATTTTACCGAGGTGATTAGGAGAAGTCCAAATGTCAATGGAAGATACCGATACCGAATTCAGCTTTTATGAGCTAACTAAACAAAAAACGTTACTAGTAGTGATGAAGACTGAGTTGATAACCCTTTCTACTCGGCCTTTTGTCTCTCACTGTTTAACCATGATGAGCAATTCAGTGAGGCTTAGTGTTTGGTTGGTTAGATCAGCTTATTGCCTTATATAAATAAATGTAACAAATTTGTAACGATTTGGTCAACTATTGTTGACACAAAAAAGTAAATATTTAATATAAATTTTTATTATATGTATTATTTTTACTATATTTTTCTACGAAAGTTTGGTGTTATGGGTGGTGCTTGTATAGGTCTAAGTCTTATAAATTGGTCTATTTGGGGTTATCTTTTCACATTTAAGGAAAACACATAAAAGTATAAAATTTAGCTGTTATTTAAGTAGGGGAAAAGACCATCAGATTTTCCCCCATCTATGAACTTTCATTTCTCCATTGAAATTAATCCTGGAGGAATATCTCGGACTATGCGAAAAGGGAAGACTGGGGTGGAAGCAGCCTGAGCATAATCTGGAGTCAGGAAAACCTGATAAGTATCAGCTTCTGGGGTGAGTTGTGCTGCCATTGCTAGCGCGATCGCCTTGACAAATTTTCGTACATCAGCAGCCTGTTCACCGACAATTTCGCCACCGCTTAAAGCCGTATTGGGTTGATCTGCTTGGTCTAAAGTGGTGCTGGGGTCTTTGACACTTAAATGAGTTCCACCAATCACACCTGCTAACCATTTAGGAGCAGAAATCTTGCTAAATCCTATAACTTGTTCTGTTAAAGCTGGTGTGCTTTTATCTGCGGAACTCGCCAAAATTAACGTCGGGACTTGGACTTTAGTTAAACCCGTTTCACCAAAAATTCGTGAAGTTGTGGGACTCAAAGCCATAACTTGTTTAACTCGATTATCCCGCAGTTGATAGCTGCTTTCTGGTAGTTCTTGGGCAATACATTGGATAGTTGTCCCAACACTCAAACTCGCTAATTGATTCCGACAAGTTTGTTTGAGTCCGGCTGTTTGAAATTCACCACCCGCTAGTGCGAGAGCTGTCGCGCCACCAAAAGAATAACCTACAACCATGACATTATCGGTGGCTATTCTGCCAGCTAGAGGAGTTTTTGCGGTTTGATTGTACTTGGTGAACTCATCTAAAACAAAACTAATATCTTGGGGACGGTTTAAAAATTCTTGGGGTTCAACAATTCTGGTTTTACCTTTAAGAGCTAAATTAACATGATTTTGATTACTACCAGGATGTTCTATAGCTGCAACTATATAACCATGAGAAGCTAGATGTTCTGCTAAGTAACGTAACTCTGTGCGAACTGACCCCAAACCATGAGTAAATACAATTAGTGGTTTAGTGGACTCCGCAGCAGTTGACCAATAAATATCAACAGGGATTTTGCGGTTGTGTTTTTGATCATTTAAATTCCAGTTCTCAACCTGTACATTCGCCTTACCTGGTTGGCTGGGGTCAAAGGGTAAATTAATTTGGGAAGCTTGAGGCGCAAGTTGGGGAGACAGGGAAAGCATTAATTGTTGGGTACGCCAAAAATCATTATTCAAACTGCCCATGACAGTCACAGCTTGGGGTAAATTAATTTCCAAACGTTGACTTGGATAAGCTGCAATAAAACTCAGCACAGATAAGCCTTGGGGAGAATTTGCACCTAGAACTAAAGCTGCTCTCAAAGCATTTGCACCTGCTTTATCCTTGCGCGCTAAGGCTGTAGAGAGGTCATTGAGAATAGTTGTACCAATTTGGGTATTGAGTAATCTACTGAGAGTCACCACATTCAGAGGTACTCTCATTCTCAGCGTCCCCAAAAGGGAGCGACGTTGCTCTTTTGATAATCGTTTGGTTAACCAGTCTAGACTGCGAGGGAATTCCCCAGTTGTAGCGGCGGTTTGTAAATCCGCTAGGGGAACAGATTCTGCAAACAAACCATAACGCACCACCACTGTATCAGCTGCCTGTGCAGAGGTGTTTAACCCAAAAAATTGGCTCAGAGTCAGCGCGCTCAAGCAACCAGCAATCAGGCTGAGATTTTTTCCCCTTCTTCCCATAAACATCCTCACCAATAGCTACCAAGGGGAATATAGCGGATATTGGTGTATTTAGCTACTGTTGACTAGGAAAATGCCAAGAACGACACTCAAGCTACATTATTAAATGGAAATTTAGGTATCTGATGGTGAACTAAAACCGAATTTATCTCAAACTACTGGATTTTAGGAGCATTGAGGTAGGCTTGGGGATTCTGAGGATCGAATTCTAAACCGTTAAAGAATTTTTCTACACCCCGTGAGGTGCTGGGGGGGATAGCGTTTGCTTGTCCGATGAGTGTAGCAGCTTCTCGCCATAAGTCTTCCCGATTGACTGCATTGATCACGGGTTGGGGGTCAAAATCCTGGGGACGATTACCCCAGCGCATATCTTCGATAAAGAACCACAAATCATGACTTTTATAGGGATAGGAGGCATTTTCCCGCCAGAATTTAATCATATGGGGGCTATTTTCGACTATACGGCCTGTGCCGTAGTCGAACTTACCCATGAGGCGATCGCGCAAAAATTCGCTAGGGATACCTATCCATTGACGTTGTGATAAGATTTCAAATAATTCTGGCTTATTTTCGGGGCGATCGCACCACATCTGCGCCTCTAAAACTGCCGCTAATAAAGCTTTTGCAGCTTTAGGATATTTATCTACAAATTCTGCACGCACGCCAAAGGCTTTTTCTGGATGATTATTCCATAACTCGCCACTAGTGACGGTAGAATAACCAATGCCTTTTTTAATTAAACGATGATGCCAAGGATCTACCACACAAAAAGCTTCCATTGAACCACCCCGCATATTAGCTACCATCTGTGGCGGTGGAACTACAATCAACGATACATCTCTATCGGGGTCAATACCCCCATGCGCTAACCACCAGCGCATAAAAAAGTCACCAGTTACCCGGCGGTAAGGTACTGCACAACGCACATTTTCCCCACTCAAACTTTTTTTAGCAAATATCGATTTGAGGGGAGAACTATCTAGCCCAAGTTTTAAATCTTTATAAGCATTAGTAACAGAAATACCCTGCCCGTTAACATTCATCCGCGCCAAAATGTGCATTGGGATTTTGCGTCCATAGCTAATTTCTCCAGTAGCCATTAAATGCACCATTGGAAACAGCAAATGCGCCCCGTCTAATCCTTCATTACCTGAACCTAACATCATTTTATCGCGGATAATTGCCCAAGATGGTTGTCTTAAAACTTCTACATTAGGCATTCCATGTTTAGCAAAAAAGCCCTTTGCTTTAGCCACAATTAAAGGACAACAACTAGTCACAGGGACGAAGCCCAGTTTCGCGCCTTTGACTTCTGGTGTATCACCATTAGCAGCATACAGACTTGTAGGAGATGGAACAGCAGTAGAGCGATGTGTCAAAGTTGTAGATAAAAATGCTGCACTACTAGCTGCTAGAAAATTTCTTCTAGTAAATTTCGTCATACATCAACAATTAATTAAAATATAGGTACTAGAAAATAAAGGTAAAAGTTTATGTTAACTTTTTACCTTTTGCCTTTTGCCTTTTTAGTCTGCTTCAAGCCACAGACTTCAAACTGGGTATTTTTTCAGCTTCTTGATATTGAACTTGCTGCTGATGATGTAAGAAATTCAGTAATTCGTGGCGCAGTTCATGATACAGGGGATGATCGATAATCTCCGAAGGAACGCGAGAACGACCAAAGGGGATATCGACAATTTGACCAATATGAGCAGCAGGGCCATTAGTTAACATCACCACGCGATCAGAAAGTAAAAGTGCTTCATCCACATCATGAGTCACCATAATAGTTGTGATATGAGCTTGATTACAAATCTGCATCAATTCTGCTTGTAAAGATTTGCGGGTGAGTGCATCTAAAGCCCCAAAAGGTTCATCTAACAGTAATAGTTTTGGTTTAATAGCTAAAGCACGGGCGAGGGCGACTCGTTGCTTCATTCCCCCGGAAAGTTGTCCTGGTTTTTTCCGTACTGCATCTTTTAAACCTACCATTTCTAAGTGAGTAGAAACAATGCGATCGCGTTCCACTTTTGGCTTATGCGATAACACTTTATCCACCGCTAAAGCCACATTATCCCAAGCACTTAACCACGGTAACAGCGAATAGTTTTGAAACACCATCATACGTTCCGCACCTGGTTTTTTCACCCGTGTACCATCTACTTCCACATAACCACTAGAAGCCTTTTCCATCCCTGAAATGATATTTAGTAAAGTAGACTTACCACAGCCAGAATGACCAATCAGAGAAATAAAATCTCCTTGCTGAATTTCTAAGTAAATATCTTTGAGAATACTATTTTTCTCTCCATTGGGTGCAGGATATTCCTTATTGACACCGTGAATAGCAACAAAATTCTGCATATGGATTCTCCTAGTATTGGGGATTGGGGATTGGGGACTGGGGATTGGGGATTGGGGAGACAAGGTAGCAGGGGAGACAAGGTAGCAGGGGAGAAGAAACTAATGACTGATGACTAATGACTATTGACTAATGACTATTGACTATTCCTGTGGCGTAACTTTGAAAGCAATGTAAGACATAATTTTGTCTAGAATTAAACCTACGACACCTAAATATATAATCGCTAATATAATCTCACTGATGTTTGAATTGTTGTAAGCATTCACAATGAAAAATCCTAGTCCATCATCAGAAAGGAGCATTTCGGCTGCAACTACAGCTAACCACGAAAGACCAATCGCTATTCTCAAACCCGTGAAAATATATGGTAGTGTTGCTGGAATTAAAACTTTGTAAAAATTCTCAAAGAATGAGAGTTCTAATATTTTGGAGACGTTAGTGTAATCTTTAGGAACCATCTTGACTCCCAAGGCGGTATTAATAATAATTGGCCAAATGGCAGTAATAGTGATTACGAAAATAGCTGATGGATTAGGTTTGAGAAATATCGCCTGCGCTAGTGGTAGCCACGCTAGAGGCGCAACGGGACGCAAAATTTGAATTATGGGGTCTATCGCATCTCTTAAAAATTTATTGAGGCTAATCAAAAAGCCAATAGGAATCCCAATTAATACAGCTATCAAATAGCCAAACATCACACGTTTAAGACTAGCTAAAATCAACCAGAATAAACCTTTGTTTAAGCCTCCCTTATTAAAAAAAGGATTAATAATTAACTCCCACGTATTGCTAACAACTTCCAAAGGAGAAGGTAAAGACGTATCAGGAGCAAGGCTCATTAAATGCCACAATATTAAAATGCTGGTAATACCGCATACAGGGGCAAAAATTCGCTGGGAGATTCTCAACAATAATTGTTTGGTTTTTTGATTTTGAGCTAGTGGTCTTGGGGAGGATGTTACCATATGGTTAAATTCCCTGAATTTACTGGCCATTAAAATTAACAACAATCTTGGCATTTTTAACTACAAACGGCAATGCTTGATAAATATTCTTGCCAGTGTTCATAGTTTCTAAGTATCAGATATAGGAACCTTATTTGAGAAATATAATGATTTTACTGAAGTAGGTAAATCTGAATGAGAAAAAGGGGATGTGTAAATAAGAAAATCAGAGTTTGCATCAGTGTTTTCATCCATCAAATTATAGTTTCTATATGTGGTTATTTTGGAGACGAATTGATTCGTTTTATTTATCAGAGATTACTAGGTAATATATGCAGGTGATTGACAGATGATTGTGTGTCACGGAATTTATGTCAGTTAGTCTGTTAGGGATTTCTACAAGAGCGTGGGTTATTTTTCCTAACAGCAACCCAAAAGTTATCTCGGCATTTACCGAAATATCTGACACATCAGAATATAAAGCCGAAACCTATGATGGTGATACTGTAGGATTGGCGTAAGAGTTTATACTTAAAATATTACGTCTTATGTAAGGTGGAGTAGTAAACAAGAAAAATTTACGTTATTTTTGCGTAAGTCCTGTTATCGATAAATTGCTCTATTTACTACCTAAAGGATATCTGTATATTTTTGATATTAATTCTTCATGTATATTATTTAAGTATGATCGGTATATATATTGCGTATTTACACTCAAATAGACCACAAAATAATCTTATTGATAAATCTATTTTTCAGAGAAAAAAGATAAAAATATACCAAAAAATACTCTGTTAGCTTCAGTATTATTTTTCTTAATATTTGTATAATATTTACAGTTTTGCATATGTGGGTAATCACCAGACATATAGTAATTATGTATGAGACAACAGTGAAGGCATAAGCGATCGCAGAATGGTTTACTTGTAGATTTGGAAATTACTCGATATCGACTGTTTACTTAATTGTAGCTAAATTACCCCTTCTATCCTCTAGGGGTGACTGATGATGCACCCCCTCAAGAAAATCAAACTACAGGACAATCATGTTTATTCAAACACTGATCACAGACCCAGTTCTTTTTTTCCGCATAGTTGTCATTGTCATATTCTCTATTACCCTACATGAATTAGCCCACGGCTGGGCTGCCATCAGTCAGGGAGATAATACACCACAGCAAAAAGGACACCTCACTCTTAACCCTGTAGTTCATATGGGAGTAGAATCCCTGATCTTTCTTTGCTTTACAGGGATAGCTTGGGGACAAATGCCAGTTAATCCCGCTAAATTCCGCTTTCCTAAACTGAGCAATATTATCGTATCTGCGGCTGGCCCTTTGTCTAATTTAGCTTTAGGTATTTTCTTTATTATTTTAATCAAACTGTTTGCTAACTTTGATAGCCAAGGAATTTTCAGCTTTGAGTTTCTTTACTTAGCTTGTCGGATTAATTTGACATTATTTCTATTTAACCTGTTACCTATTCCTCCTCTGGATGGTTTTCATGTTTTTAGTGAAATATTTCCCCAATTAAAACCATTACAAAATACAAATTTTGGCATCTTCGCCATGATGCTTTTATTTACAGTTCCTGGAGTCGGTAGGAGTTTAGGGATGATTGCAGATTTAATGATTTCTGCAACCATTGGAGTTTAATCATTCATCTTCTTATAATCAAGGGTGCGTTACATATTTGCTAATGCACCCTATTTCTTTATCTATTGAACAACAATGAGATAAATTTCCTCAAATATTTATTTCTCAACCACAACTTGCTCACTGACATTCGTTTGTCTAGAATAATAGGCGGGTTGAACATAGATGCTAATCACATTATCACCCACTACAAAAAATTGACCAGTCTTTTCATATTTAGAAAACTGTAAATGGGGATATTTTCTAGCCAATTCCGTCGCCGTCATCGCAGGAGCAGAGATTTCTTCAGGAAGCATACCAGTAACACCAATATAAAACACTAGTGGAGAAATTTTTTCTTGATAAATCTTCTCTGCATATTGTTCTAATTTGGTTTTTGCTTCCGTTAAGGCTGTCACCATGATTTCTTTACTTACAATCTGACCAGAATATTTATCTTGTAACCACTCTCCTAAGCTGTTAGCACCCACTTTTGCTAGCATCGCCGCAACTATGCCATAATTTTCGATTCCCAAAAAATCATCAAAAATTACTTTCATGAATTCATCCACTTTAGTAATTTTGACACGCGATGACAAGAATTTATATCTCACAGCAATGTTGTCTTGCCAAGTCATTGAGCAGTTGGGCTTAGGGAAAATTTCACCGGTATCTTTGTCATAAAGCCGATACATTTTATCGAGGAATTTGTTGGCAGAATAAAATTTGCTGAGATTTAAAATGTCTTGACTACCGATGTCAATATGATAGACATCCTGTATATCAATACAGCCATCAGCTAACCCTTGTTGATGATTTTGGTATGCGTTAGTCTTGGGGAAATTGAGGTAGACATTATTAGAGATATAGTGAGTTTTCAACTCATCCATTTGTGAATCTAAAAATATATCTGATTCACCTTTAAGATGAGCATTAATAATGCTAGTAATCACCTTGATTTTTGCTAATTCATCAAATAAGCCATCAATGCTGGGATATTTAACATCGTTGGTGACTAAAGGCAATGTATCAAGTGGTAAAGTATATTCTCGATGACAATCAAATTCCTGTGAATCTAATATTTCCTTGGTTAAATCAAAAGCTTTTTTGCTGCTGATTTTGATTTTTAAGCATGGCACATTAATCTTACCATTGCTAACAATTGTGTAATTGTTGAATGTATGCAAGTCATTAACTAACAAGCCTGCTACTTCTAAAATCGGGGTTTGATCATCAGACTTTACTAGCTTAACTTGGCGTTTTACTAGCAGATTAACTGTGGCAGTATTGCGGTTAAATACAAACTTACCCATACGAACATATTCAGAATTATCGATATATTCTGTTCGCAACCAAGGTTGAATCAGATTTCCGTTGATATCTCGGACACCATAAATTTTTTTAACCCCTGTTCTTTGATAGTGTTCTTGTAAATGTTTGAGATTGATAATGATATGCTTGCTGTTAGCTGTGAGAATTTCAATAATTTTGAGCAGAGAAATCTGAACATTATTTGTCATACTGCTTCCTCGCGGATAAAAGACAATCAACTTTTAGTTGGTCGTTACAGTAGAGAACAGGGTTGTCAGTCTGTTGATAGTGAACAGATTTAAAAATCAACCACGATTTCTATATATTGCTTTTTTGTGAAAATCTGTGCCTCATGTACTTGCAATCTGCTGTTATTTCCCGAAACTTTGACTATCAGCACTAACGGGAGATTTATTTTCGTACAAGCTCACCTGTTTATAGTACAATTGTATCATAAATATGTCAACTTACACACTGGCAACAATACTTTTTTGTGTAAGTTTTGGAAATGTTAATACAGAGTAACGCAGCGAAAAGTCATTTGCATCTAGTCTTTCTATCATCTGTCAACAGATGAAAGGCTATTATCTGGTTGCCATTCTGATTTAGCGAGGCTGTAATATACAACATCGACACCGTAGTGATGAGTGTGTTTTTGATACCTCATCCCCAATTTTTCAATTACCCGCCTGGAGGCTATGTTTTCGGGACGGGCGATCGCTACTATTTGATCTAGCTGGACTGTCAAAAAACCGTACTTTAATGTTGCCTGAGATGCTTCTGTACCTAAGCCAATGTTCCAATAGGATTTATCCAATACATAGCCTAGCTCAACCTCTGGGGTGTCCTCTAAAAAACCGAGTCCACAACGACCAATCATCTTACAGCTATCCTTATGAACTACTGCCCACATCCCAAAATTGTGTTTTTCCCAATGTTGGATATGCTTAATGAGACTCTCTTGAGTTTGTTCTTGGGTTCTGAGGGATAGATGCCTCATAACTTCAGTATCAGAGTAAAGACGAAATAAGGTACCGAAGTCATCCAGCGTAAAATGCCTCAATTTTAATCTTGCAGTTTCTATCTCAGGCATAGTCACAAAACCTCATAATGTTGTCCCTAAACAAGTGTTTGCAGAATTCTAAAAATTAATATAATGCTCATCTATGAGCATCTACCAACCATCCCCCAAAACCTACAGACAAGACCGTTGGCGTAACAATGACTGGCGATTATTTCTCCGTCTAGTACCTTACGCGCGCCGTACCAGTAAATTGCTGTTCGTGGCAATTTTGCTACTATTGCCTATTGCTTTAGCTAATGCAGTACAGCCTTTATTAATTGGACAGGCTGTGTCTCTGATTCGCAATGAACCCAGCACCTACGAGTTTTTGAGGAATCGTCCCTTACTTCAAGGATTACAAATTCTGGAAGGCTTACTATTGGCGATGATTGTGCTGCGGTTAATTCTCACTGGTGTTCAAGGCTACATACTTCAGAAGATTGGACAAAATATCACCGCAGGTATTCGTCAAGATTTATTCCATCACGTTACATCCTTAGCAGTGCGGTTTTTTGACCGTACACCCGTAGGTAAGTTAGTCACTCGACTCACTAGTGATGTAGAAGTCTTAGGTGATGTATTTTCCACTGGGGCAATAGGTATTGTTTCTGATATCTTCTCAATGCTGGTAATTGTGGGTTTAATGTTTTCTATCCAGTGGCAATTGGCTTGTTTGTTACTGGTGATGTTAATCCCCATTACTTGGTTAACGATTTCCTTCCAACGAAGATATCGCAAAGCCAATTACAAAGCTAGGGAAGAACTATCAATGTTGAATTCCCAGTTACAGGAAAACGTACTGGGGATTAATGTGGTGCAGTTGTTTCGGCGAGAGAAATACAATGCCGATTTATTTCGCGCCACTAACCAACGGTATAACAAACTAGTAGATGAGACTATTTTTTACGATTCCGCCGTTTCTGCAACTTTAGAATGGATTGGGTTAATTGCGATCGCTGGAGTTCTGGGGTTGGGTGGTTGGTTACTGCTAGGAAATAACTTGACTTTCGGTACTTTATCTGCATTTGTTTTGTATGCCCAGCGATTATTTGATCCTTTGCGGGATTTTGCCGAGAAATTCACCGTGATTCAGTCTGGATTTACAGCAATGGAGCGTGTGAGTGATATTTTAGATGAACCGATAGAAATTAGCGATCGCATTAATCCTCGCATATCTGTTTTAGATGCTCAATTTGGTTACATCGATGAAATCATCGCTAATTTAGAATCTCAAGACAGTGACACTCAACCCAACTTGGGAGAAATTCGGTTTGAACACGTTTGGTTTGCCTACAAAGATGATGATTACGTCATTAGAGACTTAAACTTTGTCATTCGTCCTGGTGAAAAAATCGCCCTAGTCGGGCCGACAGGTGCAGGTAAAAGTTCAATCATTCGGCTGTTGTGTCGCCTTTATGAACCCACTCAAGGACGCATTCTGGTAGATGGTGTAGATATTCGAGAGTTACCCCAAGCCGAACTGCGGCGTTATATGGCGGTAATTTTACAAGAGGGTTTCTGTTTGCGGGTGATGTCAAAAGTAATATTACGTTGGGTGATTACTACACCTTTGAAGAAATTCAAGCGGCGGCTGAAAAAACCAATATTGCCGAATTTATTGAACAATTACCAGCTAGTTACAACACCCAATTAAGAGAACGAGGGACAAATCTTTCTAGCGGACAAAAGCAACTTTTAGCCTTTGCCCGTGCAGCCATTCGTAACCCCCCAAATCTTAGTTTTAGATGAAGCGACAGCTAGTTTAGATGTTGGCACAGAGGCATTAGTACAACAAGCATTAAATGAGTTGTTAAAAAGACGCACAGCAATTATTATTGCTCACCGTTTATCGACAATTCGCAATGTAGACAGAATTTTTGTGTTGAAGCGAGGCGAATTAATTGAAGAAGGTAGCCACGAGGAACTATTAAAAACA
>NZ_PJIZ01000050.1 GCF_021596505.1 Nostoc sp. CMAA1605 | reverse complement strand
GCCACAGGATTGGATAACAAACAGGTTTTGAGGTGGAACGGCACAGGAACACAGGAGTTGCAAGGAACTCCGTTTTTAACAGGAACCGAAGGGGCTACCCTGTACTGTGTTTTCACTGTCTCAGGGAACACTAATTACGGTCTAGTCCGAACCCAATCAGGTATAGATGACTTTTGGCGATTTGTTAATAACAGTGCTGGATATTTTGGAGTTTTCCGAAATGTTAGATATGAGGCTTACCCTCTAAATATGCCAGTCACAGGAAATCATCTAATTAGTGTCCATTCAAACGGAACTAACTACGAAGTAATTCAAAACAATGCGTCTAAAGGGGTTCAATCTTCCTCTTATGTTCCTGGGAATGTGTTCCGCGTTGGGGTTAACAACTTACCCTTTAATGGTGATATAGCCTTAATCCTTTTGTATCCATATCACGTATCAAAAACGTCTCAGGATCATCTAAATATCCTTAGTGCGATTAAGCAGTTCTATCCATCATTACCATTCACAATTTGATATGACAATATTCTGCAATGAAGGGGATAAACCGAAGGTTAGATATCAATCAAAATCCAGGGGGAAGCGTGTTTATCAGTCCAAGGTTTCACCCATAGAAGTATTGCTAGAACCAATCAAAAAAAATGAATATGGAGACGACTACAACGCTGAAGGATACACAATCACCTATGCAAACGGAGATGAACAAACCGTAATTAATCATCGAACGCGAATAGACCCCGTATCAGGACAACCACAAATACAATTTTGGTCATGCGGGTCTACGGACTGGGATAACAGGCAGTCAGACGGAACTTATTCTGTTTGGTATTCTTATGGTTCTCCAGTAGCGAACATTGATAAATCTCGCGGTTGTCCTCCGCCAATTCCACCGCAGGATTTTTCAATCAAAATTCTCTATGAAGGAAATGTAATTTTCCGCGATCGCAGTGACACGGAAATAACTTATGAAGTTGATTGCGGAAATTGCCCTACTGGACATATTGAATGCAAAACACCTGAGTATCCTGGATTTTGCTGCATTCCATGCAAAGAAACAGCAGCCGCAATTAATAACTTAGCTACACAAGCAAATAGGCATTAATGGCACAGTGTAAAGATATAGATGCAGCATTAAAAAGACTTGAAAGGGCAATTGCCAATCAAGGTAAATGTTGCAATGAGGTCAGAGATAAAATTAAGAACTTAGAAAATAGAATCGGTGCGTTAGAAAGAGCTAATAAGAACCCATCAACAAATAACAAACAACAAAATCTAAATGACATATACAAACGTCTACAGAGACTAGAAAGTTACTGTAGCTCTATTGAAGCCGTCCTTGCCGGTTTTGCTAATACTCTCAAATTAATTAAGGCGATTTTTCTAGGATGACTCTACCCTATTCAACTCAAGCCGGTAAGTTAGCTTTCCAAGAGGCTACAGGTTTGTATCGTTCTCTTAACTACCGAATTGGAGATTTTAAAGCACTTAGGGGATTATCGGCTGACTTAAAGCAATTAAGTAGTATTAGAACCGGTGCGAGGGCTGCAACAAATCCCATATCATCTGCATATAAACAGTTAGAGTTTGACATTAAAGACGGGAAGAAAGTAACGGATGGTCTAAAAAGTGGGAATTGGAAAAATGTCGGTGGTAAATTTGCTAGCTTCATGACACTAGCGTTTGCTGCATTATCTGTATTTGGGGCAATAATAGGAGTCGTAAACAGTCGTGCCATAACTCAACTCTCCGCTATAACTGTTAGACAATTTGAAGTTCAGGGTAGAGAGTTTGCTATACAATTTCGCCTAATTGAAAAGACCTTTACAGGGTTAAGAAACGTAAGTAAAACTGTAGACAAATTAGTCAAGGAACAAAAAGAATTTGTTGATAGAACCTATGCGGAAGCGACTAAGTCTAATCGTGGTGCCATCGAAGCTCGACAGAAAGCCAATGATGCACTGTATGAAGTAAGAGCAGGTAGGAAGATTTTAGAAGACAGGATATCTTCAGAACTTCAAAAGGCGAATGCTCGCGTTGCAGAGCTAAACACACGTATTACAAATACACTAAAAAACAATAACAATAATATTGTTACGTCTCTGCAAAACACTGTTAGCAGTCTTCAGAATTCTCTCTCACAGTCTAATAGAAACGTAGAGGCTGCGAATAATGAGATAAAGAGACTATCCACGCGAGTAGATAAGACCGAAACAGTAACTAGACAATTACCAGCGACTATTCAGCGAGTTACGAACGCTTCACAAGATACGACAGTAAAGGCTGTAGATAGGGCATTCGAGACAATACAGCAAGTCAACAAAAGATGGGGTGTAACTGTTACTCCTGTCACTATTACACCTGCTACTGTCAACGTTTCAGAGTCAGGAGGTGTAACCGTAACACCTGCAAGTGTGACACCTGCGCGTGTGACGTTTTCTGACTTCTCTACAAGTGACTTAGGACTACAAATTAGGGTTAACCAGGAAAGACAACAATCAAACATTACTAGTCAACTTTCAGCCTTGGGGAGCGCGATTTCTAATGTTGGCGGTGTAGCTACAAACGCTAATAATAAAGCTGATTTGGCATTAAACGAAGCAAAAAATAAGGGGATTGTGGATTTCACCCCAGTTAACGCAAAAATCAAGGAAATAGAACGTGTGAATGAGCAGGGAAACAGAAAACTTGATGACATCTTAGGGAAGGTTAACTCAATTATTCCTGTACTAGCCTTAATTCCAGCTAGAGCCGCCCAGCAGATTAAACAGGATATGCCTAGTGTTGGAGACATTGAGGCAGCAACTGGGAGAGCGATGTGCAGGAATCTTCAGACCGGCTGTGGTCGTAAGGCCATAGATGACGCTATAGGAAATATCACCAATAACGTTAACCAGCACAACACTAACAATACAGGTAGTGTTCTGGATGCCTTGAATACTGGCGCGAACGCAGCACAAATCACCTTGCTAAACACGATTAACGGCAAGCTTGGTGATGCTATCCCCGGCGGGATTGGTGGCAAATTAAATAAATTGGCGAGCTGGTTGCAGCTTGACCGTCTGCTGAATCTACTAACTTTTGCCGCAACTGTTCATAATGCGGCTCAGTTAACATCAGACATCGCGGTAACGCTTGGCAGTGCTTTAAGCAATGTCTTATCCCTTATTGGGATTAAGAACGACGATGGCAGCGCAATTGATATAGGACAAATCATCAATAGCACTGTGGAGAATTTAGTTAAGGGAATTATTGGGGAATCTCAATATAAGCAATTTTCTGAAGCCTGGGCGAAGGCTAACAGGATATACCAGGCGACTACCAACGTCGCCAACTCGTTCACCAATATCGGACACACAATATTGAACGGTTTAGAAATTGTCGGAGGTAATACTGGGAAGATTGGTAACGCCTTGAGAATATGGGGTGCTGTTGGGGAGAACGCCTACAACTGGATGAACCCACAACCGAACTACCACAGCAGAATATTTCAATTTTTTGAAAAGGCACAGAATACAGCTAGCACTGTGCAACAGGTAACTCAAGTGCCACTTGATGTGATTTCATCCGTCACAGAGTTTAACAATTCCACTAAGGAATTAGTTGATTCAGTGACTCAAAAACCAGAAACAACACAAGGTCAAGACGTTGGTGACGCTGAGACGGTAAAGGAACAGAGAGACGCTGCAAAAATCGCAAGCGTGGGTGCAGTTTATGACATCACCGATTTATTTGATGCCAACGACTAACTAATTTTAAGGACAGATAATCATGCCTCTAGAGATTCCTATTAATGAACCATCAGTCACTGACTTGGCACTTCTCCCAAAAACACAATTTAATGTTCAGGTTAGAGAAGTTAGAACAGCTTCCCTAGATAGTGATGCGGCAAGTTATGAACGCTTCATAGAGATAGAACTACTACTAGCAAATATCAAAAAATCTCTCATCAATGCAGCAATTGAAAGAGTATTTACAGTTATTCAAAGTGCGGCAATTAGCGACATAAATGTTGTTGCAGTAACTCCCACAACTCCAAACACTGGGGTTACTGGAATTGTCAACTTTTACACTTCTGTAGATAAGTCTGGTAGTGAATTACTAGTAAATGTCTACTTAAAAACGGAATCAATTCGTCAGAATAACATTGATGAGGTTTTGAATAGAATTAAAACTTACACTTTGGCTTCAGTTCAAACAGACCTTAACCCATAATCTATAAATTTTATGCCTTTACCGGAAGATTTCTCACCTTGGGAACATCTGCAATCAATGCTCAGGTTAAATCACAACAAATTGGTTCGTGAATACTTTCGTGATGTGGGTGGTGATGACTGGGAACCAGATTTAACTAGTACAAGAGGTCAACTCAGAATTGCTTGTACGTTAGACGACAATGATACCTCAGCAATGACAATGTTGAGAATGTACTTGTTTTATGAGGTTTTAGGTTATGGGCAAAAAAACCTAGCAGTGGTATACGGATCTAAAGAGAGATACACACCTCCAGTAACAGGCCATCCAAGGGTAATTCTATACTTTTCTCAAGACAGATCGGGAATTCCCAAAGGATACGGATTGGTTGATGCAGAAATGTCATTTAGATTAATGAAAGAGACAGAAGAAACATTTACGCCAGCAGAAGCAGAAACACTAGGTAGAAAAATAAAAGAAGAGTTTACTGATGGAGGCAAGGGAATACAGTTTACTAAAGGTAAAGATATTTATGCTTACTATGACAAAGAAAATGGCTATAGGTTAAAGATATTATGCACAACTGAATCAGATGCAATTGATGTTATTCAAAGGTGTCTGAGAATTCAGAATATTGCATATAACAAAAACTTTTTAAGTGTCTCTCAGCCTAAGAAAACAAGTAATCCCAAGCCTGGGAAAACATTAATTTATGGAAAGCAACGCGAAAAAAGGCGATATAGACCAATCGCCAACGTTCGTTTTAGATATGCAATTTGTGAGATACCAGGATTAACGAAGCCTGTTGCACTGTATGACACAACCCAAAAGTTACCAGCGATTGTGTTTTGATTCTTGTCTGGGCAGTGCTGGCATTGAATTTATTACCCATCGCCAAAAATCATATTCATTCATTTGATCAGGTTCTAAGTATTCAACCTCCTCTAAATCACAAAGTGCTGATAACGTTGTTATCACTTGCTCTCTATCTGTTACGTCAATGTGTAGCTGGTATGTGTTAGCAAGATGTCTTAATTCTTCTCTTGCATAATTTCTTATAAATGGCAGTGTTAATGAACGGGTAATAGATTGTATCAATGGTGTGAGCATTTTCTGAATTTAGAATAACTGTCAAACGAGATTATCATCATTTGACTTTAAAAATAAGGACACATACGTATGTCTCCAATTAATAGGATGTATATATTTTTTAGTTATGTTGAAATCATCAAGTTACCTTTACGGTAAAGGAACGAAAGTATGACAACTTCGGCAAAAGCCAAAAAGAAAACCACATATTTCATCAACGTTACTTCCACAAAAGTGGTACGTATCAAGGCGGTAGAGGGGTCTGTGGGCAACCTCGCAGACAACCTTGGGTGGACAAAAAGCACGACTGGAGAAGTCCCAGACGGTAAAACACTCGTTGGCACTGGTCAATCAGATGCACTAGTGAACGGCTGTTTTCCCGTAGCCATCTATTACACAAAGCAGGGAACTGAACGTCGTGCTGTGCTGTTGTGTTCTCCAACTAAAGCGGACACTATAGCAACGGAAGCCAAAAGTGGGAAATATATGGGTAATCCAGTAGTGAAGGTTACTGCTGTGCGCCGTCGTAAATTCGTTTACTAGAATTTTGCGATCGCAATTGTTCTACTTTATTTCAACTAGATAGGAGTATTTTCAATGGCTCTAGGTTATATCATTGGGCAAAAAGACGAAACTGATACAGTCGTCGGTTACTGGGATGGTACGGCATTCCTATTAATTGCTGATAACGCGGACGCAATTGACAGTGCAGATTTCATCGAAACTGTTGCAGATGCTCGTTTTGTTCAAGGAAGTATTCAAGCAGCAAACACCGGCTTTGATGTTGTCAAACTAGAAGCGGAATCCAACATTACCCTTGTTCCCTAATTAAGTGTGTTAAATGGCGGTTAATTGGCAGAGAATTTATCAACGTAGTTTTTACAATCTACAAGTACCTAACCGCCAACACATTGATATTATCCACCCAATTACTAGTCCATATATTGCGGTGGAATTATCTAAGCTTGGTGGATGGGATTATAGGTTTATTGGGTATATTGCACCATTTACCTACATACCAGGAACATCGACACCTGATAGAGTTTATGGGAAATGGCAGAGAGCATATATTGGCAGACAAATGTTTGAACTATCTGGATTTGAACGTTTAGGGAATATTGAGTTTATACCTAAACTGTGGATTCCAGATATTTCAATAACCGTGTGGCTTGCGATTGGAGACACCACGACTATTGAAGAAATAGAGCAAAAACTAGATACGTTAATTTAATAATCACCTGATATAATCCACTAGTACAGTTTAAGTACAATAGAGAACATATGGACGTAAAAACATTATTGGTTGAGTTAATCTCTAAATTCTCAAGAGTTCTAGCTTTAAAAGACCAACAAATAGCAGTAGCCTTGTCTAATGATGTCGCTGACAAACAGACGATAGACGAAGCATTGCAGAGAGCTGCAAATTCAGAAGCAAGGGTTAAAGAACTCGAAGAGCTATTTTTAAACGAAGAAAGCGAAATTACCCAGATTTTGCAAAGTGCAATACAGGGGTTGCCTACTCTTCCTGAAGAAGCAAGCGTTTAAAAGACATCCATGAGGATAGTAAAGCCGCTTAATGCGGCTTTTTTGTCTTCAAAATTAACAAGAAAATTTATCGTCATGCGATTGAATACCATTGCTGAAGTCATAGAACTGTTAACAGCATCAGTTAATTTATTTTTATTGGTAATTGCTAATTTTAAAATCGAAGAATTAAAACGACTTGATGTAATGGCGAGTATCACGCCAGAACAAATAAGAAAGAGAAAACAAGTCAAAGCCATCATGGCAGAAATAGAAAAAATAGCACAGCCAGACAGACTGCTACTGGGTAGATTCAGAAATACTCTTCTCTGGGGAGATGAACATCTCACCAGGATGACCATCACTGATGAAATTCGTTCTAGCGACGAAATCGAAAGCTTAAAGAATAAATATCAGGATGTTGACGCTTCAAACATATACGACGAACTAGAAAATTTCTCCCCAAATGATTTTACGTTGATAGATAGAGATGATCCGTCATTGTCCATTAAGTGTGTTAAACACATGGACGTTGATCAGATTAAAGTAAAAGCATCTAGACTAATTGTTGACAGAAATAAGCGAATTGTAGCAATCCTAGAAATGCACTATGTCAACTCATACTCAGATGTTTTCGCCAGTCCTACCCAAAAACGAAAAATAGATATTCTGTTCAATCGGTTAAGCGGTTTACTGTTGCCTAGACGTTGACAACAAAAAACTGGCTGAAATGATTGGTATTCTCAGCCAGATATGGGGTGTAAATCATATGGGTTTTTGCGCTGTTTAGGCAAAAACTAGGCAAGGTAAAATAATCTGGGGATGGAATCAAAGCCGATGACGGGATTTGAACCCGTGGCCTGCTGATTACGAATCAGCTGCTCTACCACTGAGCCACATCGGCACACACGATACAAGATTATAGCATGATTATTTACCTATGGTGAAACCAAATTCCAAAAACAATCTGAACCCAGAGAAATTTGCTCGTCTCAAAGCTGAGGCCATATCACCCTATCGTGGCTTGCGACAATTTTTTTATATTGCCGTTGGTGCTTCCGGTTTTATCGGTGCATTTGTTTTCTTTTTTCAATTGTTAGCAGGTAGAGACATTGAACACACTTTACCTAATTTTGCTCTTCAATTAGCCGTAGTCGCTTTGATGATTTTTCTTTGGCGTTGGGAAAAACGTCGGCAAGGTCAATAATAAGCCATTTTTTCCTGTTAGATAGTTCTGATCCTGAGCTATTTAACCTTTAACGCCTGATTTCTAGCAACTAATGCTCAAAAATTATCTTTTATGAGAGCGTCATATTTACAAAATAGGGTGCATTGAGGAGATAAATTGATTAAAAAACCTTGGGGCGCAAAGTGAAAGACTTTTCCTTATTGATAAAAATTTAGGTAATTTTGCTTAATATTTTTTTGAGTAAAGCCGGATGATTTGTTTCTCGGATGATTTCCATTGTTTACATAACTTTACTTTATTTAAGAAACTATAAATTTTGATACATTTTGCAATTTAAAGAGAGAAAACATAAAAAAAATATTAGGAAATCAGGAAATCGCAAAATTTCTGAGAAACTTGTAATTGTTCAAACGAGGTCAGCCAATATAAAGACCTTGACCATAAACCCATGATTTAAAAATGGGGTCAAATTTTATATATAGACCCCAAATTTAAGAAAACCTAACTAGTGTTAGTGCCAGAGTCAGTTTTTACTAACTCTGGCACTAGCCTTTTGGAACTGAGAACTTACTGTAGAAGTAAGTCTCAGAACAGGTTATACCGATTTTGGATTAAAAGCCTAGATTTGTAGACTGTGCCAAAATCTCAAAACAATACTAATTATCCCCATTTGGTATGAGATTACGGAACTCTTACCACATAGGAAGAAGGTAAAGGTTGGGCGCGTCCAGCGTTCACTAGTGCTTGGTATACAAAAGCAGCAATTTCGGCTCTAGTGGCTTCCCGATTAGGATTGAGTTGATTAACGTTGGGATAGTTAATCACTAACTGCTTGCTGGTTGCAGCTGCGACTGGACTAACCGCATAATTGGGGATCTGTGCTGCATCAGTATAAATGGAAATGACATTTTGATTATCAGCCGTCAAGCCCAGTCCATTGGCTAGGGCTACCAGAGCTTGGACTCTGGGAATTTGTTGTTGGGGTTTGAAAGTTCCATCAGGATAACCCGCTACAAATTGACTCTGATAAGCTGCTTGAATAGCAGCGTAAGCCCAGAAATTCCGACTGACATCTCGAAACTCAATGGCAGAACGTTTAGCTGGTGGTGTTAAAGCTTTGGTAATAATGGTAGCGAATTGGGCGCGAGTTACGGGATCATTAGGTTTGAATGTCCCATCAGGAAAACCAGCAATAATATTTTGTGAGGCTAAGGCTTCTATGTAACCTTTAGCCCAGTAATTTGCCGATACATCTTTAAATGCTGTTCCAGAACCAGGTTGTTCTACAGTAGCCGCCACAAAATCAACTGCACCAAAAATCTTTTTCTGGTCAATATCGTTACCCACAGCGAGAATGCGAACCGTTTTGGTGGCATTATTTACGTCATAACGAGTGTTAGAGCGAATTAAGTTACCGCCGGGATTTTCATTACTGCCTAAATTGGGTTCAGCTGAAATAGTGGCGACAACACCATCTCGTTTATTGTTTTGAATGACGTTATTACGCAGGATGGGTTTGGCTGATTCTGAGATAAATAAGCCATCTTGATTCTGTACAATTTGGTTTTCCACAACCAAAGGTGTAGAAGTACCACCAATTGCGATCCCAAAACCTGTGTCTTGAAATAAGTTATTGCGAATTTCACCTTGAGCAGCCTTAGTAATGGAAACGCCGTTACCAGTATTCTGAACAAAGATGTTACTTTCAATTTTGGGATTGCCTGTACCTGTAACAAAAACGCCATCCCTAACGCTTTTTGTAAAAGTATTGTTTTTGATAATGGGATTAGTTGATTCTACCCAGACACCTGTGCCACGTTGATTGGGGTTGGTGACAGTTAGACCTGAAACTGTGGTGTTTTCAGTCGCTAAAATAGTCACATCTTGTCTAGCAAAGGTACGACTAGTGTAAAATCCACCACCTGTAATAACTATTCCTTGACCTTTACTAGCTTCGTCCCCCCGCAGTGTTACCCCAGGCTTGAGAGTTAGGGGAAATTGTTCTCCAGATTGACTGTTATAAGTTCCAGGTGCAAGTTGAATAATCGTACCTGCTTGAGCCTGGTTGAGAGCGTAGGTAATGGTTTTATAAGGTGTATTAGCTGCATTACCAGCACCTGCGGTATCTGCACCAGTGGCAGGATTAACATAAATTATGGGTGCAGTTACGGGAACTTGAGCGGTGAGATGAGACTGGCTGGCTTTGGGGTTGGCTTGGACAGCATGAGCAATTAGTGTGATGGAGCCAGTAGCCAAAAACAAAGCGATGATTCCAGTTGATAGGGGTTTCACCGAAAATATAGTTAAGCCCTGATGTTTCATTTTTACGTCTGTAGCTTGCTGAATGTGGGTTACTTGAATGGGTGTTATGTAGCCAATATCTAGCTACCAAACTTATGCAAAACTATAGCGGATGACTAAGGTATCAGCAGCTATGTTTCGCAAGAAAATACATAAATCGTCTAGATTGAGGCGAAAAATCTGAGATCACAAGTTATGGGATAAGAAGCGATCGCTCCTAACTTTTGTATATTAGATCACAAATTTTTCTCAACAATCTATGTTTTTAATTCATAAAAATTTAGATATTTCAGGAATCGCAATCAAACTGATGGGGGTGTGAGGGTGCAGGGGTTGAGGGGAGGAACAAAGTGTTTCTTCTGAATTTTGAGCCACTGGCTACAACTTCGCCTCTATCAGAGACTCACGTTAACCATAAGCAGCATAAAGGGGATCTAGATTAAACAACTAGATCCCCTCTATGCCTGCCTAGATTGAAATTTTTTCTTAACATCAAGCGTAATGAAGACAGATAGGCAAATTAACTGAAAACAAATCAGTTAACTCTTCTTTTTTTCTGTCTCATGCCTCCTAATAAGCTAAGGTTTCTAAAGTTTCCCGTAGATATCGCTGCACCTGCTGTTCTAGACGCATTTCTTGCAGTCTAGGATAGCTTTCTAGTTGCCATCTTTGGAAACCAGAACTTGCTGCGATCGCGTATTGGAGATTTTGCCAAATTTCTGGATCACTATAAGCTGTTATTTTAGCCATATTCCTTCATTCCTCAGTTTTAACTTTGACAGTCAACTGGGGCAAGATTTTATTAACCCGCACCCCTAAAATCGTGAAATCCTGGTTAATCTTTTCTAAAGGTAACGGTTCTATAGCAGCAAATTCTGTGTCATTTGTCACTAAAACTCGTGCTACACTGACTGGAATCTGAAGAAATAAATTACTTGCCAGAAAGGTTAAGCCAGCCATTAACAAAGCTAAACTCCGCCATTGTGGTAAGAAACTAGCTACATTCACCATCAGAGGAGTTACTTGATACAGTTGCCATAGCAGCACAATTGAGATCATGGCTGCCAGGAGTGCCAATAACCGATTTAATTTTGTATTAATTAAACAGAGAATTTTTCTTTGCTGCTCAGTCAGATTTTCTGGCTTGAGAGCTACACCCAAAATACCAAATATATAAAAAGGTCGGCGCAATTGCATCCACAACAGGGGAATCACGCCCACTACCGCTACTAGTAACAACTCCATCCATACAGGTAGTAGCGGTTCACCTACAGACAAAAACAATAAACACAGCAGTAAAAAAACGGGCAGTGTTGCCAAGCCTGCCAGATGAATCCACAAAATTGGTTCAGAACGAAATGAGCGCATAAATTACAGTCCTGGGTTTTGATTAGGCAGGGGGCGGGGAGCAGAGAGCCAGGAGAAGATTTCCGTGTTTCTCCCTGCTCTCTACCCCTTGTCCTCTTCCTTGACTCAGCACTATCTTGTCAATGCCAGTGTACGGCGTTTAGTTACCATCTGGTATGCGTCGATGATGTCACCTTCTGCCCAGTCATGGAATTTATCGATGCCCACACCGCATTCGTAACCGGCGTTGACTTCCCGTGCATCTTCTTTCATCCGTTTGAGGGAGTCGAGTACGCCTTCGTAGATGACTTTGCTGCCACGGCGTATCCGCACTTTGCAGTTACGGACAAGTTTGCCAGACTGCACGTAGCAACCTGCAACCGCACCACGACCAACTGGGAAGACAGCCCGAACTTCGGTTTGACCCAGGGATTCTTCTACTAATTCGGGTTCTAGCAGACCTTCTACAGCCCCTTGGATATCTTCCATGAGTTTGTAGATGATGTTGTATTCCCGCACATCTACACCAGCTTCATCGGCGGCTTGCCTTGCACCACTGGCGTAGGTGGTGTTAAAGCCAATAATAACTGCGCCACTGGCTGCGGCTAGGTCAATATCGGTCTGGGTGATTTCTCCGGCTGTGGACAAGAGCATCCGAATTTGGACTTCGTTTTGGGGAATTTGTTTGAGCATTCCCACAATGGCTTCCACTGATCCCTGTACGTCGGCTTTGAGGATCAAGTTGAGTTCTTTCAACTCGCCTTCTTGAGCCTGGGCTGATAGGGTGGTGAGGGTAACGCGTCCTTGTAATAGACGAGACAGGCGTTGTTTGTCGGCACGGTCGGAAGCGATCGCTCTGGCTTCTTTTTCGTTCTCGAATGCTTCAAACTCATCACCGGCGGCGGGTACATCGCTTAAACCGAGTACCTCCACGGCGAAGGAGGGAGAAGCCACGTCTACACGTTTGCCGCGATCGTCAACCATTGCTCTGACTTTACCGAAGGCTGAACCAGCCACCAGCATATCTCCCACGCGGAGAGTGCCGTTTTGAATCAGTAAGGTAGCGACTGCGCCTTTAGCTTTATCTAGGTGCGCCTCGATGACTGTGCCTCTGGCGGAACGATCTGGGTTAGCGGAGAGTTCAGCGACTTCTGCCACCAAGAGAATCATTTCTAGGAGTGTGTCGAGGTTTTCACCTTTGATCGCACTCACAGGTACCATAATTGTCTCGCCGCCCCATTCTTCTGGGGTGAGACCGTACTGGGTGAGTTCTTGTTTAACGCGATCGGGTTGCGCCCCTTCTTTATCAATTTTGTTGATGGCTACCACAATGGGTACTTCAGCCGCTTGTGCGTGGCTAATTGCTTCTACGGTTTGAGGACGCACACCGTCATCTGCCGCTACCACTAGGACAGCGATATCTGTCACCCTCGCACCCCGCGCCCGCATGGCGGTAAAGGCTTCGTGACCAGGAGTGTCCAAGAAGACGATTTGCTGTTGTTTGCCTTCATGCTCAACATCAACATGGTACGCACCAATGTGCTGGGTAATCCCACCAGCTTCACCGGCTGCGACCTTAGTTTTACGGATGGAATCGAGCAGAGTGGTTTTACCGTGGTCTACGTGACCCATAATTGTCACCACTGGAGGACGACGAAGGAGATGTTCCAAATCACCCACGTCAATCATTTCCGTGACTTTACGCGCTTCTGCTTCTGGTTCGGCGGTTTCAATTTCTACTTCTAGTTCCTTGGCGACTAGGGTGATGGTGGGAATATCCAGATTTTGGGTGATGCTGACCGCCATCCCTTTCATGAACAGGATTTTCACAATCTCTGTGTCGGCTACTACTAAAGCATCCGCTAGTTCTTGTACCGTCATCGGGCCGGTTACTATCACTTTGCTCGGACGCTCGCGTTTGACTTCAACTTCTTGTTGACGACGATTTTGGTCACGAGAACCGAATTTTTTAGTTCTGGCAGTTGGAATACTACCTACACCTGTAGTAGACGGTTGTGAGGGTCTAGCGGCTTTGGGTTTGGGGGACGAGCAATTGACAAACTCACCTGGACTGTAGCTGGGATTTCCAGTTTGTCTTCAGGATCGAGAAAATCATCTTCAAAATCATCTTCCAGGATGGGCTTGATGCGTTTACCTTTGACCGAGGCCTTGCTCGATTTTTCTTTGATTTCGTCAATGATTTCTTCTTCTTGCCACTTTTTGCCACCTTTAGCCAATCGGGGTGGTGTGGGACGTTTTAAGTCGAGCAGATCGGGTGCCGGTCTATCCTCAATAGATTCCATGCGGCCTGATACCCCTGCCATTTGTTTAGGGGGTGTGGCCACTGGCACTGGTGCCACGGCTTCTCCAGGGCGCGCTGGTCGAGGACGGCCTTCCCCAACTGGTGCATTTGAGCGATTCCCACGTTCTGGTCTGGCTGCTCCGGGACTAGGACGGGACGGTTTTTGTCCAGCAGGCTGGGGTGTCTCTGTGGATGTAGGTTTAGAGACTTTTGGCCTGGGCTGGTCACGATCCTCTTCTGCCCGTCGTGGGCGTTCTCGTTTGAGGATCGGTTTTTCTGACGCGCTCACTTGTTCAGGTGCGTCTGACTTTTCTGCTACAGGTCTAGCTGGTGGTGCTGTTAGTTGTGGTTTTTGGGGTTTTTCCGGCTTAGGTCTAGATGGAGCTACCTTTTCCGGTTTTTCCACTGCGCTTTTTTCAGAGGCCTGTGGTTTGGGTGTGGCTTCTGTGACTGGAGCAGGTTGTGCTGGAGTGGTTTCAGATTGAGTACGGGGACAGGTCGAGTGGGAGCCGTCGGCTTCATGGGTGAGACTGGTGTGGCAAAGGGCTTTGGTGGTGCTGGAGAATTCACTTCGGATGATGGAGCAACTTGGTGATTGCTAGCTCCTGATACTTCGGGAGCATTAGAAGTAGGATTTTCAATATTTTGGGTTTACGAATTTCCAAAATTTGTTGTTTGTGAGGTTGGTTTGAGCGACTATTTGAGCTAGTAGGTGATGAATTGGGTTTATGGGATGATGTATGAAATTCTTTTTTGGGCGTTCCGTTTGTTGCTGGTAATTTTTCAGCCGCCGCCCTAATATTTTCTGCCTCTGTTTCTGAAATTGTACTGCTATGGCTTTTGACCGCGATGTTGAGCTGGTCGCAAATTGCTAATAGCTCTTTGTTATCCAAATTCAATTCCTTTGATAATTCGTAGATTCTAACTTTGCCGTTGTTCATCCACTCTTCCCCTTTAATTTACAGTTTTTTTGTGGATGGTTGCCTGGGAGTGTGACATCTCCATCCTTCGATTACTGTTTTTCGGTTGCTCTTGGTTTGTTTGCCAGTGCCTCCAATCAGGAAAGAGAGATTTGTCGGTTTAATGTTGGCATCGCCACCGTATGGGGTGGTTAAATAGCAGCCATAAATTTTTTCTGGAGAAAATGTATTTATGGTGGCTAGTGATGCCGAACTGCACCTTGACGCTACCAGGTTGCCATTCGGTAGTTTTTTGTTTTGCTGGTTTTGAGTCTTCCACAACACAATTGCATAAAATTTTGTTGGGAGTTCTGCTTTGCTCTGCTTCAAAATTTTGGGAGAGCTGTTTGCTAACTACACCCATTTACTATTTTGGCACTAAGCCCAACAATTTAAAGAGAGTGTATAGTCACTTAACGTTGGGCTTGCGGGATGATTTCCCTGGGGATCACCACCAACAGAGCAATTCAGACTTAAATTTGTTTTTGGGGATTGTTGAGGGTTAGATGATGCCACAATGTTTGGTACAGTGTTTCTGGTACTGATGCACGTAGCGATCGCCCTAGTTTATTTTTTTTCTGAGCCGCCTGCAAACAACTATGCTGTGGGCCAGATGTAAGCTGAACG
>NZ_PJIZ01000049.1 GCF_021596505.1 Nostoc sp. CMAA1605 | reverse complement strand
GCGTTAATGGTGAAAAAAGCCGGTAATGCTTTGGGACTCAATGTCGAAATCAGTAACTTAGATAATCCCAGAGTTGAGAAAGAAGAACATTATTTCAACGCTAAAAACACTAAATTGCTGGATTTAGGTTTACAGCCTCATTATCTCTCTGATTCTCTTCTGGATTCTCTGCTGAACTTTGCTGTAAAATACCAGCAACGCGTTGATAAAAAGCAGATTTTACCGAAAGTTTCCTGGCATAGAAATTAAAAAAGCACTAGAGTCAATAGCTTTTGAACTTTCTAGGGGTATAAGGGTGTAAGCAGTGTAAGGGTTATGAACCCCTAAACCCCTAAACCCCTACACCCCTGTACCCTTTCTTCAGCATGAATAATTTCCTATGAGAATTGCCTTATTCACCGAAACCTTTTTACCCAAGGTTGACGGCATTGTGACACGCCTACGTCACACCGTTGACCACCTACAACGTCAAGGAAATCAAGTTTTAGTAGTTGCGCCAGAGGGTGGAATTACTGAACACAAAGGAGCGAAAGTTTACGGTGTGAGTGGCTTTCCTTTGCCTTTGTATCCAGAGTTGAAAATGGCATTACCCCGTCCAGCCATCGGCTACACTCTAGAACAGTTCCAGCCAGATATTATTCATGTTGTCAATCCGGCTGTTTTGGGTTTATCGGGGATTTTTTACAGTAAAGTCCTGAAAATTCCCTTAGTTGCTTCTTATCATACTCATTTACCCCAATACCTACAACATTACGGTTTAGGAATGTTAGAAGGATTACTTTGGGAACTCTTGAAAGGGGCGCACAATCAAGCAGTTTTAAATTTATGTACTTCTACCGCCATGATGACAGAACTTTCATCACATGGCATTGAAAGAGTAGATTTATGGCAGAGGGGAGTAGATACAGAATTATTTCACCCCGATTTAGCCAGTTTAGAAATGCGCGATCGCCTCAGCCAAAATCACCCAGAAAGCCCCTTATTATTGTATGTAGGTCGTCTTTCTGCCGAAAAAGAAATTGAGCGCATTAAACCCATATTAGAAGCCATTCCCCAAGCCAGATTAGCCCTAGTCGGAGATGGCCCCCATCGCCAAGCCTTAGAAAAACACTTTGCAGGAACAAATACTAATTTTGTCGGCTATCTCATGGGACGAGAGTTAGGTTCAGCCTTCGCCAGTGCTGATGCTTTTATCTTCCCTTCCCGCACCGAGACACTAGGTTTAGTATTACTAGAAGCCATGGCCGCAGGTTGTCCCGTCGTCGCCGCACGTTCTGGCGGTATTCCCGACATTGTGACAGATGGTGTCAACGGATATCTTTTCAATCCTAAAGCTGACATTCAAGATGCTATTGACGCAACTGTTAAGCTATTAGAAAACAAACAAGAACGCGAAACCATCCGACAAAACGCCCGCCGAGAAGCAGAAAAATGGGGATGGGCTGCTGCTACACAGCAACTACAAGATTATTATCAAAAAATCCTGTATGGCAAGACTACAGGGAGTAGGTTACAGGTTACGGGAATTAGGGAATAGGGATTGGGGATTGGGGATTGGGGATTGGGAGACAAGGTAGACAAGGTAGACAAGGTAAAAAATTATCAATCGATTAATAACTAATAACTATTGACTATTGACTATTGACTATTGACTATTGACTATTGACTAAAAACTAATGACTCTTCCTAATCCTGGTAGCGTCTTGGCTACATTAACAGAACTGACTCAAGTGAATCGCACCCACGCTTTATTGCGGCGGGTGAAAGACCTTTCTGTTAATGAATTTGTTTGTTTACTAGACTTTATTACTGCCGAATTTCAGCAATTTCTCAGAGCTATTGAACTCATTAATAATGAAGCTCTAGAAAATATGCTGGAAAAAGTTCTAGAAGCAATCACCCTGAAAATTGGTCAAATTCTTCAAGCAGAACATACAGCAATTTTTTTAGTTGACCACGATAAAAGTCAATTGTGGTCAAAAGTTCCTCAAGATAATGGACAAAAGTTCCTAGAAATTCGCACTCCTATTACTTTTGGAATTCCTGGTCATGTCGCTAGCACAGGTCAATATTTAAACATAGGAGAAACTGCAACTCATCCTCTTTTTAGTCCTGACTTGGAAAAACAAATGGGCTATACAATTCACAATATTTTGTGTATGCCTGTTGTGAGTAGCAAAAGTCAAGTGGTTGCGGTAGTTCAACTAGCAAATAAAACTGGTGATACACCTTTTAATCATGAAGATGAAGAACATTTTCGGGATTTTGCCGCATCTATTGGCATTATTTTAGAAACTTGTCAATCTTTTTATGTCGCTGCACGTAACCAACGAGGCGCAACAGCACTTTTACGGGCGACTCAAACACTGGGGCAAAGTTTAGACTTAGAAGCTACTTTGCAAATAGTGATGGAACAAGCCAGAATTTTAATGCAGGCTGACCGCAGTACGCTGTTTTTGTACCGCAAAGAAATGGGGGAATTGTGGACAAAAGTAGCAGCCGCCGCAGATACGCAAAATTTGATGGAAATTCGGATTCCAACTAGTCGGGGAATTGCTGGTTATGTAGCTTCCACAGGGGAAGCCCTGAATATTCCTGATGCTTATAAAGACCCAAGATTTGACCCGACTACAGATAGAAGGACGGGTTATTTAACCCGCAATATTTTATGTTTACCAGTATTTAATTCTGCCAATGAATTAATAGGTGTAACACAGTTAATTAATAAACAACAAGGAAGTTTTACTGCGTCTGATGAAGAGTTTATGCGGGCTTTTAATATTCAGGCGGGAATAGCTTTAGAAAATGCCCGTTTATTTGAAAATGTGCTGTTAGAAAAACAATACCAAAAAGATATACTGCAAAGTTTATCAGATGCGGTAATTTCTACAGATATGGCTGGTAGCATAGTCACTATAAATGATGCAGCCTTAGAGTTATTGGGTTGTCCTTTAGGAGATGTTAACTATAAAAGTAATAAAATTTTGTGGGAACATAACTTAATTGGTCGCCTAGTGTGGGAGGTTGTACCAGTAGACAATTTACAAATGCGTTTAGAGGATAGTTTAAAAACTGGTGCTAGACATTATGTTCCAGAGCAAAGTTTGACCTTGGGAATTTATCAATTACAAAATACTGAAGGTATACTCACTAGTGAGGCTCAATATTCTATTTTGACAGTGCGCGATCGCACTAATCCTGATATTTTCATTCCCTGGAATTTACCCTTAACTCCCCAGTCCAAGTTTCTCACATCAGAAGAAATTAGCATTCTAGACCGTAGTATTAATTTAACTGTTAATCCCCTAACTAATCCAGAAGGTGGAGTCAGGGGTGGTTTGGTTGTATTAGAAGATATCAGCCAAGAGAAACGCCTAAAAACTGCTATGTATCGCTATTTAACTCCCCACGTTGCTGAACAAGTAATGGCGGTGGGAGAAGATGCTTTGATGGTAGGTGAGCGAAAAGAGGTAACAATTTTATTTTCTGATATCCGTGGTTATACTACATTGACAGAAAATCTAGGTGCGGCGGAAGTAGTATCACTACTAAACCAGTATTTTGAAACAATGGTAGAAGCAGTATTTAACTACGAAGGTACTTTAGATAAATTTATTGGTGATGCGCTAATGGCTGTATTTGGCGCGCCCCTACCACTAACCGAAAATCATGCTTGGCGCGCAGTACAATCAGCCTTAGATATGCGCCAACGCTTAGAAGAATTTAACCAACGGCGCATTATCCAAGCCCAACCGAAAATTAATATTGGTATTGGTATTAGTTCTGGGGAAGTAGTCTCAGGAAATATCGGTTCTCAAAAACGGATGGACTATACAGTTATTGGTGATGGTGTAAATTTAAGTTCACGTTTAGAGACAGTCACAAAAGAATATGGTTGTGACATTATTTTAAGTGAATTCACTTATCAACTATGCAGCGATCGCATTTGGGTACGTCAATTAGATAAAATCCGAGTCAAAGGTAAACACCAAGCCGTAAACATTTACGAACTCATTAGCGATCGCACAACTCCCTTAGACGATAATACCCAGGAGTTTTTGTTTCACTACCACGCTGGCCGTGAAGCTTACTTATCTCGTAATTTTACAGGAGCGATCGCCTGTTTTGAGGCAGCCAAACACATCAAACCCACAGATCAAGCAGTGATTTTGCAACTAGAGCGCGCCTATAACTACCAACATACACCGCCTTCAGATAATTGGGATGGTGTTTGGACAATCACGGTGAAGTAGTCAATAGTCATTAGTTATTGGTTGTTTCCAATGCCCAATGCCCAATGCCCAATGCCCAATGCCCAATTTCCATTTCATGACTCTTCAGGATTTTCACCTTCATCTTGAAACGGGTTTTCACCAATTTGTAACTGTTTTTTTGTCCGCTTTAAGTTTTTCCACAAGGCTTTAATTTGTTCGTAAGCATCCTCTGGTTTTAATTTGCCAGACGTTTCTAGATTACAGATGTAACTGATTTTTTGGGCAAATTCTTGGAGATTAGCATTAAAAACCAAGTTTTCTGGCTTAACTTGACCATAGTAACGACCACGAGGGTAGAGAAAATTGTCTTTACTCACTATTTTTTTCTCCATTTATTCAACTCCCGTTTGATTTCCATCATTAACGCTAAATTTCTAGTAGTATTTTTATCCTAACTTTTGTTTTTTTAAGTATAACTACTATTAACTTAGGTAATGTTTATGGTTTTATTTAGCAATAAAATCTGCGTAATAGTTTGAAAATGCTTTTTGGTCTTGTATGTATTAAACTCGATACCTTTTGGGTTGTAGATACTATTCACCTAATAAAGTTTGTTTCATCATATTTCATCTGTTACATAATTGTCATGTAACTTTTCTTTGTGCAACAAAAATTTAAGTATCAATATATACAAATATTCGGCATCTCCGAAACAATTGAACCCTACAAATATCATAGTTAAAAATAATTCTCTTCTATTGCAGGTTACATATCCCTACGCTCTCATATAATTGTCTGTCTGGTGAGTGCTGAGTTGTGAGTGCTGAGTGCTGAGTAATGAGTGCTGAGTGCTGTTAGCGGAAGCGGCGCGTTGAGCAGCGTGCTGAGTGATGAGTTATTAGTTATGAGTGTCATAGTCACTCGTTATCAGTTTTCCTTGCCTGCTTTCCAGTCCCCAATCCCCAGTCCCCAGTCCCCAATCCCCAATCCCCAGACTTGAATAGCTAATAGGGAATAACTAAAGATAAAATGGTGAAGCCCGAAAGCTACAAAAGCTGTCCATCGCCTAAAATCTTACCCTCCATCATGTCTGTTAATTCCAAGCTATACGAAGGCAAAGCAAAAATTCTCTATGCAACTGATGATCCTGAAGTTTTACTAGCTGACTTCAAGGATGATGCAACTGCATTTAATGCCCAAAAGCGGGGAAGTATCCTTGGTAAAGGCAATATCAACTGTAGTATTTCTAGCCAACTGTTTCAGCAGTTAGAAAAGTCTGGTATTAAAACACACTATATAGATAGCCCTGCGCCTCACCAAATGCGCGTGAAGGCAGTAAAAATCCTACCTTTAGAAGTAGTTATCCGTAATATTGCGGCTGGAAGTCTGTGTCAACAAACAGGGTTAGAACTGGGTACAGTATTAAAGCAGCCCCTAGTAGAGTTTTATTATAAAAACGATCAATTAGGTGATCCACTACTAACACGCGATCGCCTTTTACTACTAGAACTAGCTACACCGGAACAAGTAGATGCAATTACTCATCTAGCATTGCAAATTAATGAATTTCTTCAGAAATTCTGGTTGGACTGCGGTATCACCCTCGTTGACTTCAAACTAGAATTTGGCGTTGACTCACAAGGCAATTTACTCTTGGCAGATGAAATTAGTCCTGATACCTGTCGTTTGTGGAATGTCACGGAAACAGATCCTAATCGCCGTGTTATGGATAAAGACCGTTTCCGTAAAGACCTGGGGAATGTAGAAGATGCTTATCAGGAGGTTTTACAAAGGGTGTTGCAAGCGGTAGAAACTGAGTGATGAGTGATGAGTGATGAGTGATGAGTGCTGAGTGCTGAGTGCTGAGTAATGAGTAATGAGTAATGAGTAATGAGTAATGAGTAATGAGTTTTGAGTGTTTTGAGAAAAGTGGGGCGTTAGCCTGTGCTGAGTGAGGAATTAGGGAAAGAATATTGTGTAATAGTCACCAATCCCCAATACTTCGACAAGCTCAGTACAAGTCCCTAGTCCCCAATCCCTAATTATCGTGATGGTGTGTGGATGTGAAGAGGAATATAAGTAAAATGCGTTTATCTCCCGTATTAGTGACAGCTGTAGCGATTACAGCACCTTTAACCGGCTCTTTGAGTGCTAATGCCCAAACTCCTAACAGTTTAGAGGTAACAGCAGAAGTTGTCCCAGGTGCCAATAATCAACAATTAGAACAGGTTGAAACTGCACTAGAACAGCAGCCCCAACTGACTGAAGTGAAAAACTTGGCAGAAACTCCGACTGCGGATAATTCTGCTAAGGCTGCTTTATCATCCAACGAGAAATCGACAAAATCCGCAGCAACGGTAACAAAAGAAGTAACTGTACCGACTATAGAAATTGCTACAACCCCAAATTCTACTGCTCAAAAATCTAATTCTCTTCCCACTATTTCAGTCTCATCTGCTACTACCAAAGATTTAAATGCTCAAAAATCAGTTTTTAAATCCCCTGTAGTTATTTCTTCGTCTCCGTTAAAAATAACAACTACAAAAACAGCATTAAGTAACCAAGGAACAGCTAGTCAACTAGTACAAGCACCAGCTACAAATCCTGTTACACCAACGCCAGAGACAACACCCACCACCCCAACAACAGAACCAGAAACCCCGACACTAGAAACAACCCCAACAACAGAACCTGCAAACACACCAACATTAGAAACAACCCCAACAGCCCCAACAACAGAACCCGCAAATACACCAACCTTAGAAACAACACCCACAACCCCAACAACAGAACCTGCAAATACACCTACAACCCCAACACCAGATTCTACTAATCCTCCCGCAACACAGGATAATTTCAACACTCCCAGCAACAGCCAAGAAACTACAGAACCCCGTGTGTTGGTATCAGAAGTGTTGGTGCGATCGCAAACAGGACAACTCGCTCCAGAATTAGAAACTCAAGTTTATAATGTCATCCGCACCCAACCAGGACGGACAACCACCCGTACCCAACTGCAAGAAGACATTAACGCTATTTTCGCTACTGGGTTCTTCTCTAATGTCCAAGCTACGCCAGAGGATACTCCCTTGGGTGTCAGGGTAAGTTTTGTTGTCCAGCCCAACCCTGTGTTAACTAAAGTAGAAGTACAAGCTAACCCAGGTACTGAAGTTGCTTCTGTACTTCCATCTGGGACGGCGGATGCAATTTTCCGTGAACAATACGGCAAAATCCTCAACTTGCGGGACTTACAAGAGGGTATCAAGCAACTAACCAAGCGATATCAAGACCAAGGCTATGTTTTAGCCAACGTCGTGGGCGCGCCACAAGTTTCCGAAAGTGGAGTTGTCACCCTGCAAGTAGCGGAAGGCGTGGTAGAAAACATTAAAGTCCGCTTCCGTAACAAAGAAGGTCAAGATGTCAACGAGAAAGGTGAACCAATTAAAGGCCGCACCAGAGAGTATGTAATTAAGCGGGAACTAGAGTTAAAGCCAGGACAAGTATTTAACCGCAACACCGTGCAAAAAGACCTACAACGGGTATTCGGGACAGGATTATTTGAAGATGTCAACGTTTCCCTTGACCCTGGAACTGACCCCAGTAAAGTTGATGTAGTCGTGAATGTCGTTGAGCGTAGTAGTGGTTCTATTGCGGCGGGTGCGGGTATTAGTTCTGCGAGTGGACTTTTCGGTACAATCAGCTATCAGCAGCAAAACCTGGGTGGTAGAAACCAAAAACTAGGCGCAGAATTACAGGTGGGTGAAAGGGAGTTACTATTTGACCTCCGCTTCACAGATCCTTGGATTGCAGGCGATCCTTACCGGACTTCCTACACAGCCAATATCTTCCGTCGCCGTTCTATTTCCTTGATTTTTGACGGTCAAGATAACGACATTAGAACATTTGACCCGAATAATATTACTAACACTGATGAGCAAGACCGCCCCCGTGTCACCCGCTTTGGTGGTGGTATAACCTTCACTCGTCCTTTATCTAGTAATCCTTACGAAAGAGCCGAATGGACTGCTTCAGCCGGATTCCAGTATCAACGAGTAACTACCCGTGATGCTGACGGTAACTTGAGAAAAGAGGGGGCAGTATTTGATGATAACGGCAACCGCACCAGTGAAAATATTCCCCTGAGTTTTTCTGGTACAGGAGAAGATGATTTATTGTTCCTACAGTTAGGAGCGCAACGCGATCGCCGTAACAATGCTTTACAACCTACTAGCGGTTCTTTCCTGCGTTTTGGTGTAGACCAATCAGTACCCGTTGGTTCAGGTAGTATCTTTCTCACCAGACTACGGGGTAGCTACAGCCAATATTTACCCGTGAAGTTTACAGGCTTTACCAAAGGCCCCGAAACCCTAGCTTTTAATATCCAAGGCGGTACAGTCTTCGGTGATTTACCTCCCTATGAAGCCTTTACCCTTGGCGGTAGTAACTCCGTGCGCGGTTACGAAGAAGGCACATTAAGCAGTGGACGCAGTTACGTCCAAGCATCAGTAGAATATCGTTTCCCTGTCTTCTCAGTTATCAGTGGCGCGTTATTCTTTGATGTCGGTAGCGACTTAGGCACTACCACCAGAGCGGCTGAGGTATTAAACAAAAACGGCACAGGCTACGGCTACGGCTTAGGTGTGCGTGTACAATCACCCCTTGGCCCAATCCGTATCGACTACGGTATCAATGACGATGGTGAAAGCCGGATTAACTTTGGTATTGGCGAAAGATTCTAGGGTAGTCATTAGTCATTAGTCATTAGTCATTAGTCATTAGGTAAAAGATTCTACCTTGTCTACCTTATCTCCCCTGCCCCCTGCCCTCTACCTCCCCAATCCCCAATCCCATTTAATTTTTTGCTCAGGGTTTTACCAAGACTGCATATGAAAAACAACAATCTATCTATACTGAGTTCGTGCCTATGCTAGAACACACCCTGGCTGCGGCAATTACTCAAACTGGTGTGGGACTCCATAGCGGTGTTACTACCCAAGTGCGGATACTACCGGCGGATGCGGGAAGTGGACGTTATTTTGTCAGGGTCGATTTGCCGGATTCGCCTATTATTCCTGCCCAAGTTGCGGCTGTGAGTCAAACTGTTCTGTCAACACAACTGGGTAAGGGGGATGTATCGGTTCGCACAGTGGAACATTTATTGGCGGCTTTGGCGGGAATGGGTGTAGATAATGCCCGTATAGAAATTGATGGGGGAGAAGTACCGCTTTTAGATGGTTCGGCGCGGATATGGGCAAATAGCATTGCACAAGTAGGTTTGACTCCCCAAGCAGTTACTCAACCCCAAAGCCCCATCACCGTAGAACAGCCTATCTGGATTCGTCAAGATGATGCCTTTGTAGCGGCAATCCCAGCTTCTGAAACCCGCTTTAGCTACGGGATTGATTTTGATTTACCAGCGATTGGTAATCAATGGCATAGTTGGTGTAAAGTTAGCGATGCAGCACAAGCTAGTTTGAGCTTTAGTGAAGAGATAGCCCCAGCACGGACTTTTGGGTTAGCGCATCAAATTGAATATTTACAAAAATCTGGGTTAATTAAAGGTGGTAGCTTAGATAATGCCCTGGTTTGTGGTGCTGAAGGTTGGGTAAATCCGCCATTAAGATTTGCAAATGAACCAGTCCGGCATAAAATTTTGGATTTAGTAGGGGATTTGAGTTTATTGGGATATTTTCCCTGCGCGCATTTTTTGGCGTACAAAGCCAGTCATAATTTACATATTCAGCTGGCGCAAAAAATTCTAGCTGATGGTTGAAATTCCCCATCCCAACTAAATCCCAAAGTCGAATTCAATTACACCACCCATGTCAACCCTATCTGAAGTCAATAGTCATAGCGCGATCGCAGATCCATCTCCTGATGCAGCTGCACCTGAAATTCAGACAACTTTCAGCCCAGAAGAAATTCTGGAGCTACTGCCCCATCGTTATCCAATCCTACTTGTAGATAAAATTATCAACTATGTCCCAGGTAAACTGGCTGTAGGTATTAAAAACGTTACATTTAACGAGCCGCAGTTTCAGGGACACTTCCCAGGTAGACCACTGATGCCAGGTGTGTTAATTGTAGAAGCAATGGCTCAAGTAGGGGGTGTGATTTTAAGACAATTACCAGACTCAGAAAAGGGACTGTTTGTTTTTGCTGGTATAGATAAAGTCCGCTTTCGCCGTCAGGTAGTACCAGGAGACCAGCTAACCATGACAGTGGAACTGTTATGGATTAAACAGCGTCGTTTCAGCAAAATGCAAGCCCGTGCAGAAGTTGACGGTCAACTGGCTGCTGAAGGCGAATTAATGTTTTCTATGGTTAACTAAAATCTACCGATGTGGTGGAGAGTATAGCCGTAAACTGTTTTAAATTTCCCAGACAGAAGACTAATTACATAAAACCGCCACCAAAGGATTTGAGATTTTCAACTGGCGATTTTGGATGATTTTCTTCAGTACCTTCTTAACTACTGATTGGCAAAAAAATCTCGAAATCATCAATCCCAAATCCAAAATTGATTGTTTTTCGCCGACCTCACACATTCACTTGCCCGACCTTCTTCTTATGAAGAATCACACACTCAGTTACGCCAGGAGTCTCTACTTTGGCAGCAAAGCAAGGCACTGGCTTATCAAGACAGTTCTGGAGATTGACCCTTGAAAACCCTGATTCATCCAACTGCTGTAATTCATCCAAACTCGGAACTACACCCAACGGTGCAAGTCGGTGCTTATGCTGTGATCGGAGCAAACGTCAAAGTGGGTGCTGACACTATTATTGGCGCGCACGCAGTCATAGAAGGGCCTTGTGAAATTGGCGTAGGAAATCAAATTTTTCCTGGTGCAGCCATCGGGATGGAACCCCAAGACCTCAAGTTTGTTGGCGAACCGACTTGGGTAAGAATAGGCGATCGCAATTTGATTCGCGAGTACGTCACCATTAACCGCGCCACCGGTGCAGGGGAAGCCACCATCATTGGCAATGACAACCTACTGATGGCTTATGTTCATGTAGCTCATAACTGTGTAATTGAAGACTCAGTTATTATTGCTAACTCCGTAGCCCTGGCTGGACACGTTCATATAGAGTCACGTGCCAGACTAAGCGGCGTTTTAGGTGTGCATCAATTCGTACACATCGGTAAACACGCAATGGTAGGAGGAATGGCACGCATTGATCGTGATGTGCCGCCTTATATGCTCGTAGAAGGCAACCCAGGACGCATTAGAACCCTGAATTTAGTAGGATTGAAACGTTCAGGATTTGATAGCAACGAGTTACAACTACTCAAAAAAGCTTTTCGCATACTTTACCGTTCTAGTCTCAGTTTTAAAGAAGCTTTAGAACAACTCGAATCATTGGGAGACACCGAAACCCTGCAAAACCTCCGCCGCTTCCTGTTACTGTCCCAAATGCCAGGAAGACGAGGCTTGATTCCCGGCAGAGGGAGAGTAAGCGGGAGTGATGAGTCTTAGGCAGGGGGCAGAGGAGGCAGGGGGGCAGGGGGCAGGGGAGAAAAGGTAGACAAGGTAGAATTTATTACCCAGTCCCCAGTCCCCAATCCCCAGTCCCCAATCCCCAGTCCCCAATCCCTAATCCCTAACTTTTGGATTTTCAATGCGAATATTTATTAGCACTGGTGAAGTTTCTGGCGATTTGCAAGGCTCGCTGTTGATTGCGGCGTTGCAGCGTCAAGCTGTGGCTACGGGTATAGAATTGGAGATTGTCGCCTTGGGTGGTGACAAAATGGCGGCGGCTGGGGCAAAGATTTTAGGGAATACCAGTGGTATCGGTTCGATGGGTATTCTGGAATCTTTGCCTTATGTTTTGCCCACTTTAAGAGTACAGCGTCAGGCGATCGCCTATTTAAAACAACATCCTCCCGATTTAGTAGTGTTAATCGACTACATGGGGCCGAATCTTGGCATCGGTAGTTATATGCAAAAGCATTTACCAAATGTGCCTGTGGCTTACTACATCGCGCCGCAGGAGTGGGTATGGTCGATGAGTTTGCAAAATACTTCTCGGATTGTGGGATTTACCGATAAGTTATTGGCAATATTTCCAGAAGAAGCCCGCTATTTTAGCCGGAATGGGGCGAATGTCACTTGGGTAGGTCATCCCCTCATTGACCGGATGCAAGACGCGCCTAACCGGGAAATAGCCCGTGCTACATTGGGAATTGATGCCGAGCAGATAGCGATCGCACTTCTGCCAGCTTCCAGAAGCCAAGAATTAAAATATTTACTACCAGTAATTTTTCAAGCTGCCCAAAATATCCAAAGCAAACTACCAACAGCTCACTTTTGGATTCCCCTGTCGTTGGAAGTTTACAGAAAGCCCATTGAAGAGGCTGTGAAAAGTTATGGACTGAGGGCAACAATCCTCTCAGGTAAACAAAAAGAAGTATTTGCGGCGGCTGATTTCGCCATTACCAAATCTGGCACAGTCAACTTAGAACTGGCTTTATTAAACGTGCCGCAGGTGGTAGTGTATCGTTTACATCCCGTCACCGCCTGGATTGCTAGAACTATCCTGAGAGGTTCTATTCCCTTTGCATCGCCACCTAACCTAGTGGTGATGAAACCAATTGTGCCGGAGTTATTGCAAGAACAAGCCACCCCAGAAAACATTACTCAAGCAGCAATGGAATTATTGCTGAATCCTCAAAAGCGAGAGCAAACCTTGGCAGATTACCAACAAATGCGCCAGTGTTTGGGAGAATTGGGAGTGTGCGATCGCGCAGCTCAAGAAATTTTGCAAATGCTTGGGAGTGCTGAGTAGAGAGTGCTGAGTGCTGAGTGCTGAGTAGAGAGTAGGGAGTGTTGGGTGGTGAGTTGAGTGGAAAATGGTAGTGATGATTCTGAATCTTAAATTTTGAATTCAGCCCTGTTGCCAAAATATGCTTGAGACACCATAATTCGTCTTAAACGTTGATAAAAATCGCTAATTAAAAAGCTTAAATGTGAATCAGGGTTAATCAATCAGCCTCAAAGTTAGCAATGAGACTCAGAACTCAGAACTCAGCACTCACCACTCAGAACTCAGCACCCAGCACCCAGAACTCAGCACTCAGCACTCAGCACTCAGCACTCACCACTCAGCACTCACCACTCAGCACTCAAAACCGTCCCATCGCAGTAGATTTGTTTGCGGGTGCGGGTGGAATGACGCTTGGGTTTGAGCAGGCTGGCTTTGATGTGTTGGCGGCGGTGGAAATTGATCCAATTCACTGTGCTACCCATGAGTTTAATTTTCCATTCTGCACGGTGTTTTGTAAAAGTGTAGAACAGACAACTGGGATGGAAATTAGGGAGCGATCGCTAATTGGTAATCAAGAAATAGATGCAGTAATTTGCGGTTCTCCCTGTCAAGGTTTTTCTTTGATGGGTAAACGAATTTTTGATGATCCCCGTAATTCTTTGGTGTTTCATTTTCATCGGTTGGTTTTAGAGCTACAACCAAAGTTTTTTGTGATGGAAAATGTTCGTGGAATTACCATTGGTGAACACAAACAAATCCTGAAATTACTAATTGATGAATTTAAAGCTTACGGCTATCAAGTAGAAGAACAATATCAAATTCTTAACGCTGCTAACTATGGTGTCCCCCAAGCGCGAGAAAGATTATTTTTGCTGGGTGCGAGAAAAGATATCACCTTACCTAATTATCCCCAGCCAATTACCCAAATAGCCAAACCCCAGCCAAATTTATCTGATAACTCAGAATTACCAATTTGTCCCACAGTTTGGCAAGCGATCGGCGATTTACCAGAGGCGGAAGATTATTTTGAGTTATTACATAAAGATTGGGTAATAGCAGAATATAAAAAACCTAGTATTTACGCTGAGGTAATGCGCGGAATCAAAACCACCACAGATAATTATGCTTATCCTCGTCAATTTGACACCCGAATTCTTTCTTCCAGTCTGAGAACAAATCATTCAGAAACTACAAGACAACGTTTTCAGGAGACTCACCAAGGAGAGAGAGAACCCATCAGCAGATTTCATAAGTTACATCCGGCTGGTGTGTGCAATACCTTGAGGGCGGGAACGGATAAATATAAAGGTTCTTTTACCTCGCCTCGACCAATTCACCCTTTCACCCCCAGATGTATCACTGTGCGGGAAGCTGCGCGTCTACATTCTTACCCAGATTGGTTTAGATTCCACATCACCAAATGGCATGGTTTTCGTCAAGTCGGGAATTCTGTACCGCCTTTACTAGCTAAAGCCGTAGCTCAAGAAATTATTCACAGTCTAAAGATATCGCCTGTTAAACCTAGTATTGAGTATCAATTGGGAGAAGAAAGGCTGTTACAGCTAAATATCTCCCAAGCTGAACAATATTACCATACCAGCGTCAAAGACTAAAATCTCTGAAGATACTGATATTGTAAATTTTCTATTCCTTTAAGTAGCTCTTGCAGTTTCCTCAGTTTGTTAGTGCCATCTTGATACTCTTTTTTTGATGGTGAGTCTCCAAGCCTAGTGAGTACAGCATCACTTTCACGGATAATCTCCTCGCCTAAAAAATTTCTGAGTTTTTTCCTATTTTCTTTTGATAGCTTAACTAATGGCAGTTTTTCTTGCTCACCCTCTACAAAAACTTTTCTAGTGACGGATTTGCCTATTTTAGAGAAATCAGACTTAGCCAACCACTCATAAATCTCTTCTGATAGTTCTATAATGTGTGGTGGTTGACTATTTTCTGAATACAAGCTGATTTCTAACATTAGCCTTCCTCCTGAGCTTCAATCTCCATAAACTCTCTTTCAGGAATGTTTTCTGCCCATGCTATACCAGCATGATCAAACAAATCCTTAGCAGGTTTAGTAATCTTCCCAGTTGTTAAAATCGATACTATTGTACCTTTGTCAACCATCTTCTGTGCTAAGGTCGAATCAATTAGCTTCCGCGTTTTAATTTCAATATGTGGCATTAGCTTGCCCTTAATTTACTTATTATATTTATTTTGAATTTTACGTACTATCTCTTTTACTAGGGGGGCATCTTCAGGATTAATAATCAGTATGTCACCATTTGGATCATTCCCAGTTGTTCTTTTTGCAGCAATACCCTCTTCCTTCAATTTTTCAATGACCCAACCAATAAACTTCTTATGTACTGTCAGTTTGTATATCATTTTATCTTCATCAGTCATTGTGATAGCTCCTGAGATAATGCTTGCAAATGTTCTCCACTCGAAAAGCCAGTTTCAAAGGCTTTAATCAAAAGTTGATTCATAGATACTGATTTTTCAGTACATAAACTGTCTATGAATAAAGTTTGATATAATCCCTTGATATCACCACAACTAAAAGATCGACGTTGGTAAATATCATATATTTTATCAATTTCTTCTTTAGTTAAAGTTAAATTTAATGGCTTATTTAGATAATCAATATAAGACTCAAAGTAATCCAAAGATAAATTTAAATTCATTGATTTTTTTATAGCAAATCTACGCACTACTGCTGTATCTAATAAGTATGGGACATTGGTAATTCCAAATAGTAGCAAATGTCTTTCTAATTTAAGTTGATCCATCTCTAACATTAAAGTTGTCATCGCTCTACGAACAGCATCATGTTCTTGAGTACGACTACGACTCATACAAAATGTATCTAGTTCATCCAATAGTAGAAATATTGATGTTCCTTCTATACAAATAGTTTTTAGTTCTTTGAATATTTGTTCCAGGTTACGTGATGATTGACCTAAACTTGGATCAAGCATTCTACCAACATTTAGAGTATAAAAATTTATGTCATTAGTTACTTCTTCTTTAATTTGATTAAAAAGTAAATAACATAATGTAGTTTTGCCTGTATTGGGTTGTCCATAAAGTAGAACAGATGGCGAAATATCATAAAAATTCAATTGGCTTGCTATAGAATTATTACCGGTAATAATAGCCTCGCAAAAACGAAACAAATATTGTTGTAATACATCTAAACCAAATAATTTTTGATTAGTTATTTTACTTTTAATTTCAGCATAATTCAACTGCAATAATCCACTGCATATATTAATATTATTACTCATAGGTGAAATTTGGTTGCTTATAATAAACTACTGTAAAGCACTCTCTACATAATTCAGTACACTTAAACCTGTTGTGTGTCAGTTGGGAAACTCTAGATATATGGGAAATCTATCTCTATGATTTTCAATTTAAGTTTCTTATATAGCTTCAAGCTACAGTATTTTTACTGTATTTTCGTTTATCTGTAGGACTCCTAGTTGATTTCTGGAAAAAACTAAATACACTTTCATTTCTTATTCCCTGCTCCCTGTTAAAAGTTTACCGGTGGTGTTTACTGGAATCAGGGTAGTGTGTAGGGGATAGCGACGTAAAGCTTCTGCTATTACTTCTGGATCATGACATGACTTTTCTTGTATAGTAGCGACTATTAGTTACTTTGCAAGGGTGCATTCAAAGCTTTTTCGATGCGATCGCGTGTTTCTAATAAATGAGCTTTGGTATACTCATCATTAGTATTCACCTGTTGCAGTCTTTCATTTAATTGTTTAAGTTTATACCAAGCAATTGAACGGGCATCCTCTGGGACTTGTTCTCTGCGTAACACCATAGCAATTAAAATATCCAAATATTCCCTTTGCAAGCCGCGCCGGAAACTTGTGATTTTCAGCGTTCCTCTTTGCGGTTGCATGACTTCAGTCCAAATACCAGTTTGTAAAGTATCGAATAATTCTGGTAAAGTGAGGGCTTTATTGGGTGGGCTTTTGAGTTCAATGTCTTTTAGTAAGGAAAGGCGACTACCTGAAAGTAAGTCCCTTAAAACTGCCCCTTGAAATAGCAACACCAAATCATGCACAGGATAATCTAAACGCCCAACTACAGGAAAACTCCCCCAATGTCGCCACCGCGAAGGTGCTAATTTATTAATTAAATCTGGGGGAAAATTCCAAGCATTTTCAGCAAACACATACTTCTGCACAGTTGTTAAAGCTTGTCTTTGTTTTTCGACTGGAACTTGAGTAAACGGTAATCTGGGTGACGAATTCCCCAAGTTGCTAGATGAAATTTCTCTAGCTTGCATCCGATAAAAAGACTGTCCACCAATATATTTTGTGGTGTAGAAAATATTATTTAAGTAGTTGCCAATAACAGTGTTAAATCTGTATCTGACATCACTGTAGCTATCTCCTGCCATTGGGTAACGCTGGTTGAGACGTTCCCACATCACCCGTAAGTTATCTAGTTGCCACTGGGAATAAACTAGGACATTGCTACTATAGTCCCAAGCATCGGCGGTGGGATCAAGCACTGAGACATCCTCATCAGTGGCGTAACTCAACTCTGGTTTTTCAGACTGGCTGGCGATTTCTTGTAATATCGGCTTTTCGGCGATGGGGGTTTGGGCGTGAGTGACTGTGTAACCATATTTAATCGCCCACTCATCATAAACGCCAACCATTTTGGGAAAATAATCCCCCTGTTTTTTCCCTTGGGGGGCAATGTTGGGAGGAATGTAATCCATTACCGAAGTAGTCAAACCTTTGGTACGAGTAATTTCAGGATTATTCATTTCTTCTGGGGAAAGGAAGTTACTTCCCCGGAAGTTATGACGTAAACCCAAAGTATGACCGACTTCGTGAGCAATAATTAAACGTAAATATTCATGGGTATACTGTTTAACTTCTTCTTGGGAGGGGGGTTTGTCTTGTAATAACGACATCGCCATAGCACCAAACTCAAATTGATTGGCGGCTTCTATGCCGTAGCACACATCGTATTTACTGGCTAATAGGGATAATCGCTGTAAGATTTGATCAGCTTGGCTATTATCTGAGTTTGTAAGACGATTTTGACACAAACGGCGATCGCGGATTAATTCTGTGAGGGTAGTGCGATTTGGGGCTTGATTAGGTTGTACCAGTTTTTCATATTGGCCTTTGAGAAAGCGGACAAAACTGGCATCAACTAAGATATCTGCATCTAAAATTTCCCCAGTTAAGGGGTTAACACGGGATGGCCCCATTGCAAAATAACCATCTACAGTGTTAATCCAGCGAATGGTATTGTAGCGGATATCTGCCGGGTGCCAAGTGGCGTTATCTGGCATTTGTTTGGCTTCGATAGCATCCTGAAATCCGGCTTTGAGAAAGGCTTGATTCCACATGAGTATCCCTTCTCTAATGGCATCACGATACTCTAGCGGCACGGCGTTATCAATCCAAAAGACTATCGGCTTTTTCGGACGAGATATCGCTGCTTCGGGGTTTTGTTTTTCTAAGTGCCAACGATTAATGTAGCGGACAAAGGGATCATCGCGATCGCTTTTCGATAAGTCTTGATAGGCGGTGATAAAATAGCCCACACGTTCATCGGCAAAGCGGGGACGATAATTATTATTTGGTAATTGCGACAGGCTATAGTGGACGCGGAGTGTAAAACCACGATTGTCAGCTAAAGATGACACATCGAGAGTTTCATTATTTTTGCCTGTAATGCCCGCAAAATTCAACACTGATTCCACTTCCAGATTTTGGGGAAAGGCTTTAGCATTACCAAAATAGGATTGCTCAGGATTGGGGGCAACGCCTATACTCAAACCTAATCCGGCTAAATCTGTCAGGAGTAAATCACCCAAGTCAATCAATATGGTTTGACGTTGGGGATGAATGCTTTTGATAGTCACAGAGTATAGTAGTGAATCACTAAAAGACCTAGCTAGCGATCGCACTTGCGGATCACCTTCACGGGTGCGAAAATTCACATTACGAACCACGAAATTTAATTTATTATCCACCCGTTGGAAATAAAATAAAAATTCTTGCAATGGCAATCCACTATAAATTCCCTTTTCTCCAATTCCAGATTCTAGGGTAGTAGTAGCTAAGAAATTTTTATTCAGTTGTTCTGGCTTAATTTCTAAATAGATTTTATTCTTTTCTTTATGGCGATATAAAGTAAATAAACCGTCTATCTTTTCCGTATCTTTAATAACTTCGTCAAATGCTTCTAAGTCATCCTTCTTCGCTGGTTTAGACTCTATCTGTGGTTTTTTTTCTGGTGTATCTGTTGGTTTACCAGTTTTGAGTAATGGTTGTGTCCATGATGTTTGAAAATCTTGTGCTAGCCAATAGAAAGATTGACTTTTTACCTTTTGCTGCTGATCTATTACCCATAATTGTTGCGGTGGCTGCACCACAGATTGCGGAGTTAACTTAAGAGTTGAAGTTACTAATTGCTTGGATGGTCTTTGAGGTATTTTATATATATGTGGTTTTTGAGTGATATTTCCCTGAAAATTAGTAGCTATATTTTGTCTATTTTTATAGCTTTGATGATTGATCTTCTGAGGCAGTGATTGAGCTTGAGCCGTGGCGATCGTTAACAAAAAACTATGCAGCACAATCACATAAAAACTTAACCTCTTCATTTAGTTTATCCCTAATTACTATAATCAATTAACTTGATGCCCAATAGATATTTTTACTGGTAGCTATTAGTTTTAACCAACCAGTCCCAGACAATTTGCCAATCAAGATACTTTTAATAAATATTTTTATTCTTGTTGTGTAATTGTGTTGTAGTATTTTTTATAACAATCCTTTGGTTCGCCAACATCACAGATTATTTTGGCATGGGCGTAGTTAAATTAGCTTCACGAGATACCATATTTTAGTCAAAATAGTTGAAAATGACTAGTTTTTCTGAAACAATTACGAAATTATAGGACTTATATCTGGTTTCTGAACGGAAATCAGTATATTTTTATTCCTTCTTCCGTGTTCACTTCCTGAGCAAATGATTTCAGCATCAAAACCATTCCCGGATCAGTTTAAAAATTCCATTTTAATCAAAAAAATGCTTTGCTACTCAAAATGTTGTAGATAGCTAACTAAACTTAATGACTGATGATTAATTTATAAAGCTTTCCTAAAAAGATAGATTTTATCCAATACAGACTGAAGCCAAAGATACTAATTCAGTCTTTCCCATCAGCTAATCACAAGGAAACCTCACAATCAAACATTGGCAATCACCATAGGCGAAAACCCCATCACCCTAACAGCACTTTCTAGCTAGCTTACAGGAAATACGAAAGACAAAAAGCTTTAACTCCTAGTCTCCTACTTCTAAAATCTTAATAATCAAAAATAATTAGTATTAATGGCTAAAAAAATGTCACAATTACCCCAAGTTTGGAAACTACTACAAAGTTACGTTAAAAGCACTAGGTCACAAGATAGACCACTTAAAAAACACTTAATAGCATCACAGATTTTCAACCCTAGAAACTACAAGCAAAACATAGAGCCAAAGGTCAAAATTAATCAAGACAATTTACAGAAAGACATTTTCCTTAAAGAGTTACAAACTAAATTAGAAACGTGGACAAACACAGGAAATGATAACGAGTTTCATCTGAGCGATCGCCAACTGTATACAGAAATTTATGATTTGTTGGGCAGCAGTGCCTTGACAGTAGAAATAGTAGATAAACTGACAAAATCGTTGATATTAGCCCAGCAGTGGCAACCCATAGCACTATTTCACCGTTTATTAGTGTTTTATCAGCTTTGGTGTCAAGGAGAATTTATCGATGCACCTCCTAGCGATAACCTACCACAGCAAAAACTGATGGCAATGGTAGCACAAAATCAGGCGATCGGGCTAAGACAAGTAGATATATATACAGGTTTAAATGTATTGATTTTGCTCCTAGAAATCCATCGCTATGCCCAGAAGCAAGAAGATTTACAGCATCAAATTAACTTTTATCCCTCTGGAGAACCTGACACAGAGAGCTTTTTCACATCTCAACTGCTGCGGATAATTAATTATAGTGATGCCATAGAAATTGGTAATTTTAGTAACATTGTTGGGGAATTTCTCAAAGGTGCTAACTTGCAAGGTGCATATTTAGGTGATGCCAATCTTACAGGTGTGAATTTGAGTAGCGCAAATCTGACTGGAGCATATCTAGGAGATGCTAACTTGACGGGTGTCAACTTTCAAGATGCTAACTTAGCAGGTGCTAATCTAGGCGACACTAATCTTAGTGGGGCAAATCTCCAAGGGGCAAACCTCTCTCATGCAGACCTCAGCAGTGCTAACCTCACAGGGGCAAACCTCACAGGGGCAAATCTGAGCCGTGCTGACCTCAGTCGAGCTGACTTGAGTAGCTGTCAACTCAATGATACTGAACTCTGTCACACTAATTTGAGTGGTGTTAACCTCCGAGATGCTGTACTCTCGCGCGCCAACCTCACCAACGCCATACTGTTTGGGGCAAATCTCAGTGATGCTAACCTAAAAAATGTTCACCTCAACCACGCTGATCTTTGTCGTGCTGACTTGAGTGGGGCTGACTTATCTGGTGCTGTTCTCAATGGTAGCAACCTCAGCGACACAATCTTATTCAGCACTAACTTAAGCGCAGCCAGCCTCGTGTCCGCCGACCTCAGCTATGCTAAACTCAACGGTGCCAAACTCAGCGATGCTCAACTCAACGGTGCTATGTTCTTAGGTGCTGACTTGAGTGGCGTTGACCTCAGTCGCGTCATTCTCAACGATGCTGACTTGAGTGGTGGTATTCTCAGTGAAGCTGACTTAACCGGCGCAGACTTAAGTGATGCGGTACTTTTAGGTACAGATTTGAGTTTCGCTAACCTCAATAGTGCCAATTTAACTGGTAGTAACCTTAGTGGTGCCATGCTGAATGGTGCAGACTTAACAGCAGCTAATCTCACCTACAGTATTCTTGATGATACAGATGTCACCGAAGCCAACTTAGAAGTCAGTCATTGGGGTGAAAAGCAGCAATGGGAGGGCGTGCGGGGTTTAGAGACAGCATTAAACGTTCCTGTGACGTTAAAAAGGCAGTTGGGTTTAGAATAATTGATATTCTCAGACTAACTGGCTTGTAGTAAGGGCTTTAGCCCTGGTTCATAAGCTTAGGTCTTGACTAACTTATGGCTGGTGGCGGTGGCGGCTGGCTGTAGTCTATAGATAAATCATACCCAGCTTCATCATAGATAGCATTCAGCACAGCTTGCAGTTCCAGTACAGCGTCGGGGTCGCCTTCGCAAAGCGGAACGGGTATTGTTGGTAGGTTATCCTGCAACTTCACAGGCCACACATCAATTAAACCAGAACCAGCCCGCGTTAAGGTAATCAAGTAGGGAACATCTGGAAGACGGGGGTGATTAAATGGTCGATTTCCCCGACGCAGCAAATCAATTTCAATTAAATGAACGTTGGCATTATATAAACGTTGTCGTTTCTTCCGATAGTCAGTAATACCTGGTTCACGTTTGTTAACGGGGGAGAGAATTTCGATACAGCTGACTAGTCGGTTGTTGGCTGTATCCCGAATTTCGACTGTGGGGATGCGGACTGCAACAGGTTGGATAACCGGAAGTGTCAGAGGTGCAGGGGTTGTAGCAGTATTTGATGCGGGAATGGAAGCAGTTAAATTACGACGTTCTCTAATCTTTAATACCTCAACATCTGGGTACAAAATACCAATTTCACTAGCAGGGGAAATATCTTCCACAACATACACTTCTAGCCTTGCAGCATATTTAGGACGCAACTGTGGGGCGAGAAAAGCGCGGATTTTGCTAGCAAGGGCGTTGTGTACGTCACTCCACAGATAGCCTTCAAGATACGGGTCCATACCAGGGAACGGGGAAGGCATTTTACAAGCTCACTTGACTGCACTTTTATTCTAAACTGACGAACGTTCCCATAATCTAATTGTTTTATCTTTGCTTCCACTTACCAAAGTTCGACCATCAGGGCTAAAGGATACTGATGTTACTGCTTTAGTATGTCCTGTTAGAACAGCGATTTCTTTTCGTCTGTAAACATCCCAAAGTTTTATAGTACAGTCATCACTCCCACTAGCGAGTATTTGACCATCAGGGCTAAAAACTATTGAATTGACTGAATCTAAATGATAGCCAAGTGTAGAAATAAGTTCTCCTGTAGTTGACTTCCAAAGTTTAATAGTTGTATCTTCGCTACCACTCGCTAATATATTATCTTGTGGACTAAATGCTAGTGACTTTACTTTTAGTTTATGTCCACGCACCTGATATATTTCATCTTGAAATTCTAGATTCCACGCTGTAATCATTCCTCCATTTTGTCCAACAACAATAATTGTTTGTCCTTGATTTTGACTAACTGCTATTGTAAAAATAATATTTTGAGTCTTAATTTTATTAATAATGCAATTACTTTTTAAATCCCAAATAAAAAGAGTTGAGTCTTTACCACCACTTATGAGATAAGGTATATTAGGTACAAAAGCCAGGGCATTAATTCGATTCCAAAATCCTGGTAAATGCCCATAAAATTTGATTTCTTTTTGAGTTTCTGTTTCCCAAACTTTAACAACATTTTGTTCTGGAGTTTCAATCATTGCACTTGCAATATATTTTTGATCATAACTGACAACAACAGGAGTATAATGATTTAGTTTAGATATTACATATTCACCTTGGAAGCTATAATTTACTTGACAATTAATATTACAAATAAAAACACTCTGCTGACTAAGCAAGTCATTCTGATGTAAAACATTTCTGTCACATCTAATAACAAAATAACTTTCATTTTTAAAAAAAGCAACTGAAGTGATTTCATTCCCAAGCTCTTTAAAAAGTTGGCCAATCCATAATTGAGCTTTTTCTTGGTGTTTTAAGTTAGATATATTATTTTCTATAGTTTTCTTAGGATTAGAGTTAACCGGATATTCTTTAAGAAGATGATAACGCAAACGGATATTTGTCACTATATTTGTCCGCAACCTACAATTTTCTGATTGAATAGCAGGTTGAGAAGTTGTAGTATTCCAAAAATCCTGATAGTGAACTATCATTTTTTGATGAATTTCTTCTAGATTTTCCTGGGTGACTACAATACCAGGTTGTAATCCTTGCAAAACAATACCTTCTATTAAATTAATTTCTCTCCCAAATGAATCTTTCAAAACTCCCTTTCCTTCAATTCCTGTATTTTCCGATGTTGCTTCAATGACACGGAAAACCAAAGTGAGATCACCCACTTTAGAATTATGAATTTCACGGTAGTAGGCCGTTCCAATTTCTGTTAAGTCTCCACCTGCTGCTTTAGCTAGTAGGCTTGACGTTTTTGATTCACACATAAAGCTGGGAGCAACTATGGTTCTATAGTCAAGGTATTGATTACACCCAACCAGAAAAGCCCAAGCTTGAATATCTCTCATAAAAATGTTTGGTTGTCTAGAGTTTTTTTAGATTAGATCCAGGAAATTTAGATTCAAGTTCATCAGTAAGCGAAATAAAACAATTAACAACGTGCTTCAGTGCTGTAGCTTCATCAGTAACTTTTCTTTGAGATTCGGCTTGTTTACGACGGAGTTCTTCTGTTCTTTTTGCTGCTGCTTCTCGTTTTTGTTGGGCTGGTTTCTCCAGATCATCTAGAAAATCAATTAAATCCTCTAAAATATCTTCAGCAAACCTGTATTTTTTCGGCAATAATTCTTTTACTATGCCAATACCAACTTTTCCTACGCCTCCAACAACTTGTTTTAACCTTTCCCAAAAACTCAAATTAGGTTTAACTTCAATTGGTTTGCTTAGTCCTTCTTGCTTTTTAATCAATTCTTCTAAGGTAGTTTTAATCATGTCAGGCAAAATACAGGCTAGAGGCATTTCTACTAAAAATGGATTAGGTAAGCTGCCTGTTTTAGCCATACTTCCATCTGGTTGAAGTTCTGCAAAGCCCATGCCTACTGAACTAATCGGGATCAGCCGAACTGGTAAACGGGCTTCATTACGTGCTTGAATTAAGTTTCTAAATTCCTCAATCTCTAGCAAACGATCTCGTAGTTGCTCTAAGCTATATTCATTGATGAGGGTATCCCACTTACTAATAACAAAATGAATGGGTTTTTGACTGCCTTGCATTATGTTCAACATATTAGGTAGTTCGTTGACTAACCAAAATTTTCCCAGATTTTCATTACGCATTAATGCCTTTAGTTTTTGACCATCTAAAATCCCTAATAAAGCATCAGAATTTTTAAGTTTATTGTCAAAAGAAGTATCCTCATCTTCCATTTCGTCTGTAAGTCTGCCACCTGCATAATCCAGATATTTAAATCGACAAGCTGAATAAATATTGAGATTTTCTGTCTGAACACGACAGGTGAAAGTCCATTCTGATACCTCATCGTAAGTTGTTCCTTTTGGCCATTTTTCATCAATGGCGATTTGAGTGTATATGTTATGGAGACGCTTACGCTTTTCTGAGCTATCAACTTCCAAGAAAAAACCTTGTTTGCCTTGCGTAGACAACTTTTTATACATACTCGCCAGATATACAGTTTTACCAGAACCTCGTGGGCCGAGCATAATAACCGTGTAAGTATTTAAACTATCACTCATGGGAAGATACATAGGAAGATAAAACTTTATTTAGACTTAGTATTCCCAGATGACATACGAAAATACCTCAATGAGTTCATTACCCTCATGCAAATAAGCGATACAGTCAGCACTTAAGGGTTAAGAGGTAAGTCGGTCTTCATTAAAAATGATAGTTGGTCTATCTTTAACGCCGTACAGTAAACCCAAACGTCAAAGCTCTCAAATTTCTTGTTAAGACGGGGGCTAAAAACTTTGTTTTCCGATTCAGAAAATATACATGGTGCATTTAGATATAATAATGACTCATTAAATTATTGTGTTTTCCTAAGTGGAGAAACAAATGGGTCGCGCCAAAAAGGTTGTGTTGGCATATTCTGGTGGAGTCGATACCTCCGTTTGCATTCCCTACCTCAAGCAAGAGTGGGGAGTAGAAGAGGTAATTACGTTAGCAGCAGATTTAGGTCAGGGTGATGAATTAGAACCAGTCCGAGAAAAAGCTCTAAAATCAGGTGCAAGTGAATCTCTGGTGGTGGATGTAAAAGATAGTTTTATTAAAGACTATGCTTTTGCAGCTATTCAAGCTAACGCTCTTTATGAAAATCGTTATCCTCTAGGAACTGCCCTGGCTCGTCCGTTAATTGCTAAAATATTGGTCGAAACTGCACAAAAATATGGTGCAGATGCGATCGCACATGGTTGTACAGGTAAAGGTAATGACCAAGTCCGCTTTGATGTTTCCTGTGCAGCATTAAATCCTGAATTAAAGATTCTCGCACCGGCGCGGGAATGGGGTATGAGTCGTGAAGAAACCATCGCCTACGGTGAACAATTTGGGATTCCCGCCCCTGTGAAAAAGTCTTCACCCTATAGTATTGATAAAAACTTACTAGGTCGCAGTATCGAAGCTGGTGTGTTAGAAGATCCCACATTTGAACCACCAGAAGAAATTTATGAAATGACCAAAGCGATCGCTGACACCCCCAATGAGCCAGAATATTTAGAGATTGGATTTATTCACGGTATACCCACTACCCTCAATGGGATAGCCAAAACACCCGTCGAATTAATCCAAGAACTCAATCAAATTGTGGGAAATCATGGTGTCGGTCGCATCGATATGATTGAAAACCGTTTGGTAGGGATCAAATCACGGGAAATCTACGAATCTCCCGCCATGTTGGTGCTAATTCAAGCCCACAGAGATTTAGAAAGCCTCACCCTCACCGCAGATGTTACCCACTACAAACGGGGTATTGAAGACACCTATACTCAAATGGTCTACAACGGCTTGTGGTATAGTCCCCTGAAAACTGCTTTAGACGCTTTTATCCAGAAGACTCAAGAACGAGTATCTGGAACTGTGCGCTTGAAGCTGTTTAAAGGTAACGCCACTATCGTCGGTCGTTGGAGCGATAATTCACTCTATACCCCTGACTTAGCTACCTACGGCGCAGAAGATCAGTTTGACCACAAAGCAGCCGAAGGTTTCATTTACGTTTGGGGACTACCGACTCGCATTTGGGCAAAACAAACTAGATAAAACCAATTCGCAATTCGCAATGGACTTCGTCCCGCTTCGCTAACGCAATTCGCAATTAATTCAGCCACCCACGAGGGGTGGGGTTTTTACCTACCTTGGGAAACAAGGATTTTTTCACCCACCAGGGGCGAGGTTTTAAACCTAACTTTTTCCAATAAATAAAGGCAAAAGGCAAAAGGAAAAAAGTTTGTAGTAAGGACTTTAGTCCTCATCTTAGGACTGAAGTCCTCACTACAAACCTCTAATTTCTCTTTTGCCTTTTTAATTTTTCCTTTTGCCTTTTCTTAGTCTTTTGCGGCTTGTTTAACTTGACGCGATTCTAACCATAAGGGAATAGCAATCACAGCTACAAGTATCAGTAAAGCCAAAATTGCAAATTGACTCACCCAAGCCACCAATTGTTCAAGAGAAACAACCCTACCAGCAAAAAAGGCTAATGTCACCATTAAACTAGCCCAAGCTGTTGCTCCTAAAATGTTGTATATCAAAAATTTGGCGAAAGGCATCTCAGCAATACCAGCTAATGGAGCAGCAAAAATTCGCAATAATGCAAAAAAGCGGCCGAAAAAGACTGCTTTAGCTGCATTTTCACTAAATTGCGCTCTGATACTCAACAATTTTGTTTCACTAAATCGAAATATTTTTCCTACTTGTAGTAAAAAAGACCAGCCTCCCAGCCGACCAATCCAATAGCCACAAATTCCACCCATCACCGCACCAGTAATGGCAAGGGCTAAAACTATCCAATAATTAAGTTCCTTACTACCAGCCAGAAAGCCACCTACTAAGGTTACGGTTTCACCAGGAAGAGGTATACCCAAGTTCTCTAGCAATATTCCTAAAAAAATAGCCCAGTAACCGTAATGATGGGCAAACTCCTGGATGTTTTCTAATGAAATCAACTCAAGAGACATCCCGCACCGCCGCCTTTACAATTTTTTACTTTATATACATCTTTGCTTGTTTTTACCTGGGGTGTCAATCAAGCCCCCATATTCAGCAGTTCAAAAAGCTATTGTCGCTTGGAATGTCTCGAAGCCCTAGTATAATTCTAGACATATATAGGAATCATATTTGATTTCTGAAAAAACTCGGTACACTTCTGTTACTTCTTTTCCTGTTCCCTGTTCCCTACCTACGCAAATCGTTTCAATAATCAAGTTGGATTCCTATATGAATGATTAGTAACTAATAATTGACAATCAAGTATCTATCAGTTATTAGCACAAACGCATAAATGAAGCGATAAAGCAATAAATTTTTATTAAAAACTTATAAAAAACTTAAAAAAATATAAAGGTTCTGTAAAAGATACGTTTGATACGGAAATCATTAGGCGTTTGTGCCTATATTGGGGAATGTCAAAACAAATTATACGGAATAAATACTGAAGCAAATGCTAGAAAACTTGTAGTTGCAATCTACTTTTTACTGTGGATGTAACCAAGATTTCACACACAGCATCACGCTAGTATTGGTTTCTGCGTCCTGCTTTTGTTAAGTGTTTCAACTACTTGGTTAAATTTATGACACTCACACCAGAATTACAAGTGGTTTTGTTTAAACCTCAAGGCAGCATAGACTTACAAAATGGTATGTCCTTGAGCCAACAGATGTCTGAAATCACTCCTCAGCCTCATCAGCTTTGGGTGGTTGATCTGGCATTAGTAGACTTTATGGATAGTTCCGGTTTGGTTTCATTAGTCAAAGGATTAACATCAGCAAGACAAAATGGTTGCCGTCTAGTTTTGTGCAACGTACAGACTCCTGTGCGCTTGGTCTTAGAACTTACACAGTTAGATTCAGTATTTGAAATCTTTGACACTTACGAAGATATTTTTAGTGTCGTCGATAACGAGCAAGTATCATTAGCAAGCTAACATTTCATTATAATAACTAAATCCGGCAATGTCAAAATAATTGGTTAAAAGTCTAAATGAGCCGATTATTTTTGAGCATTGCTGTGGTTTACTCTAATTATTGTCAAGGAGTGCTGAGTGCTGTTTTGGTGGCTATTAATTGTAGTTGCACCAAAGCTTTAATCAATGTGTCTATCAAAGCAAGTTGTCATCAAATTTAGATAGACTCGCAAAAATATATTTTTGAGTCAATAATTAGGGCTTGCTGAAAAAGTCCTTTAGTGGAGGTAGGGAACAGGGAACAGTTTTACCCTAATTTTTTCCAATTTTTTTGCATCCAAAAAATTGGAGATGCAAACTTTTTCAGCCTCATATCCCAATTCTCTTGCACTTTTTTCCTAAAAATAACCGCGAATTGCTTACTAGTAAAGAGTTTTAAAGTTATTCAACAGACCCTAATTATACAATATTTAAGAATATCAAAAAAATGTCAAAAAAATATCAAGAAATATTCAGCTTTTTGCCTAATTTATCCTCAAGTTAGGCATTTTTTACCGTAAAAACATTGTGTTATGTGGATGCGGGACGGGGAAAGTTGGGTAGATCAATTCCACTATGGCTAGAAGTGCGTGTTTTAAGAGCTAAACGATAACTGACGCTTTGCAATTCGGCTTGTAGTTGGCGGTTCTCTCTTTGCAGTTGAGCTACTTTTTCCCTGACTGGAGTCATGCGTTCTTCAAATTTCCGGCGGTAAATTTGCGGTAATTCTTGCACTACTTGTTCTAACATCCGACTGCGGTCAGTTAACTCTTGAACGGACTGACGCAGTTGATAAATTTCCGTGTCGCGGACAGTAATTTGCTCTTGATAGAATGTGACTTGCTGCTCAACAGCCTGTAGTTGTTCTTGTAAAGCTTTTAGTTGAGTTAAATCTTGTTCCGGCTCTAGCTTGGGGGGTATAAAATTAGTATTGCCCTTGACTAGCCGGAAAAGTTCTTGTGATAGCTGTTGGACGAGTTGATCCCGTAGCTGCAATTCTTGGCGCAGCTGCGACATTTCTGTAGATAGAGCTTGGATGTCGGGTAGTTCAGTTTGGCTCACAGTGGCTTAAAGCTCCGATTGAAGAATATTTTCCAACCTTGGATATACTGCGATCGCTTGCTTGGGGCAGGCAATGTTAATCTAGCATTCCCAACTCAATTACAAAATAAGGCATCAAAATAAAATTTTTTCTGATTATATGTTCTTATTCTAGTTTTGTCCGTGGAGAAAACTGAGTTATGAATACTCAATTTTCCCCACGGGTCATTTAACAATTGTCTTAGACTGTCGCAGCAACTTCTTCTGCTTGGTTCTCAGATACTTCTTGCTTAATGGTGAGGTAGCGAATTACTTCTTCGCTCAAACGCATAGCGCGTTCTAAGGGAGCAATCACTTTTCCGGGCCCAGTGTAGTTTACTTGAACATAGATGCCATCACGATTTCTATCAATTTCGTAAGCCAGACGACGCTTGCCACGATTTTGGATTTCAATGTTATCAGCACCTTGTTCTTTGAGCAAGTTCTGATACTTGGCGATCGCTTGCTCTACTTGTTCATCTGTGAGGTCTGGGCGCAGAATATATAGTGTTTCGTAAACTGTAGACATGGTTGTAATTCTCCTTTTGGACAACTGGCTGCTGACACTAATTTATACATTTAGATATAAAATATCTCAGTATTAATCAACATCTGAAGCAACAAGGAAATATAATCTTACCAGTTTTCTATTTTAATCATCAGCCCCATCTGCCAAAATTGGCCTTGTTGATGGGAAGCGAGGAGAAAAAATAAAAAGCAAAAAGGCAAAAGAATCTTTTCTTTTACCTTTTGACTTTTACCTTTACCAGTTCCCAGTCCCTAACTTGATAAGGATTTTGATCAAATTTATGGCCCAGCGTTATGTGCGTGTTCAAAATCAAGAAGGAAAGATTTACTATGGGTTGTTGCAGCTGTCTCTTAATGTGCAGGTGCTTGATGCTCCACCTTGGCTACAGGGACAGCTAACTGATCTAGTTTTAGAACCGGATAATTATCAAATTCTTGCACCTTGCGCTCCTTCCAAGATTGTAGCGGTGGGAAAGAATTACGCTAACCATGCTGCGGAAATGGGAAGCCTTGTACCAGTTGAGCCATTAATTTTTTTAAAACCACCAACAACAATTATTCCTTCAGAGACAATAATTCAGTATCCTCAGCAGTCGCAACGAGTGGATTATGAAGGTGAGTTAGCTTTAATCATTGGCGATCGCGCTTGTAAATGTACACCAGAAGAAGCCCAAACTAAAATTTGGGGTTATACCGTCGCCAATGATGTGACGGCTAGAGATTTACAACAAAAAGATGGTCAATGGACTCGCGCTAAAGGGTTTGATACATTTTGTCCTCTAGGCCCTTGGATTGTGCGAGAATTAAACCCTGGAGCTAGATTGCAGACTTTTATTAATGATGATCCTGATCCAGTGCAATCTGCGGGTATTGATCAGATGGTGTTTGCCCCTGATTTTCTAGTTGCTTATATTAGTCAAGTGATGACCTTACTACCTGGAGATGTGATCCTCACGGGTACACCAGAAGGTATTGGCCCATTAAAGCCAGGCGATCGCGTCCGCATAGAAATTGAAGGTATTGGTCGCTTAGAAAACACCGTGGCATCTCCCTAAACTATTAACGTACTTGTGCATAAACTGCATCAGAAATTGTTGGCAGTTCCGCGTAGCGTCCTAGTATGGATTGAATTATAGAATACACTACTGTTCCAACAATTACTACGAAAACTAAGTTGGATATTGTTTCTATAGCAAAGCCAGTATTAGGAATGAATGCCAGAAGTTCTCTCAGAACTTCACAGAGAAATATCACAATGTTGAGCAATATTGCCTGCATGGTGTTGAACCGAATGAAATGCACAATTTTTTCGTTTCTGACTACAAATATAAATAAAGCAAAGAAAAGGAGTAATCGACCTAATTGTCCCAAGCTCATATACAAGACCAATATTGGCTGTAAAGGTATCAAGAGTATCTGTAATATAGGAAACCTTCCTAACAAATAACTCCCAAACACTAAACCGTTAATTATGGGCAGAAGATAAGGTAAACAGGCGAAAATGCGATCAGTAATTGATGTAGTCCCACGCCAAACCATTATGCGTTCTCCTATGGTGAAAATTTCAGATTCCCCTAGAGCATAGGATAACGCAGTTAACCTACCTTTTTGGCTTTGACTATTCTATCTGGGCTATGCGAAAACCCATTTGACATTTATACTGCTCTGGTTGCTGTTGTGTAAGCTGGCGAATAGCTTGACCGCAAGTTAACTTTCCCCCGCGCCAACGTGGTTGACCACTACTATCAGCTAGTAAGCAAGACTGACAAACTTGCTCAGGAACTAGGATTTGCTCGTCCATGAGAATGACTAACATCTCAATCTCTCCTTCTTACTCTACTGCCGAGAGATTCTTGCTTACAGGTAGTAGGGCTACAACATTTACAGGTAATTCGCTCCACTTGACTTTTAGCAGCCCGATAGCGCGTCTCTCACAGCTAATTAAATAATTCTAATTAATATACTGACCACACCGAGGACTAAATTTTGATGAGTTTAACTAAAAAATTAGGGAATATTTGAGGATTTATTAGGTATTGATGCTCATATTTTAGCACATCCTGCAAGTATCTTGGTGAAAGCTGATTTTCTGAACCTCCAACTATCAGAGTATCTCACTAGCAAAATATAGAAGAAAAACTATTTTCTTCCCTTACACCCTTACACCCCTACACCCCTACACCCTCACACCCCTGATTTTCTTAAAAGTATCAAAGTTGATATTTTCGTAAACAGGTTTATGATCATAAATCTATGAAGTTATTCGGCAACTGATAATTCCAGATGGAATACATCATGTTTGTATAGCAGTTCAAGAAGGTAGAAATCTTGATTGTCAACTGTTAACAGAGAAACTTGTGTGCCGATCGCCTTAACTTTCGTAGAAACTGCTATTAGGTATAGTTAAAGTGACTAGAACAAATTCAGACTTGCTTGCTACCTCCGATCCCGCGATCGCAGAATTAATTAATCAAGAACTCCAACGCCAACGCGGCCATTTAGAACTGATCGCTAGTGAAAACTTTACCTCGGCGGCTGTACTAGCAGCTCAAGGTTCAGTCCTCACCAATAAATACGCCGAAGGTTTACCTGGTAAGCGTTACTATGGTGGGTGCGAATTTATTGACAAAATTGAACAAATAGCCATTGACAGAGCCAAGCAGCTATTTGGTGCGGCTCACGCCAACGTCCAACCCCACTCCGGCGCACAGGCGAATTTTGCAGTTTTTCTGACTTTGTTAGAACCTGGTGACACAATCATGGGGATGGACTTGTCCCACGGTGGACACCTTACCCACGGTTCTCCGGTGAATGTCTCCGGTAAATGGTTTCAAGTCCGTCACTACGGCGTAAGTCAACAAACAGAACGACTAGACTACGACCAAATTCGAGAGCTGGCGTTAAGGGAGCGTCCTAAGCTTTTGATTTGTGGTTATTCTGCCTATCCTCGCATCATTGATTTCGCCAAATTCCGTAGTATTGCTGACGAAGTTGGTGCTTACTTACTCGCAGACATTGCCCACATTGCGGGGTTAGTCGCCACCGGCTTACATCCTAACCCGATTCCTTATTGTGATGTCGTCACCACCACCACCCATAAAACCCTGCGTGGCCCCAGAGGTGGGTTAATTTTGACCCGTGATGCAGAATTGGGTAAAAAATTAGATAAATCCGTATTCCCTGGAACTCAAGGCGGCCCCTTAGAACACGTGATTGCAGGTAAAGCCGTAGCTTTTGGTGAAGCCTTAAAACCAGAATTTACCAATTACTCACAGCAAGTAATTGATAATGCTCAAGCCTTAGCCACTCAACTGCAAAATCGCGGTTTAAAACTGGTATCTGACGGTACAGATAACCATTTAATGCTCGTCGATTTGCGTTCGATTGGGATGACAGGTAAGAAAGCAGATCAATTAATGAGTGAAGTGAATATTACCACCAACAAGAATACAGTTCCTTTTGATCCCCAATCGCCATTTATTACCAGTGGTTTGCGCTTAGGTTCTCCCGCCATGACAACCAGAGGGATGGGAGTCGATGAATTTATCGAAATTGGCAACATTATCGCCGATCGCCTGCTTAATCCAGAATCAGCAACCGTAGCTCAAGACTGTCAACGTCGAGTAGCTGCATTGTGCGATCGCTTCCCCTTATATCCTCACCAGGAAATTCCTGTACCAGCTTTGGCTTAGGGATTGGGGATTGGGGATTGGGGACTGGGGATTGGGGACTGGGAAGTATAGGGAGTGTGGGGAGTGTGGGGAGTGTGGGGGGAAAGATTTCTTCCCTATCCTCCCACACCTCCCACCCCTCCCACACTTCCTACTTGCCCCATGCCCCATTCCCCATGCCCCATTCCCAATATCCAATTCTTATGCTGATTTAGGCCTGAAATGTAGTAAAAATATGAAGGAAACGTCCTTGGCCAATTTTTGTTAATAAACTTTCTAAAAAATTACAGATGCCTGCTCAGATATATCATCTGATCGCCTTCCTCGTTGCCGCAGTAGTCGTCCTTTGGACTACGCCTGATGTCAAAAAGATTGGCATTAAAAGTGGACGCGTAGATCAACCTGGTGGTCGCAAAATTCATGACCGTCCGATGGTACGCCTGGGAGGAGTATCCATCTTCGCAGGTACAATACTATCTCTAATGATTGTGTGGTGGTTGGGTGGCTTTGCTAATCTGCCTCCCGAAAAGGAATGGCAAATTTGGGGCGTAACTTTAGGTGGTCTTGGCTTTTTTTTGATTGGTTTAGCCGATGACTTATTAAGTTTATCTCCTCTAACAAGACTGTTAATGCAAATAATTGTTGCCGCCTGTGCTTGGAAAGCTGGTGTCAGCATAGATTTTATTACTATCCCTACTGTTGGTATAGTTAACCTCCACTGGCTCAGTTTGCCTATTACTGTAGTTTGGTTAGTCGGGATGGTCAACGCCATCAATTGGATTGACGGCTTAGATGGTCTGGCGGCTGGGGTTTCTGGGATTGCGGCTGTCGTTATGCTATTTGTATCCTTATTTATGCAGCAACCAGCCGCCGCTTTAATTGCAGCCGCCTTAGCTGGTGCAGCTTTAGGATTTCTCCGCTACAACTTCAACCCAGCACAAATTTTTATGGGTGACGGTGGCTCATATTTTATGGGTTTTACTTTAGCCTCTGTGGGTGTGATTGGTTTAGTCAAAATCCCCGCTTTCACTGCCGTTCTTTTACCATACTTAATTTTGGCTGTCCCCATTGTAGATATGTCCGCCGTGATTTTGGCTCGTCTACGTCAAGGGAAACGACCTTGGGTTGCAGATAAATGTCACCTCCATCATCGCCTTTTGCAAGCGGGTTTATCCCATCGCTGGTCAGTATTATTTATCTACTGTCTAACTTTGTGGGTAGGAAGTTTAGCATTATTTGTGGCTGGTGTACCTAGCAGTATTGCTTACATTTGTGCAACCACTTCACTTTTAAGTTACGTCTGTTGGAGAGTCCGCAAGTTTTCTCAGCAAAATCGTAAATTACAAAAGTAATTAATATGGCACTCTAAGTAGAACGGTGTAAATAATTAAAGGTTCGTAGTAAGGACTAAAGTCCTTACTACGAACTAAATGCAATTTTTTTACATTACTTTACATAGTTTGGTTTTTTCAAGTCGTTCTACTTAAATTCAAAACGACATTGACCAATCTTCTCAGGGTGTGTGACGCTTTGGCGTAAACACGCCTTATTTATTGATTGGCTAACTAAGTAGTGTGTTAACCTGATACAAATTACTATCAGTAATATCAATTCGCAATGGACTTCGTCCCGCTTCTCTACGAGACGCTACGCGAACGCTAACGCAATGGACTAACGTCCTGCCACGCTAATGCAATTTAGAAGGCTTTATCTGACAAGGTAATGTTTAAGAATTGCTTTTAAAGCCAAAATTTTATTTTTACTTTTGACAAGAAATCAATGAGTGCAGAAATTATTTGTGTCGGTACTGAACTTTTACTGGGAGATATCCTAAACGGAAATGCTCAATATCTAGCCCAACAACTAGCCCAATTAGGAATTCCCCACTATCATCAAACCGTGGTAGGAGATAATCCAGAACGCATCAAGCAAGTTATTGAAATTGCTATTTCCAGAGCTAATATTCTCATTTTTACCGGTGGACTAGGCCCCACTCCCGATGACTTAACCTGTGAAACTATCGCTGATTTTTTTGGCGCGCCTTTAGTAGAAGACGCAGCCATTATTGAAGATATCTCCCAGAAATTTGCTCACCGTGGTCGGGTGATGACTCCTAGTAACCGCAAACAAGCATTGATTCCCCAAGGTGCAGATATTTTACCTAATCCCAGTGGTACAGCACCTGGGATAATCTGGAAACCCCGCCCAGATATTACCATTTTGACTTTCCCTGGTGTTCCCAGTGAAATGCGCCGAATGTGGGAAGAAACAGCCGTACCATTTTTGAAAAGTCAAGGTTGGGGTCAAGAAATTATTTATAGCCGCAGTTTGAGGTTTTGGGGAATTGGGGAATCTGCTTTAGCAGAAAAAGTGAGTGATTATTTTAACTTACCGAATCCCACAGTTGCACCCTATGCAGGGAAAGGAGAAGTACGGCTACGTGTTTCAGCTAAAGCCAACTCATCAGTCGCAGCCGAGGCGTTGATTGCACCTGTAGAACAACAGATTAAAGAAATTGCAGGTTTGGATTTCTATGGTGTGGATAATGACACCTTAGCTTCCGTTGTCGGTCAATTATTACGGACATCAGGAGAAACCCTAGCAGTGGCTGAATCTTGCACTGGTGGAACTTTGGGGCAAATGTTAACAGAAATCTCTGGTAGTTCTGATTATTTTTGGGGTGGTGTAATTTCCTACGATAACTCCGTGAAAGTGGGGTTATTGGGAGTGAAGCCGGAAGATTTAGCAGAGTTTGGAGCAGTTAGTGATACCGTTGCAGAGCAGATGGCAATTGGTGTTAAAACCCGCCTAGCAACTACTTGGGGATTAAGTATCACGGGGATTGCTGGCCCCACTGGGGGAAGTGAAACTAAGCCTGTGGGATTGGTTTATATTGGTTTAGCAGGGCCGAATGATGAAGTCAAAAGTTTTAAATATCAGTTTGGGACAATGCGCGATCGCTCTTTTATTCGTCATCTGAGTGCTTGTACAGCCCTAGATTTATTGCGGCGGAGGTTGTTGACTAGCTAATTGATTCAGATTAATTGACTTATTTACTAATAAAATGTGATTTTTTGTCATCTGCAATCACTCTGTAATAAATTGTGATTAGCTATGACCAGACAAAAAAGCAAAATTTCACTGAAACAGGTATTTTGAAAATAGCGATCGCACAACTTTCTGGTATAACAACGTTTGCAGAAACTATCGATAGTTTCTCCTGCAAGAAATCTAGTCTAGACCCAAGTAATTGGTATATCTATAAATTTACTAATTTCTTCTGCTATAAAATAAGTTTCTGATGTAGTAAGTTGATAACTTAATCCATATCCTTGATTACCTATCACTATAAAGAGCATGGGGGGTACTTCCTTTTCTTGTATTTCTTTACCTCCCTCAGTGTTTACTTCAAATTCCTCATAACTTCTCTTTTGAAATATTATACTAGAAAGCCTTTGTACAGGCTTTTTGCAAACTGTATAAACTTCCTTGATTTTGGATTTTGATGTGTAATTAAATGTTAAAGAAATTTTTTGTGCTGCAATATTTAAATTTAAAGAATCGATGGATTTAATAGTTTCATTAATGGATAGTTGGTTATTTATACCAGGGAATAAAGTATTAATAAATTTATAATTTTCTGGAAAAGTATCAAGCTTAATACGATTAATTAATTCAATAAACATTGATATTAATATCATCGGAATAATTATCGGAATAAGAGGTAAGATTATCAGAAAAATAAATATATATAAAGCAGGATTGATTAGTATCGAGAGAATTTTCGAGAGCCATGATTCATGATATTTTTGTTTCACCTTATTAATAGATTTCATATAATCATTTTTGGCAGAATTACTCTGCTTGTAAGGAATAGTAATATTTAGAGAGTCATCTTTTTTTTCAATAATAATTCTACTGAGTGGTGGCTCATTAAATTCTATTTTACCCGATTCCAAAGCATTTAAAGATTCTGTAACGGAGCTAAAACGTTTTTTGAGACGGGGATGTGTCATTAATTTCAACCAGTCTCTAAAGCTAGAACTAACATGAGTAAATTGTTCAAACTGAATTTGTAAATTTTCCTGGGGTAAATCTGCGGGTTCTATACCTGTTATTAAATAGATGAGTGTTGTTCCTAAACTATAAATATCAGAAGCAGGAAGAACTTTACCACCGAATTGTTCTGGTGGCATATAACCATAAGTACCAACTATTGTAATAGTGCCATCTTGATAATTGGCAAGATGCAATGAGCCAAAGTCAACTAAATAAACATCACCAACACTATGAGATGAGCGATTAGATAATAAAACATTACTGGGTTTAATATCGCGGTGAATTACACAAGGTTGGTGAGAATGAAGATAATCTAATATTGAAAGTAACTGTTTGGCTAGTTGCCTGACTTCTATTTCACTAAATGTGCGCCCATTGATCAGATATGTTTGTAGAGATTGAGCGTCAATATAAGTTTGTACCAAAGCAAACCCGTTTAAATTAGGACTATTTATTGTAAAATATTCAATGTATTGAGGAATAGATGGATGTGATAAAGATTGTAGAATTTTAACTTCTCTCTCAAATAATTTTAAGTCATCCCAATGGAAGGCATCGTTAAATATTAGCAGTTTAACTATAACTAATTGGTGAGTTTGCAAATCTTTAGCTAAGTATGTATAACGGTTGATATTACATCCCAACTGTTTCTGAATCTGATATCGATTATGCAATACTTCAGTATAATTCAACATATCTTCACTACTTAAGGCTGACAATTATGAAAAATTGAATTAATGAGAGATTCTTATTCTTCAGTTATGGGAATATCTAAGAAATTACTGATCTCTTGTGCTATCCAGTTACGTTCATCTAAACTCAGGGGCAAATCTAAATATGAATTCAAGTCATAATGATTGATTGTACCCTCCCAAATTACTAAATTTGGAGGTTTATCTGTGTTTTTATAGCTTTGATTTAACTTAGTGAGTTTATATTGTTGTGCTGTGGAAACTAGCTTCCAAATATAAGCTCTAGGAATAATTAGTATTGGTTTTGATAAACTCAAAGATGTATGACTAAATATTTGTCTATCAATAACTACATTTGTCTTATCTATTTTTAAATATACTTTTGCTAAAATTGTATGGCTCAAAAGATAAAGTATTAAACTAGATATTGATATACCACAGGCAATAAATAAATATTGAGGGATGAATTTTATTAAATCTAAAATAAAAATTAACTTATTTCGCAAAAAGACATTTACAAAGATGAAGAAAAATATAAATCCATATACCATAATAAAAGGAAAAGAAACCTCAAATATAAATTTAAATATAGTAAATATAGATTTAAATATATTCTTACGCGGAAAAAATATATAAAGTTCTTCAGGTGTTATAATCAGTTTAATTTTGCTAAACTTAGGTTTGATAGCTACCTGTAAGTCTTGAGAATACTTTAAATTAAGGTCAGATAAATTTTCTAAATATTTTAGTGCTAGTGCAGCAGAATTAAAACGACGATTTAGACTAGCCTGAGTCATTAACTTTAACCAAAGATTGAGTTCCGAGCTAATATTATTTATATTGCTGATTGGAAAGCTTAAATCATCATCTAGTAATTCAGCAGGATGCTTTTTTGTCAATAAATAAATTAAAGTTGCACCTAAACTATAAATATCAGAAGCTGGGCATACTCTCCCTCCAAACTGCTCTGGTGGCATATATCCGTATGTACCAACCACTGTCCTTGTACTGTTGGATTGTATAGTTGTCTTTACAGAGCCAAAATCTACTAAATATACATTACCGACACTGTTACCAGTACGATTAGCTAAGAGAATATTGCTAGGTTTAAGATCACGATGAATCACACTTGGTTGACGTGAATGTAAATAATCTAATATGGCTAATAAAGATTCTCCTAGCTGTTTAATATCTCGCTCATTAAAGTTTCGCCCGTTTTCTAGATGTGCTTGCAGAGATTCGGCTATGATATAAGTCTGCACTAAGGCAAATCCTTGGAGATTGGATATATCTAGTTCAAAATAATCAATATAATTAGGTATACCAGGATGAGACAGACTTTTGAGAGTTTCTGCTTCTCTGACAAATAACTTCAAGTCTTCCCACCGAAATTCCTGGTTAAATAACAGGACTTTAATAACTACTAATTGTTCTGTCTGCAAATCTTTAGCAAGGTGTGTATATCTTCCTCGATTTTTTTGGAGTTGTTTGAGTAATAAGTAACGATTATTTAGTTGAATAGAATTGTTGTCACTGAGATGATCTAACATATTTCCTCTTCTCAACTTTATTTACATTGATGAAATAATGATGGGGTACCTCCACATTTGATTAATTTATTGCAGAGAATCTATAGGACTATCTAATTGCAGCTGAGGTGAATTAGCAGTTCGTTACAATTCGTAACTTAACACCGATAAACTACTAAAATAAGTTTTTTGTCGCAAGGGGACTTCAAATACAATGCCGTGGTTTGTCAAGATAGAAGAGGGCAAAGTTGATAAAACTACCTTTGATCAATACGTACCTGCCCATAGAGCCTACGTCCAAGAGTTGATTGCTCAAGGACACAAAGCTAAAACTGGTTACTGGGCAAAGATGGGTGGCGGGATGTTACTGTTTGAAGCGGCTTCAATGGAGGAAGCCGAGAAAATTGTGGCGCGTGATCCCTTGGTATATAACGGTTGTGTCAACTACAAATTATACGAATGGAAAATCGTTGTCGAATAATACTCACTTACACAGAATTTAGTGTTATACTTTTTTTAGACCTGGATCTATGCGGCTGCAACGCCTAAACCTTGTCAGGACCGGAAGGTAGCAGCAACATGGGATGCTTGTAGTAGGCGTAGTCTCCGGGTTCCCCTATTTGACTAGGAGCAATCAGCAGCAATGCCTGGCTTTGGAGATTTAGTTCAGAAAGCTTTTTACCTTGGTGTCGGGTTGGCTTCTTACGCTGGTGAGAAAGCTGGAGGAAAATTATCTGAACTGCGATCGCAAGTCCAAAAACTGGCAGACGAAATGGTGGCAAAGGGCGAAATGACCACAGATGAAGCCCGCCGCTTTGTGGAAGATATGATGAAACAAGCTCAACAACCGCAACCGCCTGCTGAGACTGCTGAAAAAACACCGCCTTCCGAACCTCGTCGCATCGAAATTATCGAGGAAGACGAAGAACCCACGGTGAAACAGGAATCGACTGATAACGTAGATCAATTACGCCGACAAGTGCTAGACCTGCAAGAAGAGTTAAAGAAATTGCAGAACGATTAGGGAGTGCTGAGTACGCCCGCAAAAGTTTAGTAGAATGTCACGCCCTTAAGAATTTATAATATACATTACCTGGGGTGAACTTAGAGTGCTTCAAGCCGAGCAGCCCTAAGCGTCCTGTTGGCAAGAATTAAGGGCGTAACATTTATGGAACAATGGCAAAAAGATTTGATGGAAATTGTAGAAACGATGGCTGATGAAGTGGAGCGTTTCTTCCTGGGAATGACTGATATGGTAGATGCTTTTTTTGAGTTAACAGAAGAGATTTCTGAACAAGTCCAGACTTCTATTGTGACTGAAGTGGATCAGTATTTACAAGAGATTACTGAACCATTTTTAGAAGCTTATTGGGAACTGGAAGACTTGGTTGTTGATGCTGATCCTGGCTTTCCTTACTCCGTGGAAGCTACAGCAGAACAAAATCCCGCTTGTGTTGGTTGTCAGAATTATCATGGTCATGTGTATGGAGGGAACTTGTTAGTTTGTGGTATGCACCCCCACGGCTGGGATGATGGGAATTGTCCAGACTGGGAACAAGGATAAAGGTAAAAGGCAAAAGGTAAAAGGGAGAAGGTGAAAGGTGAAGGACAAAGGTAAAAGGAAAAAAGGTTAAAATTAGAACTTGTACGGTTTTGCAATTGACCTGATATTTTTACCTGTTGACTTATGAGTAATTCCTCACCTGAAACTGTATCTGAGTCTAGCCAAGAAATGAAGTATGGTGAACGCATCATTGCGGAAGGACAGCTAATTACGTTTCCTAATCCGCGTGTGGGTAGACGTTACGAGATTAATATTACTTTGCCGGAATTTACTTGTAAGTGTCCATTCTCCGGCTATCCTGATTTTGCCACTATTTATATTACCTACGTTCCTGATGAACGAGTGGCGGAGTTAAAGGCACTAAAACTTTATATTAACAGTTATCGCGATCGCTACATTTCTCACGAAGAATCTGCTAACCAAATTCTTGATGATTTTATCGCTGCTTGTGACCCTCTAGAAGCGACGGTAAAAGCAGATTTTACTCCTCGCGGTAATGTTCATACTGTGGTAGAAGTACGACATCAAAAGTAAGCTGTTGAATGTTGACTGTTAACTGTTAACATTCACATACAGCTAATATTTATTTGGTGACTGGAACTGCTTCAGAATTAGCACTCAAACTATCTAAAATTTCTAAAACTTCGCGCTCAAAGGCTACTTGTGCGCGATTAGTTTTACCACCAATATACAAGCGATCGCCTGTTTTTAATGCCCAAATTTGCGAGTGGGAAAAATAACTCATGACTGTACCCAACATCAGCACCGCAAACCCAACATAAACAATGGGAATACCTGGATCGGCTTTAATTTGCAACCCTGTACTACCAACTACATCGGCAATTTTTAAGGTGATACCGTTGACTTGAGTGGACATCCCCGTGCGGACGGTATCAACTAATTTACCTTGAGCATCATAAATTAACACCATCCCTTGCAAATCTTTAGCTAATAGGGAAACGCCTTCACTCAAATCTGGCTTGGTAGGAATCCAAGTACCCCAAATGCGTCCTTGACCTTTAGTATCTAATAACGCCATTGGTAGCTGAAACACAGGACTTTTATTCAGCCGTACACGCACAGAGGAAATACCCCAATCTGTTTGGTAAAAAGTAATGCCATGATAACGCAGGGGTTGGTTGACAAATATCTTTTTGTGGTCAACTTCCTGTCCCTGATTATTTAAAACTGACATATCTGAATAAAATTGATCAATGCCACCTTTGGGTGTGTAATCAATCCAAAATCGATTTACCCGTACAGACCAATCTTTGGGAACTGGCGCAGCTAAAGGCCCTGCATCGATAATATTTTGAATTTGAAAAGTATCGCCACTAGCAATCATTTCTTGGGCGATAAATCCCGTCATTGCGCCCCAAATCCCGCCTAAAAGAATTGTGACAATTCCAATGTGTACGATAATAGGGCCAACGCGTCCAACTATGCCTTTACGGGCGTAGAGAATACCATCTTTTTCTTGAAAAATTTTATAACGACGATTTTGTAATAAAGGTGTTAAAGATTCCACAGAACCATTATCTAGTTCTGCACTTAAAGCGAGTTTTTGAAATTGTCGTGGTTCTTCGTAATATTTCCAGCGACGCGCCGCTTTTAAGGCTGGTAGCTGACGGGTGAAGGTACAAGCAGTTAAACTAGTCCCAAATAAAACGAGTAAAGCTAGAAACCACCAAGTCCGATAAACATGATCTAAACCGACTACTTGAATTACCTTCCAAGTCAGAAAACCAAATAAAGCCGGGTGTTCTGGGTAATTGGCTTGGTAGAATGCTGGTGATTGACCTTGCTCGATGACTGTACCAGTGACGCTAAATAAAGCGATGATGAGTAAGAGTGCGATCGCTAATCTTAAATCTGTCAGTATTGGTAACAACTCTTTTCGCAAGTATTTTCCTGGTAAAGACCACCAAGGAGAGTTTGTCGGCGCGGAATTATCTATAGTCATTGCTTACGAAAAACATCGGGTGTAGGAGAAGTAGGTGTTTGTTGTTGTTTGCAAATGGCTTACAAACTACCAAAGGGAATGCGAGAAATGAGGGAAAATACGCCAAAACCAACTAAAAGCGCGCCGCTAACTGGATTAATCCAACCAGACCACCGACGTAATTCTAATAGCTTCTTAATAGACGCAGTGAACGTACCCGCTAAAATCAATGGTGCAACATAGCCTGCTGTGTAGGAAATTAACAACACAGCACCCAAAAATAAGTCCTGGGTATTGGCTACCCAACCTAATAAACTGGCTAAAACAGGAGTGCTACAAGGGGAAGCAACTAAGCCAAAAGTTAACCCCGTTGCATAGGAACGCACCCCAGAGGGTAAATCTGGAGAAATCCAGTTGGTATCACCAAAAGATGGCAATTGTAGGGGTATAGCCTCTAGTAAATTCAACCCCATGAGAATAACGATAATACTCACAATAATCGGCAATCCCCAGCCTATTTGACCGTATACTTTGCCTAGTAAAGCTGCTATGATACCAAGCCCGGCGAGGGTAGTGGCTAATCCTAAAGCAAACCATGTTGATTGTAGAGCTGCTTGCCATCGGCTTTTGGCTTCATAGCCGCCAATGTAGCCAATGGTAATTGGCAGCATGGAAAGCATACAAGGTGTGAGGCTAGTGAGTAACCCTGCTGTGAAAATTATGCCAATACTCAGCAAGTTCAAGTGTGTCAGTTGTTGAGAAACAAGAGTGTTGGCAAATTGTTCTAGTTGGTAAAGTTGGGTTTGCAGATTCTCCAGCATGGGATGTTAGTAGGCAAGAAATGCTTGTTCTGCTTGCATTGTAGCTTAATTTTGATTATCCTTGGTGATTTGAAAACAGGGTGTTAATGAAGTCTCAGCATTTCTCAAAACACACGACTGGTAATTTGATAGTTACCCTAGTACCTGTAGTTTGGTCAGACTGAATAAATAATTCCCCGCTATGAGCATTAATGATACGTTTAGTGATGGCGAGTCCTAAACCTGTGCCTTGGGGTTTTGTGGAGAAGAATGGCTTGGTTAACTTTGGTAGTACGTCTGGCGGAATTGCTTCACCACCATTCCAGACATGAATATCAACCTGACTTTCACAGGAGTTATTTACTTCCAATTTAATCTCACTTTCTGGGGTAACTGCCTCAAAAGCGTTGCGAACAATATTAATTAAAACTTGTTTGAGTTTATCTTGATCTGCTAAAACTTTGACTGTAGATGATGCAGAGATAAATTGAATTTGTCGTGAATCTGCCTCTGGCATTTCACAAATAGACATCAAAAATGCACTAATAAATTGATTGACATCTACTTCACATAGTTGTAAAACCTGGGCTTGGCATATAGTAAAATTTCACCCAGCAGATTTTCTAACCGATGTCCTTCACTGAGTGCTAATGCTAATCGCTCTTGTGCTGCTTCACTTAAAAGGTGTTTTTTGGCATATTTCAATCCCATATTCATCGTTGTTAAGGGATTGCGAATTTCATGGACAATCATAGCAGCAAATTCACCAATAGCTGCTAGTCGTTCTTGTTCTACCAGTTTTTCTTGTGCTGATTTTAATTCTGCGGTACGAGCTTCAACTTCAGTTTCGAGAATCTGATTAAATCGACATTGTTGTTCATACAAATGATAATTATCAATAGCTGTAGCAGCACGTTCTGCAAACATTTCTGCTAGTTGAATTTCTTCTAGAGAAAATTCTCTTGGTTGTTGATGGAAACAGCAGATAGTGCCAATTACTTCTCCTGTGGCTATTCTTAAAGGTATACCTAAATAAGCACAATAACCTTCAGGTGCTTTGCCATATTCTGGATGTTTATTGGCATCTTCCACCGCTAAGGAATGACCACTTTCTATAACAGTATTAGTCAGTGAACCATGTAATGAATAAAGGTGTTCACCTGCTCCCATATCTAGGCTACTCGCCAGTACCTTTTCAAAGCCTTGCTGACATAGGGTAACTACTGACCAATCTAACTCCAGTAATTCACTGACTCCACAGGCAATATCATGTAGATAACTCGGTAATTTCCCGGTGCGATAGTTCAAGGAAGATAAAAGTGCGATCGCTCTTCTCTCCCTCTGCCACCTTTGACTGTGTAAGATTTTCTCATCAACGGCTTTGATCATAAGTGTTTATAAATGATTCTGCGAATATTTATTTATAAGCCAAATATTAAAGTTTAAATTTTGCTGAGAAAATCCTAAGAAATTTTTAGACAGAATATCACATTTTATCAAGGCATTTCCTTAGATATTCATAATTTTTAAACTAATTATTTCGGACATAATCAATCTTAAGTTGCAAGTTGTCTTGCAACTAATAATTATTGCAATCAGGGATTTGAAGTTATGAAATCGCAATATTTGCTGGGGTTGGGTCTGGTTTCTTTATTGATGGTTACTTGTGTGCAAAAAGCATCAAGTAAACAGTTGCTAACAAACTTTGTGAGTGCAAATGCAAATACACCCATACTTTTGAGCAAAATGCAGAATGTTGATAATTTTGGTAAATCTGCCGCTAAAACTACCATTAAATCTGGTTCATTTGTTTCTGGAGAACACACAACTCAAGGAAACGTCAACATTGTGACTCAAAATGGTCAAACATTTATTGAACTTGAGCGATCATTTAAAACTTCTAGCTCCGGCCCAGATTTAGTAGTAGTTTTACACCGTTCTCCTAACGTTATTGGCTCAACTCGTCCCCCAGCTTATTCCCTAAAAAGAGGAGATTATCTTGTCATCGCTCCCTTACAAAAATTTCGAGGTACTCAACGTTATCGCATTCCCCAAAATGTTAATTTAGCCGATTATCAATCTGTTGCTATTTGGTGTCGCAAATTTAATGCAACTTTTGGATCTGCCACTTTAAGAGGCTAAAAATTAACCAAAATATAACCAGCAATTAACCAAAATAAAAATATGAATTTAGCAGGTAAAGTTGCCCTAGTTACAGGTAGCAGCCAAGGAATTGGACAAGCAATTGTTTTACGTCTGGCTCAAGCTGGTGCAAATGTTGTGATTAACTACCGTTCTCATCCAGAAGGCGCAGAGGAAACTTTAGCTAAGGTAGAGGCGTTTGGTGGTAATTGTCACATGGCACAATGTCATCAATCTCATGGTTATACTCTCAAAGCTGACTTGGGTAGTGTGGAAGAAGTGCGTCAATTAATTACAGAAAGTATTGAGCATTTTGGCAAGTTGGATATTTTGGTAAATAATGCGGGTATTGAAAAACACGCACCTTTTTGGGAAGTGACAGAAGCCGATTATGATGCAGTCATGAATGTGAATTTAAAAGGCGTGTTTTTTGCCACTCAAAGCTTTGTCCAACACTTAATTGCTACTCAACGTACAGGCAAAATTATTAATATTAGTTCTGTGCATGAAGAATTACCATTTCCCAATTTCACAGCCTACTGTGTAAGTAAGGGTGGGATGAAAATGCTAACTCGTAATTTAGCTGTGGAGTTGGGAGCATTGGGCATTACTATTAATAATGTTGCCCCAGGAGCTATAGAAACGCCGATTAATACTAAATTGTTAAATGATCCAGAAAAATTGGGAGCTTTACTACAAAATATCCCCCTGGGTCGTTTAGGAAAACCCCAAGATGTAGCTTCCTTAGTGGCTTTTCTAGCTTCTGCTGATGCTGATTACATTACAGGTAGTACATTTTTTGTAGATGGGGGACTACTTTGGAATTATCAAGAACAGTAGCTAGAAAAAATTATGCTAGATGCAGATTTATTTATTCCCGTGATCCTTGGTACTCCTCGTCAGGGTCGTCAAAGTGAATATGTGGCTAAATTTATTGTGGAGCAAATTGCCACACGCGATCGCCTCACCACTGAATTAATAGATATCAGAAATCTAGCCATAGCTACCAATGACGCAGGCGAATCAATTAAAGATCCAGCCTTTTCTGCCACTATTGAACGTGCAGATGGGTTAATTATCGTTGTACCAGAGTATAACCACGGCTATCCAGGTTTACTCAAACACGTACTTGATAGCTGCCTCAAAGAATACATTCATAAAGCTGTTGGACTGTGTGGGGTTTCCGCAGGTGCTTTTGGTGGGACAAGAGTTATTCAAAATCTCTTACCTGTAATGCGTGAGTTGGGGTTAGTTACTATTTTTTATGACCTCAACTTTAGCAACGTACAGACACTATTTGATGAATCTGGAAATTTGATTGATAAACCAACTTATATTCGCCGCATAACAAGATTTATGGACGAGTTAGTTTGGATGTCAACCGTTTTGAAATACGGGAGACAAAACCCTAATTAAACCAAATCTTTCATGTAAACCCAAACTATAGAAATTCTGCAATTAAAACATCTGCAAATTTTCCTGACGAAACAGTTTAAAGGCTCTAGCAGCTTCTGGAATTAGCTCAATATACCAATAGCCGCTGATTTCATCAGCAAACCAACTCACAATTGTTAATGCGGGTTGTCCAAAGTCATGTTTTTCCATACCAAAAAACTCGCCAAACTTTGCACCTAAATGACCAATTTGACCAGACGCATCACCTTTATATCCCGCAGCTTCCGATAATTCCCAAGTCCGTAATCGGCGATTATTTTTCATAAAGTAACAATGCTGATATAACTTCTCTAAAATAGCTTTGTGTCCTAGAGTTAAATCACAATAAATTGCTCGAAATGCTTCTAGGTACTCCTCTTGTGCAGGAATATAGCGTTCATGATGTAGTGACAAATGATTACTCCTCTACCTTTTGATTTGGTGATTCTTTAATAGCATTCACAACTGTTAATGTCGATAGATTTACTTAAATTAACTCCAAAAATATGAAAAAACGCTATTTTTTACAAGCTGGTGCATTCACAGTAGCTACAGTTTGGTTGTCACATTATTTAACAGATAGGTCACAAGTTATGGCACTCCCGAAAAATCAATTTGAAATTACAAAAAATGATGCAGAATGGCAAGAAATCCTCACGCCAGAACAGTTTTATGTACTACGAAAACATGGAACTGAACGCGCTGGTACTAGTCCCCTTGATAAACAATATGCCAAAGGTAATTATATCTGCGCTGCTTGTAACTTACCTTTGTTTACATCTACAACTAAATTCAACAGTGGTACAGGCTGGCCTAGCTTTTACGCACCCATTGATGGCGCAATTGGTACATCTATAGATAAGTCATTATTCATGACCAGAATAGAAGTGCATTGTCGTCGCTGTGGTGGACATTTGGGTCACGTATTCGATGATGGCCCCGCACCTACAGGTAAACGTTACTGCATGAATGGGGTAGCAATGAAATTTGTTGCTGGTTAAAGAAACATCTTTTATCGGTCAATAGGGGCGGATTTTGTGAGATATTCGCTCTCGAAAACAAATATTTTGGTTAAACCCGCCTGTACAACCGTTCACAATCAAAACTAAAAGATATGCAACTCCAGATACATGATTTCATGCACGATGGAGTTGTCCGCGAATATCTCCGTAAAAAGTTTGTCCTTTTGTATGTAAGTTAAAGTAAAGTTCGCCTTTTTGGAGAATGTATTCCATACCTGCAATTGTTTTCACCTTATCTGATGTACCTGGAACAATGGGACATCCCGCCGTAAATGCACCAACTATTCCCTGTCCAGATTTACTGGTTTTTTCAATATGTGCATTGTTGATTTCTACTGAAAACACACCATCAGCAATATTTTCTTGAATATTACTAGCAAGAGCAAAATCAACTAAGATGGGGCCAAGTTGATCAGGTCTACCGCAGTGGATGTGAAACATGACAACATCTTGAGGATTGACATTTTCAACCTTGACATCTACGTAAGCTTTACTTAAGTCACTAGTGAAACGTACTACTCCATGACCGCGTGATTTGCGGTCATTTCTCAGCAAAGATGGTGCAGTAGACCGAAATTCTTTGGGAGTGATGGAGGGTGTGTCTTTCTCTTCGCCTGGTTCTTGCTGAGGACTTAAAAAAGCCTCGTACACAAAACCAACTTTTTCGCGCCTATTCAGGTCAAAGTTAATAGATGTAGATGTAGGTTGAACTGCGATGTTTCCACTATCGGGGACGGAAGCTAAGGCGTTAGAGTTAATAGTTGTCTGGTTGATGTAAATAAACAGCCACAAAATCAAGGATAGACAGGTGATGAGGACAAAAGTATATCTTTTTTTCATAGTCGTTGGCTCTAGGTAAAATACACCTGGATAAAACTTGTCCAATGTCAAATTAAATTCCAAACAACTATTATATTTAAACTTTTTGATACAGCAATACTAAATACTTTGTAACTAAGCAAAATATTTTTTAGTATATTAATTTACACTAAAGACTCTGGGCTTATAACTATTTATCACGTAATTTAGAACTAGCAATGACAAAAAATGTAATATTAAAAACTTTTAAGATTATGTAATGACAATCTAGATTTTGACAAAGGCGAAGTAGCAAAAATCACTAAATGCGATTAGGGAATGATATTTCTAGGACTACACATCCGATATCAGTTTGGAATGGGCCATGAATTTCGCCTGGTGGTCTGCTAGCGTAATGTCCAGTTTCTAACCATGTATCAAAAGCTTGGTCATAAAGACGACCACTAACTACAAAATCTCTTCAGGATAGGGATGACTTTTGCACCAAGAG
>NZ_PJIZ01000048.1 GCF_021596505.1 Nostoc sp. CMAA1605 | reverse complement strand
AACCTATTCCAACACCAACGCCAATACCTACACCAACACCCAAACCAACGCCAATACCTACACCAACACCAACACCCGCACCAATTTCTGTAGATTTAAAAGATATCGCAAATCATTGGGCTGCACCATTTATTCGAGAATTAGTTAAACAGGGAATCATCAGTGGTTTCCCAGACGGTACATTTAAACCAGACGCGACGATGACACGCGCACAATACGCTGCATTGTTAGTGAAAGCATTCAACCCAGCACCAAACCGGGCTGTAGTTAGATTTAAAGATGTACCGGAAAACTTTTGGGCGTTCAAGGTAATTTTACAGGCATATCAAGGACTATTTCTTTCTGGTTATCCTGATGGTAGTTTCAAACCAAACCAGAATATTCAGCGTGTGCAAGTGATAGTCTCCTTAGTTAACGGGCTAGGATTAGGACTACCTACTAACGCTGCTAACGCTATTAAAATATTCGATGATCAGGCTAAGATTCCTGAATATGGTAAAAATCAGGTAGCCAAAGCCATTGAAAAGAAAATTATCGTCAATTATCCCAATACTAAAATACTCAATCCTACCCGCGATGCAACACGCGCCGAGGTAGCTGCAATAGTCTATCAAACTCTAGTTGATGCTCGTCGTGTAGTGGCAATTAACTCGCCTTACATTGTTGGTTAAGGCTGTTGCTTAAGGCAAAAGGTAAAAGGCAAAAGTAAAAAAGTAGAAAGAAAGATACTTTTGCCTTTTTATACTGTTTTTTGATGTAAATGCACTTTATTACTTACTGTAGAGACATTGTATGCAACGTCTCTACATCATTTATTTGGTGCAACCTTATAGAGAATTGGTATTACTTTTTACTGCTTTTGGGACTGGGAAATCAGGAAAAATCCCCTTAATTTCCTTTTTCCTGCTAATCTCTAATTTCTTACGATTATATGTTTTCTTGAATCAAAACTAATCAATCCCTGTTGTTGTAATTTACCGATTAATCTTGTAATTGTAACTCTGGTAGTACCGCAAGCACTAGCGATATCTTCATGAGTTAAGCGAATATTTAAACGATATCCATCTGATACAAGTTCGCCAACTTCTTGTTTCAGAAATTGTAAAAAATAATTTAGCCTATCTTCTAATTTTCGCTTACCAGAAAGGAATAATAGCGATTCTGTTTGCTTTAATCTCTGATTGATTTTGGGGCAGATAATATGGCTAAGTGTGGAATTTAAAGATAATTCATTTAAATGAATCGATATTAACTCTACATCTGTTAAAGATGTAGCTTGGTAAATAGCTAAAGATGTCATACTAGAACCAAATACCATTCTGGGTGTTGCTAATCCTAGTAAAATTTCTTCTCCGGTTTCGCAGAAAGTATTTAACTTGACTAATCCTTGGCGAACATAGAAAATGCCTAAAGGGTTTAAGGGAATATCTTCACCTTTACTGTATATATGAATCGGACGATTCTGACACAAAAATTCATCATGGTTAATTGCTGCTAGATTATTAGATTCATGCTGATTCATATGACGTAATAACCATCGCAAACCAGTAGGTTTACCAGATTGGTTACGAACTACTGTTACTGTTAAACTAGCATCAAAAGCTTTATCTCTACCTGCTTGAACGCGTAATAGTATTTCTTTACTGCTATCAGAATGCAATAGCTGATTGAGTTCAAGGCGTAAATTTTCTCGTTCTTCAATAGAGATAAAGTTAAGCATTGATTGCCCAATTAACATCTGCTTAGAAACATTTAGCAATTTAACTGTGGTTAGGTTTGCTTCTTGAATAATCCCTTCAACATTAGTTACAAAATAAGCATCTGGTGCAAATTCAAATAAATCATAATAATGCAGTCTTTCTGCTTCTAATAGACTTCTGGTTTGTAAAAGTTCTGCATTGTGCTGATAAAGTTGTTCAGCTGCTAACTGTACCATCTTAGAATTACTATAAAGTTCTTTAAAGGCTTGCGGTAGTAAATCTGGTGGAATCCAAGGTAGAACGCTAGCAGTTTGATATAAATCTGCTAACTGTTTGTGTAGTGCTTCAGCTCGTTGGATAAATAATTCTATATTCACTTTAAATTTTTATTACTTAATTGCAGCATTGATTTGAGATTCCAAGTTTTAGATTTTAAATCTTGAATCATGGGATTATTTTTGATAGTCCTATCGAAACAGCAAGCTAAAGCCCCGTTCCTTTTGGGGTGAACAAGTCTAAAATACTCGTTGCACTGTGTCCGGTACGCTATCATAAATTGAAAATATTCCAGCTGCGTCACTTTGTGGGCGCAGTCAATCCCAACTTACATTCTCTAAAATCTAAAATTGTTCACAGTGATGAAATTTAAAATCAACGGCAAATCTACATTTATCCTGAGATTTAGAGAATTGGAGTATTTAACGCAAAACAGCCAGCAATACCATTAAACCATTAAAAATCACTATTGAATTGAAACTAACTATAGATTTTCTCCGAAAAACTGTTTAATGATTCTTGGAGTTGCTTATTTTGACAAGCCAACCCGTGATTGTATATTTTTTCATCGTAAAATTCTTCTATCCTTAGTAGTAGATTTGAAATGTTCCGTGATTGAAAGGTGTAGCTCTGAATATTCCAAAAAAAGACCGTATTGACTTGTCATTAACGATAACGAAAATCTCTCAGCTATACTTCTGTCAGTAGCGTCAAATCTCTACTACTTTATATATAGATGTAACTTTATATTAGTTTGTATTCGGCAATACAGTGGTTTGTAATGTGAGTGCTGAGTTGTGAGTGCTGTTAGCGGTAGCGCGGCGTTTAGCCGGTGCTGAGTAAAAATCTTAGTCGCTCTTTTATGCAAAACTTATAAAATAAGTTTTATCGGGACTGTCTAGCTTGATGGTAATGCTTTTGCAAACTGTTCTCTGTCTTTGTTTGATACAGTTTGGTTAATTTTATTCTTAAAAAGAATTGTTAAAAATTTTTATTTTTAGGCAGAAAAATAAGATTATATTAAACCCAGACTCATTGTTAACTCAATAGCCTTTTCAAAGGTAATACCTTGTTTAGTCGCAATATACAATAAGGCTATTACTGCTGAACGTATAGAATTGTCACAATGAATTAAAGCTGGCTTAGGTAATTCATTGATGATTTGTAGGACTTGCAGTGTAGTTTGACAGTTAATTTCTTCAACTTTGGTAGGTATATTAAGATAACGCAAACCAAGAAATTCTAGTTTATCTTTTTCATCATCTAGCCAGCCTTTTTCATCGGGCGATCGCAAATTCAATATAGACTTATAACCATCAACAAGAAGTTGGGGAAATTGCTCTGGAGTAATTTGCCCTGCGATGGATAATTCATGGTTAATTTTTCTGATAATATCCATATCACAGCTTTGCCATAAAAGTTAGTAGTAAGGTGGTTAGCCTTACTACGCCGATTAAAACTGTTTAAACTTGCAAGCATTTTAATTGAATTTTTCAGCTTAAATCCAATTGAAAACATGACTTGTACTTTGGAGTTTAGAAATCTTGTTTTTTGGGAATGTCACCATTAAAAGGCTGTACACCCGTTGCTGGATAATTGTCATCTCTGACGCTGAATATTCTAGAAACTGCGCCAGAAAGGTAGTTAATTAATTGTTGACCTAAGTTTTTCATATTTTGTAATAAGCTCTTAACAGTAAACATAAATTTCCTCCTTGTATATAGTGGTTAAATACCGATGGAATGGGAATCATTTCTGGAATTGTATTTATCTGATAACTCTGTTGCATGAATTTGCCAACATCTTTCAAAAAACTGAATTAGATCATAATTCCAACAATTCTCTAATATCTGTCGATTGTGATAAATGTGCCAGAAAATAAGAGGATTAAAAACAGTATCATGATGAATAATCGGCTGATTTAAAAAGATGCCAATTGCTTTGATGAAGCTTTTGAAATGTTTTTGCTTGAACATTGAAAATAGCAACTTAAGATGTCAAGGTAATAAATTTTTAATGAGAAATAGTAGATAAATAAAGCCAGCATCGCTTTTCGATGAACCCATTAGCGAAGTTGGATACTCATAGCTAATTCCTCTCGTTGATGACAACCATGACTTCTGAATCAACTACCTAAAAAGATGACTGTAGAAGTGATAGTTGTAACCAGTATGTTTGGGAAGCAAGCTATTGAGGCTGTCCAATTACTGCTGGCGGTTTCTACATTTTTAATTTATGGCAACAATTTGAGGAACTTGTGAGGAAATTGCTCAAAGGGAAATTTTTTTTTAGTTTCAGGTTAAATCTTCTAAAAGTTAGTATTTTTACTTACTGTATTGTTAATTTCATTAATTATTTAATCAGAGAAAAATTGCCCAATCACGCTGTAAAAACTGGCTCAACTGACACACGGAAAACTCTACAGCTATTTTCTTGTGATTGGGGGATTCTCCTCACAAGTTCCTCAAACTTTCATTTTAGTTTGAAAAGGGAATCTTCCCTAGACTCCTATTTGTACAGACAAGACTAATCAAGTCAATACACCAAAAATTACACATCTAAACAGTAAAAATTATTATCTCTTATTTTTGAGACACAACTATGAACAAAAAAAATTTTGCAACTATAGATGGTAATGAAGCTGTGGCTCAAGTTGTCTATCGACTCAATGAAGTTATAGCTATTTATCCTATCACCCCATCTTCACCGATGGCGGAATGGGCGGATGCTTGGGCTAGCGAAAATAAACCGAATATTTGGGGTACTGTACCAGCCGTAGTGCAGATGCAGAGTGAAGGCGGAGTTGCAGGTGCGGTACATGGGGCTTTACAAACGGGGTCACTAACAACTACATTCACTGCATCCCAGGGATTATTGCTGATGATCCCGAATATGTATAAGATTGCTGGGGAACTTACACCTACAGTATTTCACATTGCGGCGCGATCGCTAGCAGCCCAAGGCCTATCAATTTTTGGCGACCACAGCGATGTTATGGCTTGTCGGGGTACTGGTTTTGCTATGTTGTGCGCTGCGTCCGTCCAAGAAGCCCATGATTTTGCTTTAATTTCCACAAAAGCAAGCCTAGCATCACGCATCCCTTTCTTACACTTTTTTGACGGCTTCCGCACTTCCCATGAAGTCAATAAAGTGGAACTATTAACAGATGCAGATTTACAAGCACTTATTCCTGATGAATTAATTTTGGCTCATCGTTCACGGTCATTAACGCCAGATAAACCCGTATTACGTGGTACAGCCCAAAATCCCGATGTCTATTTCCAAGCCAGAGAAACTGTTAACCCCTATTATCTAAGCTGTCCTGACATTACGCAACAAGTCATGGACGAATTCGCCCAACAAACTGGAAGACAATATCAACTATTTGAATATCACGGCGACCCCACAGCCGAACGCATCATTATTATTATGGGTTCTGGTTGTGAGACAGTACATGAGACAGTAGATTATCTCAACACCCAAGGCGAAAAAGTCGGTGTCATGAAAGTGCGCCTATATCGCCCCTTTGATAACCAAAGATTTCTCGCCGCCTTACCCCCCACCACTCAAAGCATCGCCGTTTTAGACCGTACCAAAGAACCAGGAAGCATAGGCGAACCTTTATATCAAGATGTAGTCACAGCACTAAATGAAGCAAATCCAAAATCCAAAATCCAAAATCTAAAATTGGTCGTTGGTGGTCGCTACGGTTTATCATCCAAAGAATTTACACCCGCAATGGTGAAGGGAATTTTTGATAATTTAGCCCAACCTACACCAAAGAATCATTTTACTATCGGCATTAACGATGATGTCACCCACACCAGCTTAGACTATGACCCCAACTTCAACATTGAACCAGACAATATAGTTAGAGCTATCTTTTACGGTTTAGGTGCAGATGGGACAGTAGGCGCAAATAAAAACTCCATTAAAATTATTGGGGAAGAAACCGATAACTACGCCCAAGGCTACTTTGTTTACGACTCCAAAAAATCCGGTTCTGTCACCGTTTCACACCTGCGTTTTGGTTCGCAACCCATCCGTTCTACTTACTTAATAACCAAAGCCAACTTTGTCGCTTGCCATCAGTGGGAATTTTTAGAAAAGTTTCCCATCCTCCAAGACATTATACCAGGCGGCACTTTCTTAATAAACGCTCCTTTCGACAAAGAAGAAATTGGGCAACAACTCCCAGAGACTATCAAAGCCCAAATTCAAGAGAAACAACTGAAAGTTTATGCCATCAACGCCTACAAAGTAGCCCGTGAAGCAGGGATGGCTGGCAGAATTAACACCGTGATGCAGGTTTGTTTCTTTGCTTTATCTGGAGTATTGCCCAGAGAAGAAGCCATTGCAGAAATTAAAAAATCGATTCGCAAAACCTACGGTAAAAAAGGCGAACAAATCGTCCAAATGAATATTCAAGCCGTAGATACAACTTTAGATAACTTATATGAATTGGGGACTGGGGACTGGGGACTGGGGACTGGGGACTGGGGACTGGGGACTGGGAAAGAATTATCTTCCCATGCCCAATGCCCCATGACCAATGCCCCACCTTTTGTCCGCGATGTCTTAGGTAAAATTATTGCCCGCGCGGGGGATGAATTACCTGTAAGTGCTTTACCTGTTGATGGGACATATCCCACGGGGACAGCGAAATGGGAAAAACGCAATATTGCCCAAGAAATTCCGGTTTGGGACACTAATGTCTGCATTCAATGTGGAAAATGTGTGATGGTATGTCCCCACAGTGTAATTCGCAGTAAGGTTTACGAAGAACAAGAATTAGAGAATGCGCCACCTACTTTTAAGAGTGCTAACGCTAAAGATCATGATTGGCATGGGTTAAAATTTACCATCCAAGTAGCAGCAGAAGATTGTACTGGTTGCGGTATCTGCGTGGATGTGTGTCCGGCTAAGAATAAAGCTGAACCGCGCAAAAAAGCAATTAATATGCAGCCACAATTACCCCTACGGGAAACAGAAAGGGAAAATTGGGATTTCTTCTTGAGTTTGCCTAACCCCGATAGACGCAACTTAAAGCTGAATCATATTAATCAGCAACAGATGCAAGAACCGTTATTTGAATTTTCTGGGGCTTGTGCGGGTTGTGGCGAAACACCCTATATTAAGTTAGCCACACAATTGTTTGGCGATCGCATGATTGTTGCTAACGCCACCGGTTGTTCTTCCATTTACGGCGGTAATTTACCTACTACCCCTTGGACATATAACGCTGAAGGACGGGGGCCTGCTTGGTCAAATAGTTTGTTTGAAGATAACGCCGAATTTGGCTTAGGTTTCCGTATTTCTATTGATAAGCAAACGGAATTTGCTATTGAATTATTACAAAAATTAGCGGAGGAAGTAGGTACAGAACTAGTAGATCACCTGCTAAATAATCAGCAAAAAGATGAAGCCGATATTTGGGAACAACGCGATCGCGTTAAAATGCTCAAGCAACGACTCACAGAAATAGCCAACCCCCAAGCGCAACAACTCCTGAGTCTGGCTGATTACCTAGTGAAAAAGAGCGTTTGGATGATAGGGGGTGATGGTTGGGCTTATGATATCGGCTACGGTGGCTTAGATCACGTCATCGCTAGTGGACGCAATGTGAATATCCTCGTTCTTGACACAGAGGTATATTCCAACACAGGCGGACAAATGTCTAAATCTACACCAAAAGGGGCTGTAGCTAAATTTGCGGCTGGTGGTAAACCTGCGGCGAAAAAAGACTTGGGTTTAATTGCAATGACCTACGGTAATGTTTACGTGGCGAGTGTCGCAATGGGCGCAAGGGATGAACATACCCTTAAAGCATTTTTAGAAGCTGAAGCCTATAACGGCCCTTCGCTAATTATTGCTTATAGCCATTGCATTGCCCACGGCATTAACTTAAGTACAGCAATGCAGAATCAAAAAGCTGTCGTTGAATCTGGGAGATGGTTGCTATATCGTTATCACCCTGATTTAACCAAACAAGGTAAGAATCCTCTACAACTTGACTCACGCTCACCGAAGCTATCAGTAGAAGATTCCATGTATTTAGAAAATCGCTTCAAGATGTTAACAAAAATTAACCCTACCGTGGCTAGACAATTACTGCAAGAAGCGCAAAATGATGTGAATACAAGATGGCAAATGTACCAATACCTAGCAGCCAGACAAGTTGTTAATGCTAATCATAAGTCATCAAAAATCAATGATCAAAACGGCTCAAATGCAGAAGGAGTAGGAGTTTAATAGTTTAATGCTGTAAGTCTTATTACTTACAGCATATGTATATTTGTATAACTTCCTAAAATTTTAATCCCATTAAATCAGCAGGAAAAATATCAACATGGATTTAACAACAACTTACATGGGGATGAGGTTGCGATCGCCGCTTGTGCCTTCAGCCTCTCCCTTGACAGGAGATATTGATAACATTGTGTGGATGGAAGATGCAGGCGCAGCCGCTATTGTCCTCCCATCACTGTTTGAAGAACAGTTAAGCATGGAAACTTACGAACTCCATCATCATCTCACCTACGGCACAGAAAGTTTTCCTGAATCTTTGACTTATTTCCCTGAACCAGAAAATTTCCGTCTAGGCCCAGACGAATATCTAGAGTTAATCTACAAAGCCAAACAAAAAGTAAAAATCCCCTTAATTGCCAGTCTTAACGGTTCTTCCTTAGATGGTTGGACAGATTACGCCAGAATGCTTGAGCAAGCAGGCGCAGCCGCCCTAGAATTAAACATTTACTCTGTACAAACTGATCCAGACAAAACCAGCGACCAGATAGAACAAAGCTATATCAATATGTTCCAGGTCGTCAAAGCCGCCGTTGCCATTCCTGTCTCAGTAAAACTGAGTCCCTATTTTACCAACATGGCAAACATGGCAAAACGTTTTGATCAGGCCGGAGTTGACGCTTTAGTATTATTTAACCGCTTTTACCAGCCAGACATTAACTTAGAAACCCTAGAAGTACAACCCCACGTACTATTAAGTACCCCCCAAGCCATGCGTTTACCTCTGCGCTGGATTGCCATTCTTTACGATCGCATCCATGCCGACTTAGCCGCCACAAGCGGGATTCACACTGCCCATGATGTCTTAAAAATGCTTATGGCTGGGGCAAACATTACAATGCTGTGCGCTGTCTTATTACGACATGGCATTAACCATTTGCGGTGTATAGAACAAGAAATGCGCGAATGGATGGAAAAGCACGAATACGAATCCGTCCAACAACTACAAGGCAGCATGAGCCAGAAAAACTGCCCCAACCCCAGTGCCTTTGAACGCGCCCAATATATGCGCGCTTTGCAGACATATAAACCAGAATGGGGCAGAATTTACGAACCTTCTTATTATCACGGTTGATGTTGGGCATGGGGCATAGGGCATGGAGCATAGGGCATAGGGCATGGGGCATGGGGCATAGGGCATAAGGAATTGACTATTAAAAATACAATTCTCTTCTTGTCTTCCTTGTCCCTTTAATTTCCCAATTCCCAATTCCCAATTCCCCATGCCCAATTCCCAATTCCCAATTCCCAATTCCCCATGCCCAATTCCCCATGCCCAATCCCCAATCCCCAAATTAATATGCGAAAAAGAATAGGTATTCTCACTAGTGGCGGTGATTGTCCAGGTTTGAATTGTGTAATTCGTGCAGTTGTTAGCCATGCCACACTGACTTATGATTGGGAAATTTTAGGTATTCCCTATGCCACTCAAGGTTTACTAGAACGGCAAGCGATCGCTCTCAATCTCCACGGTTGGGATTTGCGCGGTATTGACCCCTTACTTAATATGGGCGGTACAATTTTAGGCACAATTAATAAGGGTGACACCCTAACTCATGTAGATGATATCCTTGCCAGTTATCAAGCATTGGCGTTAGATGCCTTAATTGCTATTGGTGGTGATGGTAGTTTGGGAATTATTAATCAACTGGCAAACCAAGGTAATTGGAATTTGGTGGCTATTCCCAAAACCATAGATAATGATGTCGCCATGACAGAACGCGCCATTGGCTTTGATACCGCAGTCAATACCATTGTGGATGCTTTAAATCGTCTCACCTTTACCGCCGCTAGTCACGATCGCGTCATGATTGTTGAAGTTATGGGACGCACAGCCGGACATTTAGCCCTACACGCTGGTATTGCTGGGGGTGCAGATGTAATTTTAATTCCAGAAGTCAACTACACAATTAAGGGATTATGTCAACATATAGCCGAATTGCGCGATCGCTGGAAACGAAAATTTGCGATCGTTGTAGTAGCTGAAGGTGCAAAGTTGTGCATGGAAGATATGTGTAACACCACAGATACTACATCTCCAATCCCTACTTCTTCCCCCAAATGCGGTATAGGTCAATATGTTGCAGAGCGAATTGCCCAATTGAATGACGATATGATTGATACTAGGGTTTCTGTTTTAGGGCATATTCAACGAGGTGGTATTCCCTCAGCACTAGACCGTTTAACGGCTACTGTTTTCGGCAAAGCAGCCGTAGATTTAGTAGCTCAAGGACAGTTCGGTAAAATGTTAGCATGGCAATATGGGGAAGTTGTACCCGTTCCCATCTCCGAAGCCGTAGCCCAAAGTCCCCTACACGTTGATCCTCAAGGTTACTTAATCCAAAGTGCGCGTTCTCTGGGAATTTATGTTGGCGAGTAGAAAAAAGCAAAAGGCAAAAGGCAAAAGGCAAAAAATTGAAACTGGAAGACTAAATGTTTGAACCTAAAGCCTTAACGTTTGAACCTAAAGCCTTAACGTTTGAACCTAAAGCCTTAATGCTTGAACCTAAAGCCTTAATGCTTGAACCTAAAGCCTTAATGCTTGAACCTAAAGCCTTAATGCTTGAACCTAAAGCCTTAATGCTTGAACCTAAAGCCTTAATGCTTGAACCTAAAGACTTAATGCTTAAACCTAAAGCCTTAATGCTTGAACCTAAAGCCTTAATATTCAAGCTAATCGTCACTTAACCTTGTTTTTCTTTGCTTCCGAGCAACATCTTGCCAAGTTCAACGGTATACAGCTATTAGCGCAAGGGAGTTTAGAAAAAATTGAACCATACACTTTGGGGTCAAGTTTGCTCAAAATTAGGTAAATCAACACAACCTACCGCGATCGCACTTTTTACTCGAAAATTTGTGTTCAGAGGTCGAAGGATCGCCTTTTTAACTCGAAAATTTGTGTTCAGAAGTCAAATGATGAGGCTTTGAGGTGGAGCGATCGCCTTTTTTGGTTGACAATTCTTGTTCCAAACTGGAAAGATGAGGCTTTGAGGTTGAGCGATAACTTCGGCACACTTCGTAAACGCATCCTCAACAACAAGCGATCGCTTACCTTTGAAATTATGAATATTTTATTAACTTAATAAACGCCCCTAACAACTGTTCCTCTCATTTTTCAAGAACTCTAAGTTTTCACAAAATAGAGCGCTACTAGGATCGAGGCGAACAGCTATTTCTAATTCGGTGATCGCAGCTTCTAGCTTCCCTTGATTATACAGCGCTACCCCCAGCTTATTGTGAACCTCTGCATAGTTTGGGTTGAGGCGCAGGGCTGTTTGGTAGCTGGAGATCGCTGCTTCTAGCTTTCCTTGAGCGTATAGCGCTAACCCCAAGTGATAGTAAACGTCTGCATAGTTTGGGTCGAGGCGCAGGGCTTTTTGATAGCTGGAGATCGCTGCTTCTAGCTTTCCTTGCTCGAAAAGCACTAACCCTAAGCCATTGTGAGCCAGTGTATTGTTTGGGTCAAGGCGCAAAGCTGTTTGGTAGCTGGAGATTGCAGCTTCTAGATTCCCTTGCTCGGAAAGTGCTAACCCCAAGTTATTGTGAGCCATTGCCAAGTTTGGGTCGAGGCGCAGAGCTGTTTGGTAACTGGCGATTGCTGCTTCTAACTTGCCTTGATTGTACAGCGCTAACCCTAAGTTATTGTGAGCGTTTGTATTGTTTGGGTCGAGGCGCAGAGCTGTTTGGTAACTGGCGAGCGCTGCTTCTAGCTTCCCTTGATCTTCCAGCGCGCACCCCAAGTTATTGTGAGCCATTGCATTGTTTGGGTCGAGGCATAGAGCTGTTTGATAGCTGGCGATTGCGGCTTCTAGCTTCCCTTGTTTGTGCAGCACACCACCCAAGTTATTGTGAGCCATTGCATTGTTTGGGTCGAGGTGCAGGGCTGTTTGGTAGCTGGCGAGCGCTTCTTCTAGCCTACCTAGCTCGTCCAGAACAAACCCCAATTTAATGTGAGCGAGTACAGAGTTTGAGTCAAGACGGATGGCTGCTTGGTATTTCAGGGCTGCTTCCTCGAACTTTTTATCTTCGCGTAAACGATCAGCTTCGTTGATCAGGCTTGTGACTTTATCTTGGCGCTTTTCTTGCTCTTGTGCAGTGACTTGCTCCTCAAGCAAAGTTACATCCTCATCCCTGAGTTTTAGCATCTGCTGATAATTCTTTAACCCTTCACGGCTGTGTTGGCTGAGTGGATACTTCCATTGCAGGACTTTGATTAATTCTTGCTCGTATCGGCGCAACTTTTGCTGATAGTCCTCTAGTGATACTTCTACCTTTTGAATACTAACAACCTTGAGATACAAATCTCCCCGTTGATTGGTTATCGGGTTCAGTTTACCTTTACCTCGAATCCGCAGTTTTTTACCAGGACTAGAACCAGATGGAACAGTCACAGTAATTGAGCCATCTTCCAGCGCAATCTTCTTTTCTGTACCGTAGGTTAATTCAGCGATGCTCAGAGGGAGTTCTAGCGTTAGGTCAGTTTCTATTTGATTACCAGGTTGAGATGGAGCATTATCTGTTGCGGGTTTGAGAGCAAGAGGCTTTTGGTTTGCTGATCTGTCTTTGGGAGGTGAGTAATTCGCGCTAGCAACTAATCGCGCCACTTCTTGCCGAATTCCCTTGACAACTTCTAAGAATGCTTCATCTCGGTCACTCCAGCTTTTTATCGGTTTGCGATTACTTGGCAGGGGTGACAATTTATCAATGGGAGGATTGTCCCAATCTGCATGGCGTAGCAATACGGGAATCACACGAGCTTTACCTGCGGCATTTTGTTCTAAGGCGCGTGTAACTTCAACTGTCCAGTGATAGTCTGAAGCAATAAAATCTGGACTCACTAACAGTAAAATTAGCCCAGCTCGTTTGAGGTACTTATTAATTTCAGCTTGAAACTCTTGCCCAGCGATAATTTCACGATTGTGCCAACTAGTAATAAGTTGTTCCCGCAGCAAAGTTGCTAGATGCTTCTCTAACTCTTCGCGCAGTTCTTCATCTTTTTGGTGATAAGAAATAAAAACTTCAATAGACTTCATAAAGGATATGGCAAGAGGTTGGCTAGTTTCAAAGAAAATTACAAAAGTTTTTGCTCGATTTCCTCAAGTTGCTGGTCTCATCTATGTTGTTCTGTTTAGGCTTCCTGAATTTGCACTTCTAGCTTCAGTTTTAGTGAAAGTCCCAGATGTAGTAAGTAGAACGGTGTAAATAATTAAAGGTTTGTAGTGAGGACTTTAGTCCTTACTACGAACTAAATTCAGTTTTTTTTTACATTACTTTACATAGTTTGGTTTTTTCAAGTCGTTCTACTTAGTTCCAGCAGCAGTTCAAGAGGAGGATTTTGATTTAGCAATATCTTCAACTACTCTGCGAATCCCTTGAGCGATATTTAAAAAAGCCTCATCTTGGTCTTGCCAAGTGGTGACAGGTTTGGCATTTTTGGGCAGTGCTTGCAGTTTCCCAAAAGGCGCACCATTCCAGTCTGTTGGTTTGAGAATAATGGGAATTACACAAGCTTTCTTGGTTTCATGTTGCTCCATAGCCCGTGTCATTTCTTTGTCGTAGCAGTAATCTGAAGCCAGAAAGTTAGCACTTACCAGCAGCAGAATTATATCTGCAACTTCCAGATTTTCATCAATAGCATTTGCCCATTCACTCCCAGCAGTGATTTCGCGGTCATGCCAAGCTTCAATAACTCCCTGACGTTTCATCATGATCAGATGAGTTGCCAATTCATCACGTAAGGCTTCATCTTTGTGGGAGTAGGAAAAAAATACTTTAACCGCATTAGGCATCTTCGTTAAATTTACTCAATTAAATGGCTTTATACAATTATATAAATCAAATTTGCCTAAATAATCTCCTCAAATATAAAGCTCAAACAAGAAATTATTAATCATCCTCTGTGAGCCAACTGTGGTTTATTACTGAGAGATATCCATTATATTTATCAGGTTGTAAACTAGAACACCATTCTATTCGAGTTATTTTTCTACTTGCATCGTACAAGTGCAAAGGTAGATGTAACATAAGTAAATATGGGTTTGTCCATTAATGAATTGTTAAAGCAATGGTTTACGCCTTGCTTTATAGCGATCGCATCTCAATTATTATGAATAAACTAGGGGAAACTTCCCATCATGACTGCGAATAAAACTCACAAAAAAGGTAAATCTTTACCTCCTAAACTAATTATCGGCATGGGGAAGTTTGTCTGGACAACTCTTTGGCAAATCATGATGTCAAAAATTGCTCCCCGAAATCAATCAGGTGAGTATATTCGTCCCAATAGCGAATTGAGAAATTGGGTTAAATCTGAAGAAAATAGCCCCTATCCACCAGCAAGCGGACGTTATACCTTATATGTAGGGATGGGTTGTCCGTGGGCGCATCGCACGTTAGTAGTGCGCGCATTAAAAGGATTAGAATCAGTTATCGATGTATCTGTTGTTTCACCTTCGGCTGAGTCTGGCGGTTGGGTGTTCGACTCACCAGAATTAGGTTGTTCTACACTCGCTGAATTATACGCCCTTGCCCAACCTGGATACAATGGACGCTCTACAGTGCCGGTGTTGTGGGATAAGGAAACAAAAACTATTGTAAATAATGAGAGTGCAGAGATTATTGTGATGCTTAACTCTGAATTTAATGAGTTTGCGGCTAATCCTACACTCAATCTTTATCCACAGGAACTAAAAGAACAGATTGACCAATGGAATGAAAAAATATACACATACGTAAATAATGGTGTATACCGTTGTGGTTTTGCTCAAACGCAAACTGCTTACAACCAAGCTTGCGAACAACTATTTACAACCTTAGATGAGATTGAGGCGGCTTTAGCTAACAGTAAATATCTGTGCGGAAATCAGGTGACATTAGCCGATGTGCGCCTATTTACAACACTATTTCGGTTTGATATTGTCTATTACGGTTTATTTAAATGTAATGTGCGCCGCATCCAAGATTATCCACATTTAAGCATTTATTTACGTAATTTATATCAGCTACCAGGAGTTGCAGATACTTGTGATTTAGAAAGTGTAAAACGTGATTACTATGGTAATCTTTTCCCTTTAAACCCTGGCGGAATTATTCCTCTTGGCCCCGATATATCATATTTAAAAAAGTAAGATTAAGCAATGTAAAAATAATATAATTCAGTTCGTAGTAAGGACTTTAGTCCTTTTCTGTTTGCGGAGCATCAATTTATGATGACTAATTAAAAGATGATTAAGGGAATACTAAAAAATAAATTATCCCAAATCAACAGCTTAGTAGGGTGCGTCAGTATGAATAATCTCTTTGTATGGTTAGGTTTTCTTGCACTGACGCACCCTACAGTTTGGATATTTTTTTATCTGGAAGTCCCTAATCAAGTAAAACTTAAATTTGTAGTGGCGTGTTCATCCACGACAAAGTATTTATTTAAAAATTAAATATGAATCCTATGATAATTATCCCAAATAAGCTTTTTTAACTCTTTCATCGTTGATTAAATCTGAAGCCGCACCTGTTAAAGTGATAGTGCCAGCTTCTAATACATAGCCTCTATCGGCAATTTGTAAAGCCAGGTTAGCATTTTGTTCTACTAGTAAAATTGTGACTCCTGTAGCACGTAAATTCTCAATAATAGTAAATATTTCTCTGACAATTGCTGGTGCTAAACCTAAACTTGGCTCATCTAATAATAATAGTTGTGGTCTACTCATTAAAGCACGGGCGATCGCTAACATTTGTTGTTCTCCACCACTGAGAGTTCCTGCTAGTTGATTGCGTCGCTGTGCTAATCGGGGAAATAACTCAAATTGCTTTTGAATATCAACTTTAATTTCGGCTTGATTTGACCGAATATAAGCACCTAAAAGTAAATTATCTAACACTGTTTGTTTAGCTAACACTCGTCTCCCTTCTGGACAATGGGCAATTCCTAGTTTGACGACTTCATGGGGTTGGCGGCGAGTAATATTCCGTCCACTATAAATAATTTGTCCGCTGTAAGGATTTACTATTTTAGATATGGCGCGTAGTGTTGTGGTTTTACCTGCACCATTGGCACCAATTAAAGTAACTACTTCACCTTTTTTAATGTTTAAATTAATTTTTTTCAGGGCTTGAATACCGCCATAATTAACATCAAGGTTTTGTACCTCTAACATGACAAAATCTTCAATATTTTCAGTTTGGTGTTCATTGGTGTTCATTGGCGGTTTCAGAAAAATCGATTACTCAGACAAACCTTACATAATATCAATATAAGGTTTTTGCAGTGCGTTTAAAATAGGAAAATATCAAGAGTCTTGGGGAGGAATCAAGCATCATGACTATGATTACTGCTAAGTGGTCAATTGACGAATATCATCGCATGATTGAGGCGGGAATTTTAAGCGATCGCAAAGTTGAACTACTCCAAGGAGAAATCATCGAAATGTCCCCAGAAGGCGAACCCCATGCTTATTGTAGCCATGAAGCTGCAAACTATCTGATAAAGTTGTTAGGTGACTTAGCTACGATACGCCAAGCCAAGCCTATCACTTTACCTAACGAATCTGAGCCTGAGCCTGATATTGCTATCGTCCAAAATTTAGGACGAGAGTATTTACTGCATCACCCTTATCCAGAGAATATTTTCTGGGTGATTGAGTATGCTAACTCTAGTTTAGAGAAAGATTTAGAAACAAAAAGTAAAATTTATGCCCAAGCCGGAATTTTAGAATATTGGGTTGTGAATTTGCGAAAGCTCAACTTAGTTGTATTTCGAGATATTCTAGATGGAGAGTATGCAACTAAACAAACATTCACAACAGGAATAATTCAGCCACTTGCATTTCCAGATATTGCCGTCGAAGTAGAAAAAATTATTAATAAGTGAATAATCATCATATTCCCGATTGTTTGCAGCAGTCGGGGGTATATTTAATCATTCATTACCTAAATAAGCCTCAATTACAGCCGGATCATTTCTAATTACCGATGGTTTACCCAAGGCGATTAATTGACCAAAATCTAACACAGCGATGCGATCACATAATCCCATTACTAAGGGGACATGATGCTCAATAATAATGATAGTTAAATTGAAGCGATCGCGGATATCCCGAATAAAATCACTAAGTTGCGCCTTTTCGCTAGGATTCATTCCCGCCGCAGGCTCATCTAGGAGTAATATTTGCGGTTCTAAAGCTAACGCGCGCGCAATTTCTAAGCGACGCTGATCACCATAGGCAAAATTTCGGGATTTTTCCTCAGCGCGATCGCTTAATCCCACCATCTCTAATAATTCTAAAGCCTTCCGTCTACTTTTATTCTCCTCTTGAGGTGCTGGTGGTAAACCTAAAACCCCTGTAATTAAACTACTATTAGTATGTAAATGTCGAGCAATAATTACATTTTCTAAAGCTGATAATTCCCCAAACAAGCGAATATTCTGAAAAGTTCTAGCAATTCCTAAATTAGCAATTTGATGAGAACGCAGTTGCGAAATTGCTTTTTCTTGATAAGTTAACTCACCACTAGAAAGAGGAATCAACCCTGTAATTAAATTAAATAAAGTTGTTTTACCCGCACCATTAGGGCCAATTAACCCAAAAATTTCATATTGATTAACACTAAAAGAAACATTATTTACCGCCACCAACCCACCAAAACGGCGAGTAAGTGAATTAGCTGCTAAAATAGGTTGCTTGTTCTCTGTCATTGTTGACTATTGACTATTGACTGTTGACTACTGACTACTGACTACTGACTATTCCCCCGTTTACCCCTTTTAAAACTATCAGGAGTAATCAAACCTTGAGGAAAGAAAATTGTACCTATAACTATCAATAAACCAAAAATAATTAACCTACCATCTCGAAGAAATTGAGCTAACCACACAGGAAAACCACCTGTATCAGCTAGACTGCGTAAAACCTCTGGTAAAGCTGTAAATACCATACCACCTACAACTGAACCTAAGAAACTTCTTGAACCACCAATTAAAACAAAAGTTAAATAAATAATACTCGCGTCAAATGTGCCTTGTCGTGCGTTCCAAGTGTTAAGGAAATGCGCGCTAATTGCACCAACTGTACCCGCTAAAATAGCTCCTAAAGTAAAGGCTAAAACTTTATAATAAGTGGGATTAATTCCCATTGCACCTGCGGCTAATTCATCTTCTCGAATTGCAGTAAACGCTCTACCAACTCGCACCCTTTCTAAGCGATAAAATAGCACCATACTAATTAATAGTAATGGTAAAGCAATCCACAAGTATTCTATTTGAGTTTGGAATGGTTGAGGGATAGCAAAAATCCCCACAGCACCACCTGTAATTTCTAAATTCAAGGAAAAAACGCGTAAAACTTCTACAAATGCAATAGTGGCGATCGCTAAATAAATTCCCCGTAATCTTAAAGCAGGAATTCCTATAACTATACCCAATAAACCCGAAACTAACCCAGCAATTACCATCTCCAATAACAACAAGTGTATGGGGAATAAGTTACTATTAGATGTAAAAACTTTAGTCGATAAAATTGCTGCTATATAACCACCTAAAGCATAAAATCCTGGACTAGCTAAAGATAATTGTCCAGCCATCAATGGTAAATAAAGTGAGAGTCCGAGTAACGCCCCTAATACCATTGAAACAATGAGTGAGCCATAAGTCGAGAAAAATTCAGCCATTGCTTAAATTGCTTAATGAAATTCTAAGCCGTCAAGATTTGTGATGCTGTCAGTTGTAATTCTGGAAAAGTTCTAGAGACTATTAAATCAGCACCTTTAAAAGATGTACGCTCATATTCACCATCAGCATTTAATAAAAAAACAAACACTGTCGGTTCTTTGGGTTGTCCCAAGTATTTCCTATCACCAATTGCCAAATAATCCACAATCCAATATTTAGGAATGCCTAATCTTTGATATTCATCCAATTTATCAATATAGTCATCTTCCCAATTAGTTGATGTTACTTCTACAGCCAACTGAATTGGTTGACTCAGTGCAGCATAAGCCGAACGATCTGCACGCCATAAATCTCTATCTATGAAGCTAACATCAGGCTTGCGTCCTTGTTCTATACCATTAGCAGTTACAGTTCTAAAAACTGCCGTATTTTTGACGACATAATTCAAATTAAGACGTTTAATTTCTTCTTTGAAAGAGTCGGCTGTAAAATCAGCAACATCATCATGATTTCTAGTTGAACGCACTTCTACTATTTCCCCATTAACAAGTTCATAAAAACCTTCCTCTGGAGATTGATCAAGAAACTGCTCAAAGGTTAATTTCGGTTTTGTAAATGTTGTCATGGCTTTGTAACTCAACTATCCTTATACTTTCTGGATGAACCGACGACCTAATAAACCTTGGGGTCTAACTAATAGCATGACAAATAAAATGCCAAAAGCTACAGCGTCTTTATAGCCAGAAAATTCCGCCGGGACGAGTGCTTCCACGACACCAATGAGTAAACCCCCCAAAACCGCACCAGGGATACTTCCTAAACCACCCAAAACAATCACCGCCAAACCCCGTAACCCAAAGGCGATACCAAAATAGGGGCCTGCAATACTGACGCTAGAGGCTACCAAAGTCCCGGCTAACCCTGCTAGAAAACTGCTGAGGAAAAATGTCAAGATGATAAAGCGATCGCTATCAATTCCTAATAGACTAGAAGTAACTGGATCTTCTGCGATCGCCTGCATAGCTTTACCGTATTTAGTACGATTAATAAAATAGGTGAGGATAGCCACAATTACCATCGACACCCCAAAAATAATCACCTGTACACTCCGAATGGGAATTGGTTTTTCTACACTCCCAAAATTAATGGCGGCTGGTAAATTACCAAAAGTATTAGCAGGAAAAGTATAACTTTCTGCACCTACTAAATACTGAATTAAATTTACAATTACTACTGCTACCCCTAAGCTAGAAACTACTGTTAGTAAAGGGTCAGAACCTTTATTTCGCAAAGGTTTGAATGCAATGCGTTCCATTCCCACCCCCACCAATCCAGCCAAACCACTGCCTATAATTAAAGCCATAGCAAATGGTAATTGTACTGGTAGCATCAAATTAGCAAATAAGCCATTAAATCCAAAACTACCACCCATGAGTGCATAAGTAAAATATGCCCCCAGAGTAAAAATTGCCCCATGCGCTAAGTTAATAATCCCTAAAATGGAATAAACCAACGTATAACCCAAAGCAAAAATTGCATAGACACTACCAATAGATAGGCCATTTAACAATTGTTGAATAAATAAACTAATGTCCATAGTAATTTATGAGGGATTGGCTATTGGGGATTGGAGACTTGAGTTCGTAGTAAGGACTTTAGTCCTTTTTTAACTAAAGTTCTCACTACAAACTATTCCCCAATCCCAATCTCTACTTCAAGAATGCAAACTTACCCTGACTACCATCTTTTTCCATTTTAATTTGAGCCACATAAAAATCTTTCTGTACAACCTCACCTACAGGAGTAAAACTAATTTCTCCTAAAATGGTATTGTACTTACCTACCAAGATTTGCTTGTTTAATTCTGTTCTTAACTGTGGTAGTTGTAACTGAGCAACTTTGCTTTTATTATCTAACTCTTTGAGCGCATCTACATATACTTGCACTGCGGTAAAAGCTTGCGCGCTAAATTGAGGGGGTTCTTTCTTAAACTGATCTAAGTAAGCTTTACGAAAAGCCGCGTTAATCTCGCCAGGATGTTCTGGACTGTAAGCTTGAGCTATCAACACACCATCGCACAAAGCTTTACAAACCGGGAAAATATTTGATGTATTTAATCCATTTCCACCAATAATTAAGCCTTTATAACCTAGTTCCCTCAATTGTCTAACTAAGTTACCACCATCAGCCGCTAATCCCGAAATAATTACTAAATCTGGTTTTAAATTAATGGCGTTGGTAGCTTGGCTTTGAAAGTCAGTGTCAGTTGTTTGAAACTTTTGAACTGTGACTAATTCTAAACCTTGGTCTTTAACAGTCTTTTGAAAAATTTCCGTTTCTGATTTGCTAAAAGCATCATTTTGAGCAAAGAAAACAGCAACCTTTTTAATATTAGGATTTTGTTTGAGAGCAGCTTTGACAGCATTAGGTGCAACTACAGAAACCGGAACAGAAACACGAGCGACATAATCACCGATTTCAGGTATACCTTTAGCTGTATTTGATGGGCCGATGACTGGTACTTTAGCACGTTCAGCTACAGGGTCAGCACTAAAGGCTTGCTGCGATAAAGTAGGGCCGACAATCCCAACTACTTTATCTCTATTAATTAAAGTTTGAAAAGCATTAATCGCGCCTGCTTCGTCTCCAGCAGTGTCTTGCAATACTAACTTAATGAGTGTACCGTTAATACCACCCTTATCATTAAAATACTTTTCGGCAATTTTCACTCCAGCTACCTGTTCTTGACCTAACAAAGCGACATTACTAGTTTGAGCGATCGCAATACCAATAGGAATTGTTGTAGATTGGTTTGAGCTACTAGGTGTCTCACTTGTAGAATTATTTGCGGTATTACTTCCACAAGCTGTTATGAGTAGCACACAGGCAGATGTTAATATACTTTGTCGAGATAATATTTTTTTCATTGGTAAATAGTTATTTAGTTATTAAAAAAGTTGTAAAACGCAACACTTTATGCCCACACAAGAAAATGTAGACATACATTTACAAGAATTTTATTAAATCATTTTTCCTGACTAAAAAACAGTCGGGTATTAGTCAATAGTCAATAGTCAATAGTTATTAGTCATTGAGATACTTGTCTACCTTGTCTCCCAGTACCCAGTCCCCAATCCCCAATCCCCAACAACTAAATCTCGTAATACCAAATCTCTTCTTCTCGCAGAATAATTCTATTGAGCGATCGCCTGTCAATCAATCCCTCCTGCTCAAACTGTCCCAAAATGCGAGTTACTGTCACCCTTGTCGAACCAATCATATCAGCTAAGTCTTCGTGAGTCAGACGCATATCTATCAAGCGTCCTTTCTCTACTTCTGAACCAAACCTGTGAGATAACCACGCCAACAACTTCAGCAGCATAGTCTCTACTTTCTTGTAGCTGCGAATCACGGCTAACTCTTCAGCTTGTTGGATGTGCGCCAATAAAGTTTCTGTCGGATAAGACCATTCATCTAAGGGTAAGATTCTCGCCTCCACCTTAGTCAAACACTCCATTTGATAAGGTTCTAATTTTGATAGAGCCTTACCAATAACATCTCCAGCACCCCATAACCCCAAGGCTACAGTTGTACCATTTTCCAGATATGTAAAGGTTCTAACAAAACCCGTGTCAATCTGCCAGAGGCTATTTTGATACTCCGGTAAAAATGACCGTCGTGTAAACAACAGCTTAGTATTGTGACTAGCTGAGTTAATAAAGCTTGATTTTAGTGACACCACTGGATATTACACTTAACCGATTCATTAACCGTAGTATATCTATAGTAGGCGTTCTGATACAAGGGGGGATTGGGGATTGGGGATTAGGGATTAGGAGACAAGGTAGACAAGGTAGAAGAAGTATTAATAACTAATGACTAATGACTATTGACTATTGACTATTGACCATTGACCAAAATCAAATTCCCGCACCATCTAAAAATTCTTCAATCATGGAATCGGACTCAGTTTGGTGAGAGTTGTAAAGTTGCTCTAGCGTTATGTAAGTGGGGACTGGGGTTGATTTAGTTTCTAGCTGTTCTATTTGTTTTTCTAAATTTTTGACTCTCTCAAACAACGCTCGAATCACTTCTGCTTCTACGTCGCGCAGTTTTCCATGCGCCAAAAAATCTGTATTGGAGTTATTTTCACGGGTTACACGCCCTGGAATTCCCACCACTGTAGTGTTGCTGGGAACATCTCTTAACACAACTGAGCCTGCGCCAACACGGACGCGATCGCCGATGGTAATATTACCCAATACCTTCGCACCCGCACCTACAACTACATGACTACCTATTGTCGGGTGACGTTTACCTGTCTCTTTCCCCGTACCCCCCAAGGTGACACCTTGATAAATTAAAGCATAATCACCAATAATGGCTGTTTCACCAATAACTACACCCATACCGTGATCAATAAATACGCCCTTGCCAATAACTGCCCCTGGGTGAATCTCAATCCCAGTTAGGAACCGACTAATATGAGAAAGAAACCGTGGTATAAACGGCACATTCAGTTTATACAGCCAGTGTGACAAGCGATGAAACAATAACGCTTGCAACCCCGGATAACAAAACAACACCTCCAGCCAATTCCGTGCTGCTGGGTCACGCTCATATATGGTTCGTAAATCAGTTAGTAGCATGATCTTCCTGAGTAAATGGATGGATTTAGGGTTATAGAAGTATGAAGATATGAGGTTTAGGGCTATAAGGAGTCGATAAGTGCCTGAAATCACCGCAAAGTGATTTTCAAACAATCTTTTACGCCCTCATACCCTTACACCCCCACACCCTTACACCCCTTGTTGTTGTGTCCTCACCAAGAACAGTTGAAGCAATTGGGTAAAATTGTGTAAGATAATCTACGGTAAGTCGATAGATTTATGTCTTTACTTTATAAGTCGGATGTTATCACATCTAAGACTGAGAAAAAATTAAATTCGCATAAATTGCGTTAAATCAATCAACTAACCGTATTATCTTGAGTACACACTTGAATAGCCAAAACTACGCTCTTTTAGATTTATCTGCCAAAGTTGAATACGCGCTACTGGCACTATTAGAATTGGCAACTCACCACGGACAGAAAGTTCTGACTGTGGGTGAAATTACTGCCAAACAACCCATACCTGAGCGATATCTAGAACAAATTTTGACTACCTTGCGGCGTGCTGGCGTGGTACAAAGTCAACGTGGTGCCAAAGGAGGGTTTGTTTTAGTGCGTGAACCTTGGCAAATTACCTTATTAGAAATCATCACTTTGGTAGAAGGTGAGCGCAAAGACAAAGATATTTCCGAATCTCCATCTTTAGAAAAAACTTTAGTTCATGAAATTTGGGATCAAGCTAATGCAGCCTCGACGGAGGTTTTGAATCGCTATACACTCCAAGATTTGTGTCAAGAAAGAGAGGCACGTACTCAGCAGAGTCCCATGTATTACATTTAGGAGATATTAGATAATTAAATCTGATAGTCAACAACACATTTATAATCATCCTAAATCATTTATGATGATTTGGGTTAGGAGCCTGGATAGGAGACTTCCAGAAAATAATTTATTTTTTTAGCTGGCAGTCTCTAGTGTAGAGGTGTAGCTTTTCTCGCTATCACTTTCCTTTCTGCCTGCTGCTAAAAGCTTTTCTAGTTTGCTGTGTCAGTTTTGGATGGGCAAGTTAAGTTAATAGGTGATATGTTGCCAAAATATTGGCACTTGGTATAAAGCTCACTTGCACACAACTTATGAAAGATTTAGAACAAAGAAAAAGTTGGTATAGCCAAGTAGCAAATATCTACACTTCGCAGCAGAGAAAAAACTGGTATAGCGAAGTAGCTGATGCCTATAACAAAACTAGACCACGCTATCCTCAGCAATTAATTCACCGTGCTGTAGAGTTAGCTAAACTTCCACAAGACGCAGTTATTTTAGAAATCGGCTGTGGCCCTGGAAATGCTACAGTTGCTTTTGCTCAGTTAGGTTTCACAATGGTCTGTCTAGAGCCAAGCCAGAAACTTTGCCAAATAGTAGAGCAAAATTGTATACAATATCCTTCTGTAGAAATTACTAATACATCTTTTGAAGAGTGGCCGCTAGAGCCTGAAAAATATCATGCTGTTTTAGCGGCGACATCTTTTCATTGGGTTTCACCAGAAATTGGCTATGCAAAAGCAGCCGATGCTTTAAAAGCAGATGGTCATTTAATTTTGCTGTGGAATATGACACCCCAACCCCAGTATGAAGTTTACGCGGCTTTTGAGGAGGTTTATCAGCATCAAGCCCCAGCTTTAGGAAGATACGAAGAACGAGAAACACAGCACAAACAAATACTCAGATTCGGACAGAGTGTGATTGATTCTGGTCTGTTTAAGTGTTTTGTCTCGGAAGAATTCCCTTGTGAGTTCACTTATAGTATTGATGATTATTTAACGCTTTTAAGTACCCTGTCGCCATACATAGCTTTAGATCCGCAACAAAGAAATGCTTTATTTGCTGGCTTAAAGACTGTGTTAGAAAAAAACTCCATTACTAATATTTCTGTATCGTTTTTATCAGCCCTGCAAATAGCCCAAAAGATGTAAGTGGGGTTTGCGGCGGAGACAGAGAGAGGGCAGGGGGCAGGGAGCAGGGGGGAAGAATCCAATGATCATATTTTGGTCTGATTTATTGAATCAGTTATTTTCTGGAAGTCCCCAATGCCCAATGCCCAATGCCCAATGCCCCAATCCCTAATCCCCAGTCCCCAATCCCCATTACCCCAAAATCTGTTTCAGTGTGTTAGTGAAATTAGGATAAGAAATAGCGGCGGCTTCAGCGCGGTGAATTGTGGTCACGCCACTGGCGTTTAAGGCGGCGATCGCTAAACTCATGGCGATGCGATGATCGGTATGGCTATCAACGTCTGTTCCTCTTAAGGGAGTCCCGCCTGTAATTTCCATCCCGTCTGGTAATTCCGTCACTTGCGCGCCGAGTTTATTGAGTTGTTGCGCCATCACTGTAATGCGATCGCTTTCTTTGACTCTCAACTCTTCTGCATCCCGAATTACGGTAGTACCTTCGGCAAACACCGCCGCCACAGCCAAAATCGGGATTTCATCAATCATGCGCGGTACGATATCCCCAGCAATGGTGCAACTGCGTAAACGACTATAACGCACTCGCAGATCCGCCACAGGTTCCCCGGCGACTTCACGCTGATTTTCTAATTGGATATCCGCCCCCATCATTTCCAAAGCTTCTAAAATTCCTGTGCGGGTGGGATTCACGCCGACGTTTTCCACCACCAATTCTGAACCAGGAACAATCGCCCCAGCCACTAACCAAAAGGCCGCAGAACTAATATCCCCTGGGACAATGACTTTTTGACCGTACAATTGCGCCTGGCCTGTGACCGTCACGCTTTTGGTTTCTGGATCAACACTGACATCTGCACCAAACGCCCGTAGCATCCGTTCGCTGTGGTCACGGGATAGGGCTGGTTCTGTCACCGTAGTTTTACCCTCAGTGAATAAAGCCGCCAGCATAATACAGGATTTTACCTGGGCAGAGGCGATGGGTGAATGATAGTGAATGGGTTTGAGGATTTGTCCTTGTACCGCCAAAGGTGCTAAAGAATTATCCTTACGTCCCCAGATTTGCGCCCCCATTTGTTGCAGGGGTTTGACGACACGGGACATGGGACGCGATCGCAAAGAATTATCACCGGTGACTGTAAAAAAGCGTCCTGGATGAGATGCTAACAATCCCAACATCAGACGCAGTGTTGTCCCAGAGTTACCCGCATTCAACACATCTACAGGTTCTTGTAAATTACCTAAACCAATACCTTTCACCCGCACCAATTCAGTATTCAACGGTGAAATTTCTGCACCCATAGCTTGAAAACAGCTAGCAGTGCTACGGGGATCTTCACCCAAAAGTAACCCTTGGATTTCCGTTTCACCTTGGGCGATCGCACCCAACATCAAAGCCCGATGGGAAATTGATTTATCCCCTGGTATCTGGATACGACCCTGTAAGGATACCCCAGTAGCAGGTGTTTGAATAATTAACTTGTGGGAAAGGTCTTCTTGAGATTCTAATGTTATGGCAGCAGCTAACATCACAATATACTTTCTGAAAATTAGAGATTGGGGACTGGGAATTTGAGATTTTGCGAAAAGTTCTACAGCCGGGTTTCCCGCGTACAGAACTTTTCAAGACGGATTTTAGATGAAACTCTCTTCAAAATAGTCAATCCAAAACCCAAACTTGAACAATTAGCAACAGGGAAACAGCAGAAGCATTGTAAGCAGGTGGAGAAAAATACAACCCCCATACCCCATGCCCTATACCCTATGCCCATTATTGATAGAGACTGCCTAGTATAGTATCGCTTTTTGCTCTCTCAAAATTGCTAATCAGCTAAGTTGGGGTGAATTTCGATGGAATTTTGAGAAAACTGTCTGTAGCTGAAACAAGCTGCTTTTCATTGCGCTTAATTATCTATTCCCTATCTTGCTAACTATAGGACTCGTATTTGATTTTTGCGAAGCTAGGTACACTTTTATTTCTTCTTCCCTGTTCCCTGTTCCCTGTTCCCTGTTCTCTGTTCCCTGTTCCCTGTTCCCTGTTCCCTACCTACGCAAACAATTTCACCGAATCAAAGCGGATTCATATAGCAACTTGGGTTAGTATAGATTTATTTTTTAGTTATTGCTACTTCACTCTTATGTGGGATACTCAGTAAGTATTCTGATGGTAACTCTTAGTTGTCTTTTTTCACAAAAGTATAACTTTTCACAGAGTTTACTTAATAAATTTCATTATTCTTACATGAACTTTTGAGATTCATATTCAACTTATTTTGATGTTTGTTTATATAGCTTACTAAAAAAGCATCTTCAGTTAATATTAAGCAAGTTTTACTATGTTTTATTCTTTAGTTGCTTACCCAATCAACTGAAGTATCTGGTATTAATTTCATCTTGTTCAATAGCTTTTAGCCTTCAACGCTCCCATGCTCACTCATCACCGCAAGCCCGTGTGCTTATCACATATTTCCACAGACCTGCCATTCTGGTCAGTGGTAGAAACTGCTGGCACGCTGTATCAGAAAGACACTGATAGATTCCATCTACTATTAACTGCACCGCCTCTAATCACCTGTGAAGTTGCATTTCCCCACGAAATAGAAGATACAGCGACCCCACACAAAACTAAAGCTTATACTCCCACTAGCCCTAGAGTGCTGTGGTTGGAAATTTCTCCTTATCGGATCATTATGACCATGCAAGGTAACGAACAGGTGAGTTACCGTCACTTTTGGGAACAAGGTGTTTATGGGGTGAGCCGATATTGGCTACCTACAGAATCAATACAACCCAATGATCCCATCCGCTTACGCAACTTTACCAAAAATCTCACCCTCAGTGGCAATCCCCTGCCAGAGCATCTACGTATAGAGTACGAACTTTGGGCAGAAAATGTCCAATTAGGACACTATATTCTCAATTTGGAAATTCAACATTAATGGGGAATGGGGCATGGGGCATGGGGCATAGGGCATAGGGCATAGGGCATAGGGCATGGGGAATAGGAAGGAGTCAAATCTACCTTGTCCCCAGTCTCCAGTCCCCAGTCCCCTGCCCCCTGCCCCCTGCCCCCTGCCTCTTCCCAATCCCCAACCCCTACCCAAAATAACTGGGTTCATTCCCCGCTTTCCATTTGATATTGCAACCAATGCTAGGCTTTTGTTCAATAGTCACAGGTTGACTGGCTAAAGCGGCATCAATCGCAGCACGTAAATCTGCGCCTGTGACTGGTTTACCGTTACTGGGACGACTATCGTCTAACTGTCCGCGATACACAAGTTTGCGTTCTGCATCAAACACGAAAAAGTCAGGTGTACAAGCGGCTGTATAGGCTTTGGCTATGGCCTGGGTTTCGTCGTAGCATACCGGAAATTGCCATCCCTTTTCTATGGCTAATGCTTTGAGGGAGTCAGGCGCGTCATCTGGATATTTTTCAGCATCGTTAGAGCTAATAGCGGCGATCGCTAAATCACTCGTGCGATAATCTTCTCCTAGCTTGGTAATTTCGTCTTGAATATGCTTCACAAATGGGCAATGACGACAAATAAACATCACTAACAAAACTTTTTGCTCGGCAAAACTAGCTAGGGAAATTATTTTGCCAGACACTACTTCAGGTAGATGAAAATCTGGTGCTTTTGTGCCTAATGGCAACATGGTAGAAGCAGTTAAAACCATAATTTGTGAAAGGTGACAGATTATGAGGTTACAGGAACAAAATGATACCAATTGGCAATTCAGACAGATGAAGTTTAAAAGAGTCTCTCAAACAAGAATCTATAGGCAAATTTTAGAGAATTGGTTTAGTCTGTTTCTTCTGCCCTTGGTCACTGTCAAAATATCACAAAAGTCTGAATACATTAAGAGACAGGAAATTTCCTGTCTCTGATTTTGTTAATTTACTATTTTTACAAAACTTAAGATTTTATTATTTTTATAGATTTGAGAAGAAACCAAAAATACCATGTCCTGTAAACACTTCTAAAGCAATTAGAGCAATAAACCCAATCATGGCTAAACGACCATTGAGTAATTCTGCATAGGGAGTGAAGCCGGTGCGATCGCCTTGTTCATCTACATACACCTTTGGCTCAATCGCGAAATTATTCATTAAACCTTGATCGTCAACGATGGCATTGTTTGTACGCATTTTGTTTTTCCCAGTTATTTATGATGTAACAAACTGTAACAAATATATAAATTTTTGTAAAGCATCTTAATCTGTCCAAAGAGATATGATTGTGAGTCGGGTTAAAAACCACCCTCCCAGAACAAATACAAATCAACCGTTCAAAAGCCAATGGATCGATTCCGAGTAGAAGTTATAGCTAAAACACCAAACCCCCAGCAGGTGATTTATGCAGCCATGCACCAAGACTATACAGATGGGTTCGTGTTTGACGAACGTGACTCTTGGCCTTCGGAGTCAGAATGCGGCGAAATTATTGTTAAACGACTATTAGCAGGCGAAAGAGGACATTACGGGCCGCTAGAACATCCTCAAATTGTCTTCAACTGCGGTTATTTTCCTCATAGTGTCATGCAACAAGCGCGTACTCACAGAGTAGCGGTATCATTTGATGTTCAATCCTTTAGGTATACAGGTGAACAGTTTATTGATGTAGTCGAAGGTAGAAAAGACATTGAAGACGTTTTTTACCTACGCCCAGTTGGTTATTATACAGACAGGCAAGGTAAAAAATATTACTATTCTCCTGAGCAAAGAGCCTCTGATTTAGAGTGGTGTTTGGAAGCTGCTAAACGATATAAAGCTGATTTTGAAGGGGGAATGTCAGAAGAACACGCCAGAGGTAAAGTTCCCTTTGATTATCGTCAACATTTTGTAGTCAGCTTTAATTTGCGTTCATTTTTGCATTTTTGCGACTTGAGAAATAAGAAAGATGCTCAACTGGAAATTCAGAAATTGTGCGAACTGATGTGGCCGCATTTTGAACAATGGACTCCCGCGCTTGCTCAGTGGTATGAAAAAACTCGTTTAGGCAAGGGCAGATTAGCACCTTAGAGCTAGATTAAAATCTAGATGATGTCTAAATCCCCACTGCAAGACGATGGATATTCAAAAAGTGCTGTGCGATCGTCAAATTACCGAATCTAATCCAGAGATTATGAGTGGAACTCTTGTATTCGTTGGAACAAGAGTTCCATTGCAGACTTTTTTCGATTATCTAGAAGGCGAAGCAGGTCTAACCGAATTTTTAGAAGACTTTCCACATTTGCAAACTCAAGTTTTACAAGTTTTAGAGGTAATTGCTAAGGCAATGTTAAATAAAGAGGAAATTAATTATGTTAGTTCTGCTTGATGAAAATCTATTGAGCAAGAAATTAAAAAAGCCCTTTATCGATGCACAACATTCAGTGAAAAATGTGGAAGACATGGGCTGGCGTGGTATAAAAGATGGAGAATTTTAGTGATAAGCTAAAAATTCTCATAAATTAGTATTTGAGCAAAATTCGCTGTGATATGAACACGAAGCTTATTAATTTTGAATTGTCTTGACTTTCGGTAAATTTACTATCTTTTGCTGCTCCTGAAATTTAATTTCAAGACCTTCTTGTTACATAGATTTAAGCTTATTAAATAAATACTGTGTGCAATACATTACTAAAAAGTAGCAGTATAATCAAGTAGCAGTATAATCAAGTAGCAGTATTTTAAGAGCAACAACTATTATGAGTGTTGTCCCATTTATATTGGATGGTAGCAATAGAACAGTGGTGAAAAGCCAACAAGAGTATGATGAAGCAGGGGGTATCAATGGAGATGTGATTTTTGTACAAAACCTTGACACAACCCAAATTAGCGATACAGAATCTAGTAATGCAAGCTATGACTTAAGAGTAGGTAGTGAATATAGAGATCATAGAGATTCTGGGAAGACTGATTTATTAGATAACGGCAAGATATCTCTTCAACCCGGATCTGCCGTGATAATTGAGACATCTGAAACAGTCCATTTTCCAAAATCTAGATTTGGTCATGTAGTTCCAAAGGTGTCTCTCTTACAAGATGGCTTGTCTAATACTTCATCCAAGATAGACCCTGGATATAGAGGAAAGCTTTCTATTACAGTTTTCAACTTAGGTAAAAGAACCATCTTTCTTGAGAAAGGACAGAAGTTTTGTACACTCTATTTACTCGATGTAAAAGAGGGTGTTATTCCTTACAAAAAAGATGGTAAAAAAATTCGTGGAAATCCTAACAAGGATTTATTCAGTAAAGCTAGAGATTTTATTGAAGTCAATCAAACATATTTCACTATTTTACTGACTATTGTAACTATACTTTTAACCATAACTCAGATTGTTCAGATATTAAAACCACAAGAAACACAAAATTTGCCTCAAGTCAATAAAAGTCGAAATCAATGATTCTTTGGTAATTTACACTTTAGCAAGAGTTACCATTTGTAATTGGTCTTGATATTTTCCCTGACGTGTTTGATAACTCACTTCGCAAGGTTCTCCTTCCAAGAACATAAGTTGCACTATGCCCTCATTGGCATAAATCCGACAATCGGCACTGGAAGCATTCGACAATTCTAGTGTTAAGTAACCGCGCCAAGCTGCCTCAGCAGGTGTAACGTTAGCAATTATACCACACCTTGCATAAGTGCTTTTACCTATGCAAATTACTGTAATGTTATCTGGTATTTCTAACCTTTCAAGAGCAACGCCAAGACCATACGAGTGAGCTGGGAGAATAAAATAGCTACCGTTAGCATCTTGATGAAGTTTAGTTTCCTCCAAGTTTTCAGGATTAAAATTCTTGGGATCTACTACAGTTCCAGGAATATGCCTAAAAATACGGAAATCTCTTGATGATAATCTGATGTCATAGCCAAAACTGCTTAAACCATAGGAAATGACAGGTAATTGCTCAGATTTACTAATTAAACCTGGCTCAAAAGGAGAAATCATTCCTTTTTGAGCCATCTCAGTAATCCAGATATCGTTTTTAATCACAAGTTCACAATTAATATAAACGGAAATACTAGGATATCGTGAACTGTGTATTTTGTTGAGAGTAGATTTGTTTAGTGCCGATTTGTTTAGGGGCGATGAGAGCGACGAATTTCGGTAATTTGATCAGCTACATCGAGAATAGACGACAGCATTTCTGTACCAGTAAGAATAATATCTACATGAGAAGGGCGTTGCGAGAGAAAAGCCAAAACCTCTGATTCAGCAATTAAACCAAAGTGAATCGCCAAACTTAACTCATCGAGGACAACCAGAGAATATTTGCCCTCGTTTACTACCTGCTGTGTGTGTTGCCATAATTTTTGTAAAGCTTGGTGTTCAGATTCATCTAGATGTGGTGTATCAATGCAACGGGGTAAGTCACAGCGTAACCAATCTAAATTTTGTCCTAACTGAATCGGGCGATCGTGTCCTTGTTTAATGCCACCTTTGAGAAACTGTACTATCAAAACTGGTGTACCTTGTCCAGCAATTCTGAGTGCTTGTCCCATGACGCTGGTGAAAAAGTTGCGGTGAGTGCTGGTGAAGACTTGCACCAGACCTTCAATTGGATGCAGTAGGCTAGGAGTGGAATTCGCACTGGGAGTTTCTAACTGGGCAACCATAGGATAAATTTCAAAAAATCACAATAAATTCATCAGATTTAGCAGAGATTCCTTTGAGAAAATCACCTGTATAATCAATTTGTTTTTGCTCAGTTTGATCAACCTGGCAATCTGCTCTATAAGTCAAACACTAGGTTGTGCGGAAGTCAAGAGTGATATGAGGGAGTGGGGATTGGGGATTGCTTGGTGTTTTCCTACTCCCTTTAGTTGCTGCTGCTTTGAACCAGAAGGTAAACAGTATGACTCTTGGGTTAAATGTGAGATTTTCTACACGGTTGGGCAAAACAAACTTATTATGTGGTAAATGTGACGGGTTGAGGAGTGAATAGTTGTGAGACTAGTAATTCTAGGAGGCTCAGGATCAGGGAAGAGTACACAAGCGCAAAGATTAGCGAGATATTTTGAAGTACCAGAGATTTCTACAGGGGAGATGTTACGGGAAGCAATATCCGGCGGTAAGACTTTGGAAAGTGTCTATGCTAATTTGGGTGAACTTGGCCGCTATGCACAACCCTATGTATCTAAGGGGGAACTAGTACCGGATGAAATGATTATTGAATTAATTCGGTTGCGACTGAAAAAACCTGATGTTAGTGGTGGTTGGATTTTGGAAGGTTATCCCCGAACTGCGTTTCAGGCGGAGGAATTAGATTTTTTGTTGGATGAATTGGGACAAAAGTTAGATTGGGCAATTTACTTACAAGTCCCAGAAGCGGTGATGGTGAGTCGCTCTTTGGGTCGCTCTCTACCAGATGACCAACCAGAGATTGTACAGCGTCGGGTAGAGATTTTTTATGACCGTACTGTGCCTATTTTAGAGTATTATGACCGCCGCCGCCGTTTGTTAACGATTAATGGTGATCAATTACCAGAGCTAGTTTTGCAAAATATTTTAACGTTGTTGGAAACTTCTTAAATCAGTCTTTAGTTATCCTAAAATTTTTCTGGATTAGTGATTGTTTATTACACAATAAGACTTACACTTTAATTTCAATCTTATGACTTTGTCTTCAGCTAGAGATGCTGACCTTAAGATACAGACTCAGTATGAGTGGCGATACTAAAGTAACTTTAACAGTGAACAGTAAACTGTGTTGGGTAAAGTCATACCTGCGAAACACCACACCAATTGGTGAAAAGCATTGGTGTCCTTTATAACCCTCCACCGTATACCTGATAGCTGTTCTAAAGTACAGTTTTACAAACAAGATATAGAGGCATCTCTGATGGCTTGGCAGCGTCCCGACGGTCGAAAACCCTATGAACTCCGTCCTGTATCCTTTGAATCTGAATTTACTCGATTCGCACCTGGTTCTGTGTTGACAGTATGTGGTGAGACTAAAGTATTGTGTACTGTTAGCGTTGCTGAAGGTGTTCCCAGGTTTTTGTCAGGAACAGGTCAAGGGTGGTTAACTGCTGAGTACCGGATGTTACCCTCAGCGACACAACAACGTCAGGAAAGAGAATTATTGAAGTTGTCTGGTAGAACACAAGAAATTCAAAGATTGATTGGACGTAGTTTGAGGGCGGCGATAGATTTTGAGGCTTTGGGAGAGAGGACTTTAACGGTAGATGCGGATGTGCTGCAAGCTGATGCAGGTACAAGAACAGCAGCGATTACGGGGGGATTTGTGGCGTTAGCTCATGCTATTTCCCAATTATTGCAGCGAGGAGTGTTAGAGCGATCGCCCCTGTGTGGACAGGTAGCAGCTGTTTCCGTCGGCTTATTAGAACAAGAGGCGTTTTTAGACTTGAACTATATAGAAGATGTCGCCGCTACAGTGGACTTTAACGTAGTCATGAATCAAAATTTAGGTTTCATCGAGACTCAAGGTACAGCTGAAAAAGGCAGTTTTACCCGCACTCAATTAAACCAGCTACTAGATTACGCCGAAAAAGGCATCCAACAATTATTAATTGCCCAAAGAGACGCAATTCCAAATTGGGAAAATTTATTTTAATGACCTACCTGGAAGGGAAGCAAGCTACACGTTAGCTTCTCAAAGAGAAGTCTGGGTAAGGGAATTGCTCCCCCTGCACCCTGCACCCTGCGCCCTTTCCCCTAATCATTAAACCTCTTGCATAAATATTTTGGTGGTGCTAAAAATACTATTTAAAAGCTCACGCAAAGGCGCAAAGGCGCAAAGGTGCAAAGAAGAACGCAGAAGGGTAACTCTGGAGTTTATGTATTCGGAGTGTTCAATTATTCGTGCAAGATGTCTATTAATTTTTCTGCCTTCCACGCCCCTAAATTCCTACCTTCTACCTTTGAGAAGAACCGACTTTTGTGCTAACAACTATACTGGATTTAGTTATCCGAACAAAAGGTGGTGTGAGCAATGTGCGGCATAGTAGGGTATATTGGCACTCAAGCGGCGACAGAAATTTTATTGTCTGGGCTAGAAAAACTGGAATATCGGGGGTATGATTCCGCCGGAGTTGCCACTGTTTGGGAAGGAGAGGTAGATTGTGTTAGAGCTAAAGGTAAACTCCATAACCTGCGTTCTAAACTAGAACAGTTAGCAACTCCAGCCCAAATAGGTATCGGTCATACACGCTGGGCAACACACGGCAAACCAGAAGAATATAATGCTCATCCCCACATGGATACAGCCATGCGAGTTGCTGTAGTCCAAAATGGGATTATTGAAAATTACCGTGAGTTACGCGAAGAACTCAAAAGTAAAGGGCATCAATTCCGTTCTGAGACGGATACAGAAGTAATTCCCCATCTGATTGCCGAATATTTAAAAAATCTTCCATCACCGACTGTTCCCCTTTCTCCTTCCCTGTTTTTAGAAGCAGTACGTCAAGCAGCTAATCATTTAGAAGGGGCATTTGCGATCGCAGTTATTTCGGCTGATTATCCCGACGAGTTAATTGTAGTGCGTCAACAAGCACCTTTAGTCATAGGATTTGGCCAGGGTGAATTTTTCTGCGCTTCCGATACTCCGGCGATCGTTGCTTATACTCGTGCCGTCTTACCCTTAGAAAATGGTGAAATTGCTCGTCTGACACCATTAGGCGTAGAAATTTATAACTTTGCTGGCGACAGGCTAAAAAAACAGCCCCGAATGCTCAACTTGAGTCCCACAATGGTAGAGAAGCAGGGATTCAAACACTTCATGCTCAAGGAAATTTACGAACAGCCTGGAGTAGTGAGAGCTAGTTTAGAGGCATACTTTGATCATGAGCGCGTAAATTTGGGTTTACCAGAGGAATTTTATGCAGATTTAACCCAAATTCATATCGTTGCCTGCGGTACAAGTTGGCACGCCGCCTTAGTCGGTAAATACTTACTCGAACAATTAGCGGGAATTCCCACTCAGGTGCATTATGCTTCTGAGTATCGCTATGCACCCTCACCTTTAACACCCAATACCCTAATTATTGGTGTTACCCAATCTGGGGAAACCGCCGATACCTTAGCGGCTTTAGCAATGGAAAAAGAACGCCGCCAAGGACTAACGCCTGAATATAAAGCTAGACTATTAGGCATTACCAACCGCCCAGAAAGCAGTCTTGGTTTGATGGTGTCTCATATCATCAACACCCTAGCAGGGATTGAAATTGGTGTAGCCGCTACTAAAACCTTTATTGCCCAACTGATGGCATTTTACGCCCTAGCTTTGGATTTAGGCGATCGCCGTCAGACTCTACCAGCAGAAAAACTTGCAGAGATCATCCAAGGTTTGCGCCAAATTCCCCAAGCCATCGAAGACACATTAGAAAGTCAAGAACAATTAACCGAACATCTAGCCCATGACTTTGCAGATACCAAAGATTTCATCTTTTTAGGTAGAGGGATTAACTTCCCTATTGCTTTAGAGGGGGCTTTGAAATTAAAAGAAATCAGCTACATTCACGCTGAAGGTTATCCGGCTGGGGAAATGAAACATGGCCCCATTGCTTTATTAGATGCGAAAGTTCCGGTAGTGGCGATCGCAGTTCCTGGTAATGTGTATGAAAAGGTAATTTCTAACGCCCAAGAAGCCAAAGCCAGAGATTCGCGGTTAATTGGTGTAACACCTGTAAAAGATGGCGAAGCGGCGGAAATCTTTAATGATTTGCTACCCGTTTCATCAGTCGATGAATTACTATCGCCAATACTTACAGTAGTACCTTTACAACTCTTGGCTTATCACATCGCCGCCCGTCGCGGTTTAGACGTTGACCAGCCCAGAAATTTAGCAAAATCAGTGACTGTGGAATAAATAGATACGAATATCTCAGTAAATATTTGTAGAGTAGACAAGATTAATTCTAGATGTGGCTATCATGTCACATCTACAATTATTTTTTGGGCATTGTCTACAGTAACGCTGTGTCTATCTCACTAGCACTGATTTGTCAGATGGTAATATCAGCTTGTCTAACCACATACCAAATCCCATAGCAGATTGATTCCATCTCCAATATATTTTGAATCTTGGTTTTCATTAATCCATTGAGAAAGATTAATGACTACACTATGAGTTTTTTCGTCGATTTTCTTCAGCGCACCTGCGGCACTAGAACGCACATTAGGTTTTGAGTCTTTGAGGAGTTCTAGTAAGCCAGGAATTGCAACTTCTGCATCTATTTTACCTAACGCACTAGCGGCACTAGAACGCACATTAGGTTTTGAGTCTTTGAGGAGTTCTAGTAAGCCAGGAATTGCAACTTCTGCATCTATTTTACCTAACGCACTAGCGGCACTAGAACGCACATCAGATTCTGAGTCTTTGATAAGTTCTATTAAGTGAGGAATTGCAACTTCTGCATCTATTTTACCTAACGCACTAGCGGCACTAGAACGCACATCAGATTCTGAGTCTTTGATAAGTTCTATTAAGTGAGGAATTGCAACTTCTGCATCTATTTTACCTAACGCACTAGCGGCACTAGAACGCACATCAGATTCTGAGTCTTTGATAAGTTCTATTAAGTGAGGAATTGCAACTTCTGCACCTATTTTACCTAACGCACTAGCGGCACTAGAACGCACATCAGATTCTGAGTCTTTGATAAGTTCTATTAAGTGAGGAATTGCAACTTCTGCACCTATTTGACCCAACGCATTTGCGGCACTAGAACGCACATTAGGTTTTGAGTCTTTGAGGAGTTCGAGTAAGCCAGAAATAGCAGCTACTGCACCTATTTGACCCAACGCATTTGCGGCACTAGAACGCACAATAGATTCTGAGTCTTTGAGGAGTTCTAGTAAGCTGGGAATTGCGTCCGCACCTATTTTACTTAACGCAAATGCGGCACTAGAACGCACAATAGATTCTGAGTCTTTGAGGAGTTCTAGTAAGCTGGGAATTGCGGCTGCACCTATTTCACCTAACGCAAATGTGGCACAAGAACGCACAATAGATTCTGAGTCTTTGAGGAGTTCTAGTAAGTTAGGAATTGCAACTTCTGCACCTATTTTACCTAACGCAAATGCGGCAAAAGAACGCACAATAGATTCTGAGTCTTTGAGGAGTTCTAGTAAGCTGGGAATTGCAACTTCTGCACCTATTTTACCTAACGTAAATGCTGCTCTATGACGCACATTATATTCTGAATCTTTGAGGAGTTCTATTAATCTATCAACTGCTGTCTTTTCCTCTCCTAATGCAGCACAATATTCTTGAAATCTTACTGGTTCTATTTGTTGCTCTTTCTCTTTTAACAATTGCAAAGCTTGAGTTTGAAAAGCTGTTTCATTGAGACTACACAAAGTTTGGAATACTTGTGATTTAATTCTAGGACTAACTTGCAAGGAATCGCTGACTTCAAGATTTACTAAATCTTGTAAAATTTCTATAGCTGGAGAACCTTTTGCTGTTTTTAAATTTTTGATATCTTCAGCAAGGCAATTCCCTACAAATAATAAGTCACGATGTAAGCATTGTTCATATTCGCTATTCCTGCTGAGAATTCTTCTAATGGCTGTAGCTGCTTTGTTTGGTGCTTGCTGAGTAATCAATAACAGTAATACCTCTCGCCAATGCGGGTCATGAAGATGCTGATCAATATACTGTAAAACAATATCAAAATCGTCTTGATCATCTGCTTGATAATTAATTTCTCTAGCACATAGATATTCTTGAAAGGTTTTATGCACAAAAGCATAGCAATCTTGACCTTGTTCATTAAGTAGTCCAGTACGCTCCTGAATCAAACTTAAAAACCGTTTCGCTTTTTCCTCGGCTTTATAAAGCTCAATGCCTTTCAGAGATTTGATTTCTTTTTTCAATTGGTCAAGCAAATCTTCACGAGCAATTAGTGTTCCTCCTTCTTTATCTGCTGTACTGCCTTGTCCATGAATCCAAAAGGCTATTTTTTGCATTAAAAATAGCAAGTCTTCAATATCAATATCTTGTAAGAAATGGTTAACGCTAATTTCCTTATTAGCATCCCAAGAAGTTAAGAGAGTTTCTACGGCTTTCTCATAAAGTTTGTGGCGACCTTTAGGTAAAACCGCTTGATAGCGATGAATCAGAGCAATAATCGTCAACAACAAAGGATTACGTGCTAGCAATTTGAGACGCTCATTCTCATTTATTGCTTCCCGTAAAGTTGTTTTACGTCGCTCCGCCTCTGACTTATCCTGAATACGACTGTCATACCAACAGTTAATAAACTTTTCTATTTTTTCATCATCAAAAGCTAAAAGTTCGTAATGGGCAAACTCTTGAGTATTGAAAAAATCACGTTTATAGCCAGCAGGACGAGAAGTAATAACTGCACAATTTTTCGGAAACTGCCCTAAAAAATTCTCGATTTTCCGTACTACCTCATATCGTTTACTTTCTTGAGCAATTTCATCTAAACCATCAAAAAATATAAAAGTGTGTCCATCTTCTAACCAATATTCAAAAAAACCTACAGGCAAAGTTTTAACAGATAGATTTTTTTCAACAAATTGCTTAACATATTCAAGAATGCTAGTATTTTCTTGTCTAGCAAAATCTCGTATAGGAATTATAATAGGTAAATAGTCTGCTTCTGCTTTTATATTCAATTGCTCAATCCGCTTCTGAGCTATCATCACCACAAAATAACTCAGTAAAGTCGTTTTTCCAGAACCAGGCGCACCTAAAAGCACAAACTTTTGACAGTTTGTTTGATTTAAAATTTGGGAAGCTAACAATTTTCTCCCAGAAGAGTTGCGTAAAGCACGTTGTCTCTGTTCCCAAAGTAATTGTTGCTGACTTTGGCTCAAATTAGATGAAAAAAACTCTGTTTCGATGCTGGAGTTTAGAGCATTTAAATTATTTTGGTTATCCTCCTGCACTTCCGGTAACACAAAAATATTGACTAGTTTCTCCGATTTGTCTACTTCTTGTCCTGGTACAGCAATTCCAACAAACTTCACATCATCAAACCAGTTGACTAATTGCTGACAATAGTTCTCTTTGGCAACCTGAAACTTGATACAATTATCTGTATTTTCAAAATAAGTTTTAACAAAAACCTCCATCCATGAACGAATATAATCAATTTTAATTTCTTTCATTTTGAGTCAGCTAAAGCTGCTTTTTGGAAAACAACAGCTAAATAATCTACATCAGGCTTTCCCTCATTTTTTAAAGGCTTCTGTAGCTCTGACAATCCTTGTTCTTTAAAAAAATTACATAAAAATTTTGGTATAAAGTCTGGTGGACAAGAATAAAATAATTGAGTTTCTTGCTTACAAGCTTCTATAGTTGCAGTTTTAATCGCCTTATCCAAATCACTAGGGTTAAGTTTGCTCGTAACACCACTCAATAAAGCTTTAGAAACTTCTACTGTGACTAACTCTCCTACCCATGCACCAATCATTGCACCAATCATTATTATGATCTCCAGATAGTTGATTTAAATGAATAAGTATAGATTTCAGGTTGATACTAATGATATCAGTATGTCTACTGTATTAGTTAAACTTACGTCAATTTTTGCTGATTTTTGGCTGTTTTAAGTCTTTTATCATCTAATTTTAGACAGCGATCGCACTGACAATCAAAAGCCCAGTTTAATTGCTCAATCTGGTTCTGTAGTTGTAACAGGCGATCGCACTTTCGGGAAACTTCCAAAGCAATCATTTCAATCCTGGTATTGAATATGCAACGAATTTGGAATTAAACATATTCAAATCATGTGATTAAAAAGAGTATTAACGACAATTATCGCAGTGTCCACAACGCCAGTTAGCGGCTTCTTTCTCAAAGCCAAAAGCAGTTAATAAAAATTGCCAGCGACATTTTTTTGTATTTAAATATTGAGTCATCTGTTGAGCAGCGTGTAATTGCGTTAATGGCTGACTTTTGGCTTTATGTTCTATTTTGTAATGGAAGGGGTCAAGCCAATGTAACTGACCACTACTATGAAGTAGAGCTAAAGCGATCGCACTATCGGGAAATTCTTTATTTATCTTGTTAACTTCTCCCTGTTGTGGTAGTTTTTTAATTAGCTGCTGGGCTTTTTGCTGTTGCGATCGCATTTGTTCTTGAAAAAATTCCTGTCTTTGTTTATCCTCTGGGTCTAGCCACCCTGTAGGTTCACTGATTAAGGTTAAAGCCTCCGCAGGTTTCCCATCTCTACCCGCACGCCCAATTTCCTGCACATATTCAGATAATAGATGTGGTGCATGATAGTGGATAACCCAGCGCACATCAGGCTTATTTATCCCCATTCCAAAGGCGCAGGTACACACCACAAAGGGAATTTTACCACCCAACCAACTTGCTTCTACTTCTCGGCGTTCTGTTGCGCCTAAACCCGCATGATAACTAGCGGTTTTATAACCCATCTCTGCTAACCAAGCCGCTAAGTTTTCACTATCTCGCCGAGTCCGCACATAAATTAAGCCAGCTTGTTGTGGTCGATTTTGAATAAATTTGATTAATTGTTGTTTCCTCCCCCTTGGTGTCCAAGCGATGCGGACGGTAGGATGCAAATTCGGACGGTAAGGATTAAGGCGAAATATTTCCGGTTGTTGTAATTTTAAAACAGTTTGAATAGTTTTTTGGGCTGAGGGGTCAGCAGTGGCGGTAAAGGCAGCTATACTGATTTTAGTCCCTGGTGGTTTATGTTTGAGTAATGCAGGTCTAACAGCCCCTAATCTGCGATAAGCTGGGCGAAAGCTTTCACCCCACTGCACTAAACAATGGGCTTCATCTAAAATCAGACCATTAATTTTTAGTTGTGGCTGACATAATCTTTCCCAAACTGGCGGACTTAATAAAGTTTCCGGTGATAAATATAATAATCTTAGTTGCTGTTTTTCTAATGCTTGCAATGTGGCACGCCGTTGAAATGATGGTAGTTCACTGTGCAGTAAGGCCGCTTTTTGCTGACGTTCTATTAGTTCCTGGACTTGATTTTCCATCAGTGCAACTAATGGCGATATTACCAACGTTAAACCAGTTTGTAGCAGTGCAGGTAGTTGAAAACAAATAGATTTCCCGCCACCTGTGGGCATAATGATTAGTGCATCTTTTTGCGTTAATAAAGTATTGACAATTTCACCTTGTGGCGGACGAAAATCTTCATAACCCCAAATTTTTTGAAAAGCTATACGAACTTCTTCCCAAGATTTTGTTTTGTGATTATTCATAAATGGTAGTAGATGCCCATATTTTGAATTTACACGCTACTACCTAAATACTGGTTCAGTAATTTTCTCAAATATTGCTAACAGGTTTTATGCGAATAACTCTGCTGATAATTCTCCTTGAGCAACTTTTGTAACAGCACCAGTCATAGAGATATTAAAGTCATCTTTAATTTGAATCAGAATTTCTCCGCCAGGCATTTTTACGGTAATTTCAGAATCACACAAACCAAGTTTATGTGCAGTAGCCGCCGCCGCACTGCTACTACTACCTGATGCTAAAGTGTAACCTGCTCCTCTTTCCCAAATTTCAATTTGAATAGTATTTCTATCCAATACTTTCATAAACTGCACATTAGTACGATTAGGGAAAAGAGGAAAAACTTCAAATATGGGGCCGAAATTTCTGGCGACATCGGAATTGATGTCATCTAAAAGAATTACACAGTGTGGATTACCTATTGTGGCTGCACAAAATGTAAAAATGCCTTCATCAAGAAAGATTTTTTCTTGAATTACTTCTCTATCATCGCCAACAACAGGTATATCACGACTCCAAAAGCTGACTTTCCCCATCTCGACTTGAACTATTTTACCTGCATCTGTGATTACAGATTGCACTATTCCACCGGCAGTTTCAATTGAGAATGGCTCTTCGTCAACAAGTCCGATATCCCACAGGTAACGGGAAAAAATCCGCAGTCCATTACCGCTTTTTTCGGCTTCACTTCCGTCAGGATTGAAGATACGTAAAGCGAATTTTGCTGTGTTTGATGGTAGCGGCCCTAACAAAATACCATCAGAGCCGATACCGAAATTGCGTAGGCGTAGCCCGTCGTAAGACATCGCAAATTATTTTAATTTTTTCAGGCGTTAAATCACATGATAAATCTTGGGGATTGATTACTAAATAATCATTACCCAAAGCATGGTATTTATAAAATTTCCACATTTTAAGCTATCTCTAAGACTGTCTTGAATCTCCACAGTCATGAGTGCTGAGTCTCAAGTGAAGATTCTCACTCAGCACTCAGCACTTTTAACTCAGCACTCTTTTACACTTTGTTAGCAGTTACTTCTGTTTGCTTCTCTTGCGTTTGCAATGCTGCGTACAAACGATTAAGCGCATTCACATAAGCTTGTGCAGATGCAACTATAATATCCGTATTGGCTGCATGACCGGAAAATACTCGCGATTCATGTCTCAGACGGATAGTTACTTCGCCAATTGCATCGATACCGGCTGTTACTGACTGCACAGAGAACTCAATCAACTGGTTAGGAACATTTACTACACGGTTAATAGCTTTGTAAACCGCGTCTACTGGCCCTGTACCGATGGCTGCGTCGGTGAGTTCTTCGCCTGTGGGGGTGCGGAGGGTAACTGTAGCTGTGGGTTGGGCGTTACTACCGCAGGAAACCTGGACTAATTCCACGCGGAATAAATCAGGTGCTTGTTGAATTTCATCGTTGACAATGGCTTCTAAATCCCAATCAGAAATTTCTTTCTTTTTGTCAGCGACTTCTTTAAATCTGACAAAGGCTTTATTGAGTTCGGTTTCTGATAATTCAAAGCCCAATTCTTTCAAGCGTGTCCTAAAAGCATTCCGCCCAGAATGTTTACCTAAGACGATTTGATTGTCTGTTAAACCAATCAATTGAGCGTCCATAATTTCGTAGGTGAGTTTATTTTTCAAAACTCCATCCTGGTGAATTCCTGACTCGTGAGCAAAAGCATTTGCACCGACAATTGCTTTATTGGGCTGGACTAACATTCCCGTCAAATTGGACACCAGACGAGATGTTTTGTAAATTTGTTTGGTGTCAATGTTGGTGAGGGATTCTTCAGAATTTTCCGGTCTACCCAAGAAGGGATTAAAATATTGCCTGCGGACGTGTAACGCCATGACTAATTCTTCTAAGGCGGCGTTTCCTGCCCGTTCACCAATACCATTGATGGTACATTCTAACTGTCTAGCACCATTTTTGACGGCTTCTAAGAAGTTAGCAACTGCTAAACCTAAATCATTGTGTCCGTGAACAGAAATAATTGCTTGGTCAATGTTGGGGACATTTTCTTTAATCCCCTTAATTAATGCCCCAAATTCGTTGGGTGTGGTGTAACCAACTGTATCGGGAATATTAACTGTTGTCGCGCCAGCCGCGATCGCTCTTTCTAAGACTTGATACAAAAATTCAGGATCAGAACGCCCCGCATCTTCAGGGGAAAATTCCACATCATCGGTGAAACTCTTGGCATAAGCTACCATTTCCTCGGCGATCGCAATTACTTCTGAGCGAGTTTTTTTGAGCTTATATTGCAGGTGAATATCAGAAGTAGCAATAAAGGTGTGAATTCTCCCTTTCGCTGCTGGTTTTATCGCCTCGGCTGCGGCTTTAATATCATCATGTTTGGCTCTCGCCAAGCTACAAATTACCGGGCCATTTTCTGTTCCTACAGCTTGAGCAATTTTGCTTACCGCTTCAAAATCTCCAGGACTTGCAAAAGCAAAACCCGCCTCAATAATATCCACACCCAACCGCGCCAACTGTTTAGCGATTACGAGCTTTTCGTCTATATTTAACGTTGCTCCTGGACATTGTTCACCATCGCGGAGGGTCGTATCGAAAATAATGATTCTCTCTGATTTACTTGTCATTTTGGCTCGTCGTTTTAGTTTTACTTTTAATATCGCTTACATTAGTTTTTCGTGTCTTAACTTTGTAAATAATTGCTAAGAGTATTAACCTTCTGCTTTTTCTATTTGGTCTCTAATATCATTTAAATCTATATATCTATCAGTGGCGTTACGTAACTCTCTCGCAATCATTCCTTCTGTGGAAACTACTGTAATGTGAGTATTTTTGGATCTTAATAATTCAATTGCCCTTTCAAAATCGCCATCGCCACTAAATAAAACTACTCGGTCATACTGATCTACTGTATTAAACATATCAACAACAATTTCAATATCTAAATTAGCTTTTTGCGAGTAGCGACCGGAGGAATCATCATAATATTCTTTGAGAATTTTCGTTCGGACTGTATATCCTAAGCTGATGAGCGCGTCTCGAAAACCTCGTTGATCTTGCGGATCTTTTAAGCCAGTGTACCAAAAAGCATTGATTAACGTTGTTTCTGACTGCTCATGTTTGAAGTATTCTAATACTCGTCGGGGATCAAAAAACCAACCATTTTTTTGTTGAGCATAGAACATATTATTTCCGTCTACAAAAATAGACAGACGATTCATTGGGGAACCCATAGAAAAATACACCTAACAATAGTAAAGAATTTAGATTGAACAATAGATTATAGCAATTCTCATTTGATCAATATGCTAATGCCTCAAGGATAACGTGCTATGTATAGCTTTTATCTTACCTCTTGCAAAGCATAAATTTATCTGTACCCTAGTATTTTATGTGTTGAGCATTGAACCTTTTAACTCCCTATACTATAAGAGATGTCCTGTAATCAAAATCTACCAATAAAATTGACTGCTTAACAGGAAAATTTACGCTTGAGTCATTAAGTTTACTTCTAAAGACGTAAGACATAGGTTTGAGATTCGGATAAGGACTAATGAAAGTCTGTAAGATTATGCAGTCAACAATATTTGCATCCGCACTCAGTTATAGACGTTTTACAAAAGCTATACCCTGTGAATAAGGGTATAAGCTAGCGACAAGCCAAATCAGAGCCGGTGTATTTCCGGCTCAAATCATGGAGAAACCCTGCTTTAGTCTCACTCACAAACAAACTTTTGCCATAGTGGGCGACTAATTTGCCTGGCAAGTAAAGTTTTATGAAAAATAAAAGTTATATTACAAATGTCTAAGCTGCTCATTTAAGTATTATTTCAATGTGATTGTAGTATTAGGTGATCACTATAAATCAAAACAGTTGTACGTAAATTATTAACATGATATGGCAGAAGAACCTACATCCACATCTAATAAGAAATATGTCTCTACTGCCAATATAGCGTCAAGTAAACCAACAAAAGCCAATATTACAGCTTCATTACGCCAGTCACAACAGATGATGAGATTGGGAAATCTCCTCAACATTGTGTCAGCAGTAGGTGCAGCTATGATAGCAACTTCTGGCGGAACTACAGCCCAATGGTTAGAGAACCAAGCGGTATCTGCATTTTGGCAAATTCGAGGGCCATTAGCACCGCCAGAAGATATCGTGATTTTAGCAATTGATGATCAGTCCATATCACTACCCGAACAGTACTATAGAACAGATCCACACAATAACGCCTACCTAGAACCACTGAGAGCATTTCCTTTTAAGCGTGCTGCTTATGCTCAGGTGGTGACAAAATTAATAGAGGCGGGAGCGCGGACTGTGGCTTTAGATATAGTTTTCGATACACCTGGTAGTTACGGTGCAGCAGACGATCGCCAACTGCAAACCGCATTACAAAAATACGGTAGCAAAGTTACCTTAGCAGCGCAATATGATACTTCGGCATCCCACCAAGGGACGTTTATCCAGCAGAGATTGCCCTACGAAAAATTTCGGAAATATCCAGTTAATATTGGTACAGTTAATTTCCCTGTGGAAGTAGACGGGAAGATTCATCGCTTTGCTGGGGAATATACCAAGATTTTGGCTAACAATGGTTTACTCACAGAAAAAGTACCTGCATTTGAGGAAGCAGTGTTAAGGGCGGCCTCGTTTCCCCTTCCCCCCAACTCCACCAGAGGCGAACGTATTCATTTTTGGGGGCCATCTGGGACATTTGAAACTATTCCCTTTTGGTACGTCCTTGATCCGCAAAATTGGAATACCTACTTGCAACAAGGGAAGGTATTTCGCAACAAAATTGTGATTGTGGGAGCAACAGCCCAATTAGCAAACGATTATCATGCAGTCGCCATTGGTAGCAGTTGGTTAACCCCAGAAAAGATGGCAGGAGTAGAAATTCATGCTAACGCCATTGCTACCCTCATGCAAGGCAAAGCGATCGCACCAGCAATTAATACTCCCCTACTGCGGGGTTTGTTTGTCCTGGCTTTAGTTAGTGGTGCATCATTGGTGATGAACACCAGCAAAGGTGGAGTCAAGCGATTTTTTATTAGTCTGGCTTTGGCAAGTATTTGGGGTGGTATTGGCTACATGAGTTTTATTCATGCACAGTTAATATTACCGACGACTTTACCCCTACTGGCGATGGTTTTTAGTGGTACATCCTATCTGGGGGCGGAATTTGCCAAAGAAAAAATCAGAACCCACCAATTAGTTGCTATCTTCCAAAAATATAAAACTTCCCCCGTAGTCCAGGAAATTATCAGCCAACAAAATGATCTGCAAGACCTGATTCAACAACGAGATTTAGAACTAGCAGGAAAAATCCTCGGCGGACGGTATCAAATTATCAAAGTCCTGGGTGCTGGAGGATTTAGCGAAACATACATCGCCGAAGATATACAGCGTCCTGGTAATCCGCAGTGTGTGGTCAAGCAACTAAAACCAGCTAAAACTGAAACTAAGGCTGTGGAATTAGCTAGACGTTTATTTGCCTCAGAGGCACAAACTTTAGAAAAATTGGGTAAATATCCCCACATACCCCAACTTTTAGCTTATTTTGAACAAGAAGCCGAATTTTATCTAGTCTTAGAATATATTATTGGTCATCCTCTATCTCAAGAATTAGCCGCAGGTAGAGGGATTTTAGAGCCGAAAGTAATTCACATTGTCAAGGAACTACTACAAATATTAGTATTTGTTCATGAAAATCAAGTAATTCACCGAGATATTAAACCCAGTAATATTATTCGCCGTCGTGCAGATAACCAGTTAATATTAATTGACTTTGGCGCAGTCAAAGAAATCACCACACAACACGTAGAAGATCAATCACAAGTTCCTTTTACTATTGGAATAGGGACGAAAGGTTATGCACCTAGCGAACAATGTTTTGGTCGTCCCCAGTACAATAGCGACATCTATGCAGTAGGAATGATTGGAATTAAGGCGTTAACCGGTATCGCCCCCCATGAACTTCCTAGAGATAGCGATGACGAGTTGAAATGGATTGATAAAGCATTAGTTAGTGATGGTTTCGCCAAAATTTTAACTAAAATGGTGCGGGATGATTATAAAGAGCGATATCAGTCTGTTTTAGAAGTTTTAGCAGATATTCATGAGTTAGAAAATATTCATACTCAAAAACCTTTGAAAACTGAAATCAAATTAGTCTCCCCAGATGATTCTGATCTACCCACCGCACCTTGGCCAGATGATTTTCCTTAATAGCAATTCGCAATTCGCAATTCGCAATTCGCAATTCGCAATTCGCAATTCGCAATTCGCAATTCGCAATTAAGGAAGTGATAGCAAATTGGGATAGGTCTTATTGTTTCAAAATTCTGGAATAGGCTATGAATATAGGCTTTTAATCCAAAATCCCAAATCCCAAATCTAAAATCCAAAATCTAAAATCCCAAATTGGTATCAGATTCTTCCCGTGGTTTATCGCTAAATAAACCCAATAAAGGAGCCAGAATTGCGCCAAAGATAAAACCGCCGGCGTGCGCCCAGTAAGCAATCCCGCCGCTTTCCATACCGATATTAGTGCGGGTTTCTAAGCTGGCTAGTCCGTAAAAAGACTGTTGTAAAAACCAAAATCCCAAGAAGAAATAAGCGGGAACGCGGAAAGTCGGGAAAAACAAGCCTAGAGGGACAACACCGAGAATTTCAGCTTTAGGGAAGCGGAGAATATATGCACCCATTACGCCGGCGATCGCCCCACTCGCACCCAAGGAAGGAATGTTAGAATCTTGGGAGAAAAACCACTGTGTCAAGGCTGCTAAAATGCCGCAGGACAGGTAAAACAGTAAATACTTAGCGTGACCTAATTTATCTTCTACATTGTTACCAAAAATCCACAGAAACAACATATTCCCCGCTAGGTGTAAAAAACCGCCGTGGAGAAATTGCGAAGTGATTAAGGTTGTCCACTCTGGTACAGGTTGATGCACATCAACACCAGCAAAACTTAAACTCAGTTCATGAGGAACTACAGCCGCTAAATGTAGAAACCCGTCTAATGCTTGGGGAGGAAGACTCGCTTCATAAAGAAAAACTAAGACGTTGATGGCAATCAGTCCAAAGGTTACATAAGGTGTAATTTCTGTTGGATTATTATCTCTAATGGGTACCACGGCTTTGAGTTGATTTTTGAGACACCAAGTTTACAATACTGAATCATATTAGTAGTTTCTTCTACCTCATGTATGATTTGTACCCATTGAGGTTGAGCAACTGATTTGGTTAGTAAGAAAATATTACGGTGTATTTCTTAATGCTTGGAGAGAAAAGTTAGATTTTTCAATGGTTATGAGAGGTTCAACTGCACATCTCTATTATGCGATCGCCCAGGCGGAGGAGCGATCGCTGCATAGCTACTTCATCATGTAGTAAATAAATAACAGGCTTCAGCAATAATATAATAACTGCGGTAAATCTATCGACTTACCGCAGTTATTAGTGATAAGCTGATATAAAAGTGCTTTTCCTAAAAAGTTAATTATCCTAAAGCGATATGTAATGACAAATTATTGGTTAGCATTATCAACTAATCTATGGAATTTTTTAATCCAACCATACTACAGCTAATTTATCGACTTCTTGAAGTATATAAAAATTAAGTTGAGCAACAAATTATTTAGTAATTTGAATATATAATTCATTAAGATAAAAATACAATGACAGATAATATTCTTCAGCAACAAATTGAGTATTACCGCGCTAGAGCAAATGAGTATGATGAGTGGTTTTATAGGATAGGACGCTATGACCGTGGCGAAGAAAATAACCAGCGTTGGTTTAATGAAATAGCTGTTATTCAACGTGCAGTACAGCAAATTGGAAATATAAATAATGTTTTAGAGTTAGCCAGTGGCACAGGAATCTGGACACAGGAGCTTTTAAAGATTAGTAATAAAATTACTGCACTGGATGCTTCTGAAGAAGTAATTGCAATTAACCGTTCTAAGTTAAATTCCCCAATTATTGAATATCGGCAACTTGACTTATTTACATGGCAACCTGATACAGAATACGATTTGGTATTCTTTGCATTTTGGCTATCTCATATACCGCCAATATTAGTAGACTCATTTTTGGCGAAAGTTTATCAATCTGTCTGCATTGGTGGACAAGTATTTATTATTGACTCTCGCTTTGAACCTACATCTACAGCTAACAATCATATTTTAGAGAACGACGAAAATATATATAGAACCCGCAAATTAAATAATAATCAAGAATATCAGATTGTCAAAGTTTTTTATCAACCTGATGAACTTCAAGAAAAGTTAAGTAAAGCAGGTTTTCAGGCTGATGTAAAGGTTACAGATAAGTATTTTATTTATGCTTACGGAAAGAAGGTTGAGTAATATCAATTCAAGGCATTTTAAGTCAGTAACGATATTCGCTAAGTTGTAAAAAATTATATTCCGTAAGCAATATGCTAAAAATTGTCATTCTAATGTGTCAATCGCCAATTTTATAACAAATTGCTGTATTGAAAAGTATCAATGAGATAATAGCTGCGACCGAGCAAGGAAGTTAAATCTCATTGGCTCTTGAAAGCCTGAACAGTCAATACTTCTATCCATTCATCAATTTCTTTTTCTTATCCTTTTCTTACTTGGTATTTGTCAAAAGCGATCGCCCTTAAGAAATGAAAAGCGATCGCCATTCTTTGTGTAACAAAAGTTACTAATCACCTGAATCAATTCTGTTGCTGGGCAATTTGTCTCACTGCTTCAACATTCAGGCCTAACTGTTGAGCTATTTCTTCTACACTGATACCTGCTTTTAAGAGCAACGGTACTGCGGCTAGTTTACCTTCTTGCCTTCCTTCTTGCCTTCCTTCTTGTCTCCCTTCTTGTCTCCCTTCTTGTCTCCCTTCTTCTCTTCCTTCTTCCCTACCTTCGTTTAAGGCTTCTTGATAAACTCTAGTTTGTTTGAGGGCGTTCAGTTTCAACATATCTTCTATCTCTTGGCGGCTTAATAGAGGAAACTTATAAACTATGATCGTTTCAATTAAATCTATGATGGCTTGGGTAGAAAGACGATCTGTGATTTCCTGTCTAGTTTTGTTAATCAGTTCTACAGCCAGGTTTGGTGCTGTTGCTTCTGGTTCTACCACTAATTTTATGATATCGATACCCAAGGTTTGGGAGTTAGGTTCGATTTCATCAAGATACACTCTTTGAACTTTGGCACTGGCTAACAATATTTCATGTAGTCGGCTGTTATTTGGTTCTAAAGAACGTTTGGGGTAGATAATCACCACATACCAGTCATAAATAGCTGGGTTTTGGTCTATAAAAAGAAATAGCTCTGCAAACACTCTATGATATAGCAGTTCATCCTTTTGGAATTGCACCTCACAAAAATAGACAGTTTGATCAGAACTGTTGTCTGTCGGTAGAAACACTCCATCAATGCGAAAGGCTGTTTGTTTGATTTCTACCGAACGGAATTGATAACCTTGGGCATAATCGGCAGAGTATCCGATTAACTCAAAGAAAATGCCGGGAAACTCTGCAAATAATTGATAAAAAATACTGTCAGTCTTCACTCTGAGTGCTGAATTTATATATAAAAAAGGCGTTATGTTGATTCTAAGTGCATAGTGGGTTGAAATAAAATGAATCTTGACTTTCCTGATACCGCTTTATCTGTAGCAGGAATCACCGAATATCTCCAAGCCTTGTTAGAAGAAAATCCCATTCTGCGACAAGTTTGGGTAACTGGTGAGGTATCTAGCGCAAATCAACATCGCAGTGGCTTATTTTTCACACTGCAAGATCCCAATGGAACAGCCGCAATTAAGTGTGTAGTCTGGAATAGTCAAGTTAATAAACTGATGCAACTACCTGCTGTTGGGGAACAGATGATGATTTTAGGTAGTATTCGCGTCTATCCCCAAAGAGGAGAGTATCAGTTAACAGTATGGCAAGCTTTAGGTGCTGGTGAGGGCTTGCAAGCACTACGTTATCAACAATTACGTAACCGCTTATTAGAAGAAGGTTTATTTGATACAGCAAGAAAGCGATCGCTCCCACCCCATCCCTACACCATCGCCGTAGTCACATCCCCAACGGCAGCAGCTTGGGGAGATATTCAACGCACTCTCAAGCAAAGGTATCCAGGGTTACGGGTGTTATTTTCACCTGCTACCGTTCAAGGTGAACAAGCCCCCGAATCGATTGTGAAGGCGATCGCCAGAGTAGAACAAGATGGACGTGCCGAAGTATTAATTTTAGCGCGGGGTGGTGGAGCAGTGGAGGAATTAGCTTGTTTTAATGATGAACGCGTAGTGAGGGCGGTGGCTGAATGTTCTATCCCAGTAATTACAGGAATTGGCCATCAACGGGATGAATCGCTAACGGACTTAGTAGCGGATGTGTGCGTACATACACCCACGGCGGCGGCGGAAATTGTTGTTCCTGCTTTGGCACAGTTATATACTCAACATCGTCAGCGAGTTGATGCTTTGTATGATGCCCTGCTAGCTTCTCAGAGTCAAGCCGCCTATAGACTGCAAACCTTACGCCATCGCCTACGCAACCTGCGTTTAGATAGACAAGTGCAGCAAGAAGCCAACAAACTCACTTGGCAACGGCAAAGATTACTGCAACTGATCAAAGGGCGATCGCAACAAGCACAACAACATCTAGAATTATTAAGACAAAAACTAGCCACCCTCGACCCCAAAGCCGTATTACAGCGTGGTTATGCTGTAGTTAGACAAGAAAATGGCGAGATTGTGCGTGTTGCGAATGAACTCACTGTAGGGCAAGAATTAGGGCTGCAATTGGCACAGGGTAAAGTGAAAGTAAAAGTCATCGCAGTAGAGAAATAGGGTAGGGAAGAGGAATTGGGGCAGGCTTCCGCCGTGAGCGTCAGCCGAACGGGTGCTGGGGGCAAGGGGGAGAAAAATTGCTCCATTTCTCTCTGCACTCTGCCCCCCTGCCTAATTTATGGTTTAATGTGGGTGAAAACTGATAAATTTATTTTCTAAAAAACAAAGACACAATCAATGGTCAAGCGGAAAACATCCCCTAATTCTGATGATTTAAGTAATTGGAATTATGAGGAAAAAGTAGCAGAAATAGAAAAAATTATCACTCAGATTGAATCAGGTAATTTAGAGTTAGAAGCTGTATTTGATCAGTTTGCTAATGCTGTTGAATACCTGCAAGAATGTGAAAATTTCCTCAATAAGCGTCAAAAACAAGTTGATTTGTTAATTGAAACCTTAACTGATGAGTAGAATACGTGTAAGAGGATGTTTTAAAAGCTAGTAGGTTAGGCTTCGCCTTGCTCAACCCAACATAGATATCGATGTTGGATTGACGTAAGAAAAACCAACCTACAATTTTTTTGGTATTTTGTACTGCAACATTTAAGGCTTGACACAGCACTATATATACTTAGATTTTTTCTCCCAATCAACTCGGATTCCTATATTTGCCAACTTGTTGCCAAAAAAGATTGATATCAAACAATGAAACAATATTCTTACGGAAATATACGGATATCAATTCTACAACTAAGACTTAAAATTTACAGCTTATAATGGCTGATTCATAAATTTTGTTAACTATAAGTGAAAGTAACATTGCTTACTCGTTAAGTTTGTGAACTGCAATGTTAAAGTCTTCATATTTCTGGGAAAGCTAGGCTTAATGATTTATGAAATTTCTCTGTGGTTATGGTAAATCTCCCAGTATTAGGCATTGCTCAGTCTAGCTTGCTACTCCCAAGAGGTGTGAATAATTATCCACACGACTCGCATTTTCGATGTTCACAGGAGTCGAACTGCAAAAGATTTGAGATTTGACAGTTGCAATCACATCCTGATGCTATTGCCAGGAATAGTAGAGCATTTTCCTGCGATCGCCTATGGTATCGCCGACGAAACTTAAACCAGTTTGATACCTCATCCTGATTCTCATCAGTGGGTGGCTGCAAAGTCAGAAAGTATTGACAACAGTAGTGCAGTGAGATGAATCATTCATTACCATCAGTTTTTAGACGAGGTGTGTCATGTATTCAGTTAACCTCAGAAAAATTTTTCAGAAAAAAGAACTACTCTCTCTCCTGCAAGAGTTAGTGAACCCACTCAACATCGGACTTGATGTGGAAACAGTAGACGGTACAACACTCCTGAGTATTGGTGAGCAAATTGGCAAACAGCGACATCCAATTGAGGTATCAGGAGAAACTATTGGTTGGGTATTAGGAGCAGAACAAGCAAAGGTAGTGGCAATTTTGCTTTCGTTTTTAGCCAAGCAAGAAGCAGAGAAGAAGGAACTGGCTAAAGAATTACTGGAGCGATATCAAGAAATCGATTTGTTTGAGGGTATTTCAACGCAACTGACCACAAGTCTAGATAAGCATCAGATAGCCGAGTTAGTGCTTCAGGAAATGAGTCAATTGGTTGAATCTTCTGCGGGAATGATTCTGCTATTGAATCCCCATACTGGTGCTTTTGAAGTTATCGGTGAATATGGACAGTTGTTTGACAACCACCAACCACTAATAGATAGAGGAATTGTTGGACATATTGTCAAATCTGGTCGAGCAGAACTCATCAACGATGTGCCAGCAGATTTGCGATCGCAAGGACAAGAAAACGTCAAAGCTCTGATTTGCGTACCTTTGCGAGACAAAGAACGAGTCACAGGCGTAATTGCTATCGGTACAACCAAGCCTGACGCATACAAAGCTGAACATCTCAAACTGGTGAGCATTTTTGCCTCACAAACTGCGATCGCCATTGAAAAAGCTTTAATGTATGAGCAAAGCACCAAAGCCACCGCCCAAGCTCAAGCTCAAACAGAAAAACTCCAGCAGGCTCTGCATAATTTGCAGCTAGCACAAACCCAGCTAATTCAAAGCGAAAAAATGTCAAGTTTAGGGCAACTCATCGCTGGTGTTGCCCATGAAATTAATAATCCAGTTAACTTTATCTGTGGCAACTTAAGACACGTTGCTGAGTATGCCCAAGATTTATTACACCTACTGCAATATTATCAACAACTCTCACCCGTAGCTCCTGAACAACTGCAATTAGACCTAGAAAATATCGATGTGGAATTTATCATGGAGGATCTTCCCAAACTCCTAGATTCCATGAAATTAGGGACAGATCGCATCGTCGAAATCGTCAAATCCCTAAAAAACTTCTCTCGCCATGATGAAGCTCAAATGAAAACCGTCAATATTCATGATGGCATTGACGGAACGCTGATGATTTTACGCCATCGTCTCAAAGCCTCCAGCAATCGTCCAGAGATTGTCATTGTTAAGATTATGCCGACTTGCCCCA
>NZ_PJIZ01000047.1 GCF_021596505.1 Nostoc sp. CMAA1605 | reverse complement strand
TTTTTGGTGTTTGATAGATAAGTTCCTTCCAGGTCAACTGCATATAGAATTTAACTTTTATGGTAAAAGTTTTGCTTCAGTAAAAACACTTAAAAATAATGGAGATGGTAACTAAAAAGTTAAGCATTGTTAAGTTCCGAATTTTTGTATAAACGGAAACTACACTATTTTGGCATTTCGTTAATAACTACTACTTTGTGAATACAATTAGAGTATGTGGAAAATACTGAGTTGAAAGTAGTAGTCTGGTGAATTCAACATGGGGGTTCGTAGTGGCGATTTATCGCTGAAATCGAGGGCTTTAGCCCAACTACAAACTTGAAAATTCATGCGCCGGACTAGTGAGTTATGGCTTACGGTAAGTTATGTAGTGGAGTATTGCGATCGCCATACCAAAAATATTCCCAAAAATAACACCTGCTGGTTGCAAATTGTCCCATGTTTCAAGCTACCCGTCGTCGTCTGGCTATTTGGTATACGGCTGTAACTGCTGTGTTGTTGCTGCTATTTGCTAGTGGTGTGTATTTATATGTCCGCAATACTTTAATTGAGCGTGTTGACGATACTTTAAATCATGTAGTGGAAATTGTAGAGCGATCGCTGGTCATTGAAAGGTCTAACAATGAGCTTGAACCATTTCATATCAATGTAGAAGCTAGTTTTCGCAACAATGCAGAGACAGTAGAAGACGACCACATTGATTTAGAGTGGTTTAGTCCGACTGGTGAATTAATTTGGTCTACTTTTTCTGAGCCTCTCAATCTTCCCATCCATAGCGATCGCAATGGTGAAACTGTACGCATAATTAAACAAGAACAAACCGAAAACCCAGAAACTCCTAACTCACAACTCAGCACTCACAACTCAGCACTACTCTTGCGTCAAGTTACCCAACGGGTGGAAATGGGACGACAGGTTTTGGGATATCTGCGTGTGAGTCATCCTTGGTTTGAGGTGACTAAACCCAGTCGCCAATTAATGTTTGATTTGGCGTTGGGTACGGGGTTAATGGTGGTGTCTGTCGCGGCTAGTGGTTGGTTTCTGTCTGGGAAAGCGATGGAACCTGTGGGAGAGTCTTACCAACGTCTCAAACAATTTACGGCTGATGCTTCCCATGAATTGCGAAGTCCCATTGCTTTGATTCAAACTAATGTGCAAGTAGCTTTAACTGATTTGGAGTTAACGGAAACTGAAGTTGGTGTGGCGAAAAATTATCGCCAACAGTTAAAGGTGGTAGAAAGGTTAACTCAGCGTTTGGGTAGGTTAGTGAATGATTTATTATTCCTGGCGCGTCAAGACGGGGGGATGAGTAGAGATGATTTTACGGCTTGTCCTGTGGATGCTTTGCTGATGGAAGTTGTAGAAGAACAACAACTTCTGGCTACAGAAAAAGCGATTAAGTTGAGTTTACATCTAATTGATCCGCCTATATCGGAAACTAGCCCAGAATTATTAGAAAATTGGTTCACCCTTTGGGGTAATTGGGATCAGTTGGTGCGTTTATTGACAAATTTGATTGGTAATGCTTTGCAATATACTCCAGCAGGTGGAGAGGTGAGTGTAGAACTAGCCAGGATAGAGAGAATTCGCTACAGTAGTGTCCCTTGTTTGCAAATTCAGGTGAGTGATACGGGTGTGGGAATTCCTGCTGAGGCGTTACCCAAACTATTTGACCGATTTTATCGTGTTGATCCTGCACGTACCCACAAAACGCGGAGTTTAGCCACAGATAATGCTACAGGTTCAGGATTGGGATTAGCGATCGCACAAGCGATTGTTGAACATCACCACGGGCAAATTCAAGTAGAAAGCACTTTAGGTAAGGGTACTACTTTTATTGTGATTTTACCAGTCACTCTGGAGTCTTAATTGATTAATTAATATTTGTTTCCTGTGACAGATGAATTGCACGCTCGGAATTCATTACTTTAATTATTGACGGTTGCATAATTTGGCTCACAATTAATATTTTTCACTGACAAAATGCAGCCATAAAGTAATTTTTGGAGTTTGCAATGTCAACTGCTATACAAGAAAGAGATATCCCATTTTTAGAGAAAGTTAAAATGGCCAGTGGGTTATCAGATATCTATGATGCTAGAGATATTACAGAAGTAGTCTTTCGAGTAATGCGTGATTTGATGACTACAGAAGCAGCTGATCACGTTGAGCAAGAACTGCACAAACCAGCAGAAATTACTGATGATAAATCTCTGCAAATGGAAATTGCTGATTTATGGCATGATACTAATCCACTTGTGAGATTTTTGAGCCGTGTACGTCCACCTTGGCAGGGGCCTGGTATTTTTAAAATTGATAGCGATCGCTTTCTTTTTCGAGTTGCTAATGAAGGCGGAATGCCCCCAAATGTCGATAGAGAACAAGTTGTCAAGGCTGTTTTTGCTGCTACTAAAGATGAATTGTCTCCAGAAAGAATAGAAGAAATTGCTAGTTGGCTACCAGACAGAGTTCGTCAACTTTGGGAGGAAGCGTAGTCAAGTTAGTGAAAGATAAATTCATCAGTAAGGACTTTAGTCCTTACTACACACTACAGATAATAAAAGTTTTTTATATGAAGCGTATTGCTACATCTGATTTTTCACGTTATGTAGAACAGTTAACGCAAAACCTAACCCCCTAACCACCTTCCCTACTAGAGAAGGGGGAAAAGTTAAGGTGTATGAAAATTTTGGTTTTGGACAAATCAAATTACCCAATTAAATGTTATTAGGAGTCATTGATGAATACACGTTCTCAAAAGTTATTTGGTGCTATTTGTGGAGGTATGCTGATGAGCATATCGCTAATTCCTCAAAGTGCATCAGCACAACAATCTACTCCCAAAGTAAATCCTTGTCCTAGCATTTTCTATGAAGAACCACATAACAATCGGGTTGTAGTTCCTCAAGGTTGTCCTCCCAATGCGTTAACTCGCAGACTTGAGGCTCAAGGGTTACTACCTCCCGTTACTTCTCCTACTACCCAATCATCATACCCACAAGGTGTAGGCGGAGAAGCACCGCAAGCACGTACCCCTGGTTTGAATCCTTGTCCTCGCATTTACTATGAAGAACCTTTCAACTCTAGAAATGTAGTCCCTCAAGGATGTCCTCCCAACGCAATTACCCAACAATTGCAATCACAAGGAATCACCCCAGAACAAGCAGCTATTCCTCGTCCAGATGTGTCCGTGACTCAGCCACCCTTACCCAGCCAACAGCAGCAACCCAGTGCTAGACTCGCTTTGGTGAATAATCAAGTTAACGTCAGGCTGATAAATGAAACTGGTGCGGAAATAACTTATGAAGTCATTGGAGATACACCACCGCGATCGCTCCAAGGTAAATCAGATGTTATGCTACAAAGTCTAAATGCACCTGTGACAGTCACACTCTACCGCAATGATGGCGGTTTGTTGCAAGTGACTCCACAACCCACCTCAACCCCAGGAATGTTGGAGGTAAGATTAGGGGCAACCACCAACTTCGGACAAGATAAAAACACAGTCAGAATTCAAGAAAATGGTTCTGTGTATTTGAACTAGTCAATAGTCATTAGTCAATAGTCATTAGTTCTCCCATACCCAATGCCCCATTCCCATAGTAACCCGCCCCTTGTTCGCTATACTTATCTATACTTGTTGTTCTTGACTCATCGCTGTATGAGTAAACCAAGACTATTGACTAATAACTAATGACTAATGACTATATGCAATATAAATCACGAAGTCAGCAGGTAATTAAGGCGTGGGAAGATTTTGTTTCTACGCCTTTAGATGTTTTATTGAATCAGCATATAAATACTTCACCAGAAAAAGTTATCTTAAATTTATTTCATGATGTGGCGGCTCATGTTCCGGCTTATGAAGCGTTTTTAGCAGCAAATTCTATTCATCCTGATAGTATTCAAAGTTTAGCCGATTTTCAGAAATTGCCGGCGATCGCGAAAGAAAATTATATCTCGCGTTATTCTCTAAGAGAGTTATGTCGTCACGGAAAACTAGAAGGTTGCGATATGATTGCGGCTTCTTCTGGTTCGACTGGGAAACCGACCTTTTGGCCGCGGTTTTTTATCGATGAGCTGCAAATTGCTACACGTTTTGAGCAGATTTTTCATGATAGCCTCGCCGCCGAAAGTAAACCCACCCTGGCTGTAATTTGCTTTACTCTCGGTACTTGGGTGGGTGGGATGTTCACTACTAACTGCTGTCGTTATCTCGCTAGCAAAGGCTACCCCATCACTGTCATTACTCCTGGTAATAATAAAGATGAAATTTTACGTGTAGTGCAGGAAATCGGCGATAATTTTGCACAGGTGGTTTTACTGGGATATCCCCCATTTCTCAAGGATGTTATTGATACAGGTATTGCTCGCGATGTAGACTGGCAACGCTATCAGATTAAATTTGTGATGGCGGGTGAGGTATTTAGTGAAGAATGGCGGAGTCTAGTGGGTGAAAGGGTAGGTTCTCAAAATCCCTGTTATGATTTTGCATCCCTTTACGGTACAGCCGATGCAGGAGTGTTGGGAAATGAAACACCTTTGAGTATTTGCATTCGGCGGTTTTTGGCGCAAAATCCAGAAGCGGCTAAGGCTTTATTTAAAGAGTCTCGTTTACCTACATTAGTGCAGTATGACCCAGTCAGCCGTTTTTTTGAAGAGGAAAACGGGCAATTATTGTTTTCTGGAAATAATGGGATTCCACTGATCCGCTACAACATTTTAGATACGGGTGGCATTATTAGTTATGATGCCATGCTGCAATTTTTGGCAGATTGGGGATTTAATCCTTTAGAAAATCTAGACCACAATTCCAGAGGGATTCACAAACTACCCTTTGTTTATGTCTTTGGACGTTCTAACTTTACTGTCTCCTACTTTGGCGCAAATATCTACCCAGAAAATGTGACAGTGGGATTAGAGCAACCTGTAATTAAAGAGTGGGTGACAGGTAAGTTTGTTTTGCAGGTAAAAGAAGATGAACACAAAAACTGGTTTTTATCTGTGGTGGTGGAATTAGCACCAGGTGTAGAAGCTAGCGAAGATAAACGTCAAGCTATAGCAGCATCGATTCTCACTCAACTATTGCGGCTCAATAGCGAGTTTGCTAACTACGTCCCCAAAGAATACCAAACACCGCAAGTTATGTTAGCACCAATGGGCGATCGCGAATATTTTCCCATCGGTGTGAAACATCGCTACACACGTAAATGAAGCTTTAAGGATGATGATTTTGCAACCAACTCACTAAATCAGCTGCGGTAGCAAAATCTAACAAAGCTTCAGCCAGATTTTCTAATTGTTCAATAGATAACTTACCAATCTGCTGTTGTAATTCCTGACTAACAACACCAATGCGCCGTGTTAGCTGGCGCATTACCACTTCTTGAGTCTGTTCTTGTCTAACTTCTTCACGAACTTCCTCATAAAAGCGAGTTTTCTTGATATCAAAATCCTCTAGTCCGAACATTTTCCTTAACTGCTCCGAAAATTACATGAATAGTTTTAAAATCTGTACTTGTTCTCCTGGCAAAATTAAGGTTTGACCTACCCGCAGTACAGCTAAAGCATTAGTTTGCGCTAAATTAATCAAATTACCAGAACTATGACGACCTCCCGCCTGATGAAATTCGTACACGCCATCAATTAAATACAACCGTCCCCAAATATAAGTTTCGCGCTTCCCGTCCGATCGCAGCTCGTCATGCGATCGCACTTGCACAAATTCTGCTTCCCAACCTTGAGTTAATCCCGCTAATTTCTTAATTGCTGGTTGTACAAATCGCCAAAATGTCACTAATACCGCCGCCGGATTTCCTGGTAAACCAAAATAGATAACGGGGGAATTGGGGAATGTGGCGACTGTGAGGGGTTTTCCTGGACGCATGGCGACGCTGCGGATGGGAATTTCTGCACCCAGAGAAGTGAGAATTTTGTCAACGTAGTCATAATCACCAACAGACACACCACCGGAGGAAATGACGATATCGGCTTGGGTGATGGCTTGTTTAATAGTTGCTGCTAAGGCTTCTGGATGATCGGAAACAATACCTAATAATATCGGTTCTGCGCCGCTTTGTTGGACTAAAGCTGCTAAGGCATACTGATTAGAATCGACAATTTGTCCTGGTTTTAGGGGTTGATTGACTGTAACTAATTCATTACCAGTAGATAAAATTGCCACACGAGGACGACGGTAAACCCTGACAGGGGAACATTGAGATGCAGCTAAAACAGCAATTTCCGCCGCCGTTAACTTGATACCGCTTGGTAATAATTGTGTCTCTGCTTGGTAATATGAGGCTTTGCGTCTGACAAATTCCCCTAGTTGGGGTGTGGTGATAATCGCCACTTGCTGATTTTCTTGGCGTGTTTTCTCTTGCATGACTACGGTATCTGCACCGTCGGGAATGACTGCACCGGTAAAGATGCGCGCCGCTTGTCCTGGTTGTAGGGTAAATTGTGGTTGCTGTCCTGCGGGAATTTCGGCGACAATTTCTAAATTCACCGGCTGTTCAGCACTGGCGTTTTTGACATCTGCATAGCGCACCGCATAGCCATCCATTGCGGAGTTATCCCAGTGAGGAAAATCTAAGGAACTGGTGACGGGTGCGGCTAAAATGCGTCCATTGGCGGCGAATAAATCTAAAACTTCTGTATCTTGCTGCTGATTTAGAGGTTTGACTAAATTAAAAATAATATTGGCTGCATCCTGGACTGATAACATATTCACTGTTGTCTGAGTAAATTGGCAATGACTTGCGCTAGTTCAAAGGGATCAATCGGTTTAGAAATATGCTGTTGAAAACCAGCTAATATTGCTTGCTGTTGATCACTGTCTCTAGTGTAGGCACTGAGGGCGATCGCGGGAATATTTCCTCCCAGTGCTGGCGGTAGTTCTCGAATCTGACGCATTAAACTGTATCCATCAATATCTGGCATTCCAATATCAGCAAGTAAAATATCTATCTGGGACTGACTGATGACTTGCAGCACTTCGGCGGCGGAAGTGGCAACTAATACCTCAGCACCAGCTTGTTCTAAAGCACAGGTAACATAATCACGGGTATCAGGGTCATCATCTACGGTGATAATTCGCACATTATCGAGGCACAAAGCTGTAAAATCACTCTCTTGATTTCGCAGTTTCTCTGTATCGTCTTGCGCCTGGAGTGGTAATTGAACTGTAAATTTTGCACCTTGTCCCTGACCTGAACTTTCGGCGATGATTGTACCACCATGTAACTCTACCAAATGACGTACAATCGCCAGTCCTAATCCTAAGCCACCAAAATTTCTGGTAATACTGCTATCAGCTTGGCGAAAATAATCAAAAATGTGGGGTAAAAACTGAGAATCTATGCCAATGCCAGTATCAATCACTTGTAGCTGTGCTTGATAGTCTATTTTGGTTAATTTAATCACAATTTTGCCGCCCGATGGAGTGAATTTGACGGCGTTGGATAATAAATTCCACACTATCTGCTGTAGTCTAGCTGCATCTCCCAAGACTATACCGACATCATCAACGATAGTCTGGATTTCAAGGGATTTAGCTTCCGCCGCCAAGCGGACTGTTTCCAAAGCATCTGTAATGATGGAAACTAAGTTAACTGGGTTAGTCTTGAGGGTTAATTTACCCCTTAAAATACGAGAAACATCGAGCAAATCGTCAATTAACTTAGTTTGTACTTTGGCGTTGCGCTCAATTGTTTCTAAAGCATTGTTTACCGTAGCTTGGTCGAGTTTACGAGAACGCAGGAGTTTTGACCAACCTAAAATCGGGTTAAGTGGCGATCGCAATTCATGAGATAAAACTGCTAAAAATTCGTCTTTAATTCGGTTGGCTTCTTCTGCTTTTGTGCGCGCTATTTGCTCCCGTTCCAATAGTTCTAGGCGTTCAGCTTCGACTTGTTTGCGATCGCTAATATCTGCACTAGAACCAACTACCCGCACTATATTTCCATCCTGATCACGGATCAAATACCCCTGATCCCATAGATACACCCAATGGCCATCTTTATGGCGGACTCGGTATTCTGCACTATAGCGATCATTGTTTCCATTCGCCACAGCTAGCCAAATGGGTTGACAGTTAGCCAAATCCTCTGGATGCAACCGTTCTGTCCACCAAGTGTTGGTTTGGGGAACTTCTTCAGGATGAAACCCAATTACCCGATACAAACCCTCAGAACGGTAAACATAGCCTGTTTGCAGATTCCAATCATACACAATCCCTGCTACAGCCTGTGCTGCCAAACGGAAGCGTTCTTCACTTTGACGCAGTGCGATTTCTGCTTGCTGCTGTGGAGTCAGATCCAGCACAAAACACAACCAAGTTAGGGGACATTCCTCCAAAATTGTCGCTCCCAACAAAATGGGGACTCGACTCCCATCTTGGCGAATATATTCTTTAGTAAAGGGTGTACATTTGCCGGTAGTTTGTAACTCTACCACGCCCTGTTCATCTAAGTGCCAATATTCTGGCGGAGTTATATCCCGCCACCGTAAATTCCCATTATTCAAATCATCTGGGATGTAACCCAGCATTTGCAAAAATAAATCATTAGCTTCAATAATATGTGTAGAATTAGCCACAACTACACCAATAATATCGGCATCAACTAAACGCCGAAATTTAGTCTCACTAATCTTTAAAGCTTTTTCTAAACGTTTTTGTTCGGTAACATCAAAAGACATTCCCGCCAACATTTTGCGTCCAGTTTCATCAATGAAGGGAAATTTGTACGTGATAAAATGAAGTTCTGCATCCCCTTGAGGAAAACTTTGTTGTAATTCCACTGGTTGATGATTTTGGCGGATATCGTGATCGCATTCGTAAAATTTATGCGCTACGGCAATTGGTAATAAGTCAAAATCTGTCTTATCAATGACATCAGCTATATCCTTTCCAACCAAGTTAGCTCCTACTTGGTTCATATATACATATTTTCCCTCCTCATCCTTAATATATGCGCTACCTGGTATATGCTGCATAAAGCTAGCAAATAGAGCCTGACTTTCTTTTAAAGCGATTTCTGTTTGTTTGCGGTCGGTGATATCTTCTGCTACGCCTACTTGACGGTATATATTGCCATTTGCGTCTGGTATGGGAAAAGAGCGATCGCGTATCCAACGCATTGAGCCATCAGGCCGGACTATGCGATATTCCATATCTGTATTACCATGAAGCGATCGCCTAAAAAACTCTGCCCTCACTCGCGGCTGATCTTCGGGATGTATAGAATCTATCCACCCATAGGGATTGCTATACAAACTCTCACAAGAATGACCCCAAATCTTTGCGTAGGCTGGACTAACGTAGATAACTCGGTAATCTCCTGGAATAATTGTAATCACCCAAAATACATCTTCTATAGCCTCTGCCATTTGCCGAAAACGTTCTTCACTCTCCCGCAACGCTTCCTGCGCTTGTTTGCGTTCCGTAATATCGTAAAAAGTCACCACCCCAGCCGTAATCTCTCCTTGACTATCACGAATGGGAGCAGAATTGACTAGCATCCAACCCTGTGTCCCATCCCCCCGCAAAAAATTGATTTCTTCATTGACAACCACCTCACCTGTACTCACAGCACGAGCCAACGGCCAGTCATGGGGACTATAGGGACGACCATCTAAGTGGAAACCTTGATATTCCTGATACTGCTCAATACTTTCCACTGGCAAAAACTGATGTCGCCAAATCTGTTCTACTTGGGGATTACCAAGCAGCAACTTACCTGATATGTCTGCAATAATTAAGCCCGCCGGCATTTGTTCTAAAATAGCTTGCAAGCGTTGTTGCTTTTCTTCTAGCTTTAGCAGTAATCGACTACGTTCTTGCTCTTGCTGATAAAGCAGCTGTTGTATTTGTTTCTGCTCGTTAATGTCAGTGGTACTGCCAAACCAACGCTGAATAACTCCATTACCATCTACTACAGGCACAGCGCGAGTAATATGCCAATGGTAGTCACCGTCCTTGCCCTGGAGGCGAGATTCTATTTCTAAAAGACTTCTTTGCTCTACAGCACTAGTCCATTGCTGTAGTACAAACGATAGATCCTCTGGATGAACTACCTGCTGCCACTTCCAACTCAGAGATTCTAAAGACGATAACCCAGTGTAATCATACCAACGCTGGTTGAAGTATTCAATAGCTCCATCAGCATCAGCAAACCAAATAATCTGGGGAATATTTTCGGTTAATGCTCTATATCGCGTTTCACTTTCCCCTAATACTTGTACCTGCCTTTCCAGCTTTTGCCTAGCAGTTTTTAAGTTCGCATTTAACGAACCAATCAGCAAAGAAACCAAGACAAAGACTGTCGCACGGATAATTTCATCAACACTCTGCAACGCCAAAGAGTAAAAAGGAGGAGTAAAAAAGTAGTTGAAGATAACCAAAGCGAATAGAGTGGCCACTATGCCAGAACGAGTCCCGCCACACCAAGAACTCAAGGCCACAGCTGCATAGAAAAAAGCAAATAGAGAATATTTAGATAATGAGTTTAGGGCAACAGTCAATAATGCTGCCAAGACAACAAACAAGATTGCTAGAAAATCGTATCTCAGGGAATGCCAGGCTGTTTCGAGTCTAATCATTCTAGCTTTAGTTTGTATACACTTAATTCCTCCACCTTAAGGCATAACAGAACATTTCTTGAACATTCTTAGGGCATATTTAAGTAGAAATTTTTAGATAAATTTACTTAAATAGAGAAAATTATGGGAGCAGAAAAAACCGCAACAAACAGAGGAAAATTATTCTTATCTCCCAATCCCCAATACTTCGACAAGCTCAGTACAAGTCCCCAGTCCCCAGTCCCCAGTCCCCAATACTTCGACAAGCTCAGTACAAGTCCCCAATCCCCAATCCCATTGTTATGACTATCGAACGAGTTCCTCAAAAACACTATCCCAAAGCTGAACTTAATCGGCGTGCTATGGCTTTGGGCTTAGATTTTCTCGTTGTTTGGCTAGTCAGTGCCTTTTTTAACAGTAATCAAGCCGGGATTCAATTCGCGCAAATCTTCGTGTTTGTCTCCGGTTGGCTGATTGTACGGGTGTTAGTGGCGTATCACAATCAAGGACAAAGTTTAGGGCGGTGGGCGTTTGACTTGAAAATCTTAGAAGTGCAGAACGGCCAAGTCATCGGCAGAATTCCCCAGTTGCTAGCACTCTTACAAAGAGAAGCTATAATTGGCTTTGGTGCAATTTTGGTGTCTATTGCCTTGGGCAATCTGCGAGCCAATCCCACTGCTATACTGCTAGTTATTCCCTTGGCTATCGATTGTGGTGCTGCTTTATCTGATACCCAGATGCGGCAAGCTCTCCATGACCGTTATGCTAAAACTTTCATGGTTTCGTCGCGTCGGGGCTATTCGTTAGATATAAAAATCAAACGAATAGTTGGAACTTTGCGCCGGAATGTGAGAAGATAGTAATTTGTGTTAATTCTCTTCAGGCTTTAGCGTTTGTAAGATTATGGCAAAGAGTAAAGGTGTCCGCATAATAGTGACACTAGAGTGTACTGAGTGTCGTACAAATCCAGATAAGCGATCGCCCGGTGTTTCACGGTATACAACCACTAAGAACCGTCGCAACACCACCAACCGCTTAGAACTAAACAAGTTCTGTACACACTGTAATAAACATACCGTTCACAAGGAAATTAAATAAAGATGAGTTATTACCGTCGGCGTTTGTCTCCAATTAAGCCTGGAGAACCAATTGATTACAAGGATGTAGATTTATTACGGAAGTTTATCACCGAGCGTGGTAAAATATTACCCCGTCGGATTACAGGCTTGACCTGTCAACAACAACGGGAATTGACATTAGCAATTAAACGGGCGCGGATTGTGGCTTTGTTGCCATTTATCAATGCGGAAGGCTAAACCCGAAACCATTTTAGATTTGTGATTTTGGATTGACTGAACCCAGTCTTGGGTGACAGATGAGGGTTTTGAAATGACTGTAGATTTATTCTGCTCAATTTCAAAGTAAGGCTAGTGCCGAAAAACACTGCTTGCACCAAAATCTGTCTTGAAAAGTTTCCGACGGCGGGAAACCCGCCTACAGAACTTTTCGCCAAATCCAAAATCTAAAATTGCCAAGGTCAGTGCTAAAATTTTGTTCTACAGTAAAAATCCTCAGATTTTGGAATTAGTAGCCATTATTTAACTCTAAAATCTAAAATTTATTTGTCAACCATTAATAATTGCGAGAGTTGTGGAGAAGGGGACGCTAGTTGAATTTCGGGTTCAAGGCGATCGCCGTTTGGGCGTGATAGACCGTCCAGACGGAAAGACCCGTTGGTTTGTGGTAGATGAACGTGGTCAATCCCACAGCCTCGCGCCTAGACAAATTACCCATACAGTTAACGGTAACACCTACAAATCATCTGATATTCCGGCTTTTTTAGCGGAGGTCAAGCCTTACTTAGACCCCTCAAGCTTAGAAGTAGCATGGGAACTATTGGTGGAAGAGGGAGAAACAGTCACACCGGCACAAATGGCCAATCTGCTGTTTTCGGAATCAGATTCCGCCCCTTGTTACGCCGCCCACTGTTTACTATCAGACGATAAACTCTACTTCAAACAAAAAGGCGATGCTTATGAGCCAAGAACGACGGCGCAAGTAGCAGAACGCAAACACCAAATAGAAGTAGAAGCCCTCAAAGCTAGGGAACAGCAGGAATTCTTAGTTCGTATAGAACAAGCACTCCAGGGTGAAACAGTCGAATGGCAACGTCACGACCGTCAACGCCTCGAAGGGCTAGAAAAATATGCAGCCCTGTTGGCGGATATTGTCAGAATGGGTGTAAACTATGACTCCCTAGCCCGTGCCTATCCTCCACCAGCCCCAGTTTTAGAGACAATGAATCTGTTGGGGCGACCCGCCACCCCTCCAGGCGCATTTCAATTATTGGTAGATTTGAAATGGTGGAGTGCAAATGAGAATTTATTCCTGCGTCGTTCTGCTATTCCCGTCCAGTTTCCTAGCAAGGTTTTAGAAGTGGCACAACAGCGTTTGGATGATCAGCCCACAGACTCAGATACAAATCGCCTAGATTTGACCCGTCTGAAAGTCTACACAATAGATGATGAAAGCACCACAGAAATCGACGACGGACTGAGTTGGGAACAACTACCAGACGGTCAAGACAGGCTGTGGGTGCATATTGCTGATCCCACCCGTTGGTTAGCACCAGAAGACGACCTAGACCTAGAAGCCAGGAAGCGCGGTAGCACTGTATACTTACCAACGGGAATGGTTCCCATGTTTCCCGAAATTTTGGCAACTGGGCCAATGAGTTTGGTACAGGGAAAAGTATGTTGTGCTTTGAGTTTCGGGGTAATTTTAGATGAAAATGGGGGAGTATCAGGTTATACTATTCATCCCAGTTTAATTAAACCCACCTACCGCCTCACCTACGAAGATGTAGATGAGATGTTGGAATTAGGGGTACAAGCAGAACCGGAAATTGCGGCGATCGCCACTTGGGCAACTAAACGCAAAGCTTGGCGTTACAATCAAGGCGCGATTAGCATCAATATGCCGGAGGCGATGATTAAAGTCAAAAATGACGACATCAGCATTGATATTTTAGATGATTCGCGATCGCGGCAACTAGTAGCAGAAATGATGATTCTGGCTGGGGAAGTCGCCGCCCGTTACGGACAAGAACACAACATTCCCCTACCGTTTCGTGGTCAACCCCAGCCAGAATTACCTCCAGAAGAAGAATTACTCCGACTGCCAGCCGGATTTGTCCGCGCCTGCGCCATGCGGCGTTGTATGCCCAAGAGTGAAATGAGTATTACGCCAGTGCGTCACGCTGGTTTAGGTTTAGATACCTACACTCAAGCCACATCCCCCATTCGGCGTTACAGTGACTTACTCACTCACTTCCAACTCAAAGCCCATTTGCGGGGAGAAGTTCTGCCCTTTAGTGCTGAACAACTCAAAGAAGTAATGATGACCGTCACCAGTACCACCCAAGAAGTGACAATGGTAGAACGGCAAACTAATAGATACTGGGCTTTAGAATATTTACGTCGTCACCCTGAACAAGTTTGGGAAGCTACAGTGTTAATGTGGCTCAGAGAAGATAGCAACTTAGCACTGATATTGCTAGAAGATTTAGGCTTGCAATTACCGATGGTATTCCGGCGGACAGTGAGATTGGGTGAACCGGTACTAGTCAAAGTGAGTATTGCCGATCCCCAAAAAGATGTGATTCAGTTCCAAGAGATAATTTATCAAGAAGCCCAGACAGTAGGAATGTAGAGAATTAGGAAGCAAACTGTCTGAAAATGATAAAATCAACAGCACTTCCATGATTTTCAGTAATTTCTGAGTTTAGGATCAGCAAGTATTTTTGGGCAAACTAGAGATAAATAATATCAATACCAGTTTTCTCGTTGTTTTCCCTTATGCTTAATTCCAGAAATCAGGAATTGCTCAATTCTCGTCATTTCTCATGAATTCCCAAAAACTGCTAAATTTCCTAGCTAACCGTTTTCAGTTCATTCTGAGACTGAAAAAACGGGCGTATCGCCTCAAAATGGCACACAAGATTAGTTGGGGATACGGAATTATCTTAGGCCTATTCATTCTAGGTACGACAATAGGAATTGAAGTTGGTGATTATTTCTTATGGGAAGCTTGGCAACAAGCACAACATTCTCGGCAAGAAACTGAGTTACTCTATCGCCTAGAAACTGATATTTTAAGGGCTAGGGATAGCCAACAACAGTTAACTTTTCTGCTAGAACGTCCACAAGAATTGCAAAATAAATATCTTCACTTACAAAAGCAAATTGTCAACATCACAAACACTTGGCAAGCAATTAAATCTTTTACGGATAGTCAGTATCACATTAAAAACGAAATCAATAATCTGCATTTAGGAGAAATTCCAGATTTTTTAGCAAAATATCATGATTTCACCATAGATTACTTTCATAATTTAGAATTTTTAGTCAAAAAAATTAAATCGAATAGATTAGAATCACCAGCTATTGAGACAGACGACCAAAAATTACTGCTCAATTTTCAAAATAGTTTCGAGGCACAAAAATTTGAAAAAATTTTAGATGATTTAACTCAGATTATTGCTCTTTCAGCTAAAGATTATGCAAGAGCGATCGCAGCTTATGATCAAGCTGATATTTTACGGCTTTCTATTAATATATTTAGCGTCATTTTATCAACAGTAATTGCTGCTGTGCTGGCTTATTTTACCAGTCAAATGATTGCTCATCCCCTAAAAGCTGTCACCCAAGTAGCACAGCAAATTACACAAAACTCTGATTTTGACCTGCAAGCACCCGTAATATCCGCCGATGAAGTGGGTATAATGGCGATCGCATTTAATCAACTGCTCCAACACGTTAGACTTATTACGCAAGAACTCCATGAGAAAAATCAGCGTCTAGAGATAGCAATGGCAGATTTGAAACATACCCAAACTCAAATCATTCAACAAGAGAAAATGTCTAGCTTGGGCAAGATAGTTGCTGGGGTAGCTCACGAAATTAATAATCCTGTGAGTTTTATTTATGGTAACGTTGCTCACGCTCGTGAATATGGCGTAAATTTAATAGATTTAGTCCAAATTTATCAGCAAGAATATCCTCATCCTACCCCAGTAATTACAGAAGCGATCGCTGACATCGACCTTGATTTTATCAAAGAAGATTTAATCAAGTTACTGAGTTCAATTAGACTTGGAGCGGAACGGATTAGAAAAATAGTTCATTCCCTGCGTAACTTTTCTCGCCTAGACGAAGCAGAATTAAAAACTGTAGATATCCATCAAGGGATTGAAAGTAGTTTATTAATTCTGCAAAATCGGTTGCAATCTCATTTACAGATTCAAGTATTCAAAGAGTATCAAGATTTGCCTTTAGTCGAGTGCTACCCCAGTCAAATTAACCAAGTATTTATGAATATCTTGCTCAATGCAATTGATGCTTTGGAAGAAATGGGGAATGAATATTGGCAAATGACATCAACAACGCCTCAAATTAGAATTTATACAAAGTTATTAGAGAAAAACCACATAGCTATTAGCTTTTATGATAATGGCATCGGGATGAATGAAAAAGTGCAAGCAAAAGTATTTGACCCATTTTTTACCAACAAAGTAGTTGGTAAAGGTATGGGACTAGGCTTATCTGTCAGTTATCAAATCGTGACAGAGCAACATCGCGGAAAATTGTACTTTAACTCAGTATTCAGACAAGGAACAGAGTTTGTGATGGAAATCCCCATTCAACAGTCACCCAGTGTGAGCATTTGAATATGTCTCACATTGATTTAATAAAAAATTTAAATAACTCAATGGCGATGAAATGTAAGAATTTTCCAGCATACTTTGAGTTGACGATGTTTTTGTGAAATGATGAACCGCATCAAAGCTTACGCAGTCACATTTTTACTGTCACTGTTGACAATACCTACTACAGCTAATGCTGCCAATGCAACAACACTTGCACAACAGGTAAAGCAGGTAGCAAACTGGTTTACTGGTTTTTTTGATAATTCTCAACAAGTGACTCAACAGCCTACTGTGCCACTGATTAGCATTACTAGTTGTAGTATTCAATTAGACAGTACAAATAATTCAGAAAATATTTATTTTGAACAAGAAAGTTCCTTTTTTGAACGCTTACGTTTGTACTCATTTAGTCAAGGAAATGAGGCAGTAAATCTGAGTATTCGCAGTTTTTTAGATGCTAATGCTGTGCGGGGTTTATGTGGTAAACCTCAATCTATGCGAATAATTCCAACAAGTAACTTGCCAATCACAAGTTGTAACTTGAGCCTCGTTTTGCTGCCGGATAAATATTATACAGGTAGTAACAGCCCGGATGGTTGTCCGGCTGGTTTGTCAAGAGTAGTTTCCAGTATCACTGTTCGACCCGATAGTATCCTTTCTCTAGACCAAATTTTTAATTCTGAAGGTGTTGTATTAGCTAATACACCTATTAAATTTCGCCGAGTTTCTGTACCTGAACCAACCCCGATATTAGCAATCATCGGGGTTGGTATTTGGGGTACAACAACAGTAATCTCTCGACAATTAAAATATCTGTCTCAGAAAAATTCTGTGTAAACTTCCGCCTGACATTGATCATTTGGGCGATATGACATTGGATAAATTACAACGTCGCCATCAGTTCCTTTAGGCGATCGCGTCCATCCCGAAACACAGACCAACCATCACCGACTAAAATAGTTTCTACCTTGTCTAAAGCTGCTAATCGCTGGACTGAAGCCACAGCCTCAGCTTTATTGAGCAACTTTTCATCAGGTAGAATACCTAAACTACCGGCTTTGTAGGCGCGGACTAAATCCCCAGTAATTAGGGTAGTTTCTTCTAGTAACAGTACCAATTCCCCTGGAGTCTTAGAACCTTGCATTTCCAACACCTGGAGTCCAGGGACAAACTCCTCACCATCAGTTAGCCAGCGATCGCACATTAAAGGAAAATACTCTTTTTCTGCGATCGGCCCTGCTATTTTGGCATAGGTTTGATCAGCAATTTCCTTAGCTGACCGAATATGGTCAGAATTAGTGATAATGATCCAATCTACACCGCCTAAAGACTCTAGATGATTCCAATCATGGTTAGATAAAGCCACAGGGTCAATCAAGATGTTACCAGTAGGGCGAATCCAAGCAATCCCGTTGAAATCAATATTTCTGGCTGGGTTGAAATAAGACAACCATACAGATCAGGACGGTGCAAAAATTTCATAATAATTACAGCTATATAGCTTTGATAGATTCATTAATAGGTCAGCATCAATAATCTATCATTCAAAGCGGTTTTGGTATATCTCATCAGGGATATGAGGGCGATCGCATGGATAATTTACCGAAGACATGACAAACAAGGCGGCTGATGGTTATCTCCGCTTAAAAGGCTTTAGGAAGTCCTGCTTGTTTCAAAATGCCGTTAGCTGTATGGCGTGACTTAATAGTTCCGTCTACTACAAACTGACGATCTGTAATTGGACTGTACCAAATTTCATGATCTCCTTTACCTTGCCTTTCAAAATAGCATCCAGCCTTTAAAAGCACCTTTTTCAACTCAGGAGTAAACGATGCACCCATCTATGAAGCGACCTCAATCAACTCTTGTCGATGGCTAATTAAGTCAAACGTGAGAGAACCTGCATAGTTAGGAGGAACGATTTTGTTAAGAATAATGAGTTCTGGAATCATATTTCGTAGTTTTTGGGTGAGAAGCTCTATTGTAGAGGCTTCTGTCACTAATCCAGGTACATCATCACTAGTTGCAACCCAGACTTCAGCTTCAGAATCCCAAAATGCTTCCACCTTAAATGTCATTTGTGTCATCATCGACTGCTGAAGAAGTAGTTCATTAGTAATTATGACAGCGATCGCCTTTCACTCGCCATCACATTGCCGATCAACTCTCGGATTTTGGAATTCTGAGGTTGAATTTTCTTGTTCCTAAATCAAAATTCCTGTTTTTATCTCAATACAGTGGATATCAGCGATAATAAATGAAGCTGAAGTCACACCGAACTAATTGATCATTAAGCACCAACAAACTGAGAACTTGATCCATGCTCATTGATAAAATTATCCAAGAACTTCAAGATATTCCAGAAGCTAAATTAGCTGAAATTTACGACATAATTCACTATTTTTGTATAGGCTTAAAGGGAGAGTTAGCTGCCGAGGAAACACCAACTGAAGTCGTGATTGAAGGCATAAATGAAGGAGTGCGAGAGGCATTGAGTGGGCAAACCATACCTCTCTCAGAAATGTGGGAAGGTATTGATACAGAGTGAACAATCACCAATTCAAATTGCTCTTACTCCTCGGTTTAAAAGGGATCTACGAGAACTAGCTAAACGTTATCGTTCAATTCGTAGCGATATACAACAGTTAATTGAACAACTTCAAGGAGGTGAGACTCCTGGAGATAGAATTGTTGGAGTTAAATATCAAGTTTTCAAAGTTCGTCTCAAGAATAGCGATATTCAGAAAGGAAAAAGTGGCGGCTATCGAGTAATTTATTATCTGAAAACTGAACAAGCAATCATTCTCACTACAATTTATTCTAAATCTGACATTTTTGATGTCGGTAATGAAGTCATTGAGGAGGCGATCGCCAAATATGAGCAAGAAATGAAAATAGAAGATAACCTAAATTAATATGACACTGAGCGATCGCCTTCCATACACCATGATTGCAGTTCAACTCCTCTCTTTACCCAGTCCCCAATCCCCAGTCCCCAGTCCCTACTTATCCTCCAACAACTGATTAACCTGTTGTCCACGACGACCAACTTTAATTTCATAGCGGCGAGTTAAATTATCTTGATAGTTCATATCTCTAGCCGCCGCAGAATTGACAAACGCATCACAATTTTTACCCTGAACCACCGTAGAAGAACTACTTCTACGTTCTTCTGTACTGTTGCTGCTAGTGTCTTTAGATTGGTTTTGATTTTCGCTACCTCTGCTAGCACCACTACCACTAACACCAATACCAAAAATGCTCACACCACCGCCACCGCCATCATTATGGCTACTAGCAGAACTAGAACGAGTGCTAGTAGAGGTAGCTAAAGCAATTTTGGTGTTGCTACTCCTAGTGTTACTACCTAAACCGACATCGCTACACAAAACACGAGGGTCTTTTGCTAAGGTGTTGGGGTCAACCCAAGACTGATGGTCGCCTAAACCTTGAATTTCACTATTACCTACGGGATTACTAGTAGGTGCAGGTGTGTTAGGTTTAACATTGCCAACGGCACTGGGAACATTACCTGGCTTGAAAACACCGGATGGCTGAATATTAAATGGCCCTGCAAAAGCAGGAAATGTACTAGTCAAAAGTGCGGTGGCGGTGAGTAAAGAACCTGTTAAGTAACGTAGTTTCATGGTTATGTTCCTCAAATTTCAGTGTTAACGTGTAGCTTGGGTTTTAACCCTTCACTGAATCTATAGGTTGACCATAATTTTTTTATGCAGCTAGTTCTTTGACTGTTAACCCACTGAATTTTAGATTTTGAATTTTGGATTGTTTTTAGTGCAATCCCCGCGCCTTGTAGCGAGTATAAATTTAAAATACTCACGGCTTTGTGTAAGCTACGCTAACATCAATCCCAAATTCTCAAACTGCATCTGTTATGGGTACAGTCAATCTAAAATTCGTCTTGGAAAGTTCTGATCGGAGGAAACCTCCGCTCAGACTTTCCGCAAAATCTAAAATCTAAAATTGGTTGACTTCTCCGTTGGAATGATTCACCAGAGTTACCAACTTATGACCTGCTCATAAAAAAGCGCAAGTTGGCAACTAATTGTGTCATGTTTCATTGTAATCTGAGAAAGACTGATTTAGTGAGTAAATTTCCGTTCAAGAATGTCGCTTTGCTATGGGAATTAGAGATTGGAACTATTTAATTTAATCAACGTCTCGATGCCAGCAAAGACATAAAGGTACAACCTTGTTGTATCTTTTTCCGGAAAAACGATCACACACCAGAAAATCTGGCACATACACCTTACTGCTTCTTACGACTCACACGCATGAAATCACCTCTTGTGCTACTCAGCTTAATCAGCGCAGTCCTTTTATCTTCTCCTGTAAATGCAGCTAAACTGCAATCATGGAATTTCAATCCCACTAAAAATCAACTGAGCATCACAACTGATTCTGATGTTAAACCACAGGCATTTTTAATTAATAATCCCACCAGAATAGTAATTGACCTGCCACAAACATCCTTTAAAAGTGATACAATCCGCAGAAATTTTGGTTCAGCAGTCAAAGAAATTCGTATCGGTAAAGTTGATAATAATACCGCCAGAATAGTAGTTGAGTTAGCACCAGGCTATACAGCTTCTCCAGACAAATTAGTAATTAAAGGCGAGTCTCCTTCTAACTGGATTCTCAACTTAGCTGCAATTGAGAGAAGCGATAATCAAACTGTTACTAATGGGGAAGAAAAAGTTGCTATCCCCGTAACTAATAATTTCACATTTGCTGGGGTTGTTCCTTTAAATAAAGAGATTTCCCAACTTGACAAAGAAATTAAAAGATTGATGTCTCGCTATAGTTCTCTTTCTCCAGGGATGTTTTTCTTGGATATGGAAACAGGAGAATATTTAGACATCAACGGCGAGAAAATATTTCCGGCTGCTAGCACAATTAAATTCCCCATTTTAATTGCATTGTTTCAAGAAGTCGATGCTGGTAGAGTCAGCCTCAACGAAACTCTGGTGATGCGACGTGATTTAATGACAGGTGGCTCAGGAAATATGCAGTATAGAAGACCAGGGACTAAGTTTAGTCTTTTGGAAACTGCAACCAGAATGATGACCATCAGTGATAACACTGCTACCAATATGGTGATTGATAGATTGGGTGGCAAAAATAAATTAAATCAGAGATTTCGCAGTTGGGGACTGCAAAATACTGTGATTCGCAATCTGTTGGGTGATTTTAAAGGGACTAATACAACTAGTCCTAAAGATTTAGTGCGGGTAGCAGCTTTAATCGCCAATAATAAATTATTGAGTAGCACCAGCCATACCAAAGTTATGGATATTATGGTGCGCTGCAAAAATCGCAGTTTATTACCTGCTGGACTGGGTAAAGGTTCAGTAATTGCCCACAAAACAGGTACATTAGGCAGAGTTTTAGGTGATGCGGGGATTATCGAAACACCTTCAGGCAAGCGTTACCTAGCTGGTATTATGGTGGCTCGACCTTTTGGTGATGCTAGAGCCAGAAGTTTTATCAATCAAGTTTCCCGCTTAGTCTACGGCTACATAGAACAGCCTATATCAGCTAGACAACCTTGAGGAAATTACTCAAATCTAGAATTCTCTGAACTAGTTTAGTTTATACATACATATCGGCAGTGGCATCCGTCACTGCCGATTATTTATACGTATATTTTTTCAGCAAAGTTATTGTGACCAGCAGTAAATGAAACATCTGATTTGGGAATAATACGGTGAGTGTAGTGAATGAAGGGAGTCTTGAAATTCTGCACAAACATTGAAAGTATTGGCAAAAATCTGAGGCTGAGGCTGGGATTATTTGCAGTCCGGCGGGTAGAGCAGAATGATTTTTGCCAAAAAAACTGCAAATTTTGTCACTTCTATTCATCTAGTACCGTAGTCATTGGGGGTCATGATTAAATGTATGCTGAAGCACTAGAACAGGAAATCACTCTTCTACAACAAGAAAATGCTCAATTAAAGCAGCAATTAGTCGCATTTGCCCAAGAATCTAGTGCAACTATTACTAAACTAGAACAGGAGTTGCAAGAAGCTCGGCATTTTTTGCAAGTAGTATTAAATACAGTACCACAAGCGATTTTTTGGAAAGATCGGGACTTACAATTTTTGGGATGTAATGAACGTTTCGCCAAAGATGCTGGATTGAAATCATCAGCAGATATCGTGGGTAAATCTGACTTTGATCTAAGTTGGCATGAATTTGCAGACAATTATCGACAAGATGATGCAGATGTGATTGCTAGTAGTATTCCTAAGTTGGACTATGAAGAACAACAAGCTAGGAAAGATAGCAGGAAAGTTTGGCTAAAAACCAGTAAAATTCCTTTGTGCAGTAGCAGTGCAGAGGTAATTGGTGTCTTTGGTTTTTACGAAGATATTACTCATCAAAAGATAACAGAAGATGAGCGCGATCGCTTCTTCGATATGTCAGTAGATATACTTTGTGTCGCTAGCTTAGACGGTTATTTCCAGCGCATTAACCCCGCCGGTGAAAAAATTCTTGGTTATTCTCAAGCCGAACTATTAAACCTATCTTTCATGGATTTAGTTCACCCAGAAGACCAAGCATCTACATTGGCAGAAATGGATAAACTCAGCCAAGGAGTGCGGGTTTTCCGCTTTGAAAATCGCTATATTTGCAAAGATAATTCCTATCGCTGGTTATCCTGGACTTCAGCAATTCATGATCATTATATTTATGCTGTAGGCAGAGATATTACCGAAAACAAAATCGCAGAAGCAGCACTCCGCCAACAAGAAGCCCAGTATCGGAGTATTTTTGAAACCGTCAGTGATGGGATCAGTGTCATGGATTTAGAGAGTGGCAAAATTGTTGCTGCCAACCCTGCTTTTTGTCAGATGCACGGCTATTCTCAAGCAGAGATTTTTAACTTAATTCCTACAGATTATATCCACCCCGATTGTTATCAGTTATTTGGGGAGTTCTTAAAAACCGTCAATGCTGGTGGTGTTTTTCATGGTGAGGGTATAGATATACACAAAGATGGCAGTTACTTTGATGTCGAAGTCACAGGAAAACTTTTTAATTACAACGGCAAACCTCATATCCTCACACTCATCAGGGATATTAGTGAACAGCAAGCCGCGCTTCGTGAACGTCAACAAGCTGCTGCCGAACAAGCAAGATTACTCGCAATTTTAGAAGCGACTCCTGATTTTATTGGTATTGCTGATTGTTCTGGTAATACCCTCTACTATAATCAAGCATGGAGACAATTAAAAGGTATTAATAATGTAGAGGAAATAAAGCAACAAACTATCTCTAAAAATCATCCTGATTGGGCAATAGACATTATTTTTAACCAAGCATTACCAGAAGCAATAAATAAGGGAATTTGGAGAGGTGAAACAGCAATTTTAGATAAAAATGGGCAGGAGATTAGTGTTTATCAAGTAATACTAGCTCATCAATCTCCTAATGGCGAAGTAGAATATCTTTCGACAATTGTACGTGATATAACTGAGCAAAAAGCAGCTCTCCTGCAACGTCAACAAATGGAAGCAGAACTAATTCAAAAAAACCAAGATTTAGAACATACCCTGCAAGAACTCCAATCTACTCAAAGTCATATGATTCAGGCAGAGAAAATGTCTAGTTTAGGACAATTAGTTGCTGGAGTAGCCCACGAAATTAACAATCCTGTTAACTTTATTCACGGAAATATTAGTCATTTAGAAGAGCATACCCGTGATTTATTAAATCTAATTAATATATATCAACAGAAAAACCTAGTTAATGATCCAGAACTGTATGATTTCATCTCAGAAATTGACTTAGAATATATTCAGGATGACTTACCTAGAATTTTACAATCTATGCAAATAGGTACACAACGCATCCGTCAAATTGTCTTATCTTTAAGAACTTTTTCCCGCATGGATGAAGCTGAATTTAAAGCTGTTGATATTCATGAAGGCATTGACAGCACCTTGATGATTTTACAGCATCGTCTTAAAGAACAATCAGAACGTCCAGCTATTCAAGTTATTAGGGATTACGCTTCTTTACCTTTAGTAGAATGTTACGCCGGACAACTTAATCAAGTATTCATGAATATTCTTGCTAATGCTATTGATGCTTTAGAAGAGGCAATATTAAAAAATCACTATGTAGTGATTAATCCCCAAATATATATTAAGACCAAGGTTGTAAACAAAAATTTAATTTCTATTTGCATTGCTGACAATGGGATAGGAATGTCAGCAGAAACTCAACAAAAAATCTTTAACCCATTTTTTACTACTAAACCAGTCGGTAAGGGTACAGGTATGGGAATGTCTATTAGCTATCAAATTATTGCGGAAAAACACGGAGGTCAACTAGAATGCAACTCCGCCCCAGGTAAAGGTACAGAATTCATCATAGAAATTCCAGTGCGGCATTAGAAAGTCGAGAAATGAGCAAAGCGGATATGAGAGCCTTAATATCTGACAAGAAATTTTTCTAAAGAATTGTCAACAAAAAATAACTCTGAAGCTGATCAGATTTTTTAGTATGATTACCGGTTTTATCTATCACTAGACATAGGCTAGATAAAACCACATTTTTTAACTAGGCTTTGGAAGCACTATTGGATAATGTTTCCAGGATAAATGGACGTAAAAATGTGTAGATTATTTCATGAATAACCGTAAATACATCGGATTAGTGTAGTTAAAATTATCCCAAAAATAAACTATTGACGACTATAAAAATTGTGATTAATGTTATGAGTAGTTCCTTTACGGAATCTCAAAAGCATCAAAAAATCGGAGGTATTTCCTATGATGATGATGATGGCTGAATCCATGACTGCTGAAATGCAAGCCTGCATGAAAGCCTGTATGGACTGTCAGAAAATGTGTATGGAAACCATGACTTACTGCATGAGTAAAGGCGGTATGTACATGGACATGAGCATGATGGGCATGATGCGTGACTGCGCGGAAATGTGCATGATGTGCATGAACATGATGATGGGCGGTTCCGAGTTCATGGGACGCACCTGTATGCTATGTGCAGAAATGTGCGATCGCATGGCGATGACCTGCGAACAAATGAAAGACGACCAAATGATGATGGACTGTGCAATGGCTTGTCGCAAATGTGCCGAAGCTTGCAGATCCATGCAAATGATGCCTGCATAATATCATTTCAAAACTTAGCAGAAGTTTAACTGCAACCTAATTTTCAAACGCTCAGACTTTTTTTAGTCTGGGCGTTTGATGTGTTTGGGGACTGGGGATTGGGGATTGGGGACTGGGGACTGGGGATTGGGGATTGGGGACTGGGTGGACAAGGTAGACAAGGTAGACAAGGTAGATTATATTTCTTATGCTCAATGACTAATGACTAATGACTAATGACTATTAACTAATGAAACACCTAAAATCCCGTTCTCAAGATTTGCGGAGTTTGTTTGAGAATAATATCACTATTGAATATGTAGCAGAATCTTTAAAGGCTGTACCAGCAGAAGCAGATGTAATGGAAGTTTTGCAATGGATGCAGACACAGGATTTTGATGTTGTGGGAATTGAGACGGGAAATATTATTACAGGTTACATCGAACGGGCTAGTTTAATCTCAGCTACTGTTGGCAAATGTGGTGATTATCAAAGAGTTTTCCATCCTAAAGAACTCATTGCTATTTCTACGCCATTAATGAAATTATTACCTATTTTGCAAGATACGCCTAGATTATTTGTCCTTGACTGCAATCAAGTGAGTGGAATTGTGACCTGCGGTGATTTGCAAAAAGCACCAGTGCGAATGTTATTATTTGGTCTATTTACTTTAATAGAAATGAACTTATTGAGGTTAGTAAGAATTTATTATCCTCAAGATACTTGGCAAAAATTTCTCAAACCTGAACGTGTAGAAATAGCCCAACGACTATGGCGAGAAAGTCAGGAGAGAAACGAAGCAACGGATTTATTAGACTATCTGCAATTCTGTGATAAACGCGAGTTAGTTTTACATCATCCAGAACTGTTACAACAATTAGATTTGAAATCCAAACGCGCAGGGGAACGCTTTTTAAAGTCTGCGGAACAGTTACGCAATAAATTAGCCCACGCGCAAAATTTAGCTAGTGGTTCTTCTTGGAAAGATTTGATTTCTCTGGCCGCACAGATGGAACAGTTATTAATTCGTTGTGAGGAAATTGAGTGAAGGGATTGGGGATTGAAAGTTCGTAGTAAGGACTTTAGTCCTTATTGAAGAACTAAAGTTCTCACTACCAACCCTTAATAAAAGAAGAAGTGCGATCGCTCCTCATCTACCAATACGCACTGACTTTCTTTATAATTTTTTTATTGAAAAACCTAATTTTTACGAAAATATCCTAGTATTTTTCCGAAAATCGGTAACTAGAACTTGTAGCAACCCCTATAATAATACCTAAATTTAAATTGAAGCTTTAATTCTTACTCCCCTTCCCTTGTAGGGAAAGGGTTGGGGGTTATGTCTAAAATCCCGTTAAAAAAGCCAAAAACACCTACTTTCATTCCTAATTGCTTAAATATATGCAACTAAGGTCACTGAATTACAGAGTCACAAGCATAACAACATCTACCATCATCTCAGCTTTAGCCGTGGGAATCACCCTCACCACCAACAGCCAGCCAAGTGAAGCAAGAGCAAACAGATTTTTCTGCACACGGGAAGGGGGTGTACCTGTCACCAAAGTACGCACCTCACGGGGAAATCAAACCCTGATTCGTTGGGTTGCTAACGACTTTAAAAAAGTCTCCCCTTTACAACGTTGTCGGATAGTCTCTGCTAGATTTCAACGCCACTACGATAACGGCGCACTGTTCATAACTAGCCGCGATAACTTTAACGGCTATCCAGTGTTGTGTATTTCTAACCGCCGAGGCACACCTTGCACAGCAGACAATATATTAGTCACCCTCAAACCTGGAACTGACACCGGTAGAGTTTTACAGCAAATGCTGAGTTTACGGCGGGATGCAGGAGAATCAGTCATTAATTTAAGTGGATGTCAAGCTTTTACTTATGACGAAGGTGATGTGTATGTTGATGTCAAGGAATTTCTAGACGGTAAAGAGTGTAGTTCATCGACTCCTTAATATTGCATGAACTGGCGGCTCAACAACAAAATTATTTATCTGGTATGCTTGCTGATTTGTCTTGGTGGTGTTTCCTTAGCACTCTCAAAACAGCAAAGCGTTTCTAGCAAGTCTACCAGAGTAGAGCGATCTAATCGCCTTTCTGTCGAGCAATTGCAAAAATTAGCTCAGACTATCACTGTCAAAATTACCACATCAGAGTTACTCGGTTCAGGAACTCTACTAAAACGCCAAGGTCAAACTTATACAGTAATTACAAATGCTCACGTTTTGAGAACCGCTAAACCACCCTATCAAATTCAAACACCAGATAGGCGTGTATATCAAGCTACTGTATTGCAGATTGCCGATTTGCAGCAGGATGATTTAGCCGTGTTGCAATTTCGTAGTCCCGATATAGTTTATCCAGTCGCTAAATTTCCTCATGCGTCTCCTTTGCAAGTCGGGGATGAGGTGTTTGTGGGTGGATTTATCGCCAATTTAGCAACTCAAAAGCAGTCTACCCCAACTAAAACTCAGTTTGTCTTTACCTCTGGGAAAGTCACCCTATTGTTAGACAAAGCATTAGAGCAAGGCTACCAGATTGGATATACCAATGATGTGAGTAAAGGCATGAGTGGCGCGCCATTGCTGAATATACATGGTGAAGTGGTGGGGATTAATAGCTTACATAAAGATCCCCTGTGGGAGACACCGGCAGTTTATCAAGATGGTTCGCAACCAGAACCCCACTTGCAAGAACTAATTACCCGTTCTAGTATGGCTGTACCGGTTAGAAAAACTGACTTTTCACGGTATCTAGAAAACCCCTCTCCAAACATCTCACCTAGCAATGTAGAGACGTTTCATGAAACGTCTCTACATACTCCCCCTTCCCTGGTAGGGAAGGCAGGGTGGTTTCATACAACCAGAGAAAAAAATAAACCTAGCTTTCAAAGCCTCTACCCCCGTGAGGGAGAGGTTTGGAGAGGGGTCAAAATCCGGGCTACAAAACGAAAAATCAAAACTTATGGATTTTTCTTTTTTCGTATGAAACCACCCTGCCCTTCCCTGGTAGGGAAGGGGGCTGGGGGGTTAGGTTTAGCGTTGACTTTTCACGTTATGTGGAAAAGTCAGATTAGAAAAGAATTATTGCAAAATCATCGAGGCAATCAATCATGAGGGTTACTGGTGGACTTGCGGCATTATTATTGGGTACAGGAATTGTCATAGTGCAGCCAGTCGCTACAGCTTTGACACCCTCAGAAATTGCTAATATTGCTCGACAAATTACAGTCCGCATTGATGGCGCAAATACTGGCTCTGGCGTAATTATTGAGCGACAAGGTAATGTTTATACTGTGGTGACAAATTGGCACGTAGTCCAACTCCAAGGTAACTACACAGTACAGACATCAGATGGTAAAAGATATACATTCAATAACAGCCAAGTAAAACGATTTCCTGGCGTTGATTTGGCGGTGTTTCAGTTTACTAGTAATACAAATTACCGTGTGGCAGAAAAGGGTAATTCTGACCAAGTAGCATTAGGAACAAATATTGCTGTAGCGGGGTATCCTCAAGGAACATCAGACATTGATTTTCGTAGGGGTGCAATTTCCCGTATGGTGTCCAACCCAAAGGATGGTTATGCTTTTGTGTATGACATCGGTGGTTTTCCGGGGATGAGTGGGGGCGCGATACTAGATGAGCAAGGTAAATTAGTCGGGATTCATGGAAGGGCTACAACTCGCCCAGATACAAATGCTACTATTGTATTGGGCATTCCGTTAAAGACTTATTTAAGTTTTGCATCATCTGTGCAGCCAGTGGCTAGTGCGCCAGCACCGACACCCACACGTACCCCAAAGCCACCACAGCCAACTACCTCAAAGCCTGTAACTCTTAATAACTCATCCAGCAATTTTGTTTTAGCTAAAACCCTCAAAGGTCATTCTGATTTGGTTTGGTCAGTCGCCATAAGTCCAGATGGCAGAACTCTAGCTAGTGGTAGTGATGACAAGACTATCAAAATCTGGAACATCGCCACAGGGCAAGAAATTCGTACCCTCAATGGTCATTCTTATGCGGTTATTTCAGTCGCCATAAGTCCAGATGGCAGAACTTTAGCTAGTGGTGGTGCTGGTGACAAGACTATCAAAATCTGGAACATCGCCACAGGGCAAGAAATTCGTACCCTCAATGGTCATTCTCGTTCGGTTTTTTCAGTCGCCATAAGTCCAGATGGCAGAACTTTAGCTAGTGGTAGTGTGGACAACACTATCAAAATCTGGAACATCGCTACAGGGCAAGAAATTCGTACCCTCAATGGTCATTCTGATTCGGTTTATTCAGTCGCCATAAGTCCAGATGGCAGAACTTTAGCTAGTGGTAGTGATGACAACACTATCAAAATCTGGAACATCGCCACAGGGCAAGAAATTCGTACCCTCAATGGTCATTCTAATTTGGTTACGTCAGTCGCCATAAGTCCAGATGGCAGAACTTTAGCTAGTGGTAGTTGGGACAAAACTATCAAAATCTGGAACATCGCCACAGGGCAAGAAATTCGTACCCTCAATGGTCATTCTAGTTCGGTTATTTCAGTCGCCATAAGTCCAGATGGCAGAACTTTAGCTAGTGGTGGTTACAAGGCTATCAAAATCTGGAATACCACCACAGGGCAAGAAATTCGTACCCTCAATGGTCATTCTAGTTGGGTTCGTTCAGTCGCCATAAGTCCAGATGGCAGAACTTTAGCTAGTGGTAGCGATGACAAGACTATCAAAATTTGGCGGCTGTCTGATTAGCTATTTAATTTGATATTTTGAATGTTATTCCAAACTTGGATTTTCACATTTTCTAGTAATTTAATAAAGCATACAATCAATTACATTTACTCTCCTATGGCTGTACCGATTAGAAAAGAATTATTACAAAATCATCAGGAGAATCAATCATGAGGGTGGCTGGTGTACTTTCGGCATTATTATTTGGTACAGCAATAGTCATAGTCCAACCAGTAGCTACAGCATTGACACCCTCAGAAATTGCTGAAATTGCTCAACAAATTACAGTCCGCATTGATGGCGCAAATACTGGCTCAGGCGTAATTATTGAGCGTCAAGGTAATGTTTATACTGTGGTGACAAATTGGCACGTAGTCCAACTCAAAGGTAACTACACAGTACACACACCAGACGGCAAAAAATACACTTTCAACCACAGCCAAGTCAAACAATTTCGCGGTGTTGATTTAGCTATATTTCAGTTCACTAGTAACGAAAATTACCGTGTCGCCGAAAAAGGTAATTCTGACGAAATAAAATTAGGTATAAATATTTCTGTAGCCGGTTATCCTCAAGGAACATCAGACATCAAGTTTATCAGGGGTGCAATTTCCAGCCGAGTGTCAAACCCAAAAGATGGTTATGCCTTTGTGTATGACATCGGTGGTTTTCCTGGCATGAGTGGGGGAGCGATACTAGATGAGCAGGGTAAATTAGTCGGCATTCACGGAAGGGCTACAACTCGCCCAGATACAAATGCTACTACTGTTTTGGGGATTCCCTTAAAGACTTATTTAAGTCTTGCGCCATCTGTGCAACCAGTAGCTACTGCACCCACTCCAAAGCCACCCAATCCGCCAGTTACAACTGTACCAAAGTCACAGCCACAAAATTCACCAGTTGCAACTGCATCATCAACCGCTCAGTTTACTCTAGCCAAGACCCTAATTGGACATTCAACAAAAGTTAATCAATATGGAGTCATAGAAGGACAAGTTGAGTCAGTTGCCTTTAGTCCAGATGGCAGGACTTTAGCTAGTGGTAGTCATGACAACACTATCAAAATCTGGAATATCGCCACAGGGCAAGCAATTCGTACCCTTAATGGTAATTCTTTTTCTATTGTGTTTAATTCAGTCGCCTTTAGTCCAGATGGTAAAACCTTAGCTAGTGGTAGTTGGGACACAACTATCAAAATCTGGAATGTTGCCACAGGACAAGAAATTCGTACCATCACTGGTTATGCTCCTGTGATGGGTTCAGTAGCCATTAGTCCAGATGGCAGAACTTTAGTCAGTAGTAGCTTTGACAAGACTATCAAAATCTGGAATATCACCACAGGGCAAGAAATTCGCACCCTCAATGGTCATTCTAGTCAGGTTACATCATTTGCCTTCAGTCCAGATGGCAGAACCTTAGCTAGTGGTAGTGTTGACAGCACAATCAAAATCTGGAATATCACCACAGGAAAAGAAATTCGGACTCTCAATGGTCATTCTGGTTGGGTTCACTCAGTCGCCATTAGTCCAGATGGCAGAACTTTAGCTAGTGGTAGTGGTGACAACACAATCAAAATCTGGAATATCACCACAGGGCAAGAAATTCGTACCCTCAATGGTCATTCTGGTAAGGTTTTTTCAGTTGCCATTAGTCCAGATGGTAAAACTTTAGCTAGTGGTAGTTCTGACAACACAATCAAAATCTGGAATATCGCCACAGGGCAAGAAATTCGTACCCTCAATGGTCATTCTGATTTGGTTAATTCACTCGCCTTTAGCCCAGATGGTAAAACTTTAGCTAGTGGTAGTAGAGACGCAACTATCAAAATTTGGCGGTTGTCTGATTAGCCATGATTTTACTAGAATTAGTTCAGATATTTTGCTTATTCATTTAATTCTCTCGCTTGTCTTAATACTTGTTCATAAAGAGGGAGACTCACCCAATATTGAGCATGATTAATCATCACATCTAACAAGGGTTGGACTTGACTAATTATTCCTCTATTTTTTGCCAATAATAGAATACCTAAAGTCCCAATTACTTGTAATCCTAAATTTTGAGCTACTTGACGTGCTTCGCGTTCATCTAACAAAATTTGCGGTTCACGAGTTTCTAGTGCGAGAGCAATTGCTTCGCGTTCACCATCATCTAATTCTGACGGTATATTGGGTAATATGGTTGAGACTGGACAAACTTGCAACCATTTTTCTGCAATTGCTTGTAACACAAATTCTGAAGCTGGAAATCCTGCAACAGTTGTTTCATCACAGACAGCTTGAGGAATAACAATTTTACCAAATGCAGCTTGCAAGATATCTAGACGATTAATAGCTGCAAAATTTATTAAAGGTGTAGCATTACAAACAACAGTCACAATTTCTAAAAACCTGCATTAATAGCTTCAATATCCTGGGCTAAATCTGCTTCATTATAATGACGTTCAATTTTATGTTTGCCCAAAACCTGCTGAAATTCCCACACAGATAAATTAGCTAAGTGACGCGCTTGAGCAAAAGTAAAAATATTCTGTGCATATAGCTGTATAGCTAACTCTTGGCGGATGGCTGACTCACCTTGACTTAAGGAATCAGGTGATATTTGTAAATTTATTGGTTGAATAAATGTATTCATTGCTCTTTTGCTCACGAACTGAGTTTTTGTAGGTTAGGTTGAGGAACGTAGCCAAATCCCGCAGAGTAACCCACAACTAAACTCATTTTACCTTTTTAGTTAAGCGGCTTACAAGTTCGTAGCTTTTTTAAACGCAAAGTAACGCGGAGGTTAGCGCAGAGTTCCACAGATTATTTCTCAAGTTAATTTAACGCATAATGCAGCACTATCATACGGTGCGTTAAGGCTAGATATCATTTGTTCACACCCCAAATCATACTTAATACTTAACTATCAGGTAGAATGATAATACTCCCAGATAAATAAATTAAGTTATGTCAGCAAAGGATAAATTTCACGATATTGTGAAATTAGCTTTGGAAAAAGATGGTTGGAATATCACAGATGACCCTCTGTATATTGATTTTGGTCAAGTTCAGATGCGTATTGATTTGGGAGCAGAGAAGTTACTTGCAGCAGAAAAGGAAGGTGAAAAAATTGCTGTTGAAATCAAAAGTTTTCTAAATCCATCAGCCATCACGGATTTTCATCTTGCTCTCGGACAATTCCTTAATTATCGTACTGCTCTGAGAGAGAAAGAACCAGAACGTCACCTATATTTAGCTGTTGATATAGAAACTTATAATGATTTTTTTACGCTTACATTTATACAAATTCAAATTCAAGAATTTCAATTAAAGCTAGTGATTTACGATACTGAAATTGAGGAGATAGTAAGATGGATAAGTTAGAAAAATATAGGGAATACATTCAGCAATTTTTGACAAAATATGGTAGTTATAAACCTTCTTATGGTGATGTAGAAGTAGAACAAATATTTGATACTGTACGTGACCATTATCAAATTGTTCATGTGGGTTGGGAAAATAAACGTCGTGTTTATGGTTGTTCAATACACATTGATATCAAAAATGAAAAAATTTGGATTCAATGGAATGGAACAGAGATAAATATTGCAGAAGAATTAGTGGCGATGGGTGTTCCCAAACAAGATATTGTCATAGGATTTCATTCGCCTTATAAAAGACAATTTACAGATTTTGCAGTGGGTTAAGAAGTAAATTAGACATACCACACTCATCATCAGGAAATTTTCATTTGCTAAAAATCGTATCATGCTGACTCAGATAAAAACGGTAGCATATACAAAGATTCATCTTGCATACACTCAGTGACAAATATAAACACAGCTTGTAAAGCTTCCGGTGTTAAAATTGGGTAATTAGCTAAAATTTGCTCTACTGTCCAACCTCTAGCAAATAAACCTAGTATAAATTCAACAGATAACCGTGTGCCTTTTACAGTTGGTTTACCTAACAATATTTTGGGATCAGAATGAATATATTCTCGCCAGTCCATAAAGAATATTTTTTGCTTGTAATAGTAATCTTATTTTATCTTGTGTAAAGCGCATCGCTACCCAACATGGCAAATTCAGAGGTGTGTTGCAGAATTTCTTCCCATGTCCCTTCAAAAACCTGCTGTAGTAAGTGAAAAAACTTAATTGATTCTTTTGTCTTTTAACTTGATTCGGTGAATCGGGAGGGCGATCGCCTTGACGATATAGATTGAATGAAAATTGCGATCGCTTTACAGTATAGGTTAAATTACATAATTTTATTTTTAACTGCCAAATTCAGTAAACTGACGTATATAGGGTTCATGAAATGCTAAAATAATATCTTGCTTAGGTACTCCCATTTCTACTAATTGATTAGCAATTCCAACTTCAGTACCATCATGTTGAATCCAAATTTTTCCATCTTTGATATCAAGATGTAAAATACAACCAAAATCCCGTTTATTTCCTCTCCAACCGACATAAAGTAATTGATAATGGTCTTGCTGCTCGTCAAAAATCGTTTGCACCTCATACTCTTCGTAATTTCGTGACATTGAAGCTCTCTTTTGTCGTTCCAAAAGAATCTGCCGAATATATTGTCGATATTGCTCTACAGCCATTGACTAATAACCTCTTCTTCTACATCGTAAATCATCAGTCGTAATTGATATTTTACAACTGCCGATATAATAAATTTTCGTTGAAAAAAAGTTTCATAAACAGGCAATCTTACAGCCAAATAAAGCAGACGTTCTGGTTCAATTGTATCTAAAGCATCCCGATAATTTAAAAATTGTCCCAAGGCTGTATGAAATTCGGAAACATTCGATGGACTAATAAAACTTTTAATTTATACCGCTATTTTTCGTCCTTCTCTCTCTGCTCCTAAAAGTTCCTCTGCTGCTAAATCAATCTCAAAATCGACATCATCAATATTAATTTCGTAGGGGTCGGCTGTAATATTCCAGCCGTCTTTTTCTAAAGCATTTTTAACAACATTATGAAATTTATCTTTTGCCATAGGGGTTTACTATGCCGACAATTAGGCTATTTTAAACCAGACTTATACAGGACTTACGTAAGTGTCACAATTGATAGTTGGTGCGTGACCACATAAAGAATATGCCAGTTGTGTAAGCATTCAAAAATGATAATTCATTCGGCTTTAATTTCAAATGAATTAATCATTTCCTCAACCACATCTAAATATTTGTTATATTCTTTCTCTTCTGCTGTATAGGTGATGAAGTAAGCCTTGCCATTTCTGAGTGTACCGATTTCCATTGCTTGCAGCTTACATTCCCCATCTTGGCGAGTGTAAGTTAATTGATAAGCCGGAAATTTTGATAGTGTGGTTGATGGTTGAGAAGCATCCGTAATTTGTTGATTCGGATTATTATTTTGGATTTGTTTTAATGCTTCACTTTTAAATTCATCCAGAGATAATAATTTTTTAGGTAGTTCATGACTATTGATCACAACTTCTAAAATACATTTACTTTCCTGATTCTGATTCTTTGGGACAAATTTAATCACCTCATCCTCAAAATCTCCCCCAGGAGGTTTAATTAGTTGCCAGTCGGCTGAAGGATATTTAATTGTAATACCAGTATTTACGCCATCATAAGTTGTAAATGTAGGTTTTGGTTTATTCAATTGGGAGAAAATCCAGAAAATTACAGGTGTAATTAATACTAATAAACCCGCACCAAACCATAATTTTTTCGGTGAATACTTCCGAGATAAAGTTTTTATAGCTTGCAATACTTCATTAACTGATTGATAACGCTGACGGTAATCGTAGCGCACCATTTTATCAATGATATTTGCTAGTTTAGAACTAACTTGAGCATGATTGCGCCAGATAATTTCACCTGTTTTTGAATCTGTGGGAAACCCTCCAGGGTAGGGATTTATGCCTGTTAAAGCTTGGATGGCGATAATTCCGACTGCATAAATATCACTCTGAAAAGTTGGTTTACCATTGGTTTGTTCACTTGGTATATAACCATGAGTACCAACAGCAACAGTCAAACTTGTTTGTCCTTGAGCATTAACAAACTGAGTGGTAACTTCCTTAACTGCACCAAAATCGATTAAAATAATTTTGCCGTCAGATTTGCGGCGGCGAATATTTGAGGGTTTAAGATCCCGATGAATTAATTTCTGTTCATGAACAAAATTTAAGACTTCTAAAATATCTTGTAAAAGTTGAATTACGATCGCCTCACTCAGCTTTTGACCAGTAATTAATTCTTGCGCTATGTCGTGACCTTCTATATATTCTTGTACTATATAAAATTGTTGGTTTTCTTCAAAGAATGCCAAAAGTCGGGGAATCTGGTCATGAGTTCCTAACCTTTCTAGTTTTTCGGCTTCGGTGTCAAACAATCTTTTAGCATTCGTCAAAGTATATAAACTGACAGACATTGGTTTAAACTGCTTGACGATACACTGAGGAGTCCCTGGTCTTCCTGTATCAATGGCTGTGTAGGTAATGCCAAATCCACCTTGACCAAGTTGTGCTGTAATTTGGTAGCGTCCACCGAGAATTTGACCTATCATCCCAGTCACCAATGCTTGCTAGAAGTTTTATACCATATATGGGTATGGGATATGGGGTATGGGGCATTGGGCATTGGGCATTTATTAAGATGTTAGGTCAATGTCTTCTTGGTATTTTATGAGCAATTTGGGAATGTAATCATACCCGTCTACGCCGATGATGGGTATTATTTTGGGGCGGTGTTGTTGTAGTAGGTTTTGAAAACTTTCTACACCTATTTGTCCTTGTAAAATTATTAATAACCTTGCTGGTTGTCGCCATTCATTTGAGGCTATTTGCTCTAGGAGATACATTCCTAGACAACCTGTGTAAATGACTGTTTCAAAGTTTTGTAGTTGGTAACTGGCTTCAGCTAGATTCGCTAAATTTCTACCTTGTAAATATAAATCACCGGAAATTTGGGCTATTTTGAAGCCTTCTTCTAGATATTGAATGGCATTTTGTGGTTCTTGAATTACTAAATATGCTATGCCTAAACTACTTAGACATAGGGCTTTACTTTGAATATCGCCTAGTTTTTCTGTTAATTTTAATCCTTGTTCTAAATAGTTAATTGCCATTTCATAGGTTTCTGGTTCGGCTTGTTCCAGTTGTTGCGCTTGCATGACTTCGCTGTAGCCTAAGTTAACTAAGGCGTTGGCTTCTCCTGTTTTATCGCCTGCTTGTCTACTTAACATTAAGGCTCTTTGGCTCTGATTAATGGCTTCAGAATAATTTTGCTCTTGTACGTAAGTCCGGCTGAGGTGATTGAGGTTGGCAATTTCACAGGGGCGATCGCCTGCGTTTCTGGCAATTTCTAAGGCTTGCTCATGAAACTTGATAGAACGTTGATATTGACCTAAAGCACGCTGGGAATACCCTAAAAGGGTCAAAATTCGTGCTTTTTCCTGAGTCATCGCCACTTTGCGTAATGGCTCGTCTAAATAATCTAAAGCATCGCGTAAATAACTGCCAGAAAAGGACGCGAAAATACCACCATATAGAGGAAAATAGGGGCGTTGAGCAAAGGTGCGTAAAATTTGGAGCATGATTTGTGATGCGCCATTACTGTAGAGTGTCTGGCTTTGGAAACCACTTGCTAACTGACTCCAAATGACTGCAAAAGTTAAAAAAGTAGAAATCGACAGTTTTGAACCAGCTTGAATGTTGTATGGTTGTTGGTCAAACCAACTTACTAAACCCCGTTGTAAATACTGCAAAATTAAGGCTATTTCTACCCAATCACTTAAGCTAATAGTGCTGTGCTGTTGAGCAAAGGGAATGGCAGATTGTTCTACCGCTAAGGTGCGTAATAATGTTTGCGGTAACTCACTATTCACTTTTTTCGCCCAAGTAGCCCAAGGGCCAGTTTCTCCTGGTACACCACCAAAACCCAAGGCTTGATTCTGCTCATACATCCAGCTAACTAAATGTTCTTGTAACCTTTGCCAAGCTGTTAACCCACGGGTAATTCCCTGGGATATCTGCGCTATATCTTCGCTAAACTGGGAAAATTGCTGCAAAGATTTAGATAGTTGCTGTAATTGCGCTGTGTTAAGTGGTTCTTTGAGGTTGGGATCAATCAGACGTAAAAATGTGGCTAGACGTTCATCTGTGGCGGCTGTGGTAATTTGTTGAGATGCAGAAGCGATCGCTTCCGTGGCTTTATTTTGTTCTCTATATCTTTGCCATTGCGTTTGAATTGTCTTAATTGCCCGTAAACTCCGGTTAGCCTTGGCTTGTTTGAGTTCATCTGTTTCGCTATCTACTTGAGCTTGGATGGCGTTGAGGCGATCGCTCAAACCTAACTCAAAGATTTCTCCCGTACCTGCCAAGATATTTTTTTGCAGCATTTGATACACCATCTCCACAGAGCTAATTTTCCCTTGGAGGGTGAGTTGAACAATTTCATCAATCAGGGCGAGATAGCGATCGCGCAATGGCAATGAGTCAGACACTTTAGTTAATAGAGAACTTCACTTCCCATTTTAGTGTGAGGCGAGGTACTAGTACAAAAAGCCGAAAGTGAAAAGGCAGGGGAGCAGGCTTGCCCTGAGCGAAGTCGAAGGGGAGCAGGGAGCAGGGGGAGAAAATCACCCACAAAAGGCGTTAGCAGATCGGTATGGAGTACAGCTTTGAAGCTTATCTTTTTCGTTAAAGGAGACTTATGTTGCTTATTTATCCAACACCAAAGCCTGTGTACTCTCGCACATAGGGAGCTTGGAAACCTAAGACAATATCTTGTTTAGGAATACCCATATTCGCTAATTCATGGGCAATTTGCAGTTCGGTTGAGTTATGTTGTATCCAAATTTTTCCATCTTTAATATCTAGATGCAATACACAGCCATGCACTCTACGATCACCATCCCAGCCTACGTTCATCACCTGATAATGGTCTTGCTGAATATCGAAAACAGTTTGTGATTCGATTTCGCCGTTGGCGATGGGGATGGCAGTATAGTTTCTCAGGATTTCTTGAATACACTGGCGATAATGCTCTAGTTTATCCACTGTACAATCACCTCTTCTATTGGATTGTAAATAAGTCGCTTAATTTGATATCTTTCAACCGAAAGCTGGGCAAATTCACGTTGAAAAAATGACTGATGCACAATAACTGGAATCGCTAGATATAGGGTGCGTTCAGGTTCGCTTAGTTCTAGAGCTAGACGGTAGTTGAGAAATTGACCTAGTGCTGCATGGTAATCTGTAACAGGTGAGTCACTTAGAAAAGTTTTAATTTCAACGGCAATTTTTTCATTGTTTCGTTCAGCAGCTAAGATTTTTTCTGCCCCTAAATCTATTTCAAACTTTGTTCCACCCACTTCTATTTTGAGCGGATCGCTAGTGATAATCCACTGTTCTTTTTGTAAAGCGTTCTTTACTGCTTGATGAAACAGATCCTTTGCCGCCATAGCATATATAGTTCTTTTGTCTGCTAGATTGTTCTGGTATGTCTGTCATACTGTCTTTTACTTATCTTGCCTCACTTCATCTAGAATTGATTGTTTTTCCCTAGCCCAATGAGTGATCATTTCTTCAAGTGCTTTGCTTTGATCTGTTTCAGTAGCAGCGCAAATAGTTTTAAATAGTAATGCTAGGTCTTTTGGTATGTAACCAGAGATTAATCGATAGTTGGGATCTCCTCTCTTACCTCGCAGATTTTCAGTCATAGAAGTTCATCAGCATAGATATTAAATCTATGGTGACATGAACCCAGACAATAGCAATGTATTTTCTTGGTCTGTGTTCATGTACATTTGTCATTCTATCAGCAAGTACACCAGTACACAATCCATCATGCCCAATTGGGATAGTGTTTTCCCAAAGACGGATAAATCATTAGTTAGCTAAGTTCTACCCAATCCCCAATCCCCAATCCCCAATCCCTTATCTCACCAACTGCGCGGCGGAATTAAAGAACTGACGACATAATCCTTTAGTAATTAAAACTGTGGTGAGTAAATTGGCGAAAGCCACCATGAAAATAATCAAAATTTCGTAAGATACAGCCTCTAGGGGTGTAATCCCAGCTAGTAACTGTCCCGTGGTGATTCCAGGGATTGCTACCATCCCCACCAAAATCATCTGGTTGATAGTTGGTAGTAAGGCGGCGCGGATGGCTTCTTTGCGGTACTGGTTGGTAGCTTGTTGGGGAGTAGCACCTAAACTTAAATGGGTTTCGATTTCGTTGGGAAAGGTGTTCATACTATTCACTAAACGTTCCCCAGCGATCGCAGCTGCATTCATCCCATTTCCTAACACAATCCCCGCCAGGGGAATAATATAACGCGGTTCGTACCATTTATCTGGTTGAATGATTAAGAAGTTGGTGTAAACCAGTGTCATCAGGGTACTCACAAAAATTGCACCCCAAACTAAAGGCAATACACCAGGAATCTTTTGACTGATCCGATTTCGTGCGACAATCGCCGTAATTGTCAGCATGACAACTAGAGCCGCTAAAACAGCCCAAGGATTGCCCACAGCAAAGATGAAGTCTAAAACGTATCCCAAAACAGCTAACTGTAGGATAGTTCTACCGGTAGCGATCGCTAAATTTAACTCTAATCCCAATCTTTCCCAAGCAGATATCCCAATAGCGATCACCATCAATCCTACAGCGATCGCTAAATCTACCAAATCTAACTTGATTAAATCTTGCATGGGTGGTTTAGGGGTTTAGGGGTGTAAGGGTTTAGGGGTGTAGGGGAAGAAAAATCCAATTCCCCATGCCCTATGCCCCATGCCCAAGATAGTCAGTTTACAAACAGGCACTCATAATTTACCACTGATGCACGTTTTACCCATAGAATTATTGCGGTAATAATCCTTGCTTTATAAGTATCTCAGGCGACAGTCTTGACAAGCTTTTTTGAGAATAAATTCCCTTAGCAAGAATTGACAGTCGGTGTGTATTCTTTGTATCTTCAGACTAAAATGAAAACTTATGATCCAAAGTATAAATTCTGTCCCTGCCTTTGATATCAAGCAGCAATACACTACCCTAGAGGCTGAAGTTAGTGCTGCTGTTGTAGAGGTTCTAGCATCCGGTCGTTATATTGGCGGCCCCTTAGTAGAAAGTTTTGAACAGCAATTTGCTAGTTATCATGGTGCAACTGCTTGTGTAGCTTGTAACTCTGGTACTGATGCGTTATATTTGGCACTACGTGCATTAGGAATTGGTGCGGGTGATGAAGTCATTACCACCCCTTTTACATTCGTCGCTACAGTAGAAGTAATTATTGCTGTCGGTGCAAAGCCAGTATTTGTAGATATAGATGCGACAACATTTAACCTAGATGTACAGCAAGTAGCAGCAGCTATCACACCTCAAACCAAAGCGATTATCCCAGTGCATCTATTTGGACAGCCTGTGGATATGACAGCATTGATGGCGATCGCACAATCTCATAATATTGCTGTAATTGAAGATTGCGCTCAATCGACAGGCGCGATGTGGGATGGTAAAAAAGTCGGCAGTATAGGACACTTTGGTTGCTTTAGTTTTTACCCTACCAAAAACTTAGGGGCTTGCGGCGATGGTGGCGCAGTTACCACCAATGATCCAGAGTTGGCGGCTAAGGTCAAAATTATTAAAGAGCATGGGCAAAAAAATCGCTATCAATATGAAGAAATCGGCGTAAATAGTCGTTTAGATGCCATACAAGCGGTAATATTGCAGATTAAGCTGCGTTATTTAGAGCAGTGGAATCAACAACGTCAGGCGATCGCAGCCTATTATCAACAATATCTCAGTCAAATTCCTGGCATCATCGCACCACAAACATTAAGTGGCGGTGTGAGCGTATGGAATCAATATACTATTCGTGTATTGGGTGCAGGCAGTAACGGTAATACCGCCACACAGCGTGAATTGGTACGCAACCAACTCCAAGAAAAAGGGATTGGTTCAATGGTTTATTATCCCTATCCTTTACATCTGCAACCAGCATATCAACACCTTGGTTATCAACCAGGGCAATTACCAGTAGCCGAACAAATTTGCCATGAGGTGTTATCTCTACCCATGTTTCCAGAACTCACAACTCAGCAGCAAGACCAGGTAATTTATGCTTTAAAAGATATTTTATCTTAGGGACTGGGGATCGGGCATGGGGCATGGGGCATGGGGCATGGGGCATGGGGGTTGGGGGTTGGGGAGTGGAGAATTTCACTACTCACCACTCCTGACTCAGCACTTCACTACGCACTCAGCACTCAGCACTCAATACTCAGCACTCAATACTCAGCACTCTCGTATTCGCTAAAGCTTCAACTAAACCGCGTACAGCAGCAATCATCGCCACTTCGCTGTTGAGTTGGTTAATTGCAGAACCAACACCAACACCAGCCGCACCAGCTGATATGGCTAGCGGTGCAGTAACGTTAGAAATACCAGAAGCACACAATACTGGTACTGAAACAGCACGAGAAATTTCATAGGCTGCGGCTAAGGTGGGTGCAGCTTTTTCAATTAATCCCAAGCTTCCAGCGTGAGAGGGCTGGCTGCTGGTACCGCCTTCAGTTTGGATGATATCTGCACCAGCTTTGACTAATTCTTCAGCTAGTTGTACTTGTTGATCCAGTTCCAGAATATGGGGAACAGTTACAGATAGGGTGATTTCTGGTAATAAAGCGCGGGTTTGATGTGTTAAAGCTAAGACTTCCTCGGCTTCAAATCTGCGTCCTTGAGCGTAAAAACTATCAAAATTCCCGATTTCAATTAAATCTGCACCCGCAGCGACGGCGACGACGAATTTTTCTGGTTCTACTGCGGAAACACAAACAGGTAAGTTAATCAATTTTTTGGCTAACTTTACTAAAACAGGATCAGCAGCAATATCTACGAAAGTTGCACCACCAAGTTCAGCTGCTTTCACAACGGCTGCGACACGATCAGCGTCAAAGTTGTGTAAACCGCTAATCACTTTCAGGACACGGCGGTTAGTAAATGCACTTTGTAGTGTAGAAGGCATTGCCATAGTTGTAATCTTGAAGCTACGAAAATAACGTCTATTTTACCCCCACTCTCAAGATGACAGGACTATATTCTGAGGAAAATTTTCGTAAAAATTGATCAAATTATCACTGTAGTGGAGTATGAGCGTAGAAATAGCCTTTCGTAGACATAGCTCCAGTACACAACTAGTTATATAAGATACAATTTTCTACGCTAATACTTGGTTAATAAGAATAATTCAGAAGTTAACTTCCCAACTTCTTGACAAAATCAGTAAGGTAAATATCACAAGATTGAGCGATATTTATCAGAAAAGTAGCAAGTTATAGGAAAAATTATTAAGGATTATTGTAGTTTTATATCCCCCATAATTTATCAATGGTCAATTCAACAAAGTAGAAGATTATCTAACCTTTTAGATAATCTTCTCTTAACCTAAATTACTAATAAATACCTAAACTATTTTCAGTAATCTCACAGAAGTTTTTAATGCGTTACAGAATTACTATTTAGTTTATATAGCCAAAATATATTATATCTTTATAGAATCACAGTGATGAAACGACGTTTTTTAATTGGGTATTCATTTCTATTTATTGCAGGATGTACAGCAACTAAAAATACTAGTAATAATAGTTCATCACAAGTATCAAATTTACCAAAATATCTAAAACTTGCAGTTACAGATGTATCAGGAATTAATGAACTGCAAAGAGATTTTGGAGAATTTAGTACAGTTTTAGAGGATATATTAAAGATCAGAATTGAATTATTTCCTGTGGAAAATCCTACCGCCGCCGCACCAGCATTGTTATCAGGAAATTTAGATATTGCATTTTCCGGCCCATCAGAGTACCTAATTTTACATTCTAGAGCTAAGGCAATTCCGATTATTGGTGTGAAACGTAAAGATTACCATACTATTTTTGTAGTGCGTGCGAATAGCAATATTCAAACTTTAGCTCAGTTAAAAGGCAAAACAATTGCTATGCGAAAAATTGGCTCAACATCTGGACATATCGCGCCTACTGGTTTATTGATAGATGCGGGATTAAATCCAAAAACTGACTACAAAACAGTCATGCTAGATAATAAAGGAGGCAAAGCCTTGAAAGCAGGTGAAGTAGATGCTTGGACTATATCATCTGACCGATATAAAAACGTTTTAGAATCGGAAGGCTTGTCTGAGAAAGATTTCAAGATTATTTTCAAGGGTCCCGAACTTCCAAGCGATGTATTTGTTGCTAGTAACCAATTAGCAAATAACGTAATTGAAACCTTGCGATCGCAGATGCTAAAAAATCAAGAGCGACTCATTCAAAGTATGGTCAAAGCTCAAGCCAATCGCAAGTATGTAGATAGCCAAATGGTTATAGCAAACGATGCTGATTATAAGACAATTCGAGAAGTTTATCAAAAAATCGGACAAGACAGCTTTATTAAATAATGTCCATCTAAATTCATGATCAAACGTCGCTCCATTACATTATTCAACCATATTTTAACTAGTCTGACTAGTTTGACAAACAACTGGAGCATTACTAGAAAAATTGGCTATAGTTACACCTTTGTAATCGGTACTACATTACTTGGCACGATCAGTGGCTCATTAATTGCTTATTATTATGAAATATCTGCTTATAAACAACTTAATTTAGCTTATCAACAACAATATCTTTTAAAAAACTTAGAAAATAATGTAAATAGAGCCAGAATTCATCCCCAAAGGCTTATTCTTGTACTAGATGATTCTGTGTGGTTAGAGTTTGAAAAAAATAGATTTATCTCGGACATTCAAGATATCAATCAGCAGTTAAATGAAATAGATAATTTTGTCAAAAATCATCCCTATGATTTAGCCTTAAATTATCAAAATTTCCAAAATATATTAAAAGTATATAGGCAAAACACATCATTATATAATCAAAATATTCAATTATTATGGCAAGAGATTTCATCTCAAGACTCTAACGATTTACCTTTAAACAAGCTATTACTATTTATCAAGCATCAAGAAAGTATTAATATTAATGTCAAACTTGAACAGACATCAGATGAATTACTCCAAATGATTGTTCAAGCAGAAAGGCAACAGCAGCAAGCAAATACTAATTTTAAAGATGCCAGGAAATTAAGATTAAAATTAATAAGCATTAGTATGTTATTGTCTACTGCGATCGCTGCAATTATTGCCATAGTAACTAGTAAATTAATTGCTCGTCCGTTACAAACAGTAACTAGTATTGCTAGAAAGATTACACAAGAATCGAACCTTGAACTGAGAGCTAATATTCATACACATGATGAAGTAGGAACACTCGCGAGTTCTTTAAATCAATTAGTAGAATGGGTTGGTGATTATACTGAAGCACTGGAAATTGCACGCCAAACTTTAGAACAAAGAGTAGAAGAACGCACTCAAGAACTGCAAGAAGCTCACCAAACTTTAGAGAAAAGAGTAGAAGAACGTACTGAGGAGTTACGAATCACATTACAAGAATTGCAAGAAACCCAAGGACAATTAATTCAAACCGAAAAAATGTCCTCTCTTGGACAAATGGTTGCAGGTATTGCCCACGAAATCAATAATCCTGTTAATTTTATTTATGCTAATGTCGAATGTGCAAATAATTATATTAAAGATTTACTACACTTAGTTGACTTATATCAAGACTCTTATCCTCACCCAGACCAGATTATCTCAGAAACAATGGCAGAGATTGATCTCGATTTCATTCACCAAGACTTATTAGATATACTAGCTTCGATGAAAATGGGCGCGCAACGTATTCGAGAAATTGTCTTATCTTTGCGTAACTTTTCACGTCTCGATGAAGCTGATATGAAAGAAGTAGACATACATGAAGGAATTGATAATACTCTCTTAATTCTCAATCATCGGTTTAAATCAGATATTAAAGTCATAAAAAATTATGGTGAATTACCTTTATTACAGTGTTATCCAGCCCAACTTAACCAAGTATTTATGAATATCATTAATAATGCGGTGGATGCAGTCTTAGATTGTCCAGAACAGATTAATAAACAAATAGTAATTTCTACCAATAACCTCAAAAATAGTCATATTCAAGTTGAAATTCAAGATAACGGCTCAGGTATTCCTCCAGAAAATATCAAAAATTATTCGATCCCTTTTTCACAACTAAACCTGTTGGCAAAGGGACAGGCTTAGGTTTAAGTATTTGTTACCAAATCATTGAAAAACATCAAGGTAAAATAGAAGTATATTCCACATCCAAACAAGGTAGTAAATTCGTCATTTTCCTGCCATTACATACGAAAAAAGCTACAATCGTAAATGCCCAACCTGATCAAGAGCTTATTTCGGTTTTGCCTAAAAAGTGAGCTGTGTAGTGATGATTTCTAACTTTGGGTTAATATTTCTTTAATTTTCTCAAAAACAGATGACAATCTATTTTTATACTGTCCGTGAGGAATATGGCTGTTTCTCTAACTTCTCTCTTCACGGGTTTATGTTAGATGATTTGTACTGGTATACAAGTGAACATTATTTTCAAGCCCAGAAATTTTTAGAGACATTTCATCTAGAACAAATTCGTCAAGCACCAACCCCGAAAGCCGCAGCAGAAATGGGAAGAGATAGAAAACGTCCTTTGCGTTCTGATTGGGAGCGAGTCAAAGATGATGTGATGCACAAAGCCGTCCTGCAAAAATTTACAACCCATGCAGATATTAGAGAAATCCTGCTGTCTACAGGTGATGAGGAAATAGTAGAAAATTCGCCGATTGACTACTATTGGGGTTGCGGTGTTGATGGGAGTGGTAGAAATATGTTAGGGGTAATTTTAATGGAAGTCAGAAAGCAACTACGCTCATAGAGAAAACATCAAAACAAACAATGACTTTGAATTAATATTTTTGATGTTATATCTGATTCCAGAAAAGACTGAATGTCAGTAAAATATTATTTAGTTTTTAGGGTTAACAAGAAAATCTCAGTATAGGGAGTTAATTTTTAACCTTATCTCAAGGTACTGTCTAGCACAGTGCCAAGTATATTCTTATAAAATAGCTTATGAGTAGTCTTTTATAGGAGTAGAGAAGTGATGCCTACAATGGCTCCACAGAAAAAGTATTGTAAGTGGTTCTGGGACGAATCACTAGGGGGCGATTTCGATACTTGGGGTACTAGTACCTATTTCATAGAATTAACCCTGGTAGGTAATGATTTGTGTGCTACCAGACAGATAGAAGTTTATGAAAATGGCAACGTCCTATTTTATGATGAAGACCATTTGGCTGATAATTACGGAATGTTGTGTGATAAACCCTTAGACAGTAAAGATTTACAGGAATTTGGCATCACTCAGGCCGAGTTTGAACAGATTTGGAATACAAAAACACCAATGAATAGATGAAACTATATCAATTTCAGCTGGTGACTTTAGCTGTATCGCTCACCAGCCAACATTAAATTCAACTGCGTTAAATCAACAGAATCTGTTACCAAAATAAGCTAATTCGCCTCATCACATAGCTTTTTTGCGCGCATCAAGTTTTTGTCAAAATTCCATAATAATTCCCCCATAACTCAGCCATTTCCAAATAAGTGATACCAATTTGACTAATAACTGCGACAAATAGATTTCCCAAAAGCTTACTAGTCAAGCAGTTCACCATCCGAAATCCCAAATTTAAAATCCAAAATGCTATGAGATAAGTATTTTGGTTTTGGGAACACTATAAGTATCACCACAGCTAGCAGGAATTGGTCAATGTCACAAGGTGAACATCATAACAACAGTAAAAATACGATCCCTGTGGAAGTTGCAAAATATATGAAACAAGTTAGACGCAACACTATTACCCATGAATTTGACCAGGGATTACCAGAAGAACTGCTACTGACTCAAGAGAGTGACGACCAATTATCGGCTGCATCTTCCCTTTTAAGACAAGGAATCAAACAGCAGAAAGCAGGAGATGTCATCGCCGCTATCCAATTTTTCCGGCAATCTCTGGAAATGTTTCAACTAGCCGGCGATGTCCCACAACAAGAGCAAGTCTTATCGTTATTGGCATTAGTGACTTACACTTCTGGCGATTATAAAAGTGCAATTACCTATTCCCAACAATGTCTAGCTTTAAAAAATACCTCAGATCCAGCAGTGCGAATGCAAGTGCTTTCTCATTTAGGGAATGCTTATCGTCATCTCAACAACTACAGCAAAGCCGTTGAATTTCTAGAAGAGTGTTTGAAATTAACCAAGCAACTACAAGACAAACGCAGTCAAGTTGCAGCTTTGAATAATTTGGGATTAGTTTATAAAGCTTCAGGGAACTTTCTTAAGGCCATCGAGTATCAAGAACAAAGCTTAGAAATTGTTCAGGAATTGCAGGATAACTGGGGATAGAACAAGTCCTGAAGAATATAGGTAATGCTTGGTATGCTTTAGACAACTACCCAAAAGCGATCGCCTACTACGAAAAATGCGTTAAAATCGCCATCTCCTTGAATAATCCCCGCAGTGCAGCTCAGGTACTTAAAAATTTGGGTAATGCTTGTTACGCAGTAGGAGATTACGCCAAAGCAATTAAGTATTACGAAAAACGTCTACAGTTAGCTAGACACCTCAAAGACCAGCGCAGCGAAGAACAGTCCCTTGCTAGCTTAGGTGTGGCTTGCGAAGCTTTAGGCGACCACGGTCGCGCCATCACATACTATGAAGCCCGCTTATTACTCGGTAGAACCTTAAAAGATCGTCGCATAGAAGAACAAGCACTTGCCAGTTTAAAAATCGCTTGCTATGCCTTGGGTGATTATGCCAAAGCTATGCAATACCAGCAAGGGACGACAAATCCAGGGGTTTAGGGGTGTAAGGGTGTGAGGGTTTAAGGGTTTAAGGGTTTAAGGGTGTGGGGTGTAGGTTTTCAAAACAGAATGACGCGCCATATGTTTCTGTTTTCTATTCCCAATGCCCAATGCCCAATGCCCGATTCCCAATACCCAATGCCCACTAAAGAATTACGAGTCGTGATGCGTAAAGCCCCCAAGCACAAGGTACAAAACCAAAAAAGTTTTGTGTCTTGTGCGTCTTTTAAGTGGGGGATATAAGTTTCGACTACGCTCAACTGCCGCGAATGGGACAAATTTATTTGTCCGCGAAAAATGATACAATCGAAATTGTCCACAACACAGGCAGAGTCTCGCCGCAAGGGAGGAACCTGTCTCGTAATGGGTGGCAAAATATTGTTTCGCCGTCGGGCAGCCGGTGTATGCTTGCGGTTAGCGTAGCGGCGCGTTAGCGCGGGTAAAGTAATCTGGGATGTTGCTGTATGGATTCGTCCTTTGGGTATCTTGGATCTCCCGATGAAGCAAGAATCCCCCGTTTTTTAAACGGGGGAGTGTCAAAACTGGTACAATTATGGTCTAGTTAATAACAGTATTCAGTAATCACCTGCGTCTGAAAAATATTTTTAACCAGCTATAGATAGCTATAGCTTCAGACAGATTTGCTGGTGCTGACTCCATCAACCAGATTTTCATGAGTAGCGAAATCCAACTCAGCCTTTTTGGCGAACCACCTAGTTTTAACCAAAAAGAGCTGATTCCCACAGATGCTAAAATCCCTGTTCCACCTGGAACTTACGCCAATATAACTGAATTGGCACAGCATTGCAATAATTGCCATCGCTGTGAATTAGGTAACACCCGTACCAATGCTGTAGTCGGGCGGGGTAACTTAAAAGCTCCAATTATGATTATTGGTGAAGCACCAGGACAAAACGAAGACGAAACAGGTTTACCCTTTGTGGGTCGTTCAGGACAGTTGCTAGAACAAATACTGGCATCGGTGGATTTAAATACCGAAAATGATGTGTATATTGGCAACATCAATAAGTGTAGACCACCAAATAATCGAGTGCCGACACCAGACGAAATGGCAGCTTGTCTACCTTATTTATTAGAACAAATTCGCCTAGTTGACCCAAAAATTATTTTGTTAACAGGCGCAACAGCAGTTAAAGGTATAACCGGTGATAAGCGGGGAATTACTAAGATTCGTGGTCAGTGGATAGAGTGGGAAGGGCGTTTATGTATGCCGATTTTTCACCCATCCTATTTACTCCGTAACCCTTCTAAAGAAAAGGGTAGTCCTAAATGGTTGATGTGGCAGGATATACAAGCTGTACGCACCAAATACGATGAAATTCGGCAAAATACTTAAAGCTGTTCTTCAGTAGTGCTAAACGCCGCGCTACTAATAACACCACTCAAATCAATTCAAAATTCAAAATTCAAAATTCAAAATTCAAGAATTGATTACTGAACACTCAGCACTTAGCACTCAGCACTCAACACTCAGCACTCAGCACTCTCTTAGCGGGACTTACACAAAAGTTAAGCCCAAATTTAGCCCAAACTTACGAATTGGTATTAATTGCCGTAATTTAGAATACCTTGATATTATTTGGCTAATAGTTGAGTGATTTCCATTATGAACGAGCAAGAATTGCTACGGGTAATTGAGCAAGCCGCTATAGATAGCGTAACTGAACTCGACTTATCTGGTAACAATTTGACAACTTTACCGCCGGAAATTGGTAAGCTAATTCAACTAAAAAAGCTAATTCTCGGCAAACACCAATATGACGAATATGGTTATCTCGCCTTTCCTATCGGCAACAATCTGAGCTATTTACCTACAGAAATTGGATTGTTAACTCAACTTGAAGAACTTGAGGTTGCTGGTAATCGTTTAACCAGTCTGCCAGAGGAAATTGGTCAACTAATCAATTTGCGGTGGCTTGACCTCCACAATAATCAACTCAGCAGTCTGCCAGAGGAAATTGGTCAACTGGTCAATTTGCAAACCCTCCACCTCGGCAAGAA
>NZ_PJIZ01000046.1 GCF_021596505.1 Nostoc sp. CMAA1605 | reverse complement strand
GGAGACAAATCCAATGATTATATTTCCTCTGTCCAGAGAATTTATTTTCTGGAAGTTCCTAAATACCCACAACTTGTGAGCAATACTAATTTTGGATGAAAAGCCTAGATTCATAGCCTATTCTGGAAGCTCAAAACAATACCACCTAGCTAGTAAAGCTACGAAAGCAGCCACTAAATCCTACTTTTAGCTCGGTTGTGTTCTAGAGTGTTAAGGACTGCAAAATTTGTAAAAAATTATTAGCAAACTTATTTTTAGGCATACTTGCATTTTTCATAAAGATGTGGGATGCTCTGTTAAAGAATAAACTACGGTAAATCAATCGTTTTAAAGTAGATAATAAAAATACATCACAAGTATCCCATTGACTGACTATTTAGCCAAAGTCAAGAGAGATATGATTTGGGCTGATCAAAGACTTTTAAAGTCAAAAATATCGAATTAATTATCTTGTTAGCAAAGACATGAGATAAAGCACAGGAGTCAGAATTTGAGCTTTATCCTTGTTTTTCACGATGGGATGAATTAGTTTATGGAACTCCCCAGATGAAAAATTATGTAAACGTGTTTAGAAGATAAGAATATAGGACTTCAAAACATCACTCAACTGGGCTAAGGAAAATTTTGATCACGCCCAATAGTAAACAATCTTCAAGTCTAGATTGATGAACTGAACTCAACAATTAACTTATGACTCAACTGAAAACACTACCTAATTACGATCCAACATTATTTGAGGGTGCGGCTGAGGTCTACGCTCAATATAGAACTAAATACCCCCCTGCTGTATTTGATAAACTAACGGAAATATTTCATCTGAATGGTCAAGGAAGACTGTTAGATTTAGGGACTGGCCCTGGTTTAATTGCTATTCCCCTTAGTAGAAAATTTCAGGAAGTAGTAGCGATAGATCCTGATGGGGAAATGCTGCAAGAAGCGCAACAACAAGCAGCAAAAGCAGGAGCAAATAATATTACTTGGCTAGAACAAGGTGCAGAACTGATTAACTCTAGTTTAGGAGTATTTAATCTAGCTACCATTGGTAGAGCTTTTCACTGGATGGAACGGGAACTTGTACTAGAACGCCTGTATGAATTATTAACAGAAGATGGAGCGATCGCACTCCTCAATACTGGTGATAATCCTTGGGTAAGTTCTTTACCTTGGAAACAAGCTGCAATTGGAGTTGTGAAAAAATGGTTAGGCGAAGAAAGACGCACCGGACAGCGTGGACAAGGTATTCGTAAACCGGTTGATCCTCCCCACGAAGTTGTCATTGCTAATTCCCAATTTGCTCGCCAAGAAGTCTATGAAGTGCCATTTGAAAAGTCTTGGACAGTCTCTAGCTATATTGGCTATCTATACACTACAGCTTTCTCCTTGAAAATTTTCTATGGCGAGCAAACAGCAGCTTTTGAAGCAGATATCACAGAAGCATTACTAGCAGTTGAGCCTTCTGGAGAATTTAAAGAAGAATTGACAGCAACAATTCATGTTGTTTGGAAACATTAATTGCATATTTAGTAGCTTTTTAGAACTATCCAGGACTTACGCAAGTGTCACAATCAATGGTAGGTGCGTGACGCTATAAGTCTTATTACTACGTTCAAATCGTTTCGCAGCGTCACACACCCTACATAAAAAATATGCCAGTTGCGTAAGTCCTAATATCGTCAACCTCAACATTCAGTAGTTTTCATCAATCAATCGAATATGATTAACCGCCGTCGTTTTATCAATTTTGCCACATCTAGTGTAGGTGGTTTTTCCTTGGCTTATCTGTTGGGAAGTTGTAGCCAACAAAGCCAACAGAATGTGGCAAATAGTAGCAGTTCTCTGGAGATCAAAACTAAAGTTCTCCGTATGGGATATCAGAGTGCAGGGGATCTCGTCCGCAATCGGCAAGTTTTGGAGAAACGCCTAGATCCATTAGGAATCAAGGTGGAATGGTTACAATTTGCCCAAGGGCCTCAACTTATGGAAGGGATGGCTGCCCGTAGGGTTGATGTCGGCTCTGTGGGAGAAACACCGCCAATTTTTGCCCAAGTAGCTGGATCAGATATTGTTTACGTCGTTGGTACACGAAGAGATGCCACAACTGGCAGAAGTAGTGTGATTGCTGTCCCTCCAGAGTCACCACTACAAAAGCTTGAGGAGATTAAGGGACAAGAAGTATATTTTCAAAAAGGCTCGGCATCACATTATTTTATACTAAGAGCTTTGCAGTCAATTGGTTTGACCATCAAAGATATCAAAATCAAGAGTATTCCGAATGTTGAAGCTAGGGCTGCTTTTATCGAAGGGAAAATACCTGTTTGGGTGAGTGGAGATCCCCACTATGCGATCGCGGAAGAAATGGGTCGCATTCGTGTTCTTAGAGATGGTGTAGGGCTAGATACTCCTGGTGGTTACTATATCGCTGATAGGACATTTGCACAAGAAAATCCTGGAGTGCTAAAAATTGTGATTGAAGAACTTCATGCCCTTGATAAATGGGCGGAGGTAAATCGAGATGAAGTGAAGAAATTGATGATCACAGAACAAAAACTTAAACCAGATGTAGCTGACAAAGTCATGTCTCGTCGTACTTTTGCTGGACGCAGAGGATTAAGTCCGGCATTGATAGCAGAACAACAACGTGTAGCAGATTTATTCTTTGAAACAGGTGTTATCCCCAAAAAGATTGATATTAAGGAAGCTTTACTTCCATCTGATTTGTATGCTGCTATTACACCAGCAGAAATTATGGTTTAGATGAAAACTGTTGTATGTTCAGATGAAAGTATTGATCAGTAATTTTGCACAATTTCTCATCAGAATTATTTAACTAGATGGGGCGGCTAAATCAGCCGTCTATTTCCATTTTCTGTGAACAAGCTATTAATTGTGAATCGCTATAAATGCGAGATCAAATTGCATGACCAAGAAGGTAAGAATTTCTAAATCTTTTCAACGTGCTGCTAATGCACCGGATTTACCTGATACGCCATTTAGGTTTATTTGTTATTTTGTGAACCAGTTTCGCTGGTGGTATTTAGCAATGGTCATTTCGGAGATACTGCACGCCACCTGCGGAATTATGCTCCCCTATGCGATAGGTGAAATTATTCGTAGCGTGACGCGATCGCCAGGAAATAACCAGCAAATTTTTGCTGCTATTAACCAACCCCTGATGCTGTTCACAGCTTTAAGTGTGGGTGAAGTTGTCTTTGGACGCACAGCCGGACTATTGCAAACTATTCTCCATCCCATTCACCGACAACATATTGTCCGTTCTTTATATGCTTACTTGCAACATCATTCTCATCGTTACCTGAGCAGTAGTTTTGCTGGCGCATTAGCACATCGCATCGGTGAAACTTCTTTGGGTGTGACTCAGACAATGCAAATGCTGATTACGGAATTTATGTCTGTAATCATCGTGTATATTGTCTCAACGATTTTGTTGTATCGTGTATATCCTCCTCTGGCCGCATTCGTGGGTGTATGGGCAGTTTTGTTTATCAGTATTTCCTTTTGGCTGGCGACTCGTTGCCGAATTTACTCCCGCCGAGCCGCATCTGCTAGAAGTGAGACTACTGGTATAATCGTAGATGCGGTAACAAATCTCAGCAGTAGCCGATTATTTGCTCGTTTGGGTTTTGAAAGACTTTATTTAAATGAGCAATTAAGGCACGAACTCAAAGAGGTGAGAAAGTCTAATTGGTATTCGGAACGGATTCGTTGGTTTCAGTTCATCTCAGCCGCAATTTTGAAAATTGGGACTTTATATTACTCACTTTCGCTGTGGAGTCAAGGATTAATTGCGGCGGCTGACTTTGTTGTAGCGACTAGCTTATCATTACTCATTATTAGTGAAGCCCGAAATTTAAGCCGACGGTTTATTGAATTTTTTGAACACATCGGTAATGTTGCTAACGGTGTGCATACCATTGTTCAACCCCATGAGTTGATTGATCGCGAGCAAGCGATCGCTCACCCCATTACCCAAGGTAAAATCGAATTTCGCCAAGTCAATTTTAGCTACATAGATGGGAAGCAAGTATTTGAGAATCTTTCGATTACGATCAAACCAGGAGAAAGAGTTGGCTTAGTGGGTTTCTCCGGTTCTGGAAAATCCACCTTTGTGAATTTGATTTTACGTTTATTTGATCCACAATCGGGACAAATTCTGATTGATGGGGTCGATATTCTAGATATGACTCAGGATGCTCTCCACGCCCAAATTAGCCTGATTCCGCAAGACCCCTCCCTATTTCATCGCACATTGATAGAAAATATTCGTTACGGACGCATAGATGCAACTGATGAGGAAGTGATTGCAGCCGCACGCAAGGCTTATGCTCACGATTTTATTTGCCAAATCAAAGACGGTTATCATTCCTTAGTGGGTGAACGTGGTGTCAAACTATCTGGAGGACAAAGACAGCGAATTGCGATCGCGCGGGTAATTCTCAAAGACGCGCCTATTCTCATCTTAGATGAAGCCACTTCCAGCCTAGATTCCATTACCGAAAAAGCCATTCAAGATACTTTAGACTTGGTAATGAATGGCAAAACTGTAATTGTGGTGGCTCATCGACTTTCCACTATTGCCCATCTCGATAGAATTTTAGTGTTTGACCACGGCAGCATTGTTGAAGATGATACTCATACTAACTTACTGGCAAATCGCGGTGCTTACTATAGGTTGTGGAAAATGCAGGCTGGTGGATTTTTACCTGTAGGAGCGAATAAATAATACCAATTCGCAGTTCGCAATTCGCAATTCGCAACGATTCTCCCGCTCTGCTTCTCTACGGGACGCTACGGGAACGCTAACGCGTAGCTTGCTTCCCCTCCAGGTACGTCCCGCGACGCTAACTTTAATTTGAATATTAGCAGGGGGCAAGGTGGAAGGGGCAAGGGTGAAAATATTTCCCCTCTGCTCCCTGCTCCTTATCCTCTCCAAGAGGTGTAATTGTCAACTAAACTTCAATTAACTTAAAACCCCAAGGTTTGAGTGCAGCTAAAGCAATTTCTTTATCTATTCCTTCGTAGACTTCCCATTCTAGGGGATGGTCTTTCGGGTGTCCATCGCCGACATTTCCCGCAACCTTAATGATAGGACAATTGACCAGGCGATCGCGCTCCAATCTTTTAGGGATGGCTAACTGGACTTTGCGTCCGATAAATTTTACTGTACTATCTTTGGCGATAGACTCACGAATTAAACAGATATCACCAGCCGTTCCCCAAGTGGTTTCGTAGATGTGGAGAAACGATATATAGGTTTCTGGTTTGATGGTTCTTTTGAAAACTTTCATGGTCTGTCATCCTAAGATTGAGGAGCGAAAAAGTTGTTAAAACACGATAATCATCCACATACTAGCAGCCAGTCCCAGAACTGTGAAATGTTGCCAAAGCATATTTTTCCAAGGTTGTTTCGCAATCTTCTGGGTTAATACCATCGTTAACAACACCGAGAATATTAAAACGCTACCTTGTAAGAAAGCAATGACTGCGGGATGTGCTACCAAAACGGGTAATTGTTCGCCGTGTAAGCCAAAGGTAGCAAAGGTGACTGGCAAAATTTTCCCCCCTTCGCCCAAACCCAAACGCAGGTAATGGGCTAGGTTTCCGCCTAAGACTAGGGGTAAATAACCATAGGTGAGTTCGATAAATTTGCGGGGTTTGCGGCGAGGATTGAATAATTTCATGCAACCATAGGCGATAAATACTACTACCGCCGGTGTTAACAAGGCGAGAATAGATATAGCTAAATGTAGCCAAAATTGAGTTAAATCTAACTGTAAACCCAAGCCAGTTTGCAATTCCGGTAAACGATGGAGATATATTGCCCCCAGTAGTAATAATAATAATGCCACTTCATGATTGTAGGGTACATGAGTTGTCCAGAGTTCAATTCCTGGGGGACGCAAGTTAAATTCAACGGAACGATGGGGACAGGCTTTTAAACAAGTCATGCACAAAACGCAATCTCGGTTATCTTCTAACTGGGCGGGATGGGAATATAAAGGACAACCATCGGTTTCCATCCCTTCCCCCTTTTCCGCACCGCCTTTGTAACATTGATAGGTAGTGCAGGTGGCAGAACATATCCCCTGCTGCGCCCGTAGTTCCGTCATGGAAAGTTTAGCAAATAAACCATTCATGCCACCGATGGGACAAAGATAACGACACCAAAACCGCCTTTCAAACAGGGCGGAAAAAATCATCGCCCCAGAGGTAATTAATAGGAGTAGACAAGCACAAAGATAAGCGGTGTTTTCTAAATCCCACAGTTCTTCCCAGAGGAAAATTAACGTAAATAACCCAAATAAAAACCAACCACCCCATTTTTCTGCTTTTTCTCTAGGCCAGCGTTGCAATTGACGGGGGAATAACCACAAGGATAATTTTTGAGTGATTTCGCCGTAAATCATGAACGGACAAACAGCACACCACACCCGTCCTAAAAAGGGGAAGATTAATAACACCAGAGGCCACCACCAAGCCCAAAATAAATTTAAAGCAAAATTGCGATCGCGTGTTTGTGGCCCAACAAACAACACACCGACAACTAACGCAAATGCTGCTACAGTAAAACCATAGTTAATTCTATCCGGCCACCAATCACTCCGTAAAAACCGCCGTAACCCAGGATAGAGATTTAACAAATTGACGCGAAATTGCTTTTTCTTAGTTTCCGCCGACCAGAAAATTTCTTCTGTTAACTCGCTACCCTTCCCGACTTGCACAATTGCCCGTTCTACAATATTTTTCAACTCCTTGAGGTTGCCAGGAAAATCATAAGATTGCAGCCGACGCAAAGCTTCGGGGGTAATGTGGGGTTTAGCCAGACCACGCGATCGCACATACAAACTGGTGTAATATTCTACCTGGGCTTGAATATCCGCTTTCCGCAACCGTAGCGGCGGAACTTTAATCACATGACCTACACAGCGTTCAATTTGAGACTGGGCTTTTTCCGCAACTATTAAAATTCTAACTTTACTGGTGCGGGGTGCTGCTGTTGGTTCTCCTGGTCGAGTTACGGGGGTGTAGGTGTTAGTTTTGAGTAACTGCGCTACAGGTTGTAATAACTCTGGTGGTAATTCCTGAAGATTGTTTAAAATTAAACTTCCTTCCCCTAACCATTCTAATAATCCTGGTTTTCCTCCAGCCCGACCAAATAAGTCTGCGCCGCTAGTTTGTAAAATTCCACAGTTAACTTTAATTATCGGTTCACGGCGTTTTGGGGAACCAAAGTGAATCAACGCCGCAATATTATCTTTTTCTAAGCCTGGTTCGCCGAAAATTTCTACAGATTCCCTATCAGCTGAGGCTTCGCGAATTTGTTCTCTGAGTCTGAGGGCGTAGCGACTCGTACCCACAATTCCCCGTTGGGCTTTCGTCACCAAATATGGCCGTAACGCCACGGAACGTTCTTGTTCATAAGTTAACGCAGATGTCACCTGGGCTAATTCTTGCGCTAATTGACGAGACAAAGCCTGAGTAATTTCGGGATACTGATTAACTACATCACGGAACTCAGCCGCCGAGACAAACCAGAGATGAGATTCAGTGACAGCTTTAATAGTGTATGGGGTAAATTCATCTAAAAGTAATTCTTTGAGGTTAATAACTGCACCTGGAAGAAAACCGCAAGGAAATACAGGATGATTTTTATCATTAATTTCACTTTCTAGCTGACCATCTACCAGAATATAAAGTGCATTTGGGGGAGTATCTTCTAGGATGAGACTGCTTCCTTGGGATATGACTTGGGTTTGCATCAAGGGAGCGATCGCATTTAACACTGCGGATGAGAGAATCCCTAAAGTTGTGCGTTCCTGTAGCCAAATAACCGTCTCTGGAGATTGAAGCATGAGTTCCCCATTATGCGTGCTTGCTGTATAACAGGAATTATCCCTGAAAACTGTTGTGTGATGAGTGTATTGGATCTGCCTAATCTTTTGGTTCCTTTGGCGTTGTTGGGTTTAATTATACTAGCGGCGGTGTTTTTCAGTCGTTAATGGGGAATCCTCATATATATCGAGGCTACATTTACCCCTGCACTAAAATATGACAACGAATAATTCCACAATAGCTAAAACAGTTACGAATGTAACCTTAGAAGGAATTACCACATTTGTTTCTGGCTTTGTCCCTAGTGGCGCAGCTGGAACAGTCAATGCAGGTGACACCCAAATATCAGGTGTCCGTGATAACTTAGCATTTGAAAGCTTAACTATCTTCCCCAATCAACAAACTCTATACGCCCGCCGTAGACGATAGCATAATTGTCTTCAATTATGCAGTCACTATTCAACACACAGTTACTAGTTCCGACACTAACTATAATGGCATTAGCATTGATAGCATTACAGGTATATATATTTTCGATTTAAAGGGAAGTTTAACTGATTTTGATACTATTCGGGATTTTCAATTAGGTGAGACTGTACGCTTGTCTGGTGCTGAGTTTGGGTTAAGTCAAGCTGGTACTTTAGATGCAGGTTTATTCCGTTTGGGAACTGCGGCGCAAGCTCAAGGCGATCGCTTCATCTACAATCAAACTACAGGCACGCTTTTCTTTGACGCTGATGGTATTGGAGCTACTCCACAGGTGCAAATTGCTGTATTCTCCAATCGTGTGGCCTTAACTGCTGCTAGTTTTTTAGTCACTGATGTAATCTAGGTAGCAGACATTGAAGATAGGGGGTAGGGGTTGGTGAAAGTATGATGATCATTAGACTCAATAGTTATCATTGATAACTCGATTCCCAATCTTTCCCTGTACCCTACCCCACTACGAGGTAGAAAGTAGAAGATAAACCCCCTTTTGGCAACTAACTGTACTAATTTTTGTTGTTTCTAAACCATAGATAAGGCACTATCAACTAGTTTTTTGAGCTTCAGATAAGCTTCTGGTGCTGTCAAACAATCTGTAGAGGAATTATCATAGTTGGGAATACAAAATTCCCAACTGTCTGGATAGTAACGGATCACAAAAGCCGGAATCAGTTTTAACTTTACGGCTTGTTTACCCAGTTCTTGGGTTTTTTCGGCTAAAGTAACTTCGTCATGAAATAAATAGTGATTCATAAAAATAACACCAATATCTTGATTCAGTTTGATTAATATCAGGCGTTGATAGAGTTTTTACCTACTAATCATCACCCTCAAAGCTGTTATACACAGAAATTATGAGGAAGTTGTGAGGAATGAAAAGATAATTCAAGATTCTCTAGAATAATGCCTGTATTGACGCTGTAATAATCTTTTTTTGGGTTTGGTTAAAGAGACTAACGAGAAAAAATTATGCTTTATGTGGGTATTGTTGCTTAAACACAGACACTAACAGTTCTGTATCTATAGCCAGTAGTTTAGCAGTGTCTGTAGCAATTACCAAGAGAGTGCTGAGTAAAAAGTAAGATTAATTGCACCGACTAAACGCTGCGCTACCGCTAACAGCACTACTGAATGTAATTGGGTCTGTATGTAGAGACAAATTTCGTGTTTACTCAAGTATGGAGATAATTGACTTTTGACCATCGAATTTTGACTTTTCCCCAGGGATTGATTATGCCAAAAGTAAGTTTAAACGGGATCGAATTGTTTTACGACAGCAAAGGTACGGGCGAACCCTTGTTATTAATTTCTGGTTTTTTGTGTGATCATACTTACTGGTCAGTGACCATGCCTGATTTGACTGCTCGATATCAGATAATTCGTATAGATAATCGGGGTATAGGAAGGAGTTCTGCACCAGATAATCCTTATGGCTTACAACAATTAGCCCATGATGCAGCTGCGTTACTGGAACATTTAAACATTGATCAAGTACACGTTGCAGGTCATTCGATGGGGGGACAAATCGCCCAAGAACTAGCTTTACTATATCCACAAAAGGTTAAAAGTCTAATATTACTCTCATCTCTGGCTAAGGGAGATGAGCGATTTAATCAGATTATCAGCACCTGGGGGGAACTCTTGCAGCGCATAGATACGAAACTGTATCAACAAGTCGTATTACCCTGGATTTTCAGCGATAATTTTTACTCAGTGCCAGATATGATCGAACAGCTCATTGAATGGGCTGTTCATTACCCTTTCTCTCCGCCAGTTCACAGTATTTATCACCATAGTCGAGCTATTCTTGGTGCGGATACTATCAATCGTCTACAAAATATTCTTTGCCCCACTCTCATATTAGTGGGCAAACAAGATATTCTCACCCCCATAAAATTTTCTCAGCAATTAGCCACAGGGATTCCCCAGGCTAGGTTATCAGTTATTGAAGGTGGTGGGCATGGTTTTATTATTGAATCACCCAGAATTGTGGCCAAAGAAATGCTCGACTTTCTAGCACAACCTAATTCAAAGCGTTAATACATTTTACAGCAAAATATGCAATATTTTCATCAAGGTAATGCAGTTTATGCAACTAATAGGCTTCAGTAATACCTAATCAATGCGATGATAAATAAGTTCATAGTGTTGTTGTTTGTTTTTATCGGCGGATACTGCTGTCAATCCGCCTATTTATTTAAAAACTGGTAGAAACCCTGAAGTACCTAGTTGTATAATTATTAAAGTTTCACGATTTTACATATATATTTTGTTTTATAAAAACTTGCACCAATTTAAAAAGAGCATACAACAGATGGATTTATGAAAAGCTCACCATTCAACCAATCCAAAATCCAAAATCTAAAATTTAACGTGGTATTAGATTGGTAGAGTAATCATAAACTGCGTTCCCTTTCCAGGGGTGGACAAACAGTCGATTTTGCCGTTGTGTTTATCCACGATAATTTGGTAGCTGATAGCTAATCCTAAACCTGTTCCCTTACCTACAGGTTTAGTTGTAAAAGAAGGCTCAAAAATTCTCTCTTTCACCTCAACTGGCATACCCAAAGCATTATCACCAATGCAGACTGTCACTGTTTGTTCTTCATGCTCAAACGATGTGGTAATCGTAATTGTGTTAGTTGTCTCATGAGCTATATTCTGCTCTAAGCGATGTTGATGTAGTTCATCAAAGGCATCGATCGCATTGGCAATAATATTCATAAATACTTGGTTGAGTTGCCCAGGGTAACAACTGATGGGAGGTAAGTCACTATATGCTGTGACTACTTCAATTTTAGGGCGGCTTCCTTGGTCTTTGAGCCGATGTTTCAACAACATCAAAGTGCTATCTAGGCCTTCGTGGATTTGAAACTCGACTTTGGAGGATATATCAGAACGCGCAAAAGTTCTCAGAGAACAACTGATGTCTTTTAAGCGCATGATTCCTTGATCCATTGATGCTAGTAATTTCGGTAAATCCTCAACTATATACTCTAAATCTATTTCCTCAATTAACTCATCAATGTCGGCATCTGGATCAGGTAACTTTTGTTCATAGAGTTGTATTAGACGTAGCAAGTCTTGGACATACTGCTCAATATGAGTGCGATTACCCCCAAGAAAACCCACCGGATTATTAATCTCATGTCCAATACCCGCCACCAATTGTCCCAAAGTGGACATTTTCTCACTTTGAATCAGTTGTAATTGGGTTTGTTGTAACTGTTGTACAGATTGGCTTAACTCAGATGTACGCTCTTGTACTCGTTGTTCTAGGGTTTTAGTGAGATGAGAAATTTTCAGATGTAACTTTAAGCGTGCAATTACCTCTTCTTGTTGGAACGGTTTAGTAATATAGTCTACTGCTCCAATTTCCAGTCCTTTGACTTTATCTGTGGCATCAGATAAAGCAGTCATAAAAATAATGGGGATATTTTCAGTGATGGAATTAGCTTTGAGTCGTTGACAAGTTTCAAATCCATCAATACCAGGCATCATCACATCTAAGAGAATCAAGTCAGGATGAGCATATTCTGCTTGTGCGATCGCTGATTCCCCATCGGTGGCCATGAGTGCTTTCCAACCACATCCCTGAATCGCTTCTGACAGGACTTTGAGGTTATTAGGGTTGTCATCTACCAAAAGGATGTACATTGTCTGTGATAAATGATCAGTCATCATTGGCGTGACTCCGTAGTAACAAATGATTTAAGGAAATTACGTATTTTTGCGGTTTGGAAGTTGGCTGTCAGTTTTTTCAGCTCACTGACAAAAGTTTTCATCCGGCTATCTTGTTGGAGTAGTTCTTCTATGATTCCCTCAATTGCTGGTATATCTCCCATCATTGACAAATGATATAGTTGTTGCAACACATCCTCTGGTGGCAACACCATCTCAGTATCAGCTTGTTTTGGTGTGGGTGTAACTTGCACGAACTCTGCCTTCAATAGCGATCGCAAAGCGAGAAAGAGTTCATTCATTTGTAGAGGTTTGGGCAAAAATGCCGTTGCTCCGGCTTCTAAACTACGTTGGCGATGATCATCAAATACACTCGCACTAGCAACAATAATCGGAATCTTCTTAGTTTGGGGTTTCTCCTGTAAATGAACCATGAGTTCAAAGCCATCCATATTAGGCATAGCTAAATCCAGCAAAATTACATCTGGACAATGCTCATTCGCTAGGTGTAGTCCACGTTTACCGTCACTGGCTTCTAAGACACGACAACCAATATCTTGCAACAAGCTACCTAACATATAACGGTGATGTTCATCATCATCGACAATCAAAATTTGTGGTGCATTACCCTCAACACTGTTAAATTTCTGATTGCTGGGGGAAATGACCATAGGTTGCCAATCATGATCATCTGGTGCTGGTACGGTCAAATCCAACCAAAATAGGCTACCCTCACCCAAATTACTCTGCACTTGAATCTGACTGCCCATTAAGTTAGCAATTTTTTGACTAATTGCCAGTCCTAAACCAGTACCTTCAGACTTGCGCTTAATATCCCCCACTTGCTCAAAAGCCAAAAAGATTCTCTCTAATTGATCTGGTGCCATGCCGATTCCAGTATCTTCAATTTGGAAGCGGATTTTGATCGTGGGGGATTGGGGACGGGAAGTTGTATTTTGCTCTTTTGGCTCCGAGTCTCCAGTCTCTAGTAACTCTACCCTGAAGGTGACACTACCGTTATCTGTAAACTTGATGGCGTTGCCTAGTAAGTTGATTAATACTTGCCGTAGGCGTTTTTCGTCAGTTTGAATGGCAACGGGTAGGCGATCGCTAATCAAAACTTTAAAAGCAATTCCCTTTTGTTGGGCGCGGATGCTGCAAATTTCCGTAACACTATGTAAAAAGTTGGCTAAATGTACATTAGTCGCCTCTAAATCCAATCTCCGAGCTTCAATTTTAGACAGGTCGAGAATATCATTGATCAACATCAGTAAGTGTGTACCACATTGATAGATAATGTTGACACCTTCTCGGTTTTTCTCGGTCAAATTGGGCGATCGCTCTAGAACCTGGGCAAAACCCAAGATGCCATTGAGTGGTGTGCGTAACTCATGGCTCATATTCGACAAAAACTCACTTTTGGCCTGGTTAGCAGCATCAGCAGCTTGCTTGGCTTCTAAGAGTTCGCGAGTGCGTTCTTGCACTTTTAATTCTAGAGTTTTGGAATAATCTAAAAGTTGACTATTGGCAATTTCTAATTGCTGATTTGTCGCTTCCAATTGCTGCTGTTTATAGGCGTTGGTTGAGGCAATAACACTACTAATAAATACAAATAAAGTGGGTGTAATTGGTATTAACACACCATTTAAAAACATTCCATAGCTACCCCCTAAAACCGCCCCACTCATACATACAGTTGCCCAAAAGATTTTACCTCCAGGAATCCGTCGTTTAGTAGGCGCACTAGCTAACCACCAACTACCACCAGAACCAATTAAAGACCACAAAATAATCCAGGATGACGTAGCTATCCCAGAAATTCCCACTATATTGGCGTGTCCTGTTCTGGCACCGCGCACTAATTGCAGCGCAATATTGGCATGAATTACTACCCCAGGTGTAGGTTTTTGGGCTGAAATCAAAGAAGAACTAAAGGGAGTGCTAAAAAAGTCATTGGTACTGGAGGCCGATGAACCAATAAATACCATGCGATCGCGCATCAAATTGGGTGCAACTTTGCCCGCTAACACATCGCGCATGGTGACAGTGTGAAATGCCGCCTCTGAACCATGCCAGTTGAGGAGAATTTGATAGCCTCCTAAATCATCATCAGCATAACCTGCCACTTGATTTGCTAGTGGTTGATAAATTTGTTTACCGAGTCGGAATATCTGCCGTTTTGCGTCAACAGCTTCCAAGGAGATGTTTTCCTTTTCCAGATACTTAAGAGCCACTACAGTCGCTAGTCCTGGTTTAATTTTGTGATCGTCTTGGGCATCAACCGCCGTCAACAGGGCGCGACGCACAAAGCGATCGCCATCCAAAACTAAATCAGCTATTCCTACTTGGTTATTTTTTTTCAGTTCTGGCGGCGGATTGACACGTTCACCAGTAATTTTCTCTACACCAATCAAGTTGGGAGTTGTGCGGAAAACTTCCACAAGTTGTGCATGACCACTACCTTCTGGCAAATCCCGATATAAATCTAATCCGATGGCGCGGGGTTGTTGCGCTCGGATTTTGGAAATTAATTCTGCTAGAGAATGATCGGGAATCGGCCATTTACCAACTGATTGGATATCTTGTTCATCAATAGTGACAACTACAATTTCCTGGGCAATTTCACCAGATGATTGCTGACGCATCCACTGATCACGCATTTTCCATTCCAGGAAATTAAAAAATCCCCAGGATTGTCCAACAATCACAGCTAGAGCAACCGTGGGGGTAATAATCAAAACACTACGAGTCCGTCGAATGAAGTTATAGAATCTGTGCGACATATTTGCACTACACAGTTGTTATAGATATTGATAAATGTTGGTGGAGTCTGATTCCACCAACATTGAGGTCTAATTGCTGGAGCAATTTAGTTAGCAGCTACTAAAATAGGAGCTTTCACAATCTCTTGTAAGCTCACGGAAGAGAGCAGTTCTTCCCATTGCTTAGTCAGAGCCACATTGGTGTTTTGCTGGCTGTACAATCCGGCGAGTGTATTGACACAGTCATACCAAACACCATGTTTTCCAAATGCTGTTGCCCGTTTCAGAGGATCTTTTTCCTGCATCGCTGTAGCTAATTCAGCACTAGGTTGGATACGCTGTATCCAACCATCAACATAAGGTGTGCTGGGACTGAGTTGCCCATCAACTTTGACAGCCAAGAACCATTGGTAGTTTTTCCCAACAGCTAAAGTTGGTGCTTCTGCGGGTAATTTAATTCCCACTATTCCAGATTGTCCATCAATGGAAATAGTCGTTTGATACTGTGTATTACCTTGTTCATCTTTCAGGCTAAACACAGCTTCCTTAGCATCAGAAGCAGGGATATGAACCAGAATTGTGGGACGCTCTGATACTGTTGTACCGTAGAAGTTTTGGGGTAGGAGTGCAATTAAGGCGGCTGGGCCTGTTGAACTCACGGTTGAGGGATTTAAGTAGTAAGTACCAACGCGTGATGCTCCCCCACTTGCTTGTCTGGGTGTGCCTTTACCAGCTACAGGTGTAAATAGCTCACCTCTAGAAGCACCGCCTGTTGCTTGTCTGGGTGTGCCTTTACCAGCTACAGGTGTGAATAGATTGCCTCTGGAAGCACCGCCTGTTGTCTGTCTGGGTGTGCCTTTTCCGTCCACAGGTGTGAATAGATTACCTCTAGAAGCACCGCCTGTTGTTTGTCTGGGCGCACCTTTACTAGCTACAGGTGTGAATAGATTGCCTCTGGAAGCACCGCCTGTTGTTTGTTTGGGCGCGCCCTTCCCCGGTACAGGGTTAAAGAAGTTACCACGAGAAGCCCCCCCTGTAGATTGTCTGGGAGCATTATTAGTGCTAGGTGGTGTGAAGGTCACAGCATAGACACTGCTCCATGTACCACTAGCTAGCAAAGCGATGACGCTCAAGGCACTAGCTAAACCTCGAAATTTCATGATTATCAGCCTCTCTAGATGAAATGAGATATGGAAATTGATCTGATTGTGGGGAAGAAGCTTAAACAATCTATTGCGCCAACATTGAAAGCGATCAATGGCTACTAGCAATATAAACCACTTTGGCGGCAATGAAGTAAAATTTTCTGCAAGATATTCCCAATAGCCTAAGTGTAATTACACAAGTTAACTCCAATTACCGACTAGTACAAATGCTGACCAAAAGAAAGGCTCACGGAAGTCAGTTTGTCGAATCAAATTGATTTGAGCTTGTCGTAAGGCTTCGGCTTTGGTCAGTTGGGAATTATTCAGATAGTCATAAAAGCGTGTCATGAGCATTTCTGCGGCTTTGTCTTTGACTGGCCAAAGAGTGGCGATGGTTGAGCGCGCACCGGATTTGATGGCTAAACCTGCTAGTCCTAAAACGGCGCGCTCATCTCCAGTTGCAGTATCACAGGCACTCAATACCAGTAATTCGATCGCTTTTGATGAATTACCACTGCGATTTTTCAGGAGTTCAGATAATTCTTGCACACTCACTCTTCCATCCCAAGTGAGTAAGAAAGTATCTTCCAAACGAGAGCTAAATTGTCCGTGAGTCGCTAAGTGAACAACATTAGCCCCACTGGATTTGACACGATCAGCAAGGGCTTGATTGGTAAATTTTTGATTCAGTAAAGTTGCTGATGCCACAGTTTTGGAAATGTGTTTGACTTCTGATTCCACCGCAGGTAAAGCACTAAAACCATGACGTGATTGACTAATACCACCAACAATGGCATCAATATGAGATTGCTGGAGGGATTGGGCAGCCATAAGTTGCAATCCTGGTGATAGGGCGACAGCATATTTTTCGATCAGATATTGTTGACCGTCAAATAATGCAGCAATGGGGATGTTCCGCAACTTACCATCCAAAACAAACACTAATGTTTTAGTATCTTTCAGAGCCTGTGCTTGTTGTGCAGGGAGAATCAGCCAATCATATATTTGTTGGGATAAACGCTCTCTGTCTTGGGAGTTGGAAACTGGGTTGAGGGCGACTAAGAAATTGTCGAGTGTTTGCTCAATTTCCGCTTGAGATTTGCGAGTTGCATAGTAACGTAAAGGTTGCCCTGCCTGGGAGAGAATCACCGCTAGGCGATCCGGGAGGATAATGGGATAAACTACCGTGGCGGTGGGGTCAACTTGGTCAATTTGCTGGGCTTTATCTAAACAAGCTTCGCGGAAAAAGTTATCTAGTTCGGCGATTTGCAGTGATTCAATTAGTTCTCTGGCTTGTGTTAATTCTTTCTGGTTGGGTTGTTCATCTAGTAGTAAACCCACTAGTTCCCGATAGACTGGTTCGACACTTTCACGGAAAGAAAACTGCACATCGGGATTTACTGCTGCCATATCGCCGCGCAGTGCTTTTAATGACTTCACGGCTTCAGTATAAGCGGCAATTGCGGCTGGGCGATCGCCTTGTTGTTGATACAACTGTCCTACCTGCCATGCTGATTGAGCAATGATATCGTCGGCGGCGATTTGTCTGGCAATATGCAGGGATTGTTGAGCTAGGGTCTGAGCCTCTGACCATTGTTTGGTACGACTGTAGAGTTGTCCCCACTGATACAAGGCGTAAGCTTGTGCGGGAGCATCCTCTAGTTTTTGGGCAGATTTTACGGTCTCAGCCATGAGTTTAGCGGCATCTTGACGAGGTAAAACTTGGTCAGAGTTTTCTAGTCGATTTAAAGTGGCAACAAAATTAATTGCTGCATACAAGGAACTGTGACTAGGTGGTAATTCTGACAACTGTTGGTATAGTTGCGGAGCCACAGGGATGGCATAATCTAGTTTGTCGTAATCTACCAACAATTTGAACCGAGCTAAATTCGCTTGTAGAGCCTCATTCGGATTGGTAGCAGCAGCTTGTGCATCTTCAAAGTAATTGAGTGCAGATTCTGGGTCTTGGAAGTCTGAAGCGACTTTACCTAAACTGGAGAGGATGGAACTCAGTTCTGTTTTAGCCCCAGTTTTTTGAGCTGCGGCTAAACTCTGCTCTAAAACAATTTGACTTTTTTGATCACCAATGGCGTGTAGAGCTAAACCCAGCGATCGCAATCCACTGACTTTAATTTCTGAATCTGGCATGGCTGCTAGCTTTTGGGTTAAAGCCTCTAGTTGTTGTTGCGATCGGCGATAAAATCCCAAACTTTGTAAAGCTTGTGCCTGGTTGATTTGAGTACCTAAACTGCCTATTTGATCGCCAGCTTGTTCGTAATATTTTTGTGCTTGCTGCCAACTGGTTAAGGCTGTTTCTGCTTTGCCTGTGCGTAGTTGTAAATTGGCTTGAGTATTGAGAACTTGCGCCCAAACAATGGCATCAGCACGAATTGTCTGTAAAATTTTCAGGCTTTGCTGACTCGACTGTTGAGCCGCTTCCCACTGGTTGAGTTCTTGTTGGACTAATGAAAGGTAACTGAGACTCAAAGCTTCGTTGAGGCGATCGCCTTGACTATGATAATACTGTACAGATGCTTGCCAGGCTGTTGCTGCTTCTGTAAACCGTCCTGAACGGTAAAGGTTTCTTCCCTGTTCTAACCAATTACCATTCTCAGGTGTAATTGCTTTTGCGTTGTATGTAGAAGCATAAGTTGTGGCTGCTGGCATAGATGATCTAGCAGGTGCAACCACTAAAAATAGGCTCACAATACTCAAGCAAATATAAAAAAAAGCACGTTTTTTGAGGTAGAAAACCATAAAAGTTACTGATAAATTCAATATTTTTCTGACTTTCATAACGCCATAACTACAAGTATTAGCTTTGATGTTTGACATCGAGGCAATATAAAACTAAACCCCAAACCCTTGATTTTGTTGAGGTTGACACCCAACAACTAGGAATGGTATTGGATTTCTATATGTGCAGAAATCAATATATTTATATTGCCCAAGTATAGATTTGAAATAACGTCTGATATGAATTAAGTTTTGAAACTATTGTAAATTTGTGAATTAGTAGAAATGCGGAAGTATTTTTAGTTAAGAATACGGAAGAGAATTTGAGATTTGAGATGAAGCAATTAAATCCTCAAAAAAATTGAAAGGGTAATCATCAAAACCCTTTCAATAAAGTACGCTGCGCGCTAGCGTTGCTATATTTCATCTAGATAAAACGTAACTTCCAGGCGGCGATCGCTAAAGCACCCCAAGCTAAGATAAAAGCGACTCCGCCAAAGGGTGTAATTGCACCGAAGATTTTAATTCCAGTCAGGCTCAAAGCGTACAAGCTACCAGAAAAAATAACTGTACCAAGAATCAACAGCCAACCGCTAGCTATCAAAGTAGTTGGTGGTGATGATGTCCGACTGATTAGGACTGCTACTAGCAACAAAGCCAGAGCATGATACATTTGATAACGCGCACCCACATCAAAAATTTCTAGCGATCGCTCGCTAACTTTTTCTCTCAGCGCATGGGAAGCGAAAGCACCAGCCGCCACCGATAAACCCCCAAAAATGGCAGCTATACACACAAAAATCTGTGTCAAGTTGCTTTGAAAGGAATTAGTCATTAGTCAATATTCATTAGTCAATAGTCATTAGTCTCTATTACCTATTCCCTGTTCCCCATTCCCCATTCCCTATTTCTTATCTAGAGATCAAAATAATATGATACTGAGCCTTCTTCGCTGACTTTAAAATTCGCGTTGAATTCTTGAGCTTTTTCGTCTAAAAATTTTCTCGCTGTCGTTGCAGGGAGTTGTGACTGCATCGCGAAGCCTAAAACGGTGATGCGTCCATCATTTTGTTGAATCATGTTATAAAAAGTAGATTGTAGGCGATCGCTCACTTGTTGTTGAAGGACTTTTCTCTCGTTTCTACTTTCCTGATATAGTCCCCAAGCTAGCCATGAACCTAAAATCACGGTGGGTAAACCAAAAATTAAACCTTGTGTGGCAGTGGCGTTTAATAAAGATGCTCTTTCTCTATTGAAATATTCACGCACCAACTCCTCATTTTCGCCTGGGGAAATGGGTTTGAACATGGAATTCCTTTCCACTACCGCAGAGACAGAGGAGATTAAAAACGTGAATCCAAGTGTGATGAGCCAACCAGCAGCTAGCTTTTCAGCAGTCTTCATAATTCCACTGTAGATTTAAACCTTGTCTAGTGATTTTAACCTCACTGTCTGGAAAATGGGGAGAAGAAATAAGTTCACTAGGGGTGTAAGGGTGTAAGGGTTTAGGTGTTGGGCTGGGATTGAAAAAGATCCCAGCATGGTTGGGTTGTCCCAGGGAGTGGGGCTTTTAACTCAAGGGTTAGGTTGGCGGCTTTTTCTTCCCCCTACACCCTCCCAATGGGGATTAGTAAAAGGCAAAAGAATCTTTTACCTTTTACCCTTTGCCTTGTTTATCAGCCGGTGTACCATTCTGGTGTCAAGGGATTAGCGACGGGGGTTTCAGTGGCTCTAGTACCGTCCATAATCCAAATTGTGTCTGTACCGGTTGTTTGATCACGCCAGTAGAGGTCTGTCTTACCATCACCGTTGTAATCACCAAGGTATGGAGAAACGGCTGCACTATTGCTGGGGAGGAAGGCTTCACTGCTAACGGCTGTACCATCCATTAACCAAGCTGTGTTTTCGCCTGTGGTCTGATTGTGCCAGAAGATGTCTGTCTTGCCATCACCGTTGAAGTCGCCAATGTTGGCTGTCCAGGATGAGTCGAGGGTGTTGACAGTTCCTTCAGTGACGAAGATACCGTTCATTGTCCAAATCTTGTTCTCGCCGGTGGCGGTGTTGCGCCAGAGGATATCAGTTCTAAAGTCACCGTTGAAGTCTCCCAAGGTGTAACCCCAAGATGAATCTTGGGCTTGGAGATCATATTTGGTGGATTGAGAACCATCCATGAACCAGACGCTATTTTCGCCTGTGGTATTGTTACGCCAGAAGAGATCACTCTTACCGTTACCGTCGAAGTCAACGATAGTAGGAGTTAAACCTACAGCTGTTGTGTCTAGAACATTAGCACTGGTAACTGTTGTGCCATCCATTGTCCAAATAGCGTTCTGGCCACTGGTGGCATTATGCCAGTAGATATCTGTTTTGCGATCGCCGTTGAAGTCGCCAATGCTAGCTGTCCAACCTGCATCAACTTTTTCTAGATAGACGAAGTTAGAGACTCTTGTCCCATCCATCAGTGCGATCGCATTTTCACCTGTGGAGTTATTACGCAACAAGAAGTCTGTTTTGTTATCGTTGTTGAAATCAGCAATCTCATAACTCCAGGTGGTCAAATCATATTGACCAAGAGACGCTTCTTGTAAGGTTGTCGCACCATCCATGAGACGGACTAAAATCTCACCTGTTTGAGTATTTACCCAAACTCTATCGGCTTTACCGTCACCGTTAAAGTCAGGAGTAATTGCAGCACTAGTTAGGTAAGGATTGGGATTTGGATTAGCACTGTTAGTGGGGGATATAATGCTTCCTAAATCTGACTCGATAGATGAAGAACTAGCATAGCTGCTGGGTAATGCAATATTAAAATCCGACTGAGTTTGAGAAGAAGACAGGAGGCTTTGTGACTTTGCCAAAGATATATCAAACGCGCTATCTTGTTCGCTCGGCATAGTATGTTTTTATGACTGTTTGCTATTCAAGTTTTAACTCCTAAGCCAGAGACAATTCTGTTGCCAAATAACATTTTCTGAGAAAATTTTTAATTGTAAATAACATTTGTATTTTATAAAAATCATCGTTTAAAGACATAGCTATTAATACATAACTTTTCTATTTGATGAATGGTTTTATTTGAACAGAAATGATGCTAAATCCCCTTTGATGTCATGCTTTGCCAATAAAATAAATGAATTATGTATATTCTTATAACAGAAAAGATATTGAAAATGTATCGGGTTACTAATTATCAAATAATGATGTTAGGAATGCTTGATAAAATCAACACAATATTGATAAATGTTTGTTCATTACTCTATCTTTTAAAATAAAATGTTTATGACAAACAGAAAATCTTTATTTGATAAATTGCTCAAAAAGTGATAGTTGATATTGTTAAAAATCCCAACTGCTTCAAGAATTCGAGAAATAAATTATTTTGAAAGTGGGAGTATGAGTAAAATGTCTACCTGAGTTTTGACAAAGGCACTGAAGGTAAAGTCAAGATTAGTTAGAATAACTTCAACTAGCAACTATTAACCGTAGTTGTTAAAAGTGTAATAATATACTATAAATCGCAAATAGATTTCACCTATGCAATTAGAATATCGGCAGCGTCGTGAGCAGTTAATGAGCAAAATTGGTAATGGTACAGCTATTTTCCGTAGTGCGCCAATGGCAGTTATGCACAACGATGTCGAATACAATTACCGTCAAGATAGTGATTTTTTTTACTTAACTGGGTTTAATGAACCAGAGGCGGTAGCAGTGTTAGCACCTCATCATCAAGAACATCGTTTTGTGTTGTTTGTGCAACCCAAGGAGAGAGAAAAAGAGGTTTGGACTGGTTATCGTTGTGGTGTGGAAGCAGCCAAAGAACTATATGGTGCGGATGAAGCTTACCCCATCACCGAACTAGATGAGAAATTAACCCAATATTTAGAAAAAGCCGATCGCATTTATTATCATTTGGGACGCGATCGCCACTTTAACGATAAAATCCTCAATCATTACCAAAATTTGCTGCGGACTTATCCGCGACGGGGAACAGGGCCAACTGCTATTGAAGACACTGGTACAATTCTGCATAGCATGAGATTAATCAAAAGCGAAGCAGAATTAGAGATGATGCGTCAAGCAGCAGCCATCGCTATTGAAGCACATAATCAAGCAATGGCGATCGCTAAACCTGGGCGTTATGAATATGAAATTCAAGCAGAGATAGAACGCATATTTCGCCTGCGGGGTGGGATGGGGCCTGCTTATCCTTCCATTGTGGCTTCTGGTGTTAATGCCTGTGTCTTACATTACATTGAAAATAATCGTCAGATGCAAGAAAATGACCTGTTACTGATTGATGCAGGTTGTGCTTATGGTTATTACAACTCTGATATCACCAGAACATTTCCAGTAGGTGGTAAATTTACACCAGAGCAGAAGGCATTATATGAGATAGTTTTAGCAGCCCAAAAACAAGCGATCGCCCAAGTCCAACCAGGTAATACTTTTAGCTCAGTTCATGATGCTGCCGTCCGTGTTTTAACGGAAGGATTGGTGGAACTAGGTATTCTCAAGGGTGAAGTGGATAAACTCATTGAGGAAGAGAAATACAAACCATACTATATGCACCGTACCAGCCACTGGCTTGGTTTAGATGTGCATGATGTGGGTGTTTACCAACATGGTGAAGACAAACCGCAGATTTTGCAACCTGGGCAAGTTTTGACAGTAGAACCAGGGATTTATATAGTACCAGACACAAAACTCGCCGAAGACCAACCACAAACAGATCCACGATGGGTAGGTATTGGAATTCGCATTGAAGATGATGTGTTAGTCACACCCACAGGACATGAAGTTTTAACAGAAGGTGTTCCTAAAGCAGTAGAAGACGTGGAAAGGATTAAATAATTCAAGGGAATTGGGCATGGGGCATGGGGCATAGGGCATTGAAGAAAAATCTCCCTTGTCTACCTTGTCTACCTTGTCTCTCATTCCCGATTCTCAGTTACTCTAATCAGTTTTTGAAACTCTTCATTATCTGCAATATCATCAAAATCGATATCATTGGCAGCGTCTTCTTGATATCTGGGATTGAGATTAATTGCTTGTTGTAGATTTTCTATAGCTAAATTTGCTTGTCTTTGTAGTGCATAACAGGCAGCTTTATTATAGAAAGCACTGGCATAATCTGGTTTAATTGCTAGTGCCTTATCAAAAGAATTGATTGCTTCTTCATCCTTACCTAATCTGACAAGAGTGTAACCGCGTTTATCCCAAATTTTGGGAGATTCTGGTTGAAGTTTTAAAGCTTCTTCAAAGGATTTGATTGCGTCTTCATATTGTTCTAACTCGATTAATGCTAAACCGCGATTTAGCCAAGCTGTAGCATCTTCTGGTTTAATTTGCGTGGCTTGATCAAATGATTTAAAGGCTTCTTGATGTCGCTGTAAATAACCAAAAGCTACACCACGATCGCACATTGCTTGATGGTAATCTGGTTGAATTTTAATGGCGCGGTTGTAGGAAGCGATCGCTTGTTTATAGCGTCGTAATCTAGCGAAGGTCAGCCCACATTTAAACCAGAGTATAGCATCATCAGGGTTGAGTTTTACCGCTTGCTCGTAAGCTGCGATCGCCTCTTCATATTGTTTTTGTGCAAATAAGTTATCTCCCTGCGCTATATGATCATCAAATGTCAATTTTGGTTTATTATTTTCCCGTGGCGGTTGAGGTTCTGGTGATGGTTCTTGTATGTTAATGACTGCGGGTTTAGCTTCAGCTAATTCTTGTAAAATTATATTCTTACGCTGTTGAGCATCTAATTGTAACTCAGATAATTGTGCTACAAATTCTGTCTCCAGTTTTTCTAGTTTTTCTAAAATTAATAATTTCTGTTGTTGAGCATTAAATTGCAACTCAGAAAACTGTGAAACAAATTCTGAACCTGATTTTTCTAAGTCTTCGATAATCTGTCCTTGGCGGTTTTGAGCATCTGTTTGCAGTTCAGCTAACTTAGATGCAAACTCTGATTGTAGCTTTCTTAATTCCTGATGAATTTGTGACTGTGATGCTGATATTTGTTCTTTTAATAAATTCTCTAACTCTTGAATATTTTGTAAAACTTTCTCTTTTCTACCATTAACTGCTGACTGAGAATTAGCTAACTGCTGTGTAAACTCTGCTTGTATATTATTTAAATTCTCCCAAAAACTATCTTTGTGTCTTTGGGTATCTGTTGTTAATCCTAATACTTGAGTTTGAAATTCACTAACTATTGTTTGGAGATTTTCTATTTTGATATCTTTGTGTTGCTGTACATCTGCTTGTAATGCAGATAGCTGCACACCAAATTCTGACTGTAAAGTATTTAAAATCGTAATGATATTAGTTTGCTGTGCCTGAGTATCAGTATATAAATTGCCTAGTTGAGCATTAAATTCTAACTTTGATGTTTCTAAATCTGTTAAAATCTGGTTTTGCTGACTAGCTGTATTTTGTTTTAACTCAGTCAGGTGATTAACAAACTCTGTTTCATTATTTTCTATATTTACTAGCGTTATATCTTTCTTTTGTTGGGCTTCTAATTCTAAGTGAGTTAATTGACTTACAGACTCAGACAATAAATGCTCAATTTTTTCTTGAAAAGTTGCGACTTCTGTGGCAATTTTAGCTAAGTTATCAACCTTAGCTTGTAAGATTTCTGATGTTACAAAAGATAAATTATCTTGCTCTGTTTTAATTTTTTGCTGTAGGTTCTCAGCTTCCCTTTCTAAAGCGCGGGTAATTCCTTTAGCTTCTTGGATGAGATTTTCTGCATCTTGCTTGACTAAAGTTAATTGTCCTTCCAGTTTTTCTACACCTTCTAAATGCGACATAGCTCTATCCACAATTTCACGGATAGCCACCCGTCGCAGTAGCCAAAATAAAGCAATAATTACTACTGGAAATAAACTCAAAATCACTAAACAAATATTCAGCAAGATAGTTGTCCGACTCAGTTCAGACTCTAACACCCGCTTTTGTGTTGGGACTTGGGCTAATGTTTGATTTTGGGTGAGACTCTGCTGAGAATAGATGGATGGTGTAGGTTGTCCATTGCTGATTTCAGCCGACAACAGCAAGGGAGAAAAGACTAGGACGCTTTTCACAAATAAGGATAATATCAATTGGTTCTGGCTCTTCATCACAACCATCCTGATGTGTTGTCAGTATTTTGCGGCGTGCTTATCTCCTAATCTATAACAGAAATGAGTTATTCACGTTGGTGGGGTGATGTTCTATAGTCGGGTGGACTGCTAGGATTGATAGCGATCGCAGTTTTAGTTTAAGACTATGCAACTTATGGGTGTAACAGCTTAACATTGTCTTTCTGTTTCCTGTTCCCTAGTTCCTTTCTCCAGTTAATATTGAAGCCAAAAGCTCAGGACAAGATAAATGTGGGCAATGTCCAGAATCTAGCTCAATAGCGTCAATCCCTAAACGCTGGCGTGCAGCGTAGCGCGACCATACCGGAGATAATATTCTATCTTTGGTACAAACAATATATTTACGCTCAACTAAAGGCAAAGCTTTGAGAGGATTCGTTTCATAAATATAAGCCATAGATTGTTGCGAACGACTTTTAGAGATAGCCCACTGTGCTACATCCGGTTGACAATCATGGAAGAACAAATCCATTAATACTGCTTCGTCAGTAAAATCTCTACCTAGCGACGCAGGTTCATACATATTCGGTTCAGAATGAAATTTTTCTAGTTGACTAGGGTTTTTTGGCTGGTAATTTAATGATTTGAGCGTATCAGCATCAAAATTATGAGCAAATTGGTCGAATGTACTGACACCAGGAGACGGAATCAGCGTAGCCACAAACACTAGTTGACGCACTTGCACCGCTTCTGCAACCAAAGGAATTATAGTCCCAGCCATTGAGTGACCAACTAGGACAATATCATCATCAGTTTTTGGCAGTGCTTGAATTACTGTATCTGCAAATTGGGACAAAGTAGCAGAGGCATTTTCAATTGGTAAATCCATTGCTACTGTTTTGTGACCCTGTGCTTCTAAGTGGGGAATTAGTAAATCCCAACACCAACTACCTTGGAATGCACCGTGAACTAAACAAAAAAGACTCATAACAAGGGAATGGGGAATGGGGAATAGGGCATGGGGAATAGGGAATGGGGTAGAATAAGCCGCTTATTTTCAGGTAAGTTTAAAAATATAATCTATCAAAAATAATTTAAGTCAATCTGTTCTCATCAATTTTTCTCGTCACAAACCTCAGAAAAGGCAAAAGCATCTTTTCCTATCTTTTTACTTTTACCTCTTACCTTTTACCTTTTGCCTTTACCAGTCCCCAATCCTTGCCATGAACATTCTCGGAATGGTAACGTCTACAAGTTGGCTGACTAGTAGAAATAGTAATAGTTCTCAAACCATGAAGCGTAGACAAAAAGTAGCCTCAATGATGAGTCTGACCTTAATCTCTGGCTACCTCTTACCGCATTCCGCTATCATCGCCGCCCCACCGAGAAACCCAGATAAGACTATTAATTGTGAGATTTTAGTAGTAGGTGGTGGACTTTCTGGTGTAGCTACAGCTTATGAGGGTTTGTTAGCCGGGAAAAGGGTTTGCTTAACGGAAATCACTGACTGGTTAGGAGGACAAATTTCTTCACAGGGAACATCTGCATTAGATGAACGACCTACTCAACGCAGTCGTCAGTTCTATTCTCGTGGTTATTTAGAATTACGCAACCGCATCCAAAAAAAATACGGTAAACTCAACCCTGGAGACTGTTGGGTGAGTGATTCCTGTTTTCTCCCCCGTGATGCACATACCATTCTGGTGCAAATGCTCAAGGATGCGGAAAAACGGGGTAAAGGGAAGTTGGAATGGTTTCCCAATACAGTAATTAAAGAACTGACAATCTCTAAGAATAATACTAATACAGGTGGACAGTTAATTACTGGCGCGATCGCTATTCAACATCAGCCAGCTACAGGCGCGCCACCCCTCAACACTTTTCCCCTATCACAAACCATAGAAGACGCGTATCGCTATAACAATTCGTCTCGCTTTACTAAAACTATTATTCGCTTCGTTCCTAAACAAAGTAAAAGCAAAATTCCCTGGTATGTGGTAGACACTAGCGAAACCGGAGAAATTATTGCTTTGGCGGATGTCCCCTACAGACTTGGTATAGATGGACGTTCCTTCCTAGAACCTTCATCTTCTAGCACCAGTAATGACCCCTACTGCACCCAAGGCTTTACCTACACCTTTGCAATGGAGGCGACAAAGGAACCTCAACCGCAAAAAATGCCGCCTTTTTATCTGCAATACTCTCCTTACTTTAGCTATGAGTTGGAACGGTTAGCTAGTTTTGACCTAGTATTTACCTATCGTCGCATCTGGAGTCCCAACCAAGGACAACCAACCAGTTTTAGAGGCGTTAACTTTACTGCTCCCACCCCAGGAGATATATCCATGCAAAACTGGACTTGGGGTAATGACTACCGCCCTGGAACGGCTAAGGATAACTTAGTCTACACTCGTCAACAGTTACAAGCCACAGGACAGTTAAAACCCGGCGGTTGGATGGGTGGACTCAGAACAGAGACTTTCCGCAAAGCCGAAGAACACGCTTTATCTTACTATTATTGGCTAGTCGCCGGCACAACCGATTCCCAATTAGGCAAGGGTGTGAAAAAGCAACAAACCAATAACCGCTTTTTATCTGGTTTAGATTCGCCGATGGGGACAGTACATGGTTTATCGAAATATCCTTATATGCGGGAAGGAAGACGCATTATCGGCCGTCCCAGTTGGGGACAACCAGGAGGTTTTACAATTTGGGAGATTGATATTTCTCGCCGCAACTACAACGATGAATATTACCGCAAAACCCTGCCAGCGAGTATGTATCGCCAACTCAAAGCCGCTTTGGCTGGTTTGGAGGCAACATCAGTAATTTCTGGTCAAATTAAGCCAGATCAAGTTGTGCGGCGGACTCGTTCTACTATTTTCCCTGATGCGGTGGGTATTGGTCACTACGCCATTGACTTTCATCCTTGCATGACAAAAAGCCCCCCAGAAGCCGCAGGTAACACAGAACGCGCTGGAGAAAGACGCGGTGGCGGACAGGCTTATCCCTTCCAAATTGCGCTGAGAGCGATGATTCCTCAAAAAGTGGACAATTTAATTGTCGGTGGTAAAAGTATTGCTACTAGTCACATTGCGGCGGCGGCTTATCGGGTGCATTCCTTTGAATGGTCTGCTGGTGCGGCGGCGGGAACTGTCACCGCTTTCGCCCTCAAAAATAACGTCGCACCTTACGAATTAGTAGATGATTTACCAAAACCAGAACCGCAACTGCAAGCCCTCAAACGTCTATTAGAAAAGAATGGCAACCCTACTGCTTTCCCTGATACTTCCATTTTTAATCAAAATTGGGAAGATTGGCGGTAGCTGTGACAATTTTGGATTTTGGATTTTGGATTTTGGATTAAAAGTCTAGATTTTTTGGCTGTTCCAGAATCTTGAAACAAGATTACAGGCACGAACAGGAAATATTCCGCAAAAAATCACCGAATTTTTCGATAATTCGGTGATTTCTATTTCACTGGTTCAAGAACATTCCGGTAAATCTCTTTGAGCGTAATTGCAATCAAAATAAATTAATGCGTCTCTACTTGAGGAAAATTGACTAGTAGTTGTGTATGATATACTACCTGATGACGCATCTTGTAACCAAATTTTTAAATAATAAGTATTATTATCACTCTGCCATAGTTCATAACGATATTTACCTCCCATCCCTTCACTACTTAAATAGTCTGCTAAGGCTGTATTGATTGTAGACACAAAGCTAAATGCTGTTAAAACAGTAATGGCTGCTAATCTGAATAAATGATTCAATTTCATAGGAACACACCATTCATAGACAATAAATTATCTATTTTCAGATTATTTTACTAGTATATATTTTTACATCAGCAATTATTGCGAATTGTGACAAATGCTCCTGGGTAGTTGTTGGATTACACGCTGAAAAGGTGATGGATTGTGCAATCCTTGGGAGAGAATTAGTGAACCTTGAATGGCGATCGCCACATCTTCCCCCCGATGTTTAGCCTGTTCTTCGTCCATCCCGTCTGCTATTAATACGCTAGCGATCGCATCTATCCAAGTGCGAAATAATCTTTCTACTTTGGTGTGAAAAACATCACGGGCTGAACCTAGCAGCAAAATCGCAAATAAGCAAGGTTGTTCTCCCTGTTGATAGAGTTCACTGAGGCGATCGCACATCCGCCGCAATCTTGTTTCCGCATCACCATCAGAACGCAACGCTGGCAAAATATTTTCCCCTAACCATTGTTCCAAATAATCCAACACCGTCTCGACCATCTCATCCTTACCACCAGGAAAGTGATGATACAGGCTAGCCTTACCTAACCCAGTCGCTTCGGAAATTTTAGACAACGTTGCACCGTCGTAGCCATACTGCCGAAACAGTTGCAAGAGATAGGGAATATAAGTCTGTTTGGGCATTTGTTGACAATTGAAACATTATTGCTTGTATCTGTTGACATTGTACCGAACGTTCGATACAGTATCAATATACCGAACGAACGGTACAAAAAAATCTATGCCACGCAAATTTGGAGAAATTGCCTTTACTCCTGAAGTTCAGGCTGCACAATCAGAACGGGGTTCACGGCAAACCTATGAACGCTATATTGCTAATGGCCCTGCCGGCGACACTATTACGCCACAAATTGCTGAATTTATCGCTCGTTTAGATGGATTTTATTTGGGAACAGTCAGTTCTAATGGCTATCCTTATATCCAGTTTCGCGGCGGTACACCAGGTTTTCTCAAGGTACTGGATGAAAAAACTCTAGGATTTGCTGACTTTTCGGGAAATGTGCAGTACATTACCGTCGGTAATCTTTCGGGAGAAGCCAAAGCATTTATGTTTTTGATGGATTATCGTCACCGCCAACGAATCAAAGTGTGGGGAAAAGCTGAATATATCGAAGGAGATTCAGCTTTAATTGAGCAGGTTCGTGTCCCTAATTACAAAGCAGAAATTGAACGTGTGATTCTCTTTCACATTGAAGCAGTGAGTGAGAACTGTCCACAGCATATTCCTATCCGCTACGGCGTTGCAGAAGTAGAAGCCATGATCGCACCTCTTCAGGCTCGGATTCAAGATTTGGAACAGCAATTAGGTAAAGCATTGAGCGATGGCTGAGAGCATTCTGCCCAGGATAACGGATCACACCGAAGGAAATACCAATCATGTCTAATATTCTCAGACCTCCTTTACCTCCCTTTACCAAAGAAACTGCTGTGGCTAAAGTCCAGGCGGCGGAAGACGCTTGGAACACACGCAACCCTGAACAAGTCGCCTTAGCATACACAGAAGATTCGGTTTGGCGAAATCGGTCAGAATTCTTCACCGGAAGAGACAAAATCCGAGAGTTCCTCACGCGCAAATGGAATACTGAATTAGACTACCGACTTAAAAAAGAACTTTGGAGTTTCACCGACAACCGAATTTCCGTCAAATTTGAGTACGAATATCATACCGATTCTGGTCAATGGTATCGTGCCTATGGTAATGAACAGTGGGAGTTTGCAGAAAACGGACTGATGCGACGACGGGAAGCTAGTATTAACGATGTTCCTATCCCAGAATCAGAACGTAAGTTTCATTAGAGGATACCTCAGCTAATCCTTGTTAATCCTCTTGTGACCGGAATTACAATTCTTTGGGCTGTTGACTATTGAGAGTGGACTATAGATTAAACTAGTTAGTTGTAGTGTAGTTTTGTAGAATTCTGTTGGTTAACTGCTCTTATGGTTACAACACGTTCAGCAGTTGTTTTTGCTATGGGTACAGCACCAACTGTCACTCCCGAAAAGACTAGTCAGACTGTCCGCAAGACTTACCCTAATTATAAGGTAATTGTCTTAAATGATGACTTTAATACTTTTCAACACGTAGCTGAGTGTTTGATAAAGTATATTCCAGGTATGACCAGCGATTTGGCTTGGGATTTAACCAATCAAGTGCATTATGAAGGACAAGCGATTGTTTGGGTAGGCCCTCAAGAGCCAGCAGAATTGTATCATCAACAGCTGCGTCGGGCTGGTTTAACAATGGCCCCACTAGAGGCGGCTTAGAGATCATGGCTAAATCCAGTGCAGACACATCAAAAGCTAATACTCGTAAAGATGCCAGATTAGTCTGGAATCATTCTACGCATCTTCCTGGTTTGATCCCGATTTTAGAAAGGCTTTGTCAAGAAGATGGGATTCAAACCATTACACCAGGGGTAATTGGTAGAGTCAAAGGTCATGCACCCAAAATGCAATTGCGTGTGTCTGTACCTATTCGGGGTGGTTACAAAATTATTGCTAGACATGGTAAGACCGTGCAGGAGGTGTTTATCCTGACGACGCTCGCACAGGATAAACTCGAAGCAATAATTGCGATCGCCATGAAACAATGAAAAAATCCAGATTGACTCTCTTCCTATTCTTCAACTCGATGTACTGCAAATTTATGTAGCGGCAAACTCAAAATACACGAAAAAGTTAAAAAATATGACAACGCTGTTGTTATTTTCAAAGTCATGATCAAAGGCTCATAATTGTGAAAAACCATTTTTTCTAGTCCAAATGCTACACAATAAACAAGCCAATATGTAAAGCTCATTCTAAATAGAATTATTTCGGTTTCTTGCTGGTCATCATTGTTCGTGTCTGGGCAGTTCCACAGTAAACCCAAGCCAATGATACAAGCCACAAAAGATACAGCAACTACGAACTCGTGACACAATAAATTGCTTGCGTGCATTGATGTTTATTCCCATCTTCGGTCATTGGAATTCAGTCTAAAGGAATATTCCGTGCGATGGTCAAAAACAGTTACAAACTGCAATAAATCCCTGCAAACTGTGTTAACAAATGCAACAAGAAATATATTAGTTTTAAGTGGTTAGTCATTAGGGAACGGGGAATAGGGAATAGAATCTTTAATTTTGAATTTTGTAGGCGTAAGCCTACCCGTAAGGGTATTTTGAATTGATTTGCCCTATTCCCTACTATCTAATAGGGAAGTTAAGGGAATTTCGATGACAAATTCTGCACCTTTACCTAGTTCAGAATTACACCCAATTTTTCCGTGATGCTGTTCGACAATAATTTGGTAACTAATTGATAAACCTAATCCTGTACCTTTACCAACTGGTTTAGTGGTAAAAAATGGATCAAATAATTGGTGTTGAATATGCTCTGGTATACCCAGTCCATTATCTGCAATGCGGATAGTAATCCAGTCTGGGGTAGTAGATGCGGTAGAGATGGTGATTATACCCTGATATTTGCAATCTGGATTCAAAGAGCGATCGCTATAGTATCTACTACATTCTTCTACCGCATCAATCGCATTGCCCAGAATATTCATAAATACTTGATTAATTAGCCCAGCATAGCAGCATACTAATGGTAAATCCCCATATTCCTTAATTACTTCAATATTTGCTGCATCGCCATCAGTTGTTAAACGGTGTCCCAAAATGACTAACGTGCTATCAATACCTTCATGAATATTGACTTTCTTTAATTCCGCTTCATCTAGGCGAGAAAATGTCCGTAAGGATAAAACAATTTGTCTAATGCGTTCTGCACCTATTTCTAATGAAGAGACAGTTTTAGGTAAATCTTCAATAATAAAGTCTAAATCCACTTCTTGCATTTGTTGCAAAATATTGTTTGGAGTTTCGACTACATAATTTTGGTAGAGTTTTAAAACGTGCAGAATATCTTGAGTATATCTTTGAATATAACTCAAGTTGGCATAAATGAAATTTACCGGATTATTAATTTCGTGGGCAATTCCCGCCACAAGTTGTCCCAAACTAGACATTTTTTCAGTTTGCACTAACTGCACTTGAGCTTTTTTGAGCTTTTCATTAGCCGCTACTAATTCCGCCGTTTGTTCTTCGACTAATTCCCGTAATTGTTCCCGATGTCGCTGAAGTTCTACTTCTGCTGTTTGTCTAGCAGTCACATCTCGTATAACTAAAATTGCACTAGAATCAGTATTTTTAATCTGTACATAAGCCCAAGAGACTTCTAAAATTAAGTTTTTTTCTAATCTTTTAAATTCATAAATATCCGTAGCATTTAACTGATGTTTTAAGGCACGAAAAACTGGGTGTAGATGTTCGGGGACAACTTCACCATTTTTACTAAGTGGCAGCAAATCAATTACATTGGCACCAAAAACTTGTAATCGATGTTTATTAACTAGATGGTCAAAAGTAGCATTTGACCAATTGACTTTGCCATTTTCATCAGTCCAGATAATGGCATCAATAATAGTACCAAGTGCTACTTCCATTCTGCCTAACACAGATCGTAGCTTCTCAACCAGTGGAACTGAATCAGCTTTCACAAATTCTCCTGTGCCATTCAGCCAAATAGCTTTGATATTGTTTCATTTATTTCTATTTGTAAACATGAGTCATAAATCCACTTAAAAAGTAACAAGTATTTACCTGTTACCTTACCCTTTAGTCAAAAATAAATTTTCTAGCAGGCCTGATTTAAGTAGGTTGCAGCCTGCATTTTTTGTGTGTTTTCATTATGTCTTGATGTATAGGAGAGTGTTCCAGTTCCTATATTTCCCAAGATAAGAGGCTAATTATCTATCTCAACATTAAGTTTCCAGATTTATTGTGTTGGCGTTAGCTAATAGGATGCTTCAGTATGAATAATTCCTTGGTAGAGCTAGATTTGCTGAGACTGATGCACCATAAGTTGCTGATATTGTTTTGTCTGGAAGTCCCTGAAGTTGACACTTCTGAATCTATTTACCATCCAGGTAAAGATAAATCAGCATCTAAAACAACCTATTTGGCAAAAAACATAGCATGATTGATTTTTGCAGTGCGTGAGTCTGAAGATACTTCAGGGTATCCTGAAGGCTGACAGTTACTTGTATAGCTCAACTAAACGGAAACAATGTCAGGTAAAAACATTCTTTTTTTGTGTCTCCTACTGTTTATCCCCATTTCCTTGGCGGCACATTTCCTGGAATGGGGAGAATTAACAGTGTTTGTCACCGCAGGTTTGGCAATTCTACCTCTAGCTGCTTGGATGGGTGAAGCTACAGAAGAAATCGCTGTGGTTGTCGGGCCAAACCTGGGAGGACTATTAAACGCTACCTTTGGTAACGCTACCGAATTAATTATTGCCCTAGTGGCTTTGAATGCTGGCTTTGTCAATGTTGTCAAAGCTAGTATTACTGGTTCAATTATCAGTAATTTGCTGCTGGTAATGGGTTTTTCTATGCTTCTAGGGGGACTACGCCATAAAGAACAGACATTTCAACCCATCGTGGCGCGAGTTAATGCTTCCTCTATGAATTTAGCAGTGATTGCGATGTTGTTACCCACAGCGATGAATTACACCGCTAAGGGTATTGGCGAACCAGTATTACAACACCTATCTTTGGCTGTGGCTGTGGTGTTGATTTTGGTTTATGGCTTGACGCTGCTATTTTCGATGAAAACCCACGCCTATTTATATGATGTAGGTGTGGCAGAAACGGAAGAAGCAGAAAACCATTCTCAACCAAATCTGTTGTTGTGGTCTGGGGTGCTGTTAGTTTGTACTCTATTGGTGGCGTTAGAGTCAGAGTTATTGGTTGATTCTTTAGAGGTAGCTACTTCCCAACTGGGTTTAACAGCGTTGTTTACAGGGGTAATATTAGTTCCCATTGTTGGTAACGCTGCGGAACACGCTACAGCAGTTACTGTGGCAATGAAAGATAAAATGGATCTTTCTGTATCGGTGGCGGTTGGTTCTAGTATGCAAATTGCCTTATTTGTCGCCCCTGTATTAGTAATTGCTGGATGGATACTAGGCAAGCCAATGGACTTAGATTTTCAACCATTTGAATTGGTGGCTGTAGTTGTATCTGTGCTAATTGCTAATAGTATTAGTTCTGATGGCAAATCTAATTGGTTGGAAGGGACATTACTATTAGCTGCTTATACTGTACTGGGATTTGCCTTTTACTTCCACCCACCGATTAACGGTATTGGGTAGTAATGCTCAAAGTTAGTTGCATATAGAAATCTTGAGATCCCCGATTTTGATAGAAATTGGGGATCTTTTTTCGTGAATCAATAAATCATCTCTAATTCACTAAGCCTTTATAGTCTTTAGAGTGAGACTTAGATATATTTATTCTTAGTCAGATTTACTAGTAGTGATGAATTCTTATGAGGGCGAACGATGGGACTCGAACCCACGAGTGGTGGAACCACAATCCACTGCCTTAACCACTTGGCTACGCTCGCCATTGACGTTTCTGATTGTAACACTATTTTTATGAATTGATCCACCTTTTTCTATTTTTTCTCAGGAACGGACTGAATCTCTTAGCAGTCAGGGGAACTTAATCAATTTCTAGGGAGTTAAGGCCAGCGAATATGAAGCTATGGAATATTTTGGTATCTTTTGGTTCTATTGGACTTGCAGCTGTGTTGGGGTTAGTGATGGCTAATACTAATCCAAGTCAGTCGGCTTATGAAGATTATGCCGTAAAACAACTCACATCATACTTAAAAAAAGATGTCTGCAATCACACATCAAAGCTCATAGAGAAGTTAATCAATACTAACTGTGACAAATTCATAGATTCTGCTAACCCCCAGATGCGTCAACTCCTTTCACTCACCACTGAAAAGGAGGACTTAATTTTGTTTAGTATCTATCGCACGGAATTGAAAGTGAATAATTGGCTACCTGCTTATAGATTGGAGACGGTAGGTGCATTTAATAACTTCTATACTTATACAGCCGAGCAGCAATAGAGACTGGGTAATGGGAAAGTAGTTAGGTAACAGGTGAGCAAGATTTGGGAATCATAGGGGTTAAGCCCTGGAAAATTGCTTGTGATGAAACTCTGTCCTCATATTGGTTGTTTATATTCCCACAATCCTACTACAGCCGAAGTTTGTCTCCAATGCGGTAAGCAGCTTTTACTCAATCATCGTTATCATTTAATCCGACGCATTGGTCAGGGTGGCTTTGGTATCACATTTTTAGCAGTGGATGAACAACTCCCCGCCAAACCCTGGTGTGTCATTAAACAATTTCATTTCCCCTCCCAGTATGGTCGTAATTATCAGCAAGCTGTGAAATTATTTCGCCAGGAGGCTGTGCGGTTAGATGGGTTACAACATCGCCAAATTCCAAAGCTGTTGGGATACTTTGAACAGGAAAATCAACTATATCTAGTGGAAGAATGGATTCCTGGACAAACTCTCAAAGAGGAGTTGCAGCAAAATGGCGTTTTTAGAGAGCCACAAATTCAGCAACTCTTGAAAGATTTATTACCAGTGCTGCAATTTATCCATGACAAGCAAATTATTCATCGGGATATCAAGCCAGCCAATATCATCCGCCATGCAACTACAGGGGAGTTATTTTTAATTGATTTTGGCATTGCTAAACACATTACCGCTACAGCTTTACTCCAAACAGGTACTACCATCGGTTCTCCTGAATATATGTCCCCTGAACAAACCAGGGGGAAAGCATTACCAGCTAGTGATTTGTACAGTTTAGGTGTCACCTGTATTCACTTATTAACCGACATTTCCCCCTTTGATTTATTTGATGTAAGTTGCGATCGCTGGGTCTGGCGTGATTATCTTTTATCACGGAACACTATCAGCAAGCAACTAGGCGAAATTCTTGACCAAATGCTACAAAATGCTGTTTCGCAACGCTACAAATCGGCGGCTGACGTTTTACAAGTCTTGAATACCTGTCCTAGCACCTTTCAGCCGCAACAATCAGTTAACACTCTCTACTCTGAGGTAGGAGTTGACTACCATAAATTACGCGATTTATTAGCTTTCAAACAATGGTCGCTTGCAGACCAAGAAACTTGGGTGGTAATGTGTCAGGCCTTATCTAAGCCCACGGGTAGTTATTTTTTTATGAGTGATATCGCCAAATTACCCTGCGAAGACTTACAAATCATTGACCAATTGTGGCTCAAATACAGTCAAGGGCGGTTTGGTTTTAGTATCCAAAAGCAAATTTACGAGAGAGTCGAATGTGACTATGTCAGGTTTTGTGCGGCGGTAGGATGGCATTTATATAACTCGAATTCTCCTCCTAGTTGGCAATTTCCCCTTTATCAGTCGTTTCCAGAGGGGAATTTTCCCTCACGGGTGTGGGCTGGTGGGACTCAATGGTGGCGACATATAGAGGCGGTGGGGGCTAGGTTAGCAAATTGTAGATTGGCTGAATATTCACCATAGCTGGGAGTGGTGAGTAATGAGTGGTGAGTGCTGAGTAATGAGTAATGAGTAATGAGTAATGAGTAATGAGTAATGAGAATGAGTAATGAGAATGAGTAATGAGTAATGAGTAATGAGAATGAGTTGAGAAATAAATTCTACCTTGTCTACCTTGTCTACCTTTTCCCCAATCCCCAATCCCCAGTCCCCAATCCCCAGTCCCCAATCCCCAATCCCCAATCCCATACTAAGTTTTGAGTGCTGATTGTTGTAGAATTGAATTTATCGTTAAAGCGCAAATCAAGAGCAAAGTCGGTTTTTCCTGGACTGTTTGCTGTTCTATCCTCGAAAATCTACTTTTAAGGCTAGCTTAGAAGTAAATAAGTGTACTGAGGATAAAAAAGTGTTGTGGATTTTCTGCCCACAGAACTGCGGTTGAGCGATCGCTGCCGTATTTACGAGTAGCCGCAAAAGCCTGTATACAGTTCACGCTGCACTGCGATCAGCAACTAGGAAATACAGGGTTCTTCTACGTATACCTGTGAATAATATTATAAGTCTAATCAGAAATTCTGATTTTGCTGACTAATCGCCCCCAAAGCCTGCATAGGGCAGGCTTTGCTTGTATAACAGGTAAAGACGTGAAATAAAGCATCTTGTAGAGATTCGCGCCAGAGAGGTTACTGTAATTGAGTGAGGGTTGTTCGTGGAGACACTTGTGGAACAGCAAAAGCAAGGTGTAAAGGTTGATATGAAAGTAGGCGATCGCATTCGTGTTAAAGAGTCAGTGGTAGTGTACCATCATCCTGAACATCGCAGTAAAGCTTTTGATATCAAAGGCATAGAAGGCGAAATCGTGGATATTGTTACCCAATGGCAAGGTAGACCTGTAAGTGCTAACTTACCATTGTTAGTCCAAATTAGTAAAAAATTTAAAGTCCACTTACGTGAAAGTGAAGTGGAGCTAATCTAAATCCATTATGGGCGGCGAAACCACCTCAAAATATTCACTTCGCCGCGCATTTTTTCTAAATCTTGGCGATTTTGTGCCGCAGTCTTGGCATACCATTCACAATAATGCTGAAACTCTAAGCGTGTTTGCACTTCGTGATAAAACTGCTTAGTTGTTTGGTATGCAGCAAAACCTTCCTCAACTTGGGGCGGTAGTGCAGGTAAGACATGGGGGAGATTTTGGGACATGGTTTATTTACAGTGTGAGGGTCTACGGATTTAGGGAGGAACTAATAACTAGCGACATACTGCTATTATTACTCGTCTATTTTAGAGAATGTTTGAAAAGTCAAAAAGTATACTATAAACCCCTCTCCAAACCTCTCCCCGAAAGGTCGATAGGCTTTGAAACCCCCATTCCCTTGTAGGGAAGGGGAGGCTCAAGTGGTTAGGTTTTTAAGCTTTTGGTGTTAGGAATGATACTTTTTAAACATCCTCTTATACCAATTCAAAATTCAAAATTCAAAATTCAAAATTCAAAATTCAAAATTCAAAATTAAGAAAGTGAGACTCAGCTTACCTTTTAGCGTGTGTATCTGTATTAAGTTTTTTGTGAATTGGTATTAGAGAATGTTTGAAAAGTGTTTCGGTCAACATATTTTTTGGGTAACTATTGACTATTGACTGTTGACTATTGACTTAAAACACATCTGCTGGGTCAGCAGAACGTAATTTCCGCATAGCGATCGCACCCGAAACACTACACATGATAATGGTGAGAATAAATACATTAATTGCTCGATCCAATTTCATGGCAATGGGTAACATGGTTGCCGCAAAGGTGATTTGATATAGTCCAAAGGAAAGTAAATAGGCAGGAAGATATCCAAAGATAGCTAATAATAAAGCCTCTTGTAATAGGGCGAGGAGTAAATAGCCGTCAGTATAACCCATCGCTTTCAAGGTAGCGTATTCGGGTAAGTGGTCAGATACGTCTGAATAAAGAATCTGATACACAATCACAATCCCAACAATAAAACCTACTCCCACACCTAAGCCGAAAATAAAACCAATCCCTGTACCATTAGCCCAATATTCTTTTTCAATTTCAGCAAAGCCTTCTGGTGTCAGAACTTTGACATCATTGGGTAAACCTGCGGCTAATTGCGATCGCACTTTATCGGGATCTGCACCAGGTTTTAAAGTAATTAACCCTACTTCTATCCTGTCGGCTTTCCGTTCGGGAAATAGTCTTAAAAATGTAGAATCACTGGTGATAACATTACCATCAGCCGCGAAGGATGCACCATTACTAAATACACCTTTGACATCAACAGCGATATTATTCAATTCCGTGAGGAACTTGCCTTCTTTTTGAAAAATTTCGCCAACTGCGCCATATTCTGGACGACCTGCTTGGTCAAATAAAACCTGATTTAGCGGTTTGAGTAAAGTGATATTTTTTTTGACTTCGGGAAACTTAAACGTAGGTGTAGTTGGATCAATACCCCAAACTAAAATAGCCCTATCTTGTCGTGTTTCGGGATTCCGCCATTGTCCAGTATTAATATATAAAGGACTAACTGATTGTACGCCTTCATAACCTAGTGTTTGATATAGTCGTTCTCTAGAAAAACTTTTGACGGAAAATAATGTTTGAAATTGGGGATTAATTAACACCAAATCAGCCTGTAAATTCCGGTGGGGTTGTATAGCCGCATCAAACAGCGCGCTTTCAAATCCCAACTGAATAAACATCAGCATATCAGCAAAGGTAATACCCGCCACTGCGATCGCCAGGCGCGTTTTTTCCTTCATTAATTGCCGCCAAGCAAGCGGCGTTTTACGCAACATTTTCATATTGGGGATTGGGGATTGGGGATTGGGGAGGCAGGGGGAGCAGGGGGAGCAGGGGAAGCAGGGGGAGCAGGGGAAGAAAAACTTCACTCATTACTCATTACTTATTACTCAGCACTCAGCACTCAGCACTCAGCACTCTTTACAACTCAATTGCTGTTTGTACTTGTAAGTTAGTTAAACCTGCAACTTTTTTACTGTCTTCTGGAGTCAGACGAATTTTGACTTCTACAACTCGGCTGTCAAGGTTTTCTCCTGGTTGGTTGCTAAAGACATTTTGGCGGTTGACTTGTAAGCCAATGTGAGAGACTTCGCCGCGTAGTTCTCCGGTAAAGGCTTGTCCGGTAATAATTGCGGGTTGTCCTAGTTTGATTTTGCCAATATCAGATTGATAAACTTCTGCAACTGTAATCATTTGGGCGGTTTGGGCTAAGTCTGCAATGCCGTTATCGCCAATTTTTTCACCGACTCGGTTATGAATTTTGAGAATTTGACCAGCCATTGGGGCTGTAATATAAGCTGCTTCTAGTTCTGTGACGGCGCGTCTGAGTGCAGCGCGCGCATCTTCTACTTCTGCTTGTGCTGTTTGCACATCTACAGGGCGGACTTCGGCAATACTGGTTAATGTGGCTTTGGCTTCGCTGACTTCCTTCCTACTGGTGGCGTTAATTCGGTTGAGTGCAACTGTGGCTTCGGATAGTTGTTTGCTGGCGGTGGCGTTAATCCGATTCAGCACTGCTTTGGCTTCGTCTAGTTGCTGTTTGGCGGTTTCTAAACTCAAGCGTTTACTATCAATGGCTGAACTGGAAATTGCGCCTTCGGAATATAGCTGTTGATAACGCTGATATTCTGCGCTGGCGTTATTTAATTCTGCTTCGAGTTTTCTAATGGTGGCTACTTGGGCGATTCTATCTCCTTGCCATTGTGCCTCTATTCGAGCGATGCTTTCTCTTTGTTCTATGATGTTTCCGAGAGATTGGGCTTGTAGGCGTTCAACACTGGCTTTTTGTGCCAGAATATCACCGCTTTTTGCCCCAGCTTTGACTTGATTGAGTTTGGCTTGGGCGACTCTGACTTGTTTTTCTGCTTGTAATACTGCTGTTTTTAAACGTGCATGGGAATCTAATACGGCGATGGTTTGTCCTGCTTGGACTCTGTCTCCTTCTTCTACTCTGATTTCGGCAATGCGATCGCCATCTAATACTAAAGGTGCGGATAGTTTAATAACTTCTGTTTCTGGTTCTAGTCTGCCTAGTGCTGTAATTTTGGGTGTGCTTTGTTCTGTTGGGACTGTGCTATCTGTTGCTACTGTTTTTCCTATTTGTCCAAACTGAGACACTCCATAAACAATAATGCCTGTAGTTATAGCTGTCGCTGCTATTACTAACGTAGTCAATCCTTTATTGATTGTTTTTGATAATAATTTTTGACTCATATAACCTCTAGCAATACAACTGAATGTATCTATATCTTTAAGAGAATCAATCTCAAAATATTTTATCGATGCCAATTTTATTCCATCTGTCCCAAATAGACCGTGAGCATTTTGCCCAGTAAGGTACATTGCTCAACAAAATCAATTGTTTGGTTACACCATAGCCTTTCTAAAATTAAGCCGTTGACTAAGCTCAACACAAAAGAAGCTAAAGCCTTATCATGTATACCTAATAATTCCAATACTACCTGCTGGTAGTTTTGATGAACTCGGTTTAATGCACTATTACTTCCTAAGTCATCTATGTCTTGATACTGACAAAAATTTACCCAAATATATAGCCATTTGATAAAGTAGTCTTCGTTTCTGACTAAATATCTACCCAAAGATATCATTTTATTTTCCAATTTTTCTGAGTTATTTATTTCAGCTAATAATTTACCCATATCTTGTTGACTAATGTCTTCTACTAACTGCTCAAACAAAGCCTGCTTACTAGGAAAATAGTGATAAAGCGTGCCTGTAGACACCTGTAAACTTTGAGCAATTTCTCTGATTGTAATTGAACCATAGCCTTTCGTAGCAAATAAGTCAAAGCACTTACAAAGAAGTTCTTTACGGTACTCGTCATGATCAACAACTTTGGGCATATTTTTTTATATCGAACGGTCGTTATTTTTAATAATACATTTAGGTCTGTTTTTAAATGGTTCATAAAAACACTAGTTAAATTTGGATTTAGATTAAATCATTGCGTTAACTTTTACTACTATTGATAAAAGCCAACCCTGTCTAACTACAAGATGATTTTAATATCTGGTATGACTGAGTTTAGGAATGATCACAAATTGACAAAAATTTTCCTCCCGCCTACCCTGTAACCCTTGCTATCGCTACCTTCCTCATTGCAACCGTTAATTCAGTAACACCGAAAATCTTAGTGTGTAGCTACTTTGACAATGAGTGGCTGTTAAGTGTCATATTGAAAAATTAGGACATGAAAACAACGGTAATCTCATGATTTTAACTGTTGAGTAACGTTGTTTTAAAAACATCTATGGCTTTACTTTACTTGTAAAGATACATCAACCACCCTAATTGGTGGATTAAACCAACAATACAGTATTAAATCTCACACTAATAAATCCAGGGTATGAAACTAGTTCTATGTTTTTTACTCTCCCTAAATAAATTTAGTTGCCTGTGTGCTTGTTTTTTAGTTTTAGAAAGGTGTTCAACAAGAAACTTGAAGAATTTAATATTTTCTCAAGGTTTACGACTTTCAATATATGACGGACTATTGCACCTGTCAAGATAAATTTTTCGCTTGATAATGTAGAACGGCGTAAATATTTGTAGTTGGTATAAGGCAGGAAGCAGGGTTCAGAAGGGAAGAGGGTTTTAACCTAGTTTACCTTTTTTAGATATGGTTGCGTTTTTCCCACCGACTTACTGACTTAGTTAAATTTAAACTAAATTTAAAAAAAGAATAAATTTTTGCTTAACCAAATTGTGATAAGTTCATTTTCAGTGATTCTGACTAGGCAAAATTAGCGAAACATCAACAGCACTAACACCAAAGCTACTGAGTAGCTATCATGAACTGCGTACACCAGAAAACATGAAAAAGTCTTTCTTTTACACCCCTATACCCTTATACCCCTAAACCCCTTTTTCAAGTCAGAACGGTGTAGATAATTCAAGGTTTGTAGTGTACCCCTCTGGGGAAGCAAGCTACGCGCAAGCGTCTCGTAGAGAGGACGGAAGTCCTTACTAAGAACTAGATACCAATCTTTTTACATTACTTCACTATAGTTTGGTTTTTTCAAGTCGTTCTACTTAAACTCGCCAGTAAGGATTTAAGTTCAAGCTCCTAATTTAGTTATTGTCTGGCATGGTAGATGAAATTTACGATAGCGCATCAAAGAGATGATAATTATGACAAATTTGCATTTAAAACGTGTAGTAGTGACAGGTTTAGGAGCAATTACACCTGTAGGAAATAGCGTAGCAGAATATTGGCAGGGACTATTACAAGGTCGTAGCGGTGTTGGGCCGATTACAGCCTTTGATGCTTCAAAACATGACTGTCGAATTGCCGCAGAAGTCAAAGATTTTGACCCATGTGATTATTTAGACCGCAAGGATGCTAAACGTATGGATCGCTTTGCCCATTTTGCGGTCTGTGCCAGTTTACAAGCGATCGCAGATGCTAAATTTACAATCAGTGAGTTAAATGCTCCTTTAGTTGGCGTAGTTATTGGAAACGGTTGTGGAAGCATTCATGTTTTAGAAACGCAACAAGAAATTTATCTCACCAAGGGCCCAGACCGATGTAGTCCGTTTTTAATCCCAATGTTCATTGCCAATATGGCTGCTGGATTAACAGCGATTCATACAGGAGCAAAAGGGCCTAACTCTTGTACTGTTACAGCTTGTGCTGCGGGGGCGAATGCTGTAGGAGAGGCTTTTCGTTTAGTCCAGCAAGGTTATGCACAAGCAATGATTTGCGGTGGTACAGAAGCCCCCATTACACCTTTATTAGTAGCTGGGTTTTCTGCGGCCAAAGCTTTATCAACCCGTAATGCAGAACCTACTCGCGCGTCTCGTCCTTTTACCCCTGATCGTGATGGCTTCGTCATGGGAGAAGGTGCTGGCATTTTATTGCTAGAAGAACTAGAACACGCCAAAAGCCGTGGAGCTAAAATCTATGCAGAAATAGTTGGCTATGGAATGACTTGTGATGCTTACCATATGACATCACCTATTCCGGGGGGGATAGGAGCTGCTAGAGCTATGGAGCTAGCAATCAAAGATGCTGGTTTATTTACCGATCAAATCAACTACATCAATGCTCATGGTACTAGTACATCAGCTAATGATCTCAATGAAACCTTAGCCATCAAAAAAGCACTAGGAAAACACGCTTACAATGTCAGTATCAGTTCCACAAAATCTATGACTGGTCATCTTTTGGGCGGTTCTGGGGGTATTGAAGCTGTGGCCACAGTCTTGACAGTCGCTAACGATGAAATTCCTCCCACCATCAATTTAGACTCTCCCGATCCAGAGTGTGATTTAGATTATGTTCCCCACCATAGTCGAAAACAACAGGTAGACTTAGCCATTTCTAATTCTTTTGGTTTTGGTGGTCATAATGTGAGCCTAGCTTTTAAAAAATTTGTAGAATCTTAATTAAGGTACAAACAAACAAAAGTCCGTCAAGAAAAGAAAAGTAAGAGGATGTTTGAAAAGTCCTTAATGATGAATCAAATACTTTCAGATCCTCCTAAATTATTCTTTTGAATAAAAGTTAGGAGGGTTTACTATTGAAATTCCTGCTACTCTAAGAGAGTAGAAAGCCAGGACTATTTTGCTTTTGCTATAGATAATCAAAGAAACTTCTATGAATAACGCTCAAGACAAGAATTCCGATCAAAAAGAGGCTATTACTCATTTGGGCAGAGTAGCTGATATCATTTTCGCACTGGCTATGGCACAGTGTTTCTTAGCTCTTGATTTTCCCGCAAAGCTTCAGCGTCCCACAAATTCAGAAGTTATCGCATTTTTACTAGCACAGATTACACCACTCACCAGCTACGCGATCGCATTTGTGATTGTGGGTTTTTATTGGCTCGATCATATTAAACAATTCAAATATTATAAAAAATCAGACACTATTCATATCTCACTTTACCTACTCTATCTCATGGGGATGTTTCTCATTCCTTACTCTGATACTTTAGTAATTTATTTTCCTGACAACGCGATCGTTAAAATATGTTTTAGTATTAACACCACTTTCATCGGGTTAATGTCTTTTTTAAATTGGACTTATGCGACTCATAAACACCGACTGATTTTTGATGAAGTTAGTAGTAAAACTATCATTACAACACGCTGGAGAATCTTAATAGAGCCTATTTTCTCCTTATTGACGATAGGAGTTGCAATTTTAGATCAAAATTGGTGGGAATATGTTTGGTTCTTACTACCAATTCCTTACCTATGGGTTGAGCATATTTTTGGTAAGGGTTATATTGAAAGCTATGAACAAGAGAAAAATTATGCTGAAAAAGAAGTGTAGACTTCCTAAAACCACTCAGCAAATTCAGCTGATTTTCGCCATCAATAGTAATTCCTAAATCTATTAAATTTGGTAAGTTTTTAAATACGCTGTAATCAATGTTTTAGTCTCTGCTAAGACTTGTTCGCGGAACTCTTGATTACGGGTGAGAGAAAGCCACAGTAGTTCGTTAACAATTTTCACAATTGTTGTGGCAATTAATTCACACTTTGCATCGTCTAAAGCTGGACTGCGCCGTTTCAAAAAATTAGCGAGTTCTTGAAGAATCTGTGCATCGTAATTATTTAAAGTGCTGATATCAGCAGCTATCATCAAATCAATCAATTGTTCTAGTACAGCTCGATAGCCAGGATGATCAGTAGCAAACTGGTCAAAAGCGCAAACCATACGATCAACATAAACTTCGATGGGAGCGTCAGCTAATTCAGCGTGAAGTTGTACAAACAGTTGGTATTCCTTTTCAAAGTAGCGATTTGCCCAAGCTTTTAAGATTGCTTCTTTATCAGGAAAGAACTGATAGAGAGACCCCACGGGAACCTCTGCGCGAGCCGCGATCGCTCTGGTTGTAGTTTGGTCATAGCCTAATTCAATAAATAACTCTTCTGCAACACCGAGAATGTTGTGGACACGCTCTTGGCTGCGTGCTTGTTTTGGCTGTCGTTGTTTTTTCGCAGACTTTTCCAGACGATTTGTCATGATTAAAAATAATCCTTGCAAAAAATGAATACTGTTCATATTATGGATATATGAACACTGTTCATATCTTATGCTAATTCCATATAATGGAGGTAATTTTATGGAGTTTATGAATCGGGCGATCGCGGAATTACGCCTTGTCCCTGATTTTTACTAAACCTTAACTAAAGGATCAATCTTTCTTAGTTGAATTTTTACGTAGAAACTTTATGATTTCTTCAAGTGTGCTTCAATAAACATTGATCAAGCAAAAACCCCTGTGTCAGTCAACTTTTAGATTTGCAAGAAAAACACTAGTATCTGGAGGGTGGTTGCTGTTGCTAAAGCCGAAGATTTTCCCAAGTCAAGATATCTAGTAGCACATAATGACCACTGCTTACACGAATAGTATTTCTGTCTCGCCTTGTTTAGAGATTTAAGGCTGCTGCTGCTGTTCAGTCTTTTACACAGTCAAATGTTCAAACCGTCTAGCTGCCAATAACTGCTCGTAAATACTATTTCTACTTTCTGCAATAATCATGATTGAGATTGTGTAAGAGAAATTACAACATTCTTCTTGGTCTTTGCATTCAAAAATAGACAATATAACTGCTGCTAGCGTCATTAAGTTTACACTGTGAGTTAGCAAACGAGATGTGCTGGAGTTACTTAAAAAGTAAAATTAAAAACCTGCTGTTCTTAGATAGGTGTGAACTCACATAGCCTTTCCAGAATTTGTTCTAAATTCCAGCAATGAGTGATGCTAGTTCATAGAGAGATGGCACAAACATAAGTCAAAACCGCAGTGAAGTTTTAGATGTGAATGTGATTGTGCAGTAGTGGTAGATAAGCCAATCCCTCAATTGGCTCATCTACATAGTCAGAATATCAGACACTTCCCAAAAAGGTGACAAAAATCCTGTGCATTCAGGATAGGTAACTCATGTCCGGATATGTTTACTGAATAGATATTTTCTTGACACCCATGCACTCGTTTGCCCTAATTCTTCAGTATTGGTGCTTGACAAGTGTGCTATTTCTTCACGAACTGACTTCTACAATATCCAACTACTGTGATTGAGGACTTTGTTAGATGATCCAGTCTCAAAACTTTCATAGCTTGACTGATGTCCTGACTCACTGGGCTAAGGTACAGCCAGAACGTAGGGCTTATACAATGCTTGATGCTAACGGTCAAGAAGATAGCTACATTACCTACGGGGATTTATATTCCAAAGCTATTAGCATAGCCCAAGAGTTGTTATCTTACCGACTGCAATCACGTAATGTCATTCTGCTTTATCCGCCTGGAATCGAATTTATCGTAGGATTCTTTGGTTGCCTGTATGCGGGTGTATCTCCTGCGCCTCTTCATGCGCCAAAGCGCAATCGTTCTAACAAAAAAATTGCAGATATCGTTCGTGTCACAGAGGCTTCAGCAATCTTACTTCCTATTACACATCAACAAGTTTATCAAGAAGCTTTGATGAAGGAAGAAAACTGGTCTAAGGACGTGATCTATATTCCGACGGATATAAATATTGAGCCATCGATTTCCACACACTTACCTTTACCAGAAATTGATGGATCAGCGATCGCCTTCTTGCAGTTTACCTCTGGCTCAACATCACTACCCAAAGGGGTGATGATTACACATTCAAATTGTCTCAATAACCTAGAGATGATTTTGACGATGAGTCAGGCCAACTCTGATTCTACTTCTGTATCTTGGTTGCCACATTATCACGACCTGGGTTTAGTTGCCCACATATTGCATAGCCTTTACAGTGGTGGTCACTGCGTACTACTTGCCCCAGCCACGTTTGCTTCTCAACCCATACAATGGCTACGTGCCATTACTCAATATCGCGCTGCATATACAGGCGCACCAAACTTTGCCTATCAACTTTGTGTTGATAAAATCCAGCCCAGCGACCAGCAGACCCTTGATTTATCCTCGCTGCGGATGGCAATTAACGCCGCCGAACCAATCAATCCGCAAACTATATGGGATTTTTGTGAAAAGTTTGCTGATCAAGGATTCAAACCACATATGTTGCTTCCTGCTTATGGTATGGCAGAGGCAACAGTTTACATTTCTTCTGGACACGTTGATGCCAACCCGGTCTTTAAGGCAGTTGACTGGACAATACTAGGTCAGGACAACATAGTTCAAGCACCAAAAGAGGGTGCTAAAGAAAAGATTTTTGTTGGCTGTGGTTTCCCTTGGTTAGATCAAAGGGCTTATATTGTTGACCCCGATAAAAACTGTATATTACCTGCAAATCATGTTGGAGAAATTTGGACAACAGGCTCTAACATCATGGCGGGTTACTACAACAATCCAGAAGCAACAGCTAAAACCCTTGTTTCCCTACCAAATGATGATCGGACTTTCCTACGTACCGGCGATCTAGGTTTCATTGACGAAACTGGCGAACTATACATTACAGGACGAATCAAAGACACCATTATCGTCAATGGTGTTAATTACTATCCACAAGACATTGAACTTTGTATTGAACAAGCACATCCTGATATTCGCTCTAACTGTGTTGCCGCCTTTAGCGTCCCAGGAGAATCTGGAGAAGAGCTAGTAATTTTTGCCGAATTGACAAAAGCTGGAATAATCAACCTGCGCCGCTCTGCATATTTAGAAGAATTAGCTGAAGCCATTTGTTTAGCTCTTGGAGATAACTTTGAAATTCAGTTACGTCAAATAGTGTTTTTAGGGCATTTGCAAATCCCCAAAACATCTAGTGGCAAAATTCGCAGACAGCAATGTAAACAGGACTTTCTTCAAGGTGGGCCTGATGCTATAGCCAGATGGCCTAAAGAAGAATCTACAACACAATCACAAGGAGAGATAAGTATGTTGAATATTGAAAAAACATTTGAACGTATTACATCTATGGGGCCAATGCACCTCAAGGTCTTTACTAGCCTCATACAGATTCTCACCAAAAAATATCAGGTGCGGATGGCTGATTTTGATGTAGAAAAGTCAATCTTTTTCTATGGGATTGATTCTTTGAAAATCATCGAAATTCATAGCATCCTGGAAGGAGAACTAGCTTGTCAAATTCCTACAGAAGCATTTTTCTACGCAAATACCTTCTTGGGAATGATTGATGATATTGCTCGTGCCATCTCTAGTGAAGATGGACTCAAAGTTCGGTTGACCCATAGCCGACCTTTAAATATTGAAATAGACAACGCCTTAGAATACCTACTCCGTCCTCGTAACAACCAAATCAGTGCTAGCCAGAGCCATCAAACTAACACTTGCTTACTTACTGGAGCATCGGGTTTTGTAGGGACTTATTTTCTTAAGGAATTACTCGATACAACCGATCTCAAAATAGCCTGTTTAGTTCGTGCAGCCAATGAGGAAGCAGGTCTTCAACGTATCAAGAAAACAGCTAAGAAGTTTGATGTTAAGCTCATACCAGGATGGGAGAACCGCGTACAAATCATTATCGGTGATATGTCTAAGAAGCGGTTTGGATTAGAAGATAGCCGCTATGAGGAATTAGCGCAAACCATTGACAGTGTATATCATGTAGCGGCTGTAGATAATTTCTATCTCCCATACGACATCATCAAGAACACCAATGTTGTTGGCACTATTGAAGTAGCTGACTTTGCTCTATCGGGAAAAGTCAAAGCTCTTTATAATGTGTCAAGTTGTGCCTCTTCCTTGTTAGAAGATTGCGCCGACAGTCCGATTCCTATCGGTCTAGTCAATGGTTATGCACAAACTAAATATGTCACAGAGCAGATCGTATTGCGTATAGCAGAACAGGGAAATCCTTGGGTTAACTATCGCCTGGGCTATCTATATACTCTTCGAGTGGCAAATGTCGATAAAAACACTCCTTTGAACAAACTCTTTGAATTGATTGAAAAGGCCTATAGCAATATAAGCGATGACTTTTTTATCGATGAAGATGCCTTTGAAAATTTCCTATGTGCTATTGCTCACATAGGTTGCATACCTGATATGGATGCTGATTTCGATTTGATGTCTGTTGAATATGCTGCTAAGGCAATCGTATCTACATCCTTACTGCCTGTTGATGCCAGAAAGAACAATTATACTTTCTACAATCCACTCCCCTTAAGTTGGTCTGATGTCATTGGCTACTTTAAACAACAGGATCAGAAAATCGAGGTTGTACCCATCAGAACTTTCGTTGAAAAGTATGAAGTATATGTCCGCAATACTAACAAGAAGGGCATGAAACTGTTGAAATCTGTGGTATCACCTGAGTTGGAATACCAATTTAATAGAATGTTCCGCAATATCAATACAGATGTTGCTGATGATTATTTACAGTGGTGTCCACCATGTGACCAACAGTTTACTCATCAATATGTAGATTTTGTTTTGAGTAGTGTGGAATAAATCCTTTTGTAACCTGTTGTAAATTTAGTTGGTTGCTAGCAAGGAATAGTAGTTTTCCAAACAATTGGCAGGTAAATAAAATAACAATTTTTACCACCATAACTTTTACCTTGCTGCAATCATCAATGAATGTGTTATTTTTTGAAAAAAATTAGATGCTTTGCATAAATTTTGCAAAGTTAAGATTATGATGCAGAACAAACCGATTGATTTTATTGAACGTAACAATATTAAATCACTGCTAGCATTGCTCAGGGACTGGATAGCAATTTTATTAATTATCGCATTTAGTATTTGGTCAGATAACATTGTGGTTTATTTAGTTTCTATATGGATAATTGGTTTATTTCAGTTTGCCCTCGGAGAAGCAATGCTACATGAAGCTGTTCATGACAATTTATTTACTGAAAAGTCGTGGCATGAGAAGCTAGAATTTATATATGGCTTACCTTTTCTCAGAACTATTCATTATTATCGTAAACACCACTTTGATCATCACAAATATTTATGGTCGGAAGGTGATTACGTACCTGAAGATTACGAAATATTGGGGTTAAATAAACAAAATAAGAATGTATTTTTTATTATGTTTATTAAGCCATTCTTCGGGCTATCTTTATATTATTTCTTGGTGGAGGTACTATACCCCTTTATACAAGATATCTGGACATTTAATTCTCTAAAGACCAGTTATAAACGGTATCTATTCTGGATAATAGTCATTCTCGGATTTTCTTGGTCAGGTCATTTAGATATTTTGTTTCTTTACTGGTTTGTCCCGTTATCATGGTGTTTTTCTTCTTATTCAATCTTTTCAGAAGTTCAACAACATTTTAATACTTATTCAGGTACTAGATCCCTAGTAAATCCTTTTTATGATTTTTTATTTCATAATGGAGGTTATCACTATGTCCATCACTTATGCCCTACAATTCCCTGGTATAAGTTAGCAGAAGCACATCAAGCTTTGTGTGCTGATAATCCCGATATTTCACATGGAATAATAGATACATACAGGCAATTACTACGTAAACCTCAAGATGGGATAGTAACTCAAATCATAGTCGAAAGAGGTTAGTGAAACTAAGTCTAATAGTAAGAGATTCATTAGCAAATTAAGAAAGATGATAAACAATCAACAGACAACACAACAAGTAATCGAAACTTCAGCAAAAGAGCCTATGAAAATGCTGAAGTTTGGTAAGAGTAGTGGGTTTCAAATGGAGTTAACACGACGAGTTAATGAATTGATTCAAACCACTGGTTTACGGGAAAGAGACTGTCCACAAATGTACATCAAGGCGGTTATTCTACTGCTAAGTTTTTTAATTGTGTATGTATCCTTGGTTTTTTTAGCAAAAACCTGGTGGGTGGTTTTATCCTTAAGTATTTTGCTGGGAATGGTGATGGCCGGAATTGGTTTCAACATTCAGCATGATGGTTCACATAGTGCTTACTCTAGTTATCCTTGGGTTAACAAGCTGATGGCTGCAACTCTAGAGTTAATAGGTTTTAGTTCCTATTATTGGTTGTGGGGACACACTGTACTTCATCATAAATATGTCAATATTACAGGTTATGATACTGACTTTGACTTTGGTATTTTGACACGAAAGACTCCCTTTCAATCATGGTTTGCACATCATCGCTGGCAACATTATTACACTTGGTTCTTGTATGGAATAGATCCAATCCATTGGCATTTTGTCAGTGATTTTGAAAGTTTTTTCACAGAAAAATTCTATGATCGCCATTATCCTAGACCCAAAGGTGTGAATCTAGTCATCTTTTTAGTTGGTAAGGGCATCTTTTTTACTCTTGCTTTCGGAATTCCTTTAATTTTTCATTCACTTTGGACTGTGCTTGCGTGTTATTTAATCACATCATTCACGTTAGGTATAGTTTTGAATGTAGTATTTCTATACGCACATGAAGTGGAAGAAGCTACATTTCCCATGCCTTTTGAAGATACTGGTATGATTGAAAATGACTGGGCAATCCATCAGATTGAAACTACCGTTAACTTCCCTTGCAATCCTGTACTCACCTGGTTCTTGGGTGGACTTAATTATCAAATCGAACATCATCTGTTTCCCAACATTTGTCATGTCAATTACCCTGCTATTTCCAAGGTAGTTGAAGAAACCTGCCAGGAATTTGGAGTAAAATACAATAAGCACCAATCCATCTGGGCTGGACTCAGATCACATTTTCGTTGGATGCGTCAAATGGGTATGGTGCATACAATGTAAATTTGTCACTTCATCTTTGCAGAATAATTTTAAGTGATGGAGCAAAATTAATTATACTTACTGAAGGAAAAGTTAGTAGGAAAATATTACATCTTTGTCTGTGGCAAGGAAATAAAAGCTACACATGAGAAGAAATAGTGGCTGATCCTGGAATTTTGTATAATTAACTAGCTGTGTCTAATTACTTAAATAGGTTTGTAAGATGGGCATCTTGCTGCTGATATTTGGGATTAGCAAGATGCCCACTCTAAAGTGATAAATTATAAAACGGCAATGGCATTGTCCGTGTTGCTGTACATGGCTGAATCCAAAGATTTACTGTGGTAAGGAGTGTATGCTGCGATCGCCGTTATATTACCCTAACTTTCGCTGGCTGTGGTTAGGACAAACTCTAATTTTGTGTGCTGCTCAATTTTGGTTTGTCTCGCTGACATGGCTGGTACTTCAAAAAACGGGTTCAGGATTGGCTGTTGGTACTGTATTAGTAGCTGCGGCAATTCCCCGTGCATTATTTATGTTAGTAGGAGGCGCAATCAGCGATCGCTGGTCAACACGAAATGTTGCTACCATCGCATCTGGAATTAATACTATTTTGATTGGATTGGCTACTGCTTTATTAGTATTTGATGCAGTCAAACTCATATATTTAATTGTGTTAGCGGTTTTGTTTGGATTGTTGGAAGCTATTTTATATCCAGCAATCCTCGCTTTATTACCTCGATTAATCAGAAAATCCCAATTGGCAGAAGCGAATGCTTGGATACAGGGAAGTGAACAGTTTACTGAAGTTATTGGCCCTGCTGGTGCAGGGTTCATCATTGGTGCATTTGGATTAAACATAGCCTTTGCCATCAATACACTCATATTTGCGTTTGGTAGTTTGTTTATCTATCTAGTACGGACTCGTCGTCGCTCACCTGTAGCAGTGAAACTAGAGGAACAAGCTTTAACAGGTGATATTGTTATAGGTTTAAAATATGCCTGGACACAGCCTGCAATCCGCATTAGTCTGTTACTTCTAGCAATGATTAATTTTGCGATGTTAGGGCCAATCATTATTGGTGTAGCAGCCTTAGTCAATGCAAGATTTGGAGGTGATGCCACAACATTTGGTTATCTGCAATCTGCCTACGGTATAGGTGCAGTCATTGGTGTTTTAGTTGCGAGTCAACTAAGTGCAATTAAGAGTCCCAAAACTCCCCTTGTTTTGCTATGTTATGGTCTGGGTGCAGGACTAATAGCACTGGCATTTGAGCAAGATATTTGGAGAGCATTCGGAATAATTGCCTTGATGGGGGTAGGAGGTGGGACTGTAACTGTAATGGGTATCACTTGGTTACAACAGAATACAGCTGCAAATATGCAGGGACGGATTATGGGTCTGACAATGTTTGCGGCTGTAGCTCTTGATCCCCTATCTGAAGGCGTTTCTGGGGCATTAATGGATGTGAGCTTACCTGGATTATTCATCTCGGCTGGAATTTTGATGTTGCTTACTGCCGTAGTTTCTTCGCTCAGTAAAACTCCTGAAGATGAACCAGCCATTACCTATTCCTCAGATTTGGATGCAAAACCAGTGATTGCCGTCAAGAACCTGAATCACTACTTTGGTTCAGGTGGACTACGCAAACAAGTATTATTTGATATCAATTTAGAGATTTACGCCGGTGAAATTGTGATTATGACAGGCCCTTCTGGCTCTGGTAAAACAACCCTTTTAACTTTAATGGGTGGCTTGCGTTCAGCTCAAGAAGGTAGTCTAAAAATTTTAGGTCAGGAAATTTGTGGTGCCAACAAAAAACAATTAACTCAATTGCGCCGCCAGATAGGTTATATTTTCCAGGCGCATAACCTCATGACATTTTTAACTGCTCAAGAAAACGTGCGAATGTCTTTAGAATTGCACGATCAGTATCTGGATACGGATCTCAACAGTAAAGCGATCGCTATGCTAGAGAGTGTTGGTTTAAAAGAACGTGTCAACTACTATGCGGAAAATCTTTCCGGTGGACAGAAACAACGTGTAGCGATCGCTCGTGCTTTAGTCAGTCATCCTAAAATTGTCTTAGCTGATGAACCTACTGCTGCACTCGATAAAAAATCTGGACGTGATGTTGTCGAATTAATGCAAAAGCTTGCCAAAGAACAAGGTTGTACCATTTTGCTTGTTACCCACGACAACCGTATTTTAGATATTGCTGACCGCATTATTTATATGGAAGATGGGCAACTTAAAAGTAATCAAGTTGATATGGCACATTACAGGTAACTAAGTTGACGTTGATTCTTTGCTACCGTCGTGCTAACGGGTTCGGGAGTTCGCAATCGACGGGAATTCCTCAGACTGCGACTTCCTCACCGACTCCACGATGAACTACGCAAAATCAAGGTTTTTCACCCTGTGAACAACCTTTGCTTAAATTTGCCGATTTTTGTCAGCATTTCAAAGTATCTTACTTAATTGATTTTGGATTCTCATCTCGCTATATACGGCTAAAGTTTCTTTATTGACTCGTCCTGCACTCAACCATTCTAAATTTTGTTGTGCTTGCTCTTTCCAATCAGACAATTCACGAGGATTACTTAGTAATTCTGCTAAAGCTGTGGCTAGAGATTGACTATCTTTGGGTGGGACTAAGATACCCGCTTTGCCATTGTCTAAAGCTTCAGGAATACCATCTACATTAGTAGCCACAATTGCACAACCTGCTTCTCTGGCTTCTGGAATCACCAATGGGGAGGGGTCGCGATGGGAGGCGAGAACAAAGATATCAGCTGCTAATAGATAACGTTGCGGTTCTGGCTGAAAACCTTCAAAATGAATGCGATCGCTAACAGCAGTTTTTTGGGCTTTTTGTGTAAAAGCTTCCCTATCTGGGCCATTTCCCACTAAGTAAAGATGTACTTGGGGAAATTCTGGAGCTATTTGTGCGAAAGCATCGATTAACTCACTAATGCCTTTGCGTTGATACATTCCTGCCACAGTGGCGATCGCTGGATGTTGTAATTTTACAGGTTGATACTCTTGAATATTACGAGTGCGAACACTGCCCAATGTCCCATTCGATATTACCCGCAATTTATGCCCAGGAATTCCCCGTCGCACCATTGATTGACAGACGGCTTTGCTCACAGCAATAACCCGATCTGCTAAACCCATGAGTATGGCACTGCGTTGAAATTCATTGTGGACTGTAGAAACTAAAGCATAGTCAGAATTAGCTTTAAGAAGTTTGCCTAACACCACCCCCGTCATCATATGAGCGTGAACGATATCTGGCTGAAAATCCTTGATAATGGCTCGATACCGTCTAACAGCCGGAATTAAATTCATCGGTGTTCTAGCTTGATCTAAAAGAAAATGCTTTACACCATAACTAGCTAATAATTTTTCATATTCTCCACCGACAGATGCAACAGCCACATCATGACCGTTTTTAGCTTGCAGACAAGCCAAGTCTACAGCTACATTGACGATGCCGTTACCAATTTCTCGGATATGATTCAAGATATGTAGTACACGCATTGACTTTTCAATATTGAGTTCAAATTTCAATCATTTTGAAAATTGGTCATGGGGAATGGGCATTGGGCATTGGGCATTGGGCATTGGGCATTGG
>NZ_PJIZ01000045.1 GCF_021596505.1 Nostoc sp. CMAA1605 | reverse complement strand
GAGTTAAATAACGTTCGTAAGGAACTGTATCTTCACCAAAAGCTTCACTGTACTCTACGCTGTCAATGATGGCATCGACCACCGCATAGAAGCCTTTTTTGGAGGCCAGGTCAAAGTATTTGTTAATTTCTTGACGACCGTAGGTAGGACGACCCAACAAGCGGCGGTGAATGTACTCAATTGCTTTACAAACATACAGGGATGTCCAGTACATTTTGCGGAATACATCCGACTTCGCCAAGGCGCGAACAAATTCTCTAAGAGAAATGTCGCCGTTTTCTAGCTTGATTTCTTGTACTTTCAGCCGTTGACCTTCGTAAAGGTCGCGGCCAAACACTTGTAGATAAGTAGCTCTAATTACCGCTTGGGTGGAGCTTTCAGAGAATCTAACGCTTGTTCCCTTGGGAGCTTTTTTGCCAATTGTCCCAGGCAATTGATCTAATTTGAATACCTTCGCACCCAAAGAACCAGGAGCAATACCTCTAGCACCAGGGTTACTCAGTTGATTATTAATTCCCGGCCCTTGGTGAATTAAGATGCGTCTGGTATCTTTGCCAAAAGGTGCGGGACTGGTGCTGGGGTTACGCGTTTCTTTGGGGAAAATCGCCCCAAATTGAATTTCCAAGGGGTCGTTACCAGAACCGTAGGGGTGTTGGTCAGGTAATGGCTGTTCGTAAGCTGCAAATGTGGTAATGAATTGGGGTACTTTGCGGAAAGGCGCGCTGTAGTTAAACAGGTCTTGCTGTGGCCCCAGTTACGACATTCTTGGGCTTCTTGACCCAGACCACGCAAGTAAGGTACTGTTTCTTCCCCAAAATAGTCGCTGTATTCTTGAGAATCTACCAAAGCATCTACTAAAGCTGGTAGACCGCCGTTAGAAATGATAGAGAAGTAGGTTTGTACTTCTTCGCGGCTACTTGGCCCCCGTCCCAAAATGTGACGGAAAGCTAATTCAATAACACGGCTGTTAATAAAAGGTTGGTAAAACTGTTTTTGGTAAAGGGAGATTTTGTCAAACGACGGACGAATTCCTTCATGGAGATGTCGCCGTTTTTGACTTTGGATTCTAAGTCAGAAATAGACAAGCTGTAAGCACGGGTAATGTCGCGCTCAAAGATTTGTCTATAGGCTGCTTTGACTACTTCATTTTTCTCTGTGGCGGATAACCCAGGCTTCATGACAAACTTGGGTCTTCTTTCCGCAGCGTTGAAGTAAATTTGGGGTAGTTGTAAACCTTGTTGGTCACTGGAGGGACGTTGACGTACTTTCGCAGAAGGTGTAGCTCCTTTGAATTCGGTCAACAATACATCCATATACTGAGACACAATGTCTGTGGCTTCAGCATCTTTACGGAAGTAAGACAACGATGCAGCTTTGATTTCTTGTAAAGCGACTAAAGTTGCTTCCCCTGAACAGGCATTTTCAATAATTTCGCGTAAACCACGGGTGTTTACAGCAATGATACTGGGGTCGCCAGCGACGATCGCATAAGTAGCGTAGCGCAAGAACCAGGATAAATCCCGCAAGCTCTTGGCCATGTTGCTGGGGCCGTAACGAGAGACGTTAATTGGTCTAAATCCTGGTGGGTTGGGCCACTAGGAGATGTGTTGAAGATGGAGCGCAAGTTTTCTAAGAATCCACCACGGGTTTCCACGTAGGTGACAGTTCCTAGTTTCATTCCTTCTCTGACATCTCCACCCGCACCAACTGCCGCCATTGCTAGTTCTGGTTCTGGTGCCGGCTTTTCTAGGAAAGCCATTGGCGAACCACCAACAAAAATCCGGTTAGCAGCACGGGAGACAATAATTTCAGAATTTTCTGTGAGGGTCTGGGCAATTTCTAAACGCTTTGCACCAGATGCAAAATAGCTTGCTAGTTCTTTTAGTTCACCAGAACCCAAAAAGCGGTCTTGCTGTTCCGCTTGGGAAATGGTTGCTACAGCTAAGGTTTGATATAGTTGCGGGCGCGCAACAGAGCTTCCACCACTCGCCTTAACACTCATTGGATTTGTAAAACTCCCATCATAATCATTTATGTGTTAAGTCTGGGTTGTTTTGAGGCTTGACACATCGGTGTACTTATGCGTTGTGATTATTGCCTACAAAGTTGCCAGTAAAATTAACCCAGTCAGCTTTTAGATTAGAACGTTTTGCGTTTCCACTGTTGAATTATTAAGAAGTATGTAGATTTTTGCGTCTCGATCCCTGTATTTCAAGAAGTACGTACTCTTGCTTGGCTGAGACAAAATCTCATTTTTGTTACATATCTTAAGAAAAACACCAAAAAAGTTCTAATTTGCTTTTCATCTCTAGTCTCTTATTTGAACACAAAAAGTTAAGGATTTGGCCTTGGTGAACAGAGATGTAAAAATCCATCATTTCCTGATTCTTTTCTTACATAACTATTTTTGGTAAATAAAGGCACGCAATCGCTGATGTTATACGCGGAGGCAATTTCTACATCTGCCTCAAAGCCTGCTGCAATCAACTCTTTACCTGAACTGCATTGTTTCAAGTAACCCAGTAAATTCTTTTGGCAAGTCTGGAATATTACTACAGCAATTTCAGCTTCCGGTGATAAACTGCCATGTAAATAACTAAGAATTGCCCCCGCACCAAGTAAATCCTCAAATGCAGGCCGTAGGCTACCATCATCTCTCCATCTTTCGCCAGCCGGAATTACGGCAATTCTCTTGCCATAGCTTTGAGCAACTCGTGCTACAACTTCACAATTTCGTAAACAGCCAGCCAAAGTCGGTGTAGTTCCAGTTTGCAAAGATAGAAAAGAACCATTAGGGGAAGGTAAAACTAACCGAGTGCTAGCAGGAATCTCCAGTAGGGATTTTGGAGATAGAGAATAATGACTTGTTGTCCTACTTTTTCTATGACTTGCTAATTCTGCTTGTATTGACTTGGCATAATCTATGACTGATTCATCTTTACTGGGGTAGGGAAAGATGATTGCACCCCTGTTAGTAGCAATTTCTACACAAGTAGAGAAAGAAAGCACATCAACTATCACAACTACGTCACTGATAGGAGCAAGTTGAGTAACTCCTTGTAAACCCCACTCACAACGTAAATCAAACTCAAACTGGTTGTAAATCATGAGAGCGATCGCCACTCTACCAATGTCTCTGTGTATCAGAATCTTATCTTGCTACCGTGATCAAATGATGAGCGATCGCCCACCACACCTTTAGCCTAAATCTCATGTAAAGTAGAAGTGTAGCCAGCAATTGCTCAAAACAACTGGGTGATGAATAACCCTACAAGTCAGAAGTTTGTGAACTCAGCCCTAGCGGAAAAGTTAGCGATATATCGCTTCTCTACAAAACACTCTCCAAAACCGACTGATGCGCTGAAATCTGACTTAATCATCACAGCAATAGCTGGAAATTCCCTACAAGCCAATCACAGCCACACTTTACCCAACATGAAACAATCCCTTACCTCTAACCCCTCTTAAATCCCACCAAAAAAAGAAGTTAATTGTTTTTTTCTAAAGTATTGTTACCGGATCGTGATATGATTCAGCTGACTGAATGTGCAGTCATCATATAGTTAGCTGTACTGGTTTCAAGTCCCGTGAGCTTGTCAGAAGAATCAATTGCACCGAATCCGACAACACCACAAGATGCTGAATCTGGTTTTGAGGACACAGAACCAGTCAACACTTCCATGAGCGAGTTCTATCAACTCTACCAGAAGTTGTTGGTAATCACACTTGTCCTGACTGGGATAATATTCATCTCGGTGTGGATTTTTTATTCCCTCAACATTGCCCTCAATTATTTATTAGGGGCGTGTACAGGTGTGTTTTACTTAAAGATGCTAGCTAAAGACGTTGAGTCGCTGGGTGGAGAGAAAAAGCGTCTGAGCAAAAATCGTTTTGCTCTGTTCATTGGGTTGATTATAGTAGCAACTCAATGGCGCGATCTACAAGTTATGCCCATTTTTTTGGGATTTCTCACCTATAAAGGTACACTCCTCGTCTACATGGTGCAAACTGCGTTCAATCCTGATTCTTAAAACAAATCAGGCTCACTAAAGACAATACACCCATCCTCGCTCCTTGGGGAAAATGCTTGAAGAATGCAAATGCTTAGTGTCTTAAACGCCTTTAATTCTTTTCCCCTAGCCGAATTAGAAGTGGGTCATCATTTCTACTGGCAATTGGGCAACCTCAAAATTCACGGGCAAGTGTTCCTCACCTCGTGGTTTGTGATTAGTTTGCTAGTAATAGCTTCACTAGCCGCCAGTCGCAACCCCCAAAAAATTCCCAGTGGCATCCAAAATTTGATGGAATATGCCCTAGAATTTATTCGGGACTTGGCTAAAAACCAACTGGGTGAGAAAGAATACCGCCCTTGGGTACCATTTATTGGTACATTGTTCTTGTTTATCTTCGTATCGAACTGGTCAGGCGCGCTGATTCCTTGGAAGCTGATTAAGCTACCATCGGGTGAATTAGCAGCCCCCACCAACGACATCAATACGACAGTCGCATTGGCATTGCTGACCTCTTTAGCATACTTTTATGCAGGATTCAGCAAGCGGGGTTTAGGTTACTTCAAGAAGTACATAGAGCCAACACCCGTATTATTGCCAATTGCTATTCTGGAAGATTTTACTAAGCCCCTCTCCCTAAGCTTCCGTCTTTTCGGAAACATTTTGGCGGATGAATTGGTTGTGGCGGTATTAGTGCTGTTAGTTCCTTTGTTCATTCCTCTCCCTGTCATGGCCTTGGGTTTATTCACCAGTGCTATCCAGGCGTTAGTGTTTGCTACCCTAGCCGGGGCATACATTCATGAGGCGATGGAAGGACACGGCGACGAGCATGAGGAGCATTAACGCCCTCAGTTGTTAGCACAGTTCAAAAAGAGCATTAACGCTCAAAATGTCGCCTGGCGCGATTTGTAAGAACTCGGTGCAGCGTGAAAAAACACGTCTTAACTAGTTAACTTTTGTTATTTCTGTACTTAAAGCAAGGAAAATCAACATGGATCCATTAGTTTCTGCTGCTTCAGTTCTAGCTGCTGCTCTAGCAATTGGTTTGGCTGCAATCGGCCCTGGTATCGGTCAAGGTAACGCTGCTGGTCAAGCAGTAGAAGGTATTGCTCGTCAACCCGAAGCAGAAGGCAAAATTCGCGGTACTCTGCTATTAACCTTGGCGTTCATGGAATCCCTGACTATTTACGGTCTGGTTATTGCCCTTGTATTGCTGTTCGCTAACCCCTTTTCCTAATCCCTAAAAGTTTGAACAATGTAGAGACGTGAAATATCACGCCTCTACAAACGTGAAGATTGTGGGTATTAAGCTTTGATGTCAGTTGACCCTTGTTGGCTATGGGTCTCTAAAATATCAAAGGTTGGATGTAATTGTTAGCCATGAAAACTGCTACTCCAACCTCAACAGGAGAGAAATGTTTGATTTCGATGCTACCTTGCCATTAATGGCATTGCAGTTCTTGGTGTTGGCAGCATTGTTGAATGCCATATTCTATAAGCCAATTACCAAGGTACTGGACGATCGCGATAACTACATCCGCACCAATACCCTGGATGCAAAAGAACGCTTGGCGAAAGCTGAACGTTTAGCTCAAGAATACGAGCAAAAATTAGCAGATGCACGCAAACAAGCACTAGCAGTTGCAGAAGCAGCCCAAACTGACGCTAAAACCATTACTGCCCAAAAAATTGCCGAAGCACAACAGGAAGCTCAAGCTCAAAGAGAAAAAGCTGCCATTGAAATCGAGCAACAAAAGCAAGAAGCTATGCGCTCCTTAGAGCAGCAAGTGGATAGCCTCAGCCAGCAAATTCTCGGAAAATTATTAGGGACAGCAGCTTAAATCAGTGAGCAGTGAGCAGTGAACAGTGATCAAAGCAGAAATTCCTGATTGATGACTAACTAACTGATAACTGAAACCTGAAACCTGATAACTGTCAACAATAAGCGCAACTGGGTAAAAGTCCCAGCGCGCTTAATTAAGTGTCAAAAAAGACACCTTTCTCATCGGGAAATGAAGACGCTTAATTTCTGATTAGGAAGTAAAGAAGTTAAAGTTTCCTGGGAGAAAATACAATGTACTAGCAAGCGAGCAGCGCACTTGTAAATGGGTATCATGGGCAATTTCTTATTACTTGCCGCAGAAGCGCACGCTGTTCACTCTGAGTTGGCAGAAGGCGCAGCAGAAGGTGGTTTCGGTCTAAACCTAGACATCCTTGAAACCAATGTCATTAACCTGGCGATTCTGATAGGCATACTATTCTACTTTGGACGTAAAGTTTTAAGCAATATCCTGACTGAGCGCAAGTCCAACATTGCTACAGCGATTCAGGATGCCGAAAAACGCTTAAAAGACGCACAAGCTGCTCTTTCCCAAGCGCAAGAACAGTTGACCCAGGCTCAGGCTGAAGCAGAGCGCATCCGCAAAGCAGCCGAAGAAAATGCCCAGGCAACTAAAGAAGCCCTATTGGCCAAGGCAGCGCAAGACGTAGAACGCTTGAAACAATCAGCAGCAGCTGATTTAAACACCGAAAGAGAGCGCGCGTTGACCGAACTGCGGCAGCGAGTAGCCGCCCTAGCATTACAAAAAGTCGAGTCACAACTGCGGTCGGGAATTGCTGACGATGTACAGCAAGCCATCATTGACCGTAGCATCGCTCAGGTGGGAGGACGGTAATGAAAAGTACTGTAGAAACAGCTGAAATAGCCCAGCCTTACGCACAGGCTTTGATGTCACTAGCAAAATCCAAAAATCTTACAGAAGAGTTTGGTAACGATGCTCGTACCTTAATTGACCTGGTGCAAGATTCTCAACAGCTAAAAAATTTCATAGATAACCCCTTTATTAAACCAGATACAAAAAAAGGGGTTATCTCGCAAATTTTGGGCGAACAAGCTAACCCGTACTTACGCAACTTTTTGTTACTGTTAGTAGACAAACGACGCATTTTCTTCTTGGAAGAAATTCTACAGCAGTATTTAGCACTGTTGCGGCAGTTGAATCAAACCGTGTTAGCGGAAGTCACCTCTGCTGTTCCCTTATCACCAGAACAGCAACAGGCAATTGAGCAGAAAGTTATCGCACTCACCAAAGCTCGTCAAGTAGAACTGGTAACTAAAGTTGACAGCGATTTAATTGGTGGCGTGATTATCAAAGTCGGCTCACAAGTAATTGATTCCAGCTTACGGGGTCAACTCCGTCGCCTGTTTTTACGCTTAACGAATGGCTAGAAGAAGCAGGGGAGCTTCAGGAGCAGGGAGCAGGGGAGAGTTGAAAACCATGCCCCATGCCCAATTCCCAATGCCCAATCTACTGATTACTATCAAATTCTTCCGTCTTGCAAAAGAAAAAGATACACCATGAGCATATCAATTAGACCCGACGAAATTAGTAGCATTATTCAACAGCAAATTGAGCAATACGACCAAGAAGTCAAAGTTGCTAACGTAGGTACTGTTCTGCAAGTTGGAGACGGTATTGCCCGGATTTATGGTCTAGAAAAGGCTATGGCGGGTGAATTGTTGGAATTTGAAGACGGTACTGTCGGTATCGCCCAAAACTTGGAAGAAGACAACGTGGGCGCGGTATTGATGGGTGAAGGACGCGAAATCCAAGAAGGTAGTTCTGTCACCGCTACCGGTAGAATTGCTCAAATCGGTGTAGGCGAAGCCTTAATTGGTCGCGTTGTTGACGCTTTGGGTCGTCCTATCGATGGTAAAGGTGATATCAAATCCAGCGAAAGCCGTTTGATTGAATCTCCTGCACCTGGTATTATTGCGCGTCGTTCCGTACACGAACCCATGCAAACCGGGATTACCGCTATTGACTCCATGATTCCTATCGGTCGTGGACAACGGGAATTGATCATTGGCGACCGTCAAACAGGTAAAACTGCGATCGCTATTGACACCATCATTAACCAAAAAGGCGAAGATGTAGTTTGTGTTTACGTCGCCGTTGGTCAAAAAGCTTCCACCGTTGCCAACGTAGTCCAAACCCTCCAAGAAAAAGGCGCGATGGACTACACCGTAGTAGTTGCTGCTAACGCCAGTGACCCTGCTACCCTGCAATTCCTCGCACCCTACACCGGCGCGACCATTGCTGAATACTTCATGTACAAAGGCAAAGCAACCCTGGTAGTTTACGACGACTTGTCCAAGCAAGCACAAGCTTATCGCCAAATGTCCTTGCTGCTCCGTCGTCCACCCGGACGGGAAGCTTACCCTGGAGACGTATTCTACATTCACTCCCGCTTGTTGGAACGTGCGGCTAAACTCAGCGACGAATTGGGTAAAGGTAGCATGACTGCACTACCCATCATCGAAACCCAAGCTGGTGACGTTTCCGCTTACATTCCTACCAACGTAATTTCCATTACCGACGGTCAGATTTTCTTATCTTCTGACTTGTTCAACGCTGGTGTTCGTCCGGCTGTAAACCCTGGTATCTCCGTATCCCGTGTAGGTTCTGCGGCGCAAACCAAAGCGATGAAGAAAGTTGCTGGTAAGATTAAGCTCGAACTGGCTCAGTTCGATGACCTGCAAGCCTTCGCGCAATTCGCTTCCGACTTGGATAAAGCTACCCAAGACCAATTAGCTAGAGGTCAACGCTTACGGGAACTGCTCAAACAGCCCCAAAACGAGCCTCTGTCCGTAGCTGAACAAGTAGCTATTCTCTACGCTGGTATCAACGGTTATTTAGATGATATCGCCGTTGACAAAGTTACCACCTTCACCAAGGGTTTCAGAGATTACTTGAAATCCGGTGCTAACCCCTACTACACCGCAGTACAAGGTAGCAAAGTGCTAGGTGATGACGAAGAAAAATCCTTGAAAGCTGCTTTAGACGATTACAAAAAGACCTTCAAAGCAGCAGCGTAAGAAAGTGCTGAGTGATGAGTGCTGAGTGCTGAGTCAGAAGAATAAGAGTTAATCAGAATTTAAGAGTAACTTGGCATTCATGAAATTCTGTCATTTAGCATTCAGCACTCAAAACTAACCCTACTCAGCACTCAAAACTCAGGACTCGGAACTCAGTAGAGAATATGCCTAACCTAAAATCAATACGCGATCGCATTCAGTCGGTCAAGAACACCAAAAAAATTACAGAAGCGATGCGCCTAGTAGCGGCGGCGCGGGTGCGGAGAGCGCAAGAACAAGTGCTAGCAACTCGCCCCTTCGCTGACAGACTAGCGCAGGTGCTTTACGGTCTGCAAACCCGTTTGCGCTTTGAAGAAGCTAACCTCCCACTCCTGAGAAAACGGGAAGTGAAATCAGTAGGGTTGTTGGTAATTTCAGGCGATCGCGGTTTGTGTGGCGGTTACAATAGCAACGTTATCCGTCGTGCTGAAAACCGTACCAAGGAACTGAAAGCAGAAGGTATAGATTACACCTTCGTCATCGTGGGACGGAAAGCTGCTCAATACTTCCAACGCCGCGAACAACCCATTGACGCTACTTATACTGGTTTAGAACAAATCCCCACTGCTGAGGAAGCCACTAAGATTGCTGACGAATTGCTGTCTTTGTTCCTTTCTGAGAAAGTAGACCGCATCGAGTTAATCTATACTCGCTTCGTCTCCTTGGTAAGTTCTCGTCCCGTAGTGCAAACTTTGCTACCTCTTGACCCCCAAGGTTTAGAAGCAGCCGACGACGAAATTTTCCGCTTAACCACCCGTGGCGGTCAGTTTGAAGTAGAACGGCAAAAAGTGACTAGCGAAGCACGTCCCTTACCCCGCGACATGATTTTCGAGCAAGACCCAGTACAAATTCTGGATTCCTTGCTACCCCTATATTTGGGCAACCAATTGTTACGCGCATTGCAAGAATCTGCCGCTAGTGAACTAGCAGCACGGATGACAGCGATGAGCAACGCCAGTGATAACGCTGGTGAATTGATTAAAAGCCTTTCCTTGTCTTACAACAAAGCCCGCCAAGCTGCAATTACTCAAGAGCTGCTTGAGGTTGTTGGTGGTGCAGAAGCACTCGGTTAGGAATAAGTCAATTGCTAACTATAATTAATAGCTAATTGCTGGTGAGTTTAAAACTAGCGATTAGCTATTTTTAGTTTTGGGCATATGCGACAAACAAATGTGATACGAATCTTTGTAGTGCTAGTATTTCCATGAAGTTTGAAATTTCTACGCCCCTTGGCTTTACAGTGAGAACATCTGAAGAGTATTGGCAACGATTGATTATCAAGCATCCTGATATAGAGGAATTAGAGGAGCTAATTCAATCAGCTCTTGCTGCACCGGATGAAGTTCGACGCAGTAGCCGAGATGCAGAAGTATTATTATTTTATCGGGAACGGAAAGAAAAACGTTGGGTAGTTGCGGTGGCGCGACGCTTAAATGGAGATGGATTCCTGATTACAGCCTACCAAACAGATGCGATTAAGGAGGGCGAAACAGTGTGGCTCAAATAAAGGTGTTTTACGAACCAGAAATGGAGCTATTAAGTGTCTTTTGGCAAATACCGAGAAAAAACCAAATTGCCACTGAGCTTGGAGACGGGGTGATTTTGATTAAAGATGGGGTGAGTGGCGAGCCAATTGGTATAGAAGTTTTGTCATATCATCCAGGAGACGATCGCTTTGATGCAGTGAGTGTTGAGCTAGGGCAAATAAGTTCAATGCAACCAGTTGCCTAACAATTCCAATGTATCAGACGGACAGGTGTGTAAATCTTTCCTTGTTTTACAACAAAGCCCGCCAAGCTGCAATTACTCAAGAGATGCTTGAGGTTGTTGGTGGTGCAGACGCACTCGGTTAGGAATAAGTCAATTGCTAACTATAATTAATAGCTAATTGCTGGTGAGTTTCAAACTAGCGATTAGCTATTTTTAGTTTTGGTGGTTGGATTTTAGTTTTGATTTGCTTAGAAGTCGGGAAATACTTTTATCTCGACATTTCTATACCACAGTCTACACGGTAAGAAACCAGCCACCGCAAAGTGTGATCGCACCTGCCAGAGATAGCAGACAAGCGCGATCGCATCTTTGTAAAGAAATATTGCGATGACAACCTTGTGTAGTATGAGTGTGACATTCAGAAGCTAGTAAAAACGCGCTTGATGTCACACAAAAATAGACGCCTGGGCAGCTTAACAATTGTCACCTTGCAACTAAAGTTGACATAGCATTTATCAACAGATAAGGATTGAGCAGTTTGGTTTTTCAAATTATTTTTGAGTCAATCATATCTACTGCTGTTTATATAATGATTCATTAGTTCTTCTTGGAAAGTCTTTGATTCATTCGTTTTATGTGCTTTTAAGATAATTAATTTAGCCTCATGAGAAGCTGTTTCCCAAACTATTTCTTGTTCCTTATTACGTGTATGCAATAACTCTAATTTACAGTTGTCATAAATTTTCCAAATTTTGCTCCAGTGAAATGTTTTTAAATTTTTAGAAAGAAAATGTAAGTTACCTACTTTAAGGTTTAAATCGTCAATAATATCTTCTATCCAGGCATCAAATTCAGCTTTTTTTCTATTTCTATTAGGCATAAAACACGGTTTTAAATGACTTTCTTATATAATGCCTTGTTTCTATAAATAGTCAAGATTCTGGAGATACACCCAACTTGTTTTTTAAAATACAGTCAGGTTCAAAAAATCCATATAAGTCCATATTTTTCTAAAATCTGATCTATAAGATTTTTCATAAAGGATCATCTTTATCACGACATCGGAGTTAAAGCTTGGACTATAAGGCATTCAATCCGAGATTAACTTGCTAAAAGCGCGATCACTCTCACAGTCGTGAATTACTAGTTAAGAGGGTGTTTGAAAAGTTTTGAAGGGTGAAAATTTATGCCAGTCGCTTCGCCATGACGCGAATCATGGCAAGATAAATAAAAGTCTCCGATGTTTCGGGTAATAGCTCATAGTCTCTAACTAATCGCCGACATCCCATCAACCATCCAAAAGTTCGTTCTACTACCCAACGTTTTTTGAGTACGGTAAAGCCCTTAGTTTGTTGTGGTCGCAGAACTACCTGCACAATCCAACGGCAAAAGTCCATTACCCACTGCATGAATGGCTCGCCATCAAAACCACCGTCCACCCAAATAGTGGTCAATCGACAGACTTGGTTGTGAGATTTTTTAACCTGTTTGAGAACTTGTTTGCCTCCTTCACGTTCACCGACATTGGCCGCAGTAACCAAGACCCGTAACACTAACCCCAAGGTATCAACTGTGATAAATCGCTTGCGCCCCTTGATTTTCTTACCTGCATCGTAGCCTACGGCTTTCTGCACCATTGCAGCAGTTTTCACACTTTGACTGTCGATAATTGCCTCGGATGGACTCGGATGACGTTCAATATCAATTCTCGTCCACTCTCGTAAACTATCATGGATGTTCAACCAAGTTCCGTCTTTACGCCAGTTGCGGAAATATGTATAAACTGTCTGCCAGGGGGGAAAATCACCAGGTAAGGCTCGCCATCGTACTCCTTCTACCAGGATATAAAAGATGGCATTCAAAATTTCCCACATATCAACTTCGCGAGGACGGCCACCTCTTTTTGCTTCTGGAATTAAATCAGTAATAAGTTCATATTGAACACGGCTCAGGTTACTGGGGTATGCTTTACTCATGTCACTCTCTCGGTGCTGTGTTTTTCACTATTCGCAGCTTACACTGAGAGAGTTTTTTTACAAACTACCCGACTTTTCAAACAACCTCTAAGAGATATTAGAAAATACAAAAACTGATGGCGACTATTTTTAATATGGATAATTAATTTGCAAATCTTCTATTGGGGAGATGAGATGATTTCTAGTTGCTTCAATTACAATTGGGTTGAGAGGATGATGAGGCAGAGAAATACAATCATATTTAAACCAAATAGTTACAGCTTTTTCAAAAAGCCGATTAACTATACCTACTCCTAATTTATTATTGCCATCTCCTCTAACCCAAATTTCATAATCAGCACCAAATTCAGTTACAAATCTATCAAAGTAAGCTTTGTATTGTATTATTTGACCAGTAGTTTCATCAGAATTATAAGGTCTATCAATAGTAAGAAGTACAGGGTCAGTGTTTAAGTTGGACATAGAGGGTTATTTACAACAGTACGTCTGTACTGAAAAGTGTTAATAAAACTGTTATCACTTATTTGTTTTTTTGTCAATATATTGAATAAATCAATAAAAAAGCTAAAATCAGTGACCGAGCAAGAAGATTACGCTGTCGCGGCTGTGATAATTGTTGCCCTGGTGCGACTGCATAATAAAGCTTCTCCGCATCGCCTGTCTGGAAGCTTTATAGATGAAGCATTTTCAGAAATAAATGTACTCCCTGCTTAATTCTTGCTTATTTCTGTATGGTAGCTGGTTAGTTAGAGCGATTACAAAACTCTAAAACCATTAAGCTTGTTTGTTTTCGGCTGTTTTGTCAAGTGTGCGATCGCTCTTTCTCTGGGCTATATCTGCTGTCATATTATTTAAATGGCGATCGCTATACTCAAAAACAATTTTAATTCCTTGTTCTTCTTGTCAGGACAATGTGTGTATGCTAACTTAGGTGTTGAGAGTAAAATCTATCTACACTGAAGTTATGAGTCACTCACCAGAGTCTAGAACTGAACGGATAGACATTCGTACAAGTTCTACTGTCAAAAAACTATTGCAGCAAGCTGCGGCTGCAAGTCATAAAAACGTGAGTGAGTTCTTGTTAGAACACGGTTTAATTGCTGCTCAAAATGCTTTGACAAATCGTAAAGTCTTTGCGCTAGATGATGAACAATGGCAAGCTTTTCAAAATGCCCTTGACGCTCCCACAACAGAAAAACCCCATTTGCGTCGTCTATTAAATGAGCCTAGCGTATTTGAGTAATTTCCCTTGAATAATTTATATCTTGAGAAATTATCAGCTACCCACAATATTCAAGACTTTGATTGTGGGAAACCAGCTTTAAATAATTTTTTAATTAACTACGCTTTACAAAATAAACAATCTGACAGTTCAAAAACTTATGTAGCCTGTGTAGATAATAATGTCATTGGTTACTACACTCTCACTGTAGCTTCTGTTATTCATCAAGATGCGCCACCTCGGATAATTAAAGGATTGCCAAAATATCCTGTTCCCGTCGCTCTTTTAGCACGTCTAGCAGTAAGCAAAGATTTTCAAGGTCAGAGAATCGGAAGTGGTTTATTAAAAGACTGTCTCAAACGTGTCAACTCAGCCGCAGACATTTTAGGGATTCGTGCTTTGCTAGTTCATGCTAAAGATGAGCAAGCACGAGCATGGTATGAAAATTTTGATTTTGAACCTAGTCCCACTGATCCTTTACATCTATTTTTAATGTTGAAGGATATGCGGTAAACGTTAGAGTAACCTTCCTGATGTCAGTTTGGATTCATAGCGATCGCTTCACCCCTAACGCTGGTTATCTTAATTATTTTATGCAGTTTGAAGGGAATCCAAAAAAAGCCCAACTTTTTTAGAGTCGGGCTTTACTGTGTAGAAATATCAATACTGGTAGAGTGTTGATAACAATTAAAACCAAGATATGCTTTGCTAGTATTGGCCCCTTAATCTGTTAATTTACTAGTTATAAAAAGATAAATTATAAGGTGAAAACTATGATAGCAAAGTCTATTACTTCATTTATTGCTGATTAATTAACAATATGATGAGTTATTTCTTCTTTGCTGCCACCTTCTGGGCTTTTTCTTGCAATTCCAATAACTCTGGAACTGTTACAAAGCTATAACCTTGACTGCGAAACTTAGCAATAATTTCTGGTAAAGCTTGGATAGTTTTAGAACGATTCCCACCGCCATCGTGCATCAAGACAATACCGCCAGGTCTGGCTAGGCTAAAAACATTGTTAATTAATCTGGGTACGCTGGGTTGTGAATAGTCAACGGAATCTGACGACCACATAATAATCGCGTATTTATTATTTTTGGCATAAGCCGCCACCCCGTTGTTCATAATTCCCCCTGGTGGTCTAAATAAAGTCGGTTTCACACCAGTAATCTGATAAATTAACTCTGTTGTTTTAGTTACTTCATAAGCAGCTAATTGGGGATTCATTGCATGATACCAATGATGCCAAGTGTGATTACCAATGACATGACCCTCGGCAGCTACACGCTTGAGTATATCAGGATACTCCTTGACGTTTCTCCCAACAACAAAGAATGTACCTTTAACGTTGTTTTCTTTAAGAATATCTAATACTTGTCCTGTTGATTCAGGCCAAGGGCCATCATCAAAAGTTAAAGCAATTACTTTTTGTTCTTTACCGAGAGTTGCTGATTTAATCACGGCTCCTTGGAAGCGTGGAGGTAAAGCAGAAATTCCCTTAGCTTGTGCTTGTTGCTGCCAACTATTCAGCATCATTGTTTTTAAGCTTTCAATTCGCTTTTGAGTTCCTGGTTTAGCGGCTGATGTCGGTACATTGCTGAAATCAATGCTGTGTCTACTCTCACCATCAGATGTGTTGGGTTTTACTAACATCATCAAACCAACACTCAAACTGGCACTTAAAGCAAACAGAGCAATTAATATTCCCTGTGGCCATAGCAACGACTTATTGTTTTCCACTTCCTAGCTCCTCCAAGGTAACAACCATCAAACCCTAATGTGATGGTGATTTTTAACACATTTACAACCCAATATTTGGATACGCAGAAAATATCGGATAATCCTGAAACTTTGAATACGAATTCACAGAAATTAAGAATCTACACCCTGGGATCTTGAGCTTCAGCTTTAGGTAATAGCATTTAAATTTATATACTGATTTCCTATAGCGACTCTAGAATATTTGATACCTTTGAATACTAGCTAAATTCACTCAAGGAGTAATGAAAGATTTCATTAGCTTTACTGAACGTTTAGATATAATTACAGTCACTTAAGTGGTTTAGTATACAATTTAAAGGATTAAGTAAACTTATGTTATGAATTTCACAACTATATTAGTGTGTAGATTTTTCTCAATGTCAGTTATTCAAAATGTTTATTCAGGCTAAACATTTTAGCTGTTGGAATTTTTATACAACTACTAGTGATGATACACATTTTAATATTGAATACCATTTTTACCTTTGAAAGAAAAAATTAAGTTTTTGGTGGCTTGTTGTCTCAGTTAGACTCTATCGAGCAGGTAGACTAGACTCTGACTAAAATAGTTTCTCATAAGGAAGAGCTTTTTATAAGTTCATCTATATACTCTTTTCATCCTTGATGAGAGATCATGTTATTAAATATTGAATTTGAATCTTATTTTCAAAGAAGGACAATTTGAATATTAAGAGGTAAATGACTAGATACTTTTTTATTTGCTATTGCTAATTTATTTTATGCCCTACATTATTAATATTAAAATTAAATATATATTGTTACAGTAAAATTACTGAAATTTGTTTACCAAAAGTTTAAACTGTAAAGACTAATTCATACATATCAGAGATAATTCAAATGTGCCAAATTGTGTTTTTAGTTACTGATTACTTACCAAGGATTGCTCACAACATTATCTTAAGTTTTTGATATGCGTCCATTCCAAGAAAAAGAATGGCTATTAACTTTATCCGCATTATCGCTGTTACTGTGGTTAATTTGCTTAGGTAATTTACCCCTGCGTGATTGGGATGAGGGAACAATAGCACAAGTAGCCCGTGAAATTTGGCGATCGCCTATTGATTCTATGGGTTGGCTGTATCCAACGCTAGGGGGGGAGCCTTATCATAATAAGCCACCTTTGATACATACACTCATTGCTGGGGCTTATTCTACAGTAGGTGTGAGTGAATGGACAACACGTTTACCAGGTGCGGTGTTGACAGCTTTGGGTGTACCTTTGCTGTTTTCCTTGGGAAGATTAATTTTCGGGCGTAATTTACCTGCTGTATTTGCGGCTTTAGTGTACATGACAATGCTACCTGTAGTCCGTCACGGTAGATTAGCCATGTTAGACGGTACGCTAGTGACTTTTTTCTTGCTAGCACTGTTTTGTTTATTCCAGGCGCGAAAAAACCTCCGCTACGGGTTAGGTGTAGGCTTGGGTTTGGGACTAATTACCCTGACTAAAGGGATGATAGTTTTACTATTGGGGGGAATTATTGGTCTATTTCTCATCATCAATCGACAATGGAAATGGTGGCAAAATCCTTATTTATGGGTGGGAATCTTATTAGGTAGTCTGCCTGCGATCGCATGGTACACTGCACAGTGGCTGCATTATGGCAATAGTTTTTTACAAATCAACTTACAAAACCAAACCTTTAACCGACTCGTACAAACTGTTGAGGGAAATACAGGTTCGCCTTGGTATTATTTCATCGAAATTCTTAAATATGGTTTTCCCTGGTTGTTATTTCTCCCTGGAGGGTTATATTTAGCTGGGAAACAACGTCATACGGCTTGGGGAAGTTTAGTGTTGGTAGGAACAATAGTTTATTTAGGCACTATTTCCTTAATGCCAACTAAACTTCCTTGGTATGTCATACCTGTATATCCATTTTTAGCCTTAGCAGTTGGGGCGAAAATCAGTGAAGTTTGGGAAAAGCAACATCTGCAAAAGAGAGTTTGGACAATCATATTTGCTATTCTATCTATTGCAGGGATGGGAGGTTGCATTTATTTCGCCGCGAATGATCCTCAACCTGTGCTAATAGTAATGAGCATGGTTTTAGCCGTGAGTATGGGTAGTGTAGCATGGCTAGTGAGTAGGAGCGATCGTCGTTTCATTCCTGTGTTATTTATCGGAATGTATTTGGTTTTAATGTTACTTATGACTTCCAAATCTTGGATATGGGAATTAAACGAAGCTTTTCCCGTCAAACCAGTAGCGGAATTAATTCGCAACCATGTTCAACCAGGGACAAAAATCTACACTTCTTTTGCTTATGGTCGTCCCAGCTTAGATTTTTACTGTGACTGTAGAGTAATACCTGTAAAAAAATCAGACTTACCACAATTTTTGCCTAATGATTCCTATTTACTTTTAGATAATACAACTTTGAATAGCATTAATGTAAAAGATAATCAATCACTGGGTACAGCCGGAGACTTTACTCTGATTGCACCAGTAAGCAATTAATTGATATGTTTACATCTTTACTTTTAAGCTACCCATAGATTTTGTGAAAATCGTATAGAAAAAGTAATTAAAAGTATGGTAAAAAACGCCATAGCGGCATATCCCCAACGAGAATAGCGAGATAGCAACATCCCCAAAGCAATGCTGAGTGATACTATACCGTAAGCGATGCGATTCATGGATATAGTTCCCCCAGATGCAAAAATTAGTCCCAAACCGCAACAACCGTAAACAAAAATTATTGAGAGGAGTTGAGAACGTAAGTGCCATAATAAGTAACCACCTCCCAAGACTATTCCCACATTAATTAAAGGATCTCCCGCTAATAACCAGGCTAATAATATTAAGATGAAAAACGCATAATCTACTTTGAGAGAACCTAAACGTTTACGGAAATACCATAATAAATAAGCGATAATGATCAAACTCAAAAACAGCAGTGGATACCAAGGATCTTTAATATATCCAGACTTGACATTTACCGGGCCTATAATTATCTGCATCAGTATCTTTAACCAACTTTGCCATCGGAATCCCAATTCAGTCCGCCATGCTTTTTGTGCGTGAACAAATGCTAAAAAATCGCCAAATTTAATTTGACAGTATATACTGTATAGGAATATGCCAATACCACTGGCTAAACTGAAAATATAGGCTTTGATACCTCTACTTTCCTTGAAGGATACGATCAATAACGATAATATTAAAGCGATTCCTGTCGGGCGAGTGGCTGTAGCCATAGCACCCCAAATAGCCATTTGAACATATTTTCTTTGATCAAAAGCTTTTAAAGTTGCTGTACTCAACAATAAATATAATCCTTCTGTATAAATTACTGTGCCGAATAATGACATAGGAAAGAAAGTCATTACAGCCAATACCCATCTTGCAACTTTAATGCCATAGCAATTATTTATCCAAGAGAATAATACAATTAGTGACCATAAAAAAGCTAAATTATTTAGTAATGTGCCTGCCAATTTAAATGGTAAACCCAAAATAATTAATCCTCTTAATATCAGAGGAAATAGAGGAAAAAATACAACTGAATAGTCTTGATTTATGACTGAATAACCATAACCTTGGATTGCTACCTTTTCATAATGAACACTATCAAAGGCAGAAAAAACGTCCCAATCTAAAGTTGCAGCTATGCCGTTGTTTGGTGCAGGTAGTAAGGGTGCAATTCCCAACATAGCAATAATTATAAAGAATCTGCTAAATAACCAAATTCCGATCACAAATAACCAATCATTGCTAAAAATATAATTATTTTTAATCATTTATTTTATTGATAAAATTAGTTATTCATAAATAATTGATAAATCAGTCGGTTTTATTATACGCATTCTGTTGTTCATTTATCTTGACTACACCATCAAATCAGTGATTTCTCAACCTAACCATTTATCTTGTCCGTAATTATACCATTGTTCAATCAAAGCAATTGCAGAGACAAAAATAAAGATAAATATAGCATCATAGCCTTTATTTTTTGGTATTAGATAACGATATGTATAGCCAACTGCTATAAAGAAAAAAGGTAAAGCAAATATAAATCTACCTAAACTAAAAAGACGGTCTTGCGTAAAAAATACAATGATACAGTGAATAATAGTAAAATAGATAGAAAACCAAAAAATATAGTTTTCATTGAGGAAAGAAACATAATTATTATTCATCAATTGCTTAATATATTCATCATGTCTAACTTTGTGATATTTCAGTAAATTAAATATATATAAAATAACTAATAATGGCGGGTAGATAAAGAGAATGTTCCATAGTCGAGATTGGGGAATAAAAAATGGTATGCTTTTTTGATAAATTTCTAAATATACACAGATAATAGCCAAAAACAAAACTATAAAAGGTAAGTAAAGAGCTAACAAATCAAATAGTAATGATTTTGGGGTGAATAAAAGTTCTAAATGCAGTCCTAGACTCTTACCCCACAGTTTTTGATCTTGAAACGGAGCCAGAAAATCCCCTCGGTTAATTAGACAAAAACTACCATAGACAGAGTAGCCTAATAATGCTGATATCCAAATATTAATAGTTAGTTTAATCTCATATAAATGCTGACTGATGATAGTGAATATACTACCTCCCAAACTCTGTTTTTCTTGGAGGTATTGTATATACACAATAGTTCCTAAAGTAGCAAGAGAAGAAAAACATATTTGAATAAGTACAGGTCTAGTTAAAGCCAACAAAAATGTCAGCATAAAAATTAAGCACAGTTTAATATTTTGATTAATTTTTAATCTAGGTAAGCAAACCCAGATAAATAATGTACTCAATAGCGCAAATAAACTTTCGGTGTAACCTATAAAACGAAATATAGCCATAGGGTTCACAGAATATGCCAGAACTAATAAGAAAGCTAAACTTACTCTCTTGAAAGCTATGTTAAAAACCCAAAAAAGCGCAAAAATCCCAATAAAAGATAGAAAATTCGCTACTACTAGAAAGTAGTGTGCTGCTTGTTCTATATTCTGGGGATGAAATAAGCTCCGAATAATAAAAGGCCAAAGAGGATAAAAAGCATTACAACTAGGATTGATAGCCAATGCGGCGTAATGTTCTACATCCCAGTAGTAACTTCTATGAGGTAGTTGTGGTGGAATTGCCCTGTATAACTGTGTAGGTGAGAAAAATTTATAGAAGGATTCTGGATTTAATAACATTCCCAGGATAGTACAAAATAAAAATCCAGAAAATATAATTAAAGGTAAGGCGAACAATACATATTTCTTTTTATTCATTGATTTATCAACCAATAATAAATCATTATCCTGATAATTTAGGAATAACTTTGAGTTATGTTTGATTTTATCAATCAATGATCAAAGATAGAAATGCAAATTATTAACCTACCCATTGTTCTTGAGCAAATCCCACAGCGAGTTTAGCAAGTAAGGCGACGAATAAACCCAAGGTGAAAGATCCCAAACGCGGATGACGAGAAACTAATAGACCCATTGCGACATTCAAGGGTACAATCCCATAGGCAAGACGACTGAGGGAAATAGTACCACCGGAAGCTAACAATAAGCCCACACCGCAAAAACCATACATCAAAGTGACTGGGGTGAGTTGTTGACGACAACACCACAAACAGTAAATACCACCCAACACCATAAAAGCATTGAGTATTTGATTCATTAAATTGGTATCTGTCCAAATTAGCAGTAATAAAACTAGGGTGTAAAAACCATAGGCTAAGTTAACAGCAATCCAAGACTTACGGAAATGGTATAAACAATAAGCACCGATACTCAGTAATATAAAAATTAGCGGATGCCAGGGATCATTAATCCAGCCTGATGTAGCCTTTACCCAACCAAATTGCCAGTTTTTCTCACCTACAACAATTTGCATAACCATATTTAACCATCCTTGCCAATCAAATCCCAAGGAAGGCCGCCAACCGCGCTGTGCTGCAATAAAGGCTAGGGGATCATGAAAGCGGATAGTACAGTAAAGACTAAATAATAATACTCCGGTGGCAGTGGCTAAACTCGCGAGATAAGCGATCGCATTTCTCCGTTCTTTAATTGCTGCCATAATCAAAGCAGGTATTAACGCTAACCCTGTCGGACGCGTCGCTGTGGCCATTGCTCCCCAAATCGCCATCCAGCTATACTGTTTTGTATCAAAGGCTCTTAAAGTGGCTGTACTCAGAAATAAGTACAGTCCCTCGGTATAAATTACCCCCGTAAACATCGAAGCAGGATACCAACACAGGATAGCTGTACCCCACTGAGCGACTCTTATACCGTAAAATTCCTTTAACCATAAGTATAAACAGTACAGGGCAGCTAAAAATGCCAAGTTATTAATTAATAATCCTGCAACTTCAAAGGATAACCCCAACTGCATTAATAACTTGATAGAGAAGGGAAACAAGGGAAAAAAAGCTAAATTGTGTTGTTTACCATCATTGACAAATTCGTAACCAGTAGTGGCGATCGCTCGATAGTGTACACCATCCCAAGCATCAAAAATACCCCAATGCCAATGAATTGACGAAAATAATGTTGGTGTAATTAACAACATTGTTGTCCAGATAATGACTCGACTGAGAAACCACATTAATACGGGGAAGAAAATATGATTTTTCCACAAAACTTTTCTAATTAATATCTGAACTGTCGTCACGTCACTTTGCTCCGAATTCAAAATTCAAAATTTAAAATTCAAATTTTATAGTGGTGAGTGGTGAGTGCTGAGTGCTGAGTAATGAGTGCTGAGTAATGAGTTAGGAGATAAATTCTACTTTGTCTACCTTGTCCCCAATCCCCAATCCCCAGTCCCCAATCCCCAATCCCCAATCCCCTCCTAAGTATCCGACTTGACAAAGAAAATTTATGTAAATTTAATGCCACAGTGATACTTATAGAAATTCTTAAACATTTTTATCATTTTAAGCATGGATAATGACCTATTTAGTATTTTGATATACTAAGTTTGCGTATTTATGGTAGTAAATTTATCATACGAAAGACAGTACGAATTGTTGCGATCGCTGTTCTGAATGAGTACGTGGCAATTTATAGTGGGAGTTAGCTGTAAATTCTTAAGCAATTGTGAAAGCTATAACTCTTGTTGGTTCTACCGGCTCTATCGGTACGCAAACTTTAGATATTGTTACTCAGCACCCAGATCAATTTCGGATTGTGGGTTTAGCAGCTGGGAGCAATGTAGAAATGCTCGCCGCCCAAATTCGGCAATTTCGACCACAAATAGCCGCTATTTCCGCCGCCGAAAAACTCCCAGCACTCAAAGCAGCCTTACAAGACCTTGATCCCCAACCAATTTTACTCGGTGGTGAGGCTGGGGTCATCGAAGTTGCTCGCTATGGTGATGCGGAAACGGTGGTGACTGGTATTGTGGGTTGTGCAGGGTTGCTGCCAACTATCGCCGCCATTGAAGCTGGTAAAGATATCGCTTTAGCCAATAAAGAAACCCTGATTGCTGGTGGCCCAGTAGTTTTACCACTAATAGAAAAACACGGTGTTAAATTACTCCCGGCTGATTCTGAGCATTCGGCGATTTTCCAATGTCTCCAAGGCGTACCTCAAGGCGGCCTGCGGCGAATTTTACTCACAGCTTCGGGAGGAGCATTCCGAGACTGGCCAGTAGAAAAGTTAGCAGAAGTGACGGTTGCTGATGCTCTCAAACATCCTAACTGGTCAATGGGCAGAAAAATCACCGTTGATTCTGCCACTTTGATGAATAAGGGTTTGGAAGTCATCGAAGCACATTTTTTATTTGGTTTAGATTACAAAGATATTGAAATTGTCATTCATCCCCAAAGCATTATTCACTCGCTGATTGAATTACAAGATACTTCTGTACTAGCACAACTAGGCTGGCCAGATATGCGTTTACCCCTGTTGTATGCCATGTCCTGGCCAGAACGCATATACACTGACTGGGAAAGACTAGATTTAGTCAAAGCTGGTAATCTAACCTTCCGTGAACCAGATCACCAAAAATATCCCTGTATGCAGTTGGCTTATGCGGCGGGTAAAGCTGGCGGTTCGATGCCTGCGGTGTTAAATGCTGCTAATGAACAGGCTGTGGCTTTATTCCTAGAAGAGAAAATCAAATTTTTAGACATTCCACGTTGTATTGAATGGGTGTGCGATCGCCATCAACATGATAACTGTGCAAATCCCTCTTTAGATGACATTTTGGCAGCAGATCAATGGGCAAGACAAGAAGTATTAACAGCTACCAAAAGTTTTGCTAGCGAACCACGTATGATCTCTGTCAGCTAAAAAAGGTACTAGAACAAAAAGGCAAAAGTCCAAAGGTAAAAAATTCCTGTCCTTTGCCTTTTACCTTTTTATTTCTGAGCCTATTCTTAGTCTCTATTTTTACCTCTTCCGCCAAAATAATTGACTAATTATGTCTAAGATACTAGTTTTCTTTCCGGAATTAGTATAGGTTGCTGTGGTATAAATATCAGACTAATAGTAGCCGAAAATTCTGATTGTTAAATTATAAATATTTTTGTCAAAACAACACTGTGTTGAAATTTGACAAGTAATAATGAAAACCCAAGTATGTATTCTGGTGTAGTGCTGGCTACTAATCAACAGTGTCTGACTAACCACCATCAAATTCTGAAAACTATATTATGATTCCTACCCTAATTGTAGCTTGGATTGTTTTTATCATTGTTTGGAGAATATTAAAAGCAACTATTAGTAATGCCTTGATGATTGCAGCAATTCTTATTTTATTACATATTGGTTTTGGGATTACGCCGCAGGATATTTGGCAACAAATTATGAGACTGATTCAAACAGTATCAAAATTGAATCTGGGTAATTAGAGTAGATCAATTATGGTGACTGTCAACAGTCAATAGTCAACAGTCAACAGTCAATAGTTAATTATTCTTTGGTGCAGCCAGTTTAGCAAAAGCATCCTGAACAGTGGGAGGTAACTGGCGCATGATTTTACCTCGTTCTCTGTCTAAACCGACTAAAGTCACTTTGGCTGTAACGTATAATTGCTGTCCATCGGTGGAAACAATAGCATAATCCCAGTTGATGCGGACACCAGTCACATCAGCCATGCGCGTTTTGACTACCGCATCCATTCCTAACTGAATAGAAAGATGGTAGCGAATCGAGATTTCTACAACTGGTAAATCACAGCCTAAAGCTACTAAATCAGCAAAATTGATCCCAATAGAACGCAAACATTCTACCCTTGCTTCCTCCATCCAAGTAAGGTATGTGCCGTGCCAAACAATACCAGCATAATCAGTGTGGTGGGGATGAACTCTGATAGGATGTGCAAACCAAGTATCAAATTCACTTACCTTGGGAAGTTCAATCGCACTAGTAGGTGGTAATTGCGCTTGGTTAGATTGTTCTTCAAACATCTTTTTGTTGATTAATTGCTAGGTAGTTCCAAATTATGGAATAACACAAAAAGGCATTGAATTATAAAATAAGTCCCATTGATCAGTATCTACGCTCCTCAATATTAAGGAGTGTTTTTTTATGTACTCTAATTTTAAATCTTACTTAATTATCATCTTTCTAGGGGTTGTCCTGGCTAGTTGTCAGAACTCAGAACCGTCAAATCAGGATTTAAAACCTACTGTGGGGAGTGGAAATACAGCTCCATCTGCAATATCTCCTGATGATGCCCAAATAGTAGCACAGTTAAATTCGCAAGCGATCGCTGCATCTCGAAAAGGGCAGTTTCCTACTGCGATGAATAAGCTAGCAAAAGCTTTAGAGATGACTAAAACTAAAGCTACACCATTTTGGGAAGGTGTGACTTTTAATAACATGGGTAGAGTCTATCAGGCTCAAGGTGATTATTCCCAAGCATTGCAGGCTTATCTCCAAGCAGGAGTCATTTATCGGCAAATAGATGATCCCATCCAACGAGGTAAAACTTACAGTAATATCGGTTACTTGTTTGAGGTACAAAATCAACCAGAGTTAGCTATTTTCTTTTACAAGCATTGCCTGATTAATCGTGAGTTAGCACGTTTGCAACCATCAGCGATGTCTGAGCCACAACCAGATGCTTATAACATTACTGTAGCTCAAACTTACCGTCTTTTAGGAGAGCATCTGCTGAAGCAAGGACGCGTAGCTGAAGCGCAAAGGACGATTGATTTACTCAAAGTAGAAGAATTGCAAGGATATATGCAGAATATTCCTGGTAATCAACGTACTACCACAGGAATCGATTTAGTTTCCGGTGAAAAAGCCGTAAAACAGAAATTAGAACAAACCTTAAATAATTCCATAGCGATAGGTAAGGAATTAGATAGTATTAGACAAATATCACCCCAAACGCGATCGCTAAAGCAAACACAACGCCTCCAGGAATTGGTGAACAAGCAGCAGCAACAATTAGCAGCCTTTAATAAGTTTCTCTCTAGTCCAGCTATTACCACCCAACTACAAAAAATTAGTCAAACTGCTAGGCAACAAAATCTAGATTTAGAAAATATCAACTCTTTAAGGGATGATTTAGCTAAATTACCGCAAAAATCGGCAATTATCTATCCTTTAGTCCTCCCCAACCGCTTAGAATTGGTCTTAGTGACACCAGAATCACCGCCAATTCATTACACAATTGCAGTCAGTGAAGAAACACTCAATCAAACCATCACGGCTTTTCGTCAAGCCTTAATCAATCCCAGTCGTGATGTCAAAACCCCTGCACGCCAATTATACAACTGGCTAATTAAACCTCTAGAATCGGAACTCCAACAGGCAGGGACACAAACTTTATTGTATGCACCTGATGGGAAGTTACGTTATATTCCCTTGTCTGCTTTGTATGATGGTAAACAATGGTTAGTACAAAAATACAGTGTTGACTATATTACATCCGCTAGTTTGACTAACCTAAACACCAATCCTCATAAGGATTTGCGGATTTTAGCTGGGGCGTTTACTAAGGGTAGTTATCAAGTAGCATTAGGTAATCGTCGTGTAGCCTTTTCTGGCTTACCATTTGCAGCCGTTGAAGTGAATTCTTTAGCCTCTACCTTTCCTCAAACTAAAACACTGTTAGATCAGGCTTTTACTCCTGAAATTACAGTCCCGCAAATGGATGATTATACAATTGTTCATTTAGCGACTCATGCAGCGTTTGTAGTGGGTCAGCCGCAAGACTCGTTTATTCTATTTGGCAATGGCGAGCGCGTCAATCTTACAGATATTGCTAGTTGGTCATTACCTAACGTCGATTTAGTTGTTTTGAGTGCTTGTGAAACTGGTTTAGGTGGTGAATTAGGTAATGGTCAAGAAATTTTAGGCTTTGGCTACCAAATTCAAAAAACTGGTGCAAAGTCTGCGATCGCTTCCCTCTGGACGGTAGATGATGGTGGTACGCAAGTCCTGATGAATGCTTTTTACGCCAAACTAGCCACAGGAAAGATGACTAAAACTACTGCTTTACAACAAGCACAGTTAAGTTTAATTAATGGTGACTCATCTACAGGCAATAAATCAAATTCAGTTCCCAATATTGGTAGTTTTAATCACCCATACTACTGGGCATCTTTCATTTTAATTGGTAATGGGTTGTAGAAGAATTACTTATATTTTTGCAGATTAAGCTAACGCAGACGTAATTCACTACGCCCAAAAACGCTAACCTAATTCAAATATGATTGAGCAAAATTCCAGCTAATATCTCAACTTCCTCAACAGAAAGTAACACAACTGGGAAAACCCAACCTCTGTCAACCAACGTCAAAGCACTAGAATTCAGTTCGTAGTAAGGACTTTAGTCCTGAATTGGGATAGGTAGTATTGTTTCAAGATTCGGGAATAGGCTAAGAATCTAGGTTTTGAATCCAAAATCCTTGCATCCAAAATCCAAAATTAGTATGAGACTGGATTTGGGTAGCCACAACGGACACAGTACAGCATTTGGCTGGTTGATTATCAATTAACCATTGCTCATGAAAATTTAACCGATGCTCAATTTGAGGATCGATTCTGGACGATTTGTGGTAATCACACCCAAATACAGATATTTTTAACCTCTTTTCGCCAATACCTTAGCACCCGCAACAACTGGTGTAGGTTGCTTGACGAGATTTGCTAACTCTTGCAATTGATTAATTGCTTCTGCACCTTCTAATTTCATTAATTCCCGATCATCACGCATTTCTGTCCAGGTAATCCCATAATCGGAGACTAAAAACCTGATCAGGTGGTTATTGCCCAGGCTGACCATAAATGAAGCACTGTTCATTTGATCGCCACAAGTATAACAGGATGCAGGATATCCCGTCGTTCTAGTACGATTGCCAAGGCTTGTAGATTCATTACCAAGTCTTGAACGAACTGCCGATGTTGATGCGCTAGTCTTAGAAACACTTTTGTCCTCCAGACACCACAGTCATTTGAGTTTCTTTTATATTTTCTTTAGATTTTTCCACCCATTGGTATTGTAAACTATTCATTACAATTACCGGACATTTGTTCAGGTAGTTTGTAACCCACCTTGGCTTAGGGTAAGAAAAAACTGCATCAGCTGCCGTATCAAACTATTCAGTTTGCAAAATTAAATTTGCGGGTGGAATCAGCCAACTTGATACTTTCTTTACAAAACTCTGTCAGTTTCTTTTTGTAATAGCAGCGATCGCTCTTAAGATTAACCTAGTTTTAGCCTTTGTCAACCACAGAAAAAGCACTGATTGCTACTCATCAGGTTTTTACATTTAGTGCCAGTAATGATCAGGGTAAGTGACAAAGTATAATTCTAATTCGGCTGCAAGCTTGACAAATCTTTGATCGAGATTAAGCTAGACTGCGGCTGCAAGGTAGAAAAGTAGTAGAAGAGTATAAATATTTTCATTACCCCGCAATAAAGTAGCTCAATCATCTAGAGAAAAACTCCTCAATATAATTATTTAATTTTTATCCCAAGAAATAATAATCATTTATTAATCTTGCCTCCATTGGTTGTTTCTAGCGCGGAGATTGCCAGTACCGAAGAATATTAAGGGATTTCCCGCTACAAAAATATACAATCGCTTTGGTGAGTAAGGGACACAGGGGACGCAGGGGGAGAAGAATCTAATGATGATAAGTAGGTCGGCGTAAATAATTATTGTTGGAATAAGGCAGGGGGCAGGGGGCAGGGGGAAAAAGAGTTTGAGCCTTATTTACTTTTATTCACATAGTTTGGTTTTATTGCACCGACTTACTTATTTGCTCTGATTGAATACTTTATTGTCTGGAAGTCCGTCAGCTAATTTTTGATAAACTCTGTTAGCCAATCATATGGAAGAGTAGAGGTGAGTCACTCTAACGATGGGTAGAAATCATAGTTATAGCCTTTCCCAGTCTGCTGAAGTACAATTGAGCAAATAAAGCTGTACATACTAGTCTAGGGTAAAAATGAAAGCATATTCCCTCGATTTGCGTCAAAAGATACTGGATACATATTTAAAAGATGGAATATCACAACGACAGTTAGCAGAAAGATTTGGTGTAACTTTAGGATTTATAGAGAAATTACTGAAACAGTATAGAGAAACAGGAAATATCGCACCGAAAGTCAGAACACAACAAACGCCACCAAAGCTAAACTCTCAGCAATTGAATGTGCTTCAGGAAATAGTAGAAGCCAAAAATGATGCCACTTTATCAGAAATTCGGGAGCTACTCAAACAAAAAACAGGAATAACCATTGGGATTTCGACAGTAGACAGAATGTTAAAGAGGATGGAAATTAGCTTAAAAAAAAACATTGCACGCCGCAGAAAAAGATACTCCAAGAGTTCAAGCGTTAAGATTACAGTTTTGGCTACAAATACGAGGAATACCAGCCCAAAAGCTGATATTTCTAGATGAAGCCGGAGCGAATCTATCTTTGGACAGACAGTCTGCTCGTGCCAAAAAAGGTGAAAGAGCGCATGGTCAAAGACCGCAAAAACGTAGTAAAAATGTCTCGATAATTGGTGCAATTGGTTTGAGAGGAGTCGTTAGCCAATACAGTATTTTAGGAGCGACTGATGGTCTAACATTTGAGGCTTATATTTCGCAAAAACTAGTTCCGAAACTGAAGAAAGGTGATTATGTAATCATGGACAATTGCTCAATTCATAAAGGTGGGGATATTGAAAAACTCATCGAATCTGCTGGAGCTAAGTTGATTTATTTACCACCGTATTCTCCTGATTTTTCACCCATTGAAAATTGTTGGTCAAAGATTAAGAATGCACTCCGTTCTATCGGTGCTAGGAGTTATCCAGATTTAGTAATAGCAATTGAAACTGCTTTTAGCCAAGTCTCTTTAGATGATATTTTTAATTGGTTTACTCATTGTTGTTATTGTACTTCACTAGACTGAGAAAGGCTATAGCTTAACAATCGGGATGCTTAAAACACCCATAAAAGCCCTGATAAAACTAATTCGCAATGAACTAACGTTCTCTTAAGCTAATACAATTAACTGTTGCCATAGGGATTTAAGTATAGCGACTGGAAAAATACTATAATTCAGTTCGTAGTAAGGACTTTAGTCCTTGTCTGTTCGCGCAGCATCTCGGAGAGAGAACTAAAGTTCTCACTACAAACCTTTAATGATTTACCTTGATCTACTTCACCCAAAAGAGATACTAAACAACGTGCCACCAGCCAAAACCAGGGCCGATAAAACGAATAGTCACCCAAACAAAAACTAAAATGCCGATGCAGACCCAAGTTCCGCGAGTAGTCCACGTCATGAATAGTTCTGCTTGGCTTTTAGTAATGGGAACCCAAGGTAAGATCCGATTTTCTTGACCGTATTGTTCCTTCAGTGATTCTTTACGACGCTTTGCTTCACCCATAATCAGAAATCCACAACTCAACGCAGGTTCTCAGTCGATGTCATGAGGTATTTTAGCTTGAAAAGAGGGGCGGGGGGTTGGGGACTGGGGATTGGGGACTGGGGATTGGGGACTGGGGATTGGGGACTGGGGATTGGGGACTGGGGATTGGGGACTGGGGACTGGGGATTGAGGACAAGGGAGACAAGGGGGGCAGGGGGACAAGGTAGAATTTATTTCCTAACTCATTACTCATTACTCATTACTCAGCACTCATTACTCAGCACTCAGCACTCAGCACTCACCACTCACTCCTCACCCTGAGTAAATAAACTCGGATCTAGATAGTTAAGACGGGCTAACGGACTCAAGGCTGTGAGAATTTGAGAACCGTAGCTACGGTTGATGACGCGACTATCTAATAGGGCTACAATGCCTTGATGCTCACGTAGAGGTGCGATCGCTCGTTGTAGTTCATTTAAGGCTGTAGGTAAAAGAAATAACCGAAACCAATCTTGATGCGATCGCTTATAGTAAGCTACCCTACCAGCGACTAAAGGATGTTCTAGAGATGGTAAAGGTAAAGTTGCAATAATTAACAATTGGGGTGCGGGTAAAACGGCTTGATGTTCGCGCCAAAATTCCCAACCAGTGATTAAAATACCATTGTCATCTAAACAGGTTTTTTCTACTTGTACTCTTGTGCCGAACTCGGCGGCGAGAATTGCACCGGTTTGGGCTTTGAGTGGTACATCCCCCACTAATACCACCGTCAAGCCTGGGGCGGTAGAACTCAAACACAGGAGTGTCCGCACCTTATGAATAAATGCCCCTTGAAATTCTGGTGTATTGGGTAGAGGTAACTTATAGGGAATATGCAGTTGAATGGCTTCTGACTGACTATCAGAGGCGAATTTCAAGCAGGTAATGTCATCATTTAACCCCAAACGCTGGCGAAATAAGGGAGCTTCGGTTTCTGGCTCAAAAGCACTACCCACTAAAACTACAGGTTGTCTTTGCCAAATGGGGGCGAGAATACTGCCTAATTCTATAGGGGCGTAATGTAGAGAGAATAAGCCCTGACGACGGGCAATAGTAGACCAAAAAAGGTCAGGGACAGAATTTTCGTTGAGTTTTTGGAATTGTTGACAAAATTGTTGCCAAACTGTGGGGATATTATCAACGGTTGCTAAAACTTGACATAGACTGCTTAAGATATCCGCTTCTGATTGAGCAATTAAATAACACTCGTAAGGGTTGGCGGGATGTTGAAATAATTCATGGGTGAGCTGCGCCCTCAAAGAACGGATGGTGTCAGCTTGTTGGGGACAAGCTAAGAGTAATTGATCCCAGTCTGGGGGTGCCATGGTGTTAGTAAGCTGCTGACGTACCCAATCTTCTAAATCATCCACACCATCAATGATGGTAGGAATCCCTGGGGGAAAACTAGGGCTGGGTAATAGCTGACCTTTTAACCAAGCTTCTGGGGTGGTGAGAAGTAGCCCTTGGAACTCAGCATTAGGCCAAGCGTCACCTGTTCTGATTGGTTTATTAACTTGTAACCATTGCTGTAAACGGGGAATTTCCACCCGCAATAGACGTTGCTGTACTGTTTCTGTAGCCACAATAATTACAGACCCTGGCCACATTAAAGCCGAGGCGATAAAACTGGTGCGATATCGGCCTTGATAGCCACAAACCGCCCCTACCTGAATTAATGCGCTGCGTCCTA